>NZ_BDAY01000053.1 GCF_001612685.1 Nocardia altamirensis NBRC 108246
CCCCGGGCTCGCACGGCAAGTAACCCGAACCCCGCAACCCCCTGTCGAATTGCTCGACAGGGGGTTTGTGCATTGCTCGCACTAGGCCTTGCGCACCGGGCGAGCCGACAGCAGACGCTCGAAAATCAGTCCGCGAAAGGCGCTTTGGTCCGGCCGACGAGATCGGCAACGGAATCGAGCACCATCGTCGGGCGGTAGGGATACGCCTCGACCGACGAGCGGGTGGAGATGCCCGTGGTGACCAGGATCGTGCGCATCCCGGCTTCCAGCCCGGAGATGACGTCGGTGTCCATCCGGTCGCCGATCATCACCGTCGACTGCGAGTGCGCGCCGATCCGCCGCAGCGCCGACCGCATCATCAGCGGGTTGGGTTTGCCGACGTAGTACGGGTCGCGCCCGGTGGCACGGGTGATCAGCGCGGCCACCGAACCGGTGGCGGGCAGTGATCCGTCGCGAGACGGGCCGGTCGGGTCCGGGTTGGTCGCGATGAAGCTCGCGCCGCGCTCGATCAGGCGGATCGCGGTGGTGATCGCCTCGAAGGAGTAGTTGCGGGTCTCGCCGAGCACCACGTAGTCGGGTTCGCTGTCGGTGAGCACGTAGCCGATCTCGTGCAGCGCGGTGGTGAGGCCGGATTCGCCGACCACGTACGCGGTTCCGTTGGGCCGCTGCTCGTTCAGGAAGGTGGCGGTAGCCAGCGCCGAGGTCCAGATCGCCTCTTCCGGAATGTCCAGGCCGGTGTGGCGCAGCCTGGCCTGCAGGTCGCGCGGGGTGCGGATCGAGTTGTTGGTCAGCACCAGGAACGGGGTCGCGTTGGCGCGCAGCTCGGCGAGGAACTCGTCGGCGCCGGGCACCAGGTGGTCCTCGTGGACCAGCACCCCGTCCATGTCGGTGAGATAGGACAGGATCGGTTCAGCTTCGGTCACCAGACAATTGTCCGCTATCCGACGGAGTCCGTGGGGTAGGACCGAGTCGATGCGACCCTTCGCACACCGGAGGGCGTCGTTGACGATGGTCGGCGCGAAGGTATTCGACGGCGGGCCGACGCGATGCGACCCTTCGCGCACCGCGGAGCCGCGCTGACTATGGTCGGAGACGGCCGTGTGACGCGCGCGGACAGAGCTCATGCGATCGCCGCGACGCGGGAACGTCCGCGCACCGGCGGCGGTTGTAGCGAGACGGGACCGCGGCGTGTCTGCGGCGGACAACGGTGTGCGGGACCGCCCGCACAGGTGTGCAGCGAAGCGACAGGAGTGGCGCACATGGGTGACCTCAAACTCGGATACAAGGCGTCGGCGGAACAGTTCGGACCGCGGGAACTGGTGGAAATCGCGGTGCTCGCCGAGGAACACGGCCTCGACAGCGCGACCGTGAGCGATCACTTCCAGCCGTGGCGGCACAAGGGCGGGCATGCGCCGTTCTCGCTGGCCTGGATGGCCGCGGTCGGCGAGCGCACCAAGCGGATCCAGCTCGGCACCTCGGTGCTCACCCCCACCTTCCGGTACAACCCCGCGGTGATCGCCCAGGCGTTCGCGACCATGGGCTGTCTGTACCCGGACCGGGTCATGCTCGGTGTCGGCTCCGGTGAGGCGCTCAACGAGATCGCCACCGGATACACCGGCGAATGGCCGGAATTCAAGGAGCGTTTCGCGCGGCTGCGGGAGTCGGTCGAGCTGATGCGCGCGCTGTGGACCGGCGATCGGGTCGACTTCGACGGGCAGTACTACCGCACCGTCGGCGCCTCCATCTACGACGTGCCCAAGGGCGGCATCCCGGTCTATGTCGCCGCGGGCGGACCGCTGGTCGCGCGCTACGCGGGCCGCGCGGGTGACGGCTTCATCTGCACCTCGGGCAAGGGCATGGACCTCTACACCGAGAAGCTGATGCCCGCCGTCGCGGAGGGCGCCGCGAAGGCAGGCCGCACCGTCGACGACATCGACAGGATGATCGAGATCAAGATCTCCTACGACACCGATCCCGAACTGGCACTGGAGAACACCCGCTTCTGGGCCCCGCTGAGCCTGACCGCCGAGCAGAAGCACAGCATCACCGACCCGATCGAGATGGAAGCCGCCGCCGACGCGCTGCCGATCGAGCAGATCGCCAAGCGCTGGATCGTCGCCAGCGACCCCGACCAGGCCGTCGACCAGATCAAGCCCTACCTCGACGCAGGCCTCAACCACCTGGTCTTCCACGCCCCCGGCCACGACCAGCGCCGCTTCCTCGACCTCTTCCAGCGCGACCTCGGTCCCCGCCTGCGCGCCCTCGCCTGACCTCGGGTGCGCCGCACCGACGTGTGGCTGAAACACCGACGCCGCACCGCCTTTTCGGCGGTGCGGCGTCGGCGTTTGTGCTGACTAGACCCGGCGGAGGGCGAAGATGCGGAGGTTGCGGGTGGTGCGGTCGCGGTAGGCGGCGTAGGCGCCGGTGATGTCGACGAAGCGGGCGAAGACGGCGTCCTTGTCGGCGTCGTCGACCAGGGTGGCGTTGACCGGGAGTCGCTGGCCGGCGATGGTGACGGTCGCGGCGGGGTTGGCCAGCAGGTTGGCGGTCCAGGCCGGGTGGTGTTCCTGACCGAAGTTGCTGCCGATGACGTACAGCACGTCGCCGTCGTGCACGTGCAGCAGCGGCTGGGTGCGCGGCTGGCCGGACTTGCGCCCGATGGTGGTCAACAGGATCAGCGGCGCGCCGATCGGGCCGAGCACGGTGTACTTGGCGTCGGTGCGCTCCAGCACCGCGCGATCCAGCGGGGTGAGCTTGCGGATCAGCCAGGAGCCGGGCTTGGTCGCGGCGAACTTGTTCGCGCCGCGGGAAACTGCGGTCGTGCGTGAACCCCATTGCCGGGTCGGAAACTGCTGAGCCATGCCCGGGACTATATCGGCGATCGGTGGTGCCGGAGACCCGTGCGAACCCCGGTCGCCGGGCGCAGCGATGACGAGTCGGCCGATCCTGTTGCCGCAACCGACGACCGTGGGTGACGACGGTCTCGCGGGGGCGTCCTGATTGCCGGTTGTTCACTAAGCTCTGAACCATGGCCGATCACGCTTCATCCACCGTGTACATCGCCTCGCCAGAGGGGGACACCGGCAAGTCGACGGTGGCACTCGGGGTGCTGCAGATGTTGTGCGCGACCACCGCACGGGTGGGTGTGTTCCGCCCGATCACCCGGTCGACCACCGAACCCGACTACATCCTCGAGCTGTTGCTCGAGCACAGCACCGCCGACATCGACTACGCGCAGGCCACCGGCGTCACCTACGAGCAGGTGCACGCCGACCCGGACGCCGCGATCAGCGAGATCGTGATGCGCTTCCACGACGTCGCGAAGGTGTGCGACGCGGTGGTGATCGTCGGCAGCGACTACACCGATGTGGCCAGCCCGAGCGAACTGCGCTTCAACGCCAGGATCGCGGTGAACCTCGGCGCGCCGGTGCTGCTCGTGCTGCGCGGCTCCGGCCGCACCCCGACCGAGGTGAAGCATCTCGCCGAGCTGTGCGCCAGCGAACTCGCCCTCGAACACGCGCAGTTGGCCGCGATCATCGCCAACCGCTGTGACCCGGCCAAGCTCGACGAGATCCGTTCCGCACTCAGCGGATTCGACGTCCCGTCCTGGACGCTGCCCGAGGTGCCGCTGCTGATCGCGCCGACGATGGCCGAACTGTGCAGCGCCATCGACGGCGAAATGTACAGCGGCGAACAGGAATTGCTGCAGCGCGAGGCGCTGAAGATCATGGTCGGCGGCATGACGGTCGAACACATCTTGGAGCGCTTGGTCGACGGCGTCGTGGTGATCGCGCCGGGTGACCGGTCCGACGTGCTGCTCGGTGTCGTGAACGCCCATGAGGCGGACGGCTTTCCGTCGCTGTCGGGCATCATCATGAACGGTGGCATGCTGCCGCATCCCGCGGTGGCCAGGCTGATGACCGGGTTGAAGCCGAAGCTGCCGATCCTCACCACCGAACTCGGCACCTACGACGCCGCGAGCGCCGCCTACCGCACCAGGGGCCGGATGTCGGCGGGCAGCCCACGCAAGGTCGACACCGCGCTCGCGCTGATGGAGGAGCATGTCGACGCCGCGGAGTTGTTGCGGCGCATCGAGGTTCCGCTCACCTCCGTGGTGACGCCGCAGATGTTCGAGTATCAGCTCATCGAGCGCGCCAGGGCCGACCGCAAGTGCATCGTGCTGCCCGAGGGCGACGACGACCGGATCCTGCGCGCGGCGGGACGGGTGCTGCAGCGCAAGATCGCCGACCTGGTCATCCTCGGTGACGAGTCGGCCGTGCGGGCCCGTGCCGCCGAACTCGGCGTCGACATCTCGGCCGCACAGGTGCTCGATCCACGCACCTCCGGCTACTTGGACGAATTCGCCAAGGAGTACACCGAACTCCGCAAGCACAAGGGCATGACCGTGGAGCGGGCCCGCGAAACCATGTCCGACATCTCGTATTTCGGCACCATGATGGTCTACAAGGGCATCGCCGACGGCATGGTGTCCGGTGCCGCGCACACCACCGCGCACACCATCCGGCCGTCCTTCGAGATCATCAAGACGGTGCCTGGCGTGTCCACCGTGTCGAGCGTGTTCCTCATGTGCCTGGCCGACCGGGTGCTCGCCTACGGTGACTGCGCGGTGGTCCCGGATCCGACCTCGGAGCAGCTGGCCGATATCGCGATCTCCTCGGCGGCCACGGCGTCCCGGTTCGGCATCGAACCGCGGATCGCGATGCTGTCCTATTCGACCGGCGAATCCGGCAGCGGCGCCGATGTGGACAAGGTGCGGGTGGCGACGAAGCTGGTGCGCGAGCGCGCGCCGGAACTGCCGGTGGAGGGCCCGATCCAGTACGACGCGGCGATCGAGCCGACCGTGGCCACCACCAAGCTGCCCGATTCCGAGGTGGCAGGCCGGGCAACGGTGTTCGTGTTTCCCGACCTCAATACCGGCAACAACACCTACAAGGCGGTGCAGCGCAGCGCGGGTGCGATTGCCATAGGCCCGGTGCTGCAGGGGCTGCGTAAGCCGGTCAACGATCTGTCCCGCGGTGCGCTGGTCGCCGACATCGTCAATACGGTGGCGATCACGGCGATCCAGGCGCAGGGCGAATGACGGTGTCTTTCGCGACACAGCGGTATTCCGGCCGGAACAGTGGCCGTGCGGCCATGGTTGCTGAGAGAGTGCGGGGTCGCCGGACGACGGCGATCCGCGGGACACAGGAGGCATGATGACTGCGGCGGCCGACGACCAGGTGCTGGTGATCAATTCCGGCTCCTCCTCCATCAAATACCAACTCCTCGACCCGGAATCGGGCGTGGTGACCGCGTCCGGCATCGTCGAGCGGATCGGTGAGGCCGACGGCGGGATCGAGCATCACGCCGACGGGAAAACCACCGAGCATCGCGGCCCGATCGTTGATCACACGGCCGGGCTGCGGCTGGTCTTCCAGATGTTCGCCGACACCGGGCACGACCTTGCCGAAGCGGGCGTGCACGCGGTCGGGCACCGGGTGGTGCACGGCGGCGAGGTCTTCTACCGGCCGACGCTCATCGACGACGACGTGGTCGCCGCCATCTCGGACCTGTCTTCGCTTGCCCCGCTGCACAATCCGGCGAACGTGGCGGGCATCGAGAGCGCACGGGCCTTGCTGCCGGACGTGCCGCAGGTCGCCGTGTTCGACACCGCGTTCTTCCACGGCCTGCCCGACGCCGCCAAGACCTACGCCATCGACGCGAAAGTAGCCGCCGCGCACGGCATTCGGAAGTACGGCTTCCACGGCACCTCGCACGAATACGTCTCCGGCCAGGTCGCCGAGCTGCTCGGCCGCGACCCGGCGGAACTGAATCAGATTGTCTTCCACCTTGGTAACGGCGCCTCGGCCTCCGCGATCCGCGGCGGCAACGCGGTCGACACCACGATGGGCCTGACCCCGCTGGAGGGTCTGGTGATGGGCACCAGGTCCGGTGACATCGATCCCGGCATCGTCGCGCATCTGGTGCGCTCCGCCCACCTGGACATCGACCAGGTCGACACCCTGCTGAACCGCGACTCCGGCATCAAGGGCCTGTCCGGCGTCAACGACTTCCGCGAGTTGCAGCGCCTCATCGACAACGGCGACACCGCAGCCGAACTCGCCTACAACGTCTACATCCACCGCCTCCGCCGCTACCTCGGCGCCTACCTGATCGACCTGGGCGGCGTAGACGCGATCACCTTCACCGCGGGCGTCGGCGAAAACAGCCCCCAGGTCCGCGCCGACGCCCTGGCCGGCCTGTCCCGCTTCGGCATCGAGGTCGACCCGACCGCCAACACCGCGAAAGACCGCTCCGCCCGCCGCATCTCACCACCAGGCGCAGAAGTCACAGTCCTCGTCGTCCCGACAAACGAGGAACTCGCAATAGCCAGAGCCGCCAGCCAGGTAGTCGCCGAATCAGCATGACCCCGGCAAACCCACACGCCAACAACTTATTTCGCGAGTACATGGGTAGCTCGCCGGGCATGGGCCAACTCCACCAATACCCAGCCGGCCGCCAAACGTTCCTCGCCGCACACCTAGGTCTGGCCAAAAACTCGGAGAGGCGGGGGAGCGCCCGGTCGGCGGGGAAAGACCGACCGGGCGGGACCTGCCGCCGGAACGGCTGCGCACTGACCGTTTCCAGCCGCCGCATGCCTTGCCGGAGGGCAGTCCGGTGGCGGTGACCTGGGTCAGCCGAGGGCAGGCTGGGCAGGTGGCATGCGGTGGGCCGGGTGGGTTCGGTGCGAACTCGATCCGGTAGAGAGGATGCCGGAGTGATCATGAGGTTTTCGTGAGGGTGTCAGACCCAGGTTTTGGCGCGGATGGTGTTTGCCAGGTCGACCAGGGCGTAGCGGTGGTTGCGTCCTGGGGCGCTGCGGGCCAGGGCGCGCAGGCCTGCCTCGGTGCCCGCGCGGAGCTCGCGTTCGGTGAACGGCGCGCCGAACAGGCTGGCGTCGGGGCGTTTCGGGGTGTTGCCGGCTTGCAGCCAGGCCAGTGCGGCGCCGAGCACGAGAACGCGCATCTGGACGGCTCTGCCTTCGCCGGTCGGGAGGCTCTGGACTCGGGATGCGGTGACGTGCAGTGTCGACTCGTCGAGGTCGGCCACCGGTGACGCGGTGAGCAATAGGAGCACCGCCGTCATCCGCGCGGTGGTGAAATGCCGTGAGGCGGCGGGTACTTCGTCGAGGGCGTGCACGGCGTCGACCACCCGGTCGGCCGCGGCGAGCTGCCTGGCGAGGCCGAACGCGGCGCTCACCACCGCACGGTCGGTGCGCCATACCGTGGCGTAGAACTTTTCCGCATAGTCTCGCCACTGTTCCGGGTCCGGTGAATCCCAGTTCTGCAGGACGAGTTCCGCTGTCGCGGCCAGCGCCAGTTTGGGCCCGATTTCGCCGGGCAGCACTTGCAGCACATCGTCGAAGAGGGCGAACGCCTTTTCGTACTCGAGGTCGAGCAGCTGGGCCAGTCCGCGGAACCAGCTGACGCGCCAATCGTTTTCGGGCAGCCGGGACAGTAGATCGAGCACCGCCGCTGACTCGCCGAGGTCGAGCCGCATTCGCGCCTCGGCCAGCGTCATCTCCAGATCCAGTGTCTCGGACGCAGTGTCGGGGTCGGCCCCGGCGCGCTCTCGGGCGGCCCGCAGCGCCTCCAGCGACCGCGCAGGTTCGGGGTGGACGGTCGAGGCAAGCAGCGGTGCGGACGGGTCCGCCGCGTCGATCAACGGGACGGGCAGCGCCGCAACCACATCCCGCGCGTTGAGCTGCTTGCTGCGGGCGTGACCGTCGGCGTAGGCGTCGGTCTGGCTGATCAGTTCCTCGGTGCCGAAGCTGGCCCGCGGCGGGCTGAATACCGTCGACAGCTGCGGATGTTCGGTCGCGGTCTCCATCGCCAGAATTTCCCGCAGCACGCCGGACAGCTGCGCGGACATGGCGCGGGCGGTGGGGAATCGACGTTCGGGATCCGGGTCGGTCGCGCAGAGCAGCAGCCGATGGAAGAATTCGTAGCGCGCCAGCACCGGATGGTCCGCCGGATCGGGAATGCCGTCGAGATACCGTCCCTGTTCCATCGGCATCTCGACGGTGAGCACGGCAAGGGTGCGTCCGACGGTGTAGATGTCG
The DNA here is from genome assembly GCF_001612685.1 of Nocardia altamirensis NBRC 108246. Taxonomy (GTDB): domain Bacteria; phylum Actinomycetota; class Actinomycetes; order Mycobacteriales; family Mycobacteriaceae; genus Nocardia; species Nocardia altamirensis. The sequence goes on from NZ_BDAY01000053.1 coordinate 8,123, forward strand.
GAGGCGACGGTCGGCCCGGTCTTCGCGATTTCCGGCGCCTGGAATCCTCTGGTGCCGTAGAGATTTCCGTACGACTCGATGGTGGCGACCGCGCCGAGGTCGATCAGCTTCACCTGGTCTTCGGTGACCATGATGTTGTCGGGCTTGAGATCGTTGTAGGTCAACCCGATCGAATGCAGATAGTCCAGCGCGGGCAGGATCTCGAGCAGGTACGCGATCGCCTCGGCCACCGGCATCCGGTGCGGCCGCTCGTAGGAGTTGAGGATGTCGCGCAGCGACCGGCCGCCGACGTACTCCATGACGATGTAGCCGATCGGCGCACCGTCGTCGTCGGTGTGCTCGACGAAGTTGTGGATCTTGACGATGCTGGGATGTGCCACCTCGGCGAGGAATTGGCGCTCGGCGACGGCGACGGCTTGCGCCTCGGCGTCGCCGGTGTGCAGCAGGCCCTTCAGCACCACCCAGCGATCGCTGACATTGCGGTCGATCGCCAGATAGATCCAGCCGAGCCCGCCGTGCGCGATACAGCCCTGGACCTCGTACTGCGCGGAGACGATGTCGCCCTCGTGCAGCGAAGGCCGGAAATCATAAGCGGCACCGCAGGTTTCGCAGGTGCCCGCGGTCACCGCAGGCCGGGTGGCGCTGGCCCGGCCGACCGGATTGCCGCACCGCCAGCAGAACCGTTTGCCTTCGGAGACAACAGGATCGGACAGCACGGCGGCGCGCGGATCGGACGGCGTGACCGTCGGGATGGGCACCAGCCCACCGCCGAGCTTGCGCACGGTCGGCCGGGACCGCGCCGTGCGCACGCTGCGGCCCGAGGTCCGCATCGTCGCCGCCGAATCCGGTTCGGAGTCGGTACGCCACGCGCCGACAACGGTTTCCGCCGAGGCCGACGGCGGCGTCGCGCTCGGCCCACGCCAGCCCCTGGCGAGCTCCGTGTGCGCCGTGGCCGGATGCCTGCCTCGCGCATTCGGCGGCGTCGGGGTGTCGTCCTGGTCGGGGGTCGGATCGTCGTCAGCTGTGTTCATCTGCCGTCAGTCCAGATAATTCGGTGCGGGCGGCCCCGGCGACGGGCCGAGGACCGACAGCCACCGCTGGTAGATGCGATTCCAGGTGCCGTCGTTGCGGATGCGGTCGAGGGTGCCGTTCACGAAGCGCACGAGGTCGTCGTTGCCCTGGGAGATGCCGATGCCGTACGGCTCGACGCTGATGCTGTCGCCGACGACCTGGGTGTAGGGGTCCTGCGCGGCGAGCCCGGCCAGGATGGAGTCGTCGGTGCTGACCGCGTCGACCTGGCGCTGCTGCAAGACGACCAGGCAGTCGGCCCAGGTCGGCACGGTGAGGACGGTCGCGGCGGGTTGATCGTGCCGGATGTGGTCGAGCGACGTGGTGCCGCGCACGATGCACACCCGCTTGCCTGCCAGGTCGGCGATGCTGTCGATGCCGGAGTTCTTCATCGCAAGCACGCGTTGATTGGCCCGCAGGTACACGGTGGAGAAGGTCACCTTCTGCCGCCGTTCGCAGGTGATCGTCATGGTTTTCGCGACGATGTCGACGGTGCGGTTCTGTAGTGCGTTTTCCCGGTCGGCTGAGCCGAGGCTGCGCCATTCGATCAGGTCAGGGCTGCCGAGCAGGTCGCGGGCGATCTCCCTGGCGATGTCGGCGTCGAAACCGACGATGGTGCCGGTGATCGGATCGCGGAAGCTGAACAGGTTGCTGCCCGCGTCCAAGCCGACCACCAGTCGGCCGCGGGCGCGGATCGCGTCGATCGCGAGCCCCCGGGCCGCTGGGCCGCCGCCTGCCGGGCGCAGGCTGGCCGTCGGGTCGCCGCACTGCTGGCCGGCCGGTGTCGGGATCGGCGAATCCGTCAACACCGGAATGGCTTTGGCGGGCAGCGGGGGATCGGTGTACTTGACTGTCTTGGCAGGCAGCCCGGATGGCGCCTCGTTGGTGCAGCCGCCGACCAGCGCCACGGCGGCGATCGCGATGGCCAGCAGGGCGCGCCCCGGTCTCACCGGTACTCCCGCAGCCGAGGCCAGAGCCCGATGCCGACGCAGCCCGCGGCGGTGATGCCGAGCACCAGCGCGCCGGGGGCCATGAAGTCGAGTGCTCGTGCCGCCCGGGAGATGTTGTCGCGCAACGTGTCCCGTGTCTTGTTGATGCCTTGCTCCAATGCTTTGTCCAATGCGTCCACTTGCGCGGCGGCATCCGCGGCGCCAGGGCCGGTCGCCACCGTCGCCGCGCCGTTGTAGTCGCCGCGTGCCAGTGTGTCGTTCATCCGCTGATGCGCGACCCGCCAACGGCCAAGCGCAGGAATGGCATTGCGCACGTCCTCGGCGGCGGGCGCGGACTTCGGGTAACCGCCGAGCAATTCGGCGAGGCGGGCGATGTTCGCGTCGTAGGTCCGGTCGTAGTCGCCGGTCGCGTCCCGGCTCACCAGTTTCAACGTCTCCGCCGAACGCGCCTGCTGCGCCAGGATCCGGCTCTCGGTCAGCCGGGAGGCGGGCACCGCGCCGTCGTCGCGGCCGTGGATCATCGACGCGGCCGACACCGATCCCGCGATCACCGTCCACGCCAACAACATCAGCACCGCGCCCGAGGCGAGGAGCAGCCCGGGATTGAGCACGCGCCGCCAGCGCTTCGCCAAATCGATCTGGCCCCACACCAGTGCCGCCGCGGTGACGAGCAACAGCACGATGGCGGTCCACGGCGGCCGGACGTGGTTGCGCTGTGCTTCGGTCACCGCCGCCGAGCGACGGTTCTGCAGCTCTTCGGCCATCGGCAGCACCGTCGTCTGCATCTGGTTCGACGCTTCGCTGAGATAGGCGGCGCCGACCGGATATCCGCTGCGATTGTTCGTCCGCGCGGTCTCCACCACCCCCGTGTACACCGGCAGGCTGGTGGCAATTCCGGTGCGCAACTGGGTATCCGCGCTGTCGACGCCAACGGCGATGGGTCCGGCGGCGCGTCCGGACTGGCCGACCAATTCCGCGGCGGCCTCGCCGATCGCCTGGCTGTACCGATCGCGGACCGACTGCGGCTCCAGCCCACCCGCGATGAACGCGGTGCTCGCCGCCGCGTCGGCGATGGACAACGACGTATAGAGGCGGTGCGCCGAATACGCGTCCGGTTCGGTGTCGTCGAGCAGGACGTCCAGTGCTTGCTGCCGCTCGCCCACCGTCGCGGCGGTCACCCACCCGGCGGCCACGCACAGCCCGATGAGCAACAGCCCGATCGCGATCAACCGCCCCGGCGAGGACTTGGCGAACAGCCGCAACCTGGTCGGGTCGAGCTGTTCGCGTAGGACCATGCTGCGCAGGACAGCGGGGCTGTCCCTTGCGCCTGGCTCGGCGGTCTCTGACGGCTGAAGCATTGCCGTCGTCTGCTCGGTCCGAGCCATGTCCACCTCCCCAGTCTGGGCCGCATTCGCGGATTTCTCGACGGGATCGACCGGATAGCCGATCGCGCTGTGCTAGTTGTCGCGGAGTTTATTGTGGTCGTAGTGGTGCCGCGGCGTGTGAAACACCCCTGATTGGCAGTGTGACGTGGCACCCGAGTTGCTGGATGAGGATGGGTGCGAATGCGTGGTGACGGTGACGGCTGGTCGCGCGACCCCGATGGATTGCGGCGGTGGGGCCGGTTCGGCGCCGCCGGACTGCTGCTGCGTGCCCCGCTCGCGGACGGCGGATCCGCGGTGCTGATGCAGCATCGCGCGCCGTGGAGTCATCAGGGCGGCACCTGGGCGCTGCCCGGCGGCGCCCGCGACAGCCACGAGACGCCGGTGCATGCCGCGGTGCGTGAGGCGTGGGAGGAAGCGGGCATCAACCCCGCCGATGTTCGGGTGCGCAGCGAGCGGGTGACCGCGTCCGTCCCGAGCGGGTGGACCTACACCACGGTGGTCGCCGACGCCGTGACGACCCTGCCGACCAGCCGAAACCGGGAGAGCTCCGAGCTCGCCTGGATTCCGGAGGCCGAGGTCGATGCCAGGCTGCTGCACCCGGGGTTCGCCGCGGCATGGCCCGCGTTGCGCGCCGCCCCCGCCCGCGTCTGCCCCGACGAGCTCGAGTCCGACCGCGCCGTCGCCGCCGCACTGCCGCGCACGGTCGACCTCGCCGACCAAGGATTCTTCTGGCTGCACACCGATCCCGACGGGCCAGGCGACTGCGTCCGGATCGTCGATCCCGACGCCGCGTCGCACAACGGCGCTTCCGTCGATTCGGTGCTCTCGCTCACCCGAGGCCAAGTGCTGTCCTGACGAGGTTCGCTCGCTCACGAGGAATTCGCGAGCAGCACCGATTTCAGTTCGCGTGCCGCGGTCTGCGGGTCGTTCGCCTCGGTGATCGCGCGCACCACGACGATGCGATCCGCGCCCGCCGCCAGCGCATCCGGCAGGTTTTCCAGGTCGATGCCGCCGATCGCGAACCACGGCCTGGTCGGATGGGCGTCCGCGGTGGATCGGACCAACTCGATGCCTGCGGCCTGCCTGCCCGGCTTGGTCGGGGTCGCGTACACCGGTCCGGTGCAGAAGTAATCGATGTGTTCGTCGATCGCGGCGAGCCCGGCCTGTGCCCGGTTGTGGGTGGAGCGCCCGATCACCACGTCCGGTCCGAGGATGCGGCGCGCGTACCAGGGCGGCAGGTCACCCTGCCCGAGGTGCAGGATGTCGGCGCCTGCGGCGAGCGCGATATCGGCGCGATCGTTCACCGCGACCAGCGCGCCGTGCCTGCGGGCCGCCGCCTTGAGCTCGGCTAGCGCGCCCAACTCGGCGCGCGCTTCCAGCGGGCCGAACTTCGCCTCGCCGGGCGAACCCTTGTCTCTGAGCTGGATGATGTCGACTCCACCCGCGAGCGCGGCTTCCGCGAACCTGGCGAGATCGCCCTTCTCCCGTCGGGCGTCGGTGCAGAGATAGAGCCGAGCGGTGGCCAAGCGCTCCCGTGGCGATGCGGGTCGATGGGGGTGGGAGGGTTGCACGCCCTCGACCGTAGCCGCGCTAACGTGGTGATGCGAACGGCGGCGTGAGAGGCAGGTGGAGCGAATGCGGACACTGGCCGTCGTCGGTGGCGGCGTCATCGGCCTCGGTGTGGCCTGGCGGGCCGCCGAGGCGGGTTGGTCGGTCAGCCTGTTCGATCCGGCCGTCGGCACCGGCGCCTCCTGGGTCGCGGGTGGCATGCTCGCGCCGTTGTCCGAGGGCTGGCCGGGGGAGGACCTGGTGCTCGCGTTCGGCGCCGCATCGCTGGCGCGCTGGCCCGATTTCGCCGCCAGGCTCGAAAAGGCCTCGGGTGTCTCGGTCTTCGTCGCCGACTCGACATTGACCGTCGCGCTGGACGCGGCCGACGCCGCCGATCTGCGCACCGTCGCCGACTGGGTCGGTGGCCGTGGTCACGAACTCCAGGTCGTCGACCGGGCAGGCGTGCGCGCGCTGGAGCCGATGCTCGCGCGTACGGTGCGGGCCGGGCTGCACGCGCCCGAACCCGCGATCGACAATCGCCGCTTGCTCGCCGCGCTGCGCCAGGCGGCGGAGACGGCGGGCGTGCGGTTCCATGCCGAATCGGTGGACGCGCTGGACGCGCTCCCGCACGATCGGATCGTCCTCGCCGCCGGTGCGGCCGTCGCCCGGCTGTGGCCTGGGCTGCCGGTCCGCCCGGTCAAGGGCGAGATCTTGCGCTTGCGCGCCCGCCCAGGCGTTGCCCCTGCCCCGAGCCGGGTGGTCCGGGCCAGGGTGCACGGACGCGCGGTGTACCTGGTGCCCCGCGCCGACGGAATCGTGGTCGGCGCAACACAATACGAGGCAGGTTTCGACACCGCGGTGACCGTCGCCGGTGTCCGTGACCTGATCGCCGACGCCGAGGCGATCTTTCCCGGCATCGGCGAATACGAGCTGGCCGAGGCCAACGCGGGCTCGCGACCGGGCACCCCGGACAACCTGCCCCTGCTCGGCCCGCTGACCGACCGGGTGCTGGCCGCCACCGGCCACGGCCGCAACGGCATGCTGACCATGCCGCTCACCGTGGACGCGGTGCTCGCCCAGCTCGCCGGAACACCGTTGCCCGAGGCGGAACCCGCCGACCCGCAACGTTTCTCGACGGCGCACCCGTCGTCGCCCTTGTCATCCGCAGGAGGTATTCGATGACTTCGACATCCATCCCCATCGGCGTCACCGTGAACGGCACCGATCACGAGTTCGCCGAAACCCTCACGGTGCGTGAGCTGCTCAGCAGGCTGGAGCTGCCGTCGCAGGGCATCGCGCTCGCGGTGGACGGCGCGGTGTTCCCGAAGTCCCGCTGGGACGAGCCGGTCGGGCGCGGGTGGCAGATCGAGGTGCTGACGGCGGTCCAGGGTGGCTGAGGATTACGCGCCGCTGCGGATCGCGGACCGGGAGTTCGGTTCTCGGCTCATCATGGGCACCGGTGGCGCGGACAACCTTGCCGTGCTCGAGGAGGCGCTGGTCGCCTCCGGCACCGAGCTCACGACGGTCGCCATGCGCCGGGTCGACGCCGCGGGCGGCACCGGCGTGCTCGATCTGTTGAAGCGCCTCGACATCGCGCCGCTGCCCAACACCGCGGGGTGTCGCACCGCCGCGGAGGCGGTGCTCACCGCGCAGCTGGCCCGCGAGGCGCTCGGCACCGACTGGGTCAAGCTGGAGGTGGTCGCCGACGACCGGACCCTGCTGCCCGATCCGATCGAATTGCTCACCGCCGCAGAGCAGTTGGTCGACGACGGTTTCGTCGTGCTGCCCTACACCACGGACGACCCGATCCTGGCGCGTCGGCTCGAGGACGCGGGCTGCGTCGCGGTGATGCCGCTCGGGGCGCCGATCGGCACCGGCCTCGGCATCGGCAACCCGCACAACATCGAGATGATCGTCGCGGAGGCGAAGGTCCCCGTCATTCTGGACGCGGGCATCGGCACCGCCAGTGACGCCGCCCTCGCCATGGAGCTCGGCTGCTCGGCGGTCCTGCTCGCCACCGCGGTGACCAGAGCCCGTCGACCCGAAGTGATGGCCGCGGCCATGGCGGCCGCCGTGCGCGCGGGCTATCTGGCGCGCGAGGCGGGGCGAATTCCCAAGCGCTTCTGGGCACAGGCGTCCTCGCCCGCCCGCTGACCTGGGCGATTGTCGAAAGGCGGCCGCTCAGGGGGCGGTCCGCCTTTGGTCAGGGTCTCGGTCGGGGTAGGCAGGGGGTGCGGTCATCCTCAGGGATGAGGAGACACGAAACTTTGTAGTGACGCGCAGCGCGGAGTTTTCCGGAATGCTGGTCACCATGATCGAGCTGAGAGGGCTGACCAAGCACTACGGGCAGACCGTTGCGGTTCAGGATCTCTCCTTCACCGTTCGTCCAGGACAGGTGACAGGGTTCCTTGGCCCGAACGGCGCCGGTAAGTCGACGACGATGCGGATGATCCTCGGGCTGGACAAGCCCACCGCGGGAACCGCACTCATTCAAGGCAAGCCGTACCGAGAACTGGACCATCCCTTGCGTACCGTCGGCGCGCTGCTCGACGCGAAGTGGGTGCACCCGAATCGTTCGGCGCGCGCCCACCTCGAGTGGATGGCCGCCTCCAACGACATCCCCAAGTCGCGGGTGGAGGACGTGCTGCGGCTGGTCGGCCTGTCCGAGGTGGCAGGCAAGGCCGCTGGCGGTTTCTCCCTCGGCATGTCCCAGCGGCTCGGCCTGGCCGGCGCGCTGCTCGGCGACCCGCAGGTGCTGCTGTTCGACGAGCCGGTCAACGGCCTCGACCCGGAGGGCATCCTGTGGATCCGCCGGTTCATGCAGCGACTGGCCGCCGAGGGCCGCACGGTGCTGGTCTCCAGCCACCTGCTCTCGGAGATGGCGCAGACCGCCGAGCACCTCGTGGTGATCGGGCGCGGCCAGCTGATCTCCGATTCGACCACCCAGGAATTCATCGAGCGCGCCTCCGAGCAGTCGGTGCGGGTGCGCAGCCCCCAGCTCGACCAGCTGCGCAGCGTGCTCACCTCCAACGGCATGACGGTCAAGGAAGACGGATCAGGCCAGGACGGCCCCGCGCTCGTCGTGGCTGGCGTGACCAGTGACGCGGTCGGCAAGCTGGCAGGCGCCAACGACATCACCCTGTTCGAGCTCGCGCCGCAGCGTGCCTCGCTCGAGGAGGCGTTCATGCGGATGACCGGTGGCGCCGTGCAGTACCACGGCGAAGGCTTCGATCAGGTGATGGGAGGTGCGCTCTGATGGGCGTGCTGGCAGCAGAACGAATCAAGCTCACCTCGACCAAGTCGCCGTGGTGGTGCTCGGCCATCGTGGTTGTGCTCGGCATCGGCCTGGCCGCGCTGTTCTCCCTCGTGGTGAAGTCCTCCGGCGATGAGCCGACGCAGGGCACGCCGACCCTGGATGTGAGCACTGCGACCTCCGGCGTTGTCGGCTTCGGCGTGATGGTCCTGATGATCATGGCCGCGTTGACGGTGACCAGCGAATACCGCTTCGGGGTCATCCGGACGACGTTCCAGGCCGTGCCGAATCGGATCAAGGTGCTGACCACCAAGACCTTGCTGGTCGGCGGGTTCAGTGCCGTGCTCACCACGGTGCTCGCCTTCGTCGCCGTCGGCGTCGCCAAGGCCATCGGTGGATCGGCGCCGGGCGCGAACCTCGACCTGGACGGGCAATGGCGTGCCGTCTACGGCATTCCGATCTACGCGTTCCTGATGATCGCGGTCGCCATCGGTGTCGGCGTCCTGGTCCGGCAGTCCGCGGCGGCGATCTCGCTGATCGTGCTGTGGTCGCTGCTGATCGAGCCGCTGCTCGGCGCCTTCGGTAGCTTCGGCCGCAACGTCGGGCCGTTCCTGCCCTTCCAGAACGCCAGCCACTTTCTCAGCGTCTCGGAGTCGGGCGCCAACTGGCACTGGGGTCCGTGGGGCAGCCTGCTGTACTTCGTCGCCTTCGTCGCGATCGTCTACGGCGCCGCGCTGATCATGATCAACCAGCGCGACGCGTAAAACCAGACCACCCGAGTTGCCTTCCCTCGCCACTCGGGTTGTGGGCGCCGACCTTGTCGGGAGGATCGCGCGCCCCCTGCACCGCCCCGCCACTGCCCGGCGGACGGTGTGACCACCGGCCCGGTGTGAATTCCCCTTTCACACCGGGCCGGTGGTGTTGTGGGAGGGCGGCATTATTGCGGGCTGATGGCTCATGTGAATACTGCGGAAACTGTGAAATATGCCGCTGTGTCGGCGTGAAATCCGCGAGTAGAGTCGGGGCCAGCAACCAGCTCGTTATCTATCCGCGGCCCCAATGATGTGCCCGCTTCGTCCGTCGGGAGGTAGCAGGTGGCCATGATCAGTGATCCGCCAGCCGCAGGTCGGCTGAGATACCCTCTGGGCGTGAGCGAAACACCTTCCGGCGGTGCTGCGCCAGGGTCGGAGCCGGAAGACAACGACGGCATCCCCCCCGAGGTCACCATCCCGCTGGTGCCCGTCGATGGCGACGGACCCCTCCGGCGATCGGGGGCTGGACTGCGCAAGGGTCAGCTCTCCTCGCTGATGAATGTCGCGAACAACCGATCGGATCTGATCGGCGTGCTCCGCAAGGCGCGTGAGCAGCTCCCCGGTGACCCGTCTTTCGGTGATCCACTGTCGGTTTCGGGCCCCGGCGGCGCCCGTGCGGTGGCCCGCGCCGCCGACAAACTGGTCGGTGACACTCCGAGCGCGGCCAGGGAGATCGGCTTCGGCGCGCTGCAGGTCTGGCAGGCCATGCTGGAGCGCGTCGGCCGCGGCAAAGGTAACGCAGAGGTAACTGTGATGTTCACCGATCTGGTGGCGTTCTCCAGCTGGTCCCTCTCCGCGGGCGACGAGGCGACGCTGGAACTGCTGCGCAGGGTCGCGAAGGCCATCGAGCCGCCGATCGCCGAACGCGGCGGTCAGGTGGTCAAGCGGATGGGCGACGGCGTGATGGCCGTGTTCCCCTCGGCCGAACGCGCGGTCCGTGCCGCGATCAATGCCAAGCGCAACCTGGTCGACGTCAAGGTGCGCGACTACCGCCCGCAGATGCGGATCGGGCTGCACACCGGTTCGCCGAGGGAGATCGGCGGCGACTGGCTCGGCGTCGACGTCACCATCGCGGCGCGCGTGATGGAAGCGGGCGGCAACGGCAACACCATGCTGTCCGAGGCGACGCTGGAGGCGTTGCGACCCGAGACCCTCACGGAGCTCGGCTACGCGGTGAAGCCGTACCGCCGCAGCTTCTTTGCCGCACCACTGAGCGGAGTCCCAGAGGACCTGCGGATCTTCCGGCTCTCCGAAGGCTGAAATTTTTTGGCCGCGCGGGTGCTCGTAAGATTCGCGCTGTACGAGGTGGGGTAGCGGGTCAGCTTCCGATCCACCAGGCAGCACCGCCGGCTATGGCCAGTGCTGCGCAGACTGCGAGTCCGATGGACAGCGGGCGGGCGGTTTTCCAGGTTGTGTAGGCGCCGCCGAGCAGGAATCCGGCGAGGGCGAACAGCAGGATCACGGTGACATCGGTGGGCACCGTGCCATTGTGCTCTGCCCGCTTTGCGCCTATTTTTCGGCTATAGCGCAGTGATCTGAACCACACGCCATTAACAAGCACGCGTGCTTGCTTTTTTCGGAATACGGTGTGATGCTGAGTTCGCCAGGCCATCGCACAGGAGGCTTACCCACTGATGAGTACGCTGTCCGCCGACCCGGAAGTGCTGCGCGTCGGCAACTGTTCCGGGTTCTACGGCGACCGATTCGGGGCGATGCGCGAGATGCTCGAAGGCGGGCACCTCGACGTGCTCACCGGCGACTATCTCGCCGAGCTCACCATGCTGATCCTCGGCCGCGACCGGATGAAGGATCCGAGCCTCGGTTACGCCAAGACCTTCGTCAAACAAATCGAGGACTGCCTCGGTCTCGCGCTGGAGCGCAACGTCCAGATCGTCACGAACGCGGGCGGGCTCAATCCCGCCGGGCTCGCGGAGAAGCTGCGCAAGGTGGCCGCCGATCTCGGCCTCGACGCAAAGATCGGGCACGTCGAGGGCGACGATTTGGTCGCTCGCGCAGGCGAACTCGGCCTCGGTGCGCCCCTCACCGCCAACGCCTACCTCGGCGCGTGGGGCATCGTCGAATGCCTCAACGCGGGCGCCGACATCGTTGTCACCGGCCGGGTCACCGACGCCTCGGTGATCGTCGGCCCTGCGGCGGCTCACTTCGGTTGGGGCCGTACCGATTACGACGCCCTCGCGGGCGCGGTGGTGGCCGGGCACGTCATCGAGTGCAGCACGCAGGCCACCGGCGGCAACTTCGCGTTCTTCACCGAGCTCGCCGATCTGGGCAGGCCTGGCTTTCCGATCGCCGAAATCCGCAGGGACGGAAGCAGCGTCATCACCAAGCACGACGGCACCGGCGGCGCGGTCACGGTGGACACCGTCGAAGCCCAGCTCATGTACGAGATCCAGGGCGCGCGCTATGCCGGACCGGACGTCACCGCGCGCCTCGACTCGATCCGGCTCGCGTCGGATGGTCCCGATCGAGTGCTGATCAGCGGCGTCGTCGGTGAGGCGCCGCCCGCGCAGCTGAAGGTTTCGCTGAATACGCTCGGCGGCTTCCGCAACGAGATGGAATTCATCCTCACCGGGCTCGATATCGAAGCGAAAGCCGCACTGGCGCAACGGCAGCTGGAGTCCTGGCTGCCGACCAAGCCCGCGGAGCTCGACTGGACGCTCGCGCGGCTCGACCGCCAGGATGCCGACACCGAGGAACAGGCCAGCGCCCTCTTGCGCTGCGTGGTCCGGGATCCGGATCCGAACAAGGTCGGACGCGCCTTCTCCAACGTCGCGGTCGAACTGGCACTGGCCAGTTACCCGGGCTGCAGCTTCACCACGTTGCCCGGCAACGGTGGACCCTACGGCGTCTACACCCCCGGCTATGTCGAGGCGACCGAGGTGCCGCACGTCGCGGTGCTGCCGGACGGTTCGCGCGTCGATGTCGCGCCGTCCACGGACACGCTGACACTGGTCGAGGTCGCCGAGCCTGCGCTGCCTGAACCGTTGTCCGCCGGGGAAACTCGGCGTGCACCGCTCGGCGCGGTCGCCCTCGCCCGCAGCGGCGACAAGGGCGGCAATGCCAACGTCGGGGTGTGGGTCCGCACCGACGCGCAGTGGCGGTGGCTGGTGCACACGTTGACCGTCGCACGGGTCAAGGAGTTGTTGCCCGAGGCCGCTCCGCTGACGGTGACCAGGCATGTGCTGCCCAATCTGCGTGCCGTGAACTTCATCATCGAAGGCCTACTCGGACAAGGCGTCGCCTATCAGGCGCGCTTCGATCCGCAGGCCAAGGGGCTCGGCGAATGGCTGCGGTCTCGTCATCTCGACATTCCATTGGAGTTGTTGCCATGAACCACGTGAGTCCGTGGAACACCCCCGAGCGGCGCGAATTGCGTGCCACGGTACGGGGTTTCGCAGAGCGTGACGTGCTGCCCTACCTGGATGCGTGGGAGCGCGACGGCGAGATCCCGCGTGAACTGCACAAGAAGGCGGGCGCGCTCGGCCTGCTCGGCATCCAATTCCCGGAATCCGCAGGTGGTTCCGGCGGTGACGGCATCGACGCGATGATCGTCTGCGAAGAGATGCACCAGGCCGGGTGCTCCGGCGGCCTGTTCGCGTCGCTGTTCACCTGCGGTATCGCGGTGCCGCACATGATCGCCTCCGGCAACGCCGACCACATCGAACGCTGGGTGCGCCCGACCCTGGCCGGGGAGAAGATCGGCTCGCTGGCCATCACCGAACCCGGCGGCGGTTCCGACGTCGGCCACCTCACCACCACCGCGCGCCGCGACGGCGACCACTACCTCGTCAACGGCGCCAAGACCTTCATCACCTCCGCCTGCCGCGCCGACTACGTGGTCACCGCGGTGCGCACGGGCGGGCCTGGCTCCAGCGGGATTTCGCTGCTCGTGGTGGAGAAGGGCACGCCGGGCTTCACGGTCAGCCGCAAGCTCGACAAGATGGGCTGGCTGGCCTCCGACACCGCGGAACTGTCGTACGTGGATGTGCGGGTGCCCGCGGCGAACCTGGTCGGCCCGGAGAATTCCGGCTTCTTCCAGATCGCGGGCGCCTTCGTCAGCGAGCGCGTCGGCCTTGCCGTGCAGGCGTATTCGAGCGCGCAGCGCTGCCTCGACCTCACCCTGGACTGGGTGCGCAGCCGGGAAACCTTCGGCCGCCCGCTGATCAGCAGGCAGGCCGTGCAGAACACGGTCACCGAGATGGCGCGGCGCATCGACGTGGCCCGCGTCTACACCCGGGATGTGGCCCAGCGCAGCGCGAACGGCGAGACCGACCTGATCGCCGAGGTCTGCTTCGCCAAGAACACCGCGGTCGAAGCGGGCGAGTGGGTCGCCAATCAGGCGGTCCAGCTGTTCGGTGGGCTCGGCTACATGCGTGAGTCCGAGGTGGAACGCCAGTACCGCGACATGCGCATCCTCGGCATCGGTGGCGGCACCACCGAGATCCTGACCGGCCTAGCCGCAAAGCGATTGGGGTACCAGTCTTGACGACACTACGGAGCACCCTCGATACCGCGGCGCCGGAGTACGCCGCCGCGGCGGAAGCCATGACAGCCAAGCTGACCGAGGTGGAGGGCGAATTCGCCAAGGCCATCGAGGGTGGCGGGCCGGAGAAGCTGGCTCGGCACCGCAAGCGCGGCAAGCTGACCGCGCGCGAGCGCGTCGAGTTGCTCATCGACGAGGACTCGCCGTTCCTCGAGCTCTGCCCGCTGGCGGGCTGGGGCAGCGAATTCCACGTCGGCGCAAGCACTATCGCAGGCATCGGGATCGTCGAGGGTGTCGAGTGCATGATCGTCGCGCCCGATCCGACCGTGCGCGGCGGCACCTCGAACCCGTGGACGCTGCGAAAGACGTTGCGCATCAACGACATCGTCCGAGAGAACCGGCTGCCGGTGATCTCACTCGTCGAATCCGGCGGCGCGGATCTGCCGACGCAGAAGGAAGTCTTCGTCCCCGGCGGCCGGATGTTCCGCGATCTCACTCAGGCCTCGGCCGCGGGCATTCCGACCATCGCGCTCGTCTTCGGCAACTCGACCGCGGGCGGCGCGTACATCCCGGGCATGTCCGACCACGTGGTGATGATCAAGGAACGCTCCAAGGTATTCCTCGGCGGCCCACCGCTGGTCAAGATGGCCACCGGTGAGGAGTCCGACGACGAATCGCTCGGCGGCGCCGACATGCACGCCCGGGTCTCGGGTCTGGCGGACTACTACGCGGTCGACGAGCAGGACGCGATCCGCCTCGGCCGCGCCATCGTCAAGCGGCTCAACTGGCGCAAGCAGGGGCCCGCGCCCCGCGCCGAGGTCATCGAGCCGCGGTACGACCCGGAGGACCTGCTCGGCATCGTCCCCTCCGATCTCAAGATCCCGTTCGATCCGCGCGAGGTGATCGCGCGCATCGTCGACGGCTCCGATTTCGACGAGTTCAAGCCGCTCTACGGCAGCAGCCTGGTCACCGGATGGGCTGAACTGCACGGGTATCCGATCGGCATCCTTGCCAACGCCCGCGGCGTGCTTTTCTCCGAGGAGTCGCAGAAGGCGACCCAGTTCATCCAGCTGGCCAACAAGTCGAATACGCCACTGTTGTTCCTGCACAACACCACCGGCTACATGGTCGGCAAGGAGTACGAGCAGAAGGGCATCATCAAGCACGGCGCGATGATGATCAACGCAGTCTCCAATTCGAAGGTGCCGCACATCTCGGTGCTGATGGGCGCCTCCTACGGCGCAGGGCACTACGGCATGTGCGGGCGCGCCTACGATCCGCGCTTCGTCTTCGCCTGGCCGAGTGCGAAATCCGCCGTCATGGGCGGCGCGCAACTGGCCGGCGTCATCTCGATCGTCGGCAGGGCCGCGGCCGAGGCCAAGGGGCAGCCGTTCAACGAGGAGGCCGACGCCGGGATGCGCGCCATGATCGAGGCGCAGATCGAGGCGGAGTCGCTGGCCATGTTCATGTCGGGGCGGCTGTACGACGACGGTGTCATCGATCCCCGCGATACCCGCACGGTGTTGGGAATGTCCTTGTCGGCCATTCACAATGCCCCGATCAAAGGCGCCGATGGCTTCGGCGTCTTCCGAATGTGAGGGCGGGACATGCCGATTTCGAGTGTTCTGGTCGCCAACCGTGGCGAGATCGCGCGTCGAGTCTTCGCTACCTGCCGTCGGATGGGTCTCGGCACTGTCGCGGTCTACTCCGACGCTGATGCCGCCGCGCCGCATGTGGCCGAGGCCGACGCTGCCGTCCGGCTGCCGGGCAATACGCCAGCGGAGACGTACCTGCGTGGCGAACTCGTCATCGAGGCCGCACTGGCCACCGGTGCCGACGCGATCCACCCTGGCTACGGATTCCTTTCCGAGAACGCCGATTTCGCCCGCGCGGTGCTCGCGGCCGGGCTGGTGTGGATCGGCCCGCCGATCGAGGCCATCGAACAGATGGGCTCGAAGGTCGCCTCGAAGAAGATGATGGATGCCGCCGGTGTCCCCGTCCTCGCGGAGCTCGATCCGGACGAGGTCACCGAAGCACAGCTGCCCGTGCTGATCAAGGCATCCGCCGGTGGTGGCGGACGCGGCATGCGGGTGGTGCGCAGCCTCGGCGAGCTCGACGCGCAGATCGAAGGCGCACGGCGCGAAGCGGAATCCGCGTTCGGCGATCCGACGGTGTTCTGCGAGCGTTACCTCGAGACCGGCCGCCACATCGAGGTTCAGGTGATGGCCGATGCGCACGGCACGGTCTGGGCCGTCGGCGAGCGCGAGTGTTCCATCCAGCGTCGCCACCAGAAGGTGGTCGAGGAGGCGCCGTCACCGCTGGTCGAACGCACCGACGGCATGCGCGAGCGGCTGTTCGAGGCGGCCAGGCTTGCCGCGGGCGCGATCGGCTATACCGGCGCGGGCACGGTGGAGTTCCTCGCCGATGAGCGCGGCGACTTCTTCTTCCTGGAGATGAACACCCGGCTCCAGGTGGAACACCCGGTGACCGAGTGCACCACCGGGCTCGATCTGGTTGCCCTGCAACTCGATGTCGCCGCCGGCGGCGCGTTGGCCGCCGAACCGCCTGCGCTGCACGGGCATTCGATCGAGGTCCGGCTCTACGCGGAAGATCCGGCGCACGACTGGCAGCCGCAGAGCGGCACCGTCCACCGCCTGTACATCCCCTCGGTGCTCGCCGAATTCGATCTGCTCGACCGGCCGGGAGTCCGGCTGGACACCGGTGTGGTGGACGGCTCGGTGGTCGGCGTGCACTACGACCCGATGCTGGCCAAGGTCATCTCGTACGCCGAAACCAGGGACGCGGCAGCGCGACTGCTCGCCACCGCGCTGCATCGCGCCGAGATCCACGGCCTGGTGACCAACCGCGACCTGTTGGTCCGGGTGCTGCGCCACCCGGCGTTCCTGGCGGGCGACACCGACACCGCCTTCTTCGACACCCACGGATTGGCCACCCTCGCCGCGCCTTTGGCGTCCGAGTCCGACGAGGCGCTGTCCATCGTGGCCGCAGCACTGGCCGACGCCGCGGCGAACCGCAGCACGGCCAGGGTCGGCGGCGGATTGCCGAGCGGCTGGCGCAACCTGCCCTCACAGTCGACGCACAAGCTGTTCGAGAGCCGCACCAGCGGGACCCATGATGTCGGCTACCGCTTCACCCGCGGTGTCCTCTCGGTGGACGGGCACGAGGGTCTCGAACTCGTCGAAGCGACGCAGCATCGGGTCACCCTCGCCGTCCCCGGCGAACGCGGCTCGGTCCGAAGGCATTTCGCCGTCGCCCGCTACGACGACCTGATCTGTGTCGACTCGCCGCTCGGCCCGGTCAGCGTGCGCAAGCTGCCGCGCTTCAGCGATCCCGCCGACCAGGTGGCCACCGGTTCACTGCTTGCGCCCATGCCCGGCAGCGTGATTCGGCTCGGGGCCGAGGTCGGCAGTAGCGTCGCCCAGGGCCAACCCATCCTGTGGTTGGAGGCGATGAAGATGGAGCACACCATCGCCGCGCCCGCAGACGGTGTGCTCAGTGCCGTCAACGTCACCGTCGGCCAGCAGGTCGAGGTCGGTGCCGTCCTAGCTGTCGTCGAGCCCGTAGCGGCCACGGAAACCCAGGAGAACAAATGAGTTTCATCGAAACCGAAGAGCAGCAGGCGCTACGGGCCGCGGTCGCCGCGCTCGCCGCGAAGTACAACTACCGCGACTATGTGCTGCCCAAGGCCCGCGCCAACGAGCCGCTCACCGAATTGTGGGACGAGGCAGGCAAACTCGGCTTCCTCGGGGTGAACCTGCCCGAGGAGTACGGTGGCGGCGGGGCAGGTCTGTACGAGCTGGCGCTGGTGATGGAGGAGCTCTCCGCCCAGGGCGCAGGGCTGTTGCTCATGGTCGTCTCCCCGGCCATCTGCGGCACCATCCTCACCAAGTACGGCACCGATGAGCAGAAGCAGCAGTGGCTGCCCAAGCTCGGCGACGGCAGCGGGAAGATGGTCTTCGGCATCACCGAGCCGGACGCGGGCTCCAACTCGCACCAGATCACCACCACCTCGCGCAGGGACGGCGAGGACTGGATCCTCAACGGCCGCAAGATCTTCATCTCCGGCGTCGACCAGGCCGAGGCCGTGCTGATCGTGTCGCGCACCGAGGACCACAAGACCGGCAAGCTCAAGCCCGCCCTGTTCATCGTGCCGACCGATGCCGAAGGCTTCCACAAGACACCACAGGAAATGGACATCATCGAGCCGGACCATCAGTTCACGCTGTTCCTCGATGACGTACGGCTGCCGGCGAACGCGCTGGTCGGCAAGGAGGACGCGGCGCTCATGCAACTGTTCGCCGGCCTCAATCCGGAACGGGTGATGGGTGCGGCGATGGCGATCGGTCTCGGCCGCTACGCCATCGATCGCGCAGTGGAGTACGCCAAGGAACGCACCGTGTGGAAGACGCCGATCGGTGCGCACCAAGGCATTTCGCATCCGCTCGCGCAGGTGAAGATCGAGCTGGAGCTGGCCAAGCTGATGATGCGCAAGGCCGCGACGCTCTACGACAACGGTGACGAGATGGGTGCCGCCGAGGCCGCCAACATGGCGAAATACGCGGCGGCCGAGGCGAGTATCAAGGCGCTCGACCAGGCGATCCAGACGCACGGCGGCGCTGGCCTGACCAAGGAATACGGCCTGGCCGCCATGCTCGCCGCGTCGCGTATCGGCCGGATCGCGCCGGTCAGCCGCGAAATGGTGCTGAACTTCGTCGCCCAGTACTCGCTGGGCCTGCCCAAGTCCTACTGAGAGGCCGCCGATGACCGACACGGTGACGGGTCCGTTCGTCCGCTACGAGGTGGCGGACGGTTTCGCGACGCTCACGCTCGATTCACCGCACAACCGCAACGCGCTGTCGTCCAAGCTGGTCGCCGAGCTCCTGCAAGGTCTCGACGACGCGGCCGCCGATCCTGCGGTACGGGGAATCGTGCTGGCGCACACCGGGAATACCTTCTGCGCCGGCGCAGACCTCAGTGAGGCGAGCAACGCCGATCCCGCGGTGGCCGCCGACGACCGCACCCGTGTCTTCGTCGGCGTACTTCGCCGCCTGCTCGTCTGCCCGAAGCCGGTGATCGCGCAGATCGACGGCAACGTGCGGGCGGGCGGCATGGGCATCGTCGGCGCCTGCGATCTCGCGGTGGCCGGGCCGACGAGTAGCTTCGCCCTCACCGAGGCGCGGATCGGGTTGGCCCCGTTCATCATTTCGCTGACCCTGTTGCCGCGCCTGACCTCGCGGGCGGCCAGCAGGTACTTCCTGACCGGCGAGAAGTTCGACGCGGCCGTGGCCGAGCAGATCGGCCTGATCACCACCGGCGCGGCGGATCCGGTGGCCGAGGTGGCACGGCTGCGCGCCGAGCTGCGCAAGAGCGCCCCGCAGGGCCTGGCCGAGAGCAAGCGGCTGGCGAACGCGGCCATGCTTGCCGAGTTCGAGCGGTCCGCCGAGGAGCTGGCGCACCGGTCGGCGAGCTTCTTCGGCACCGACGAGGTGCGCGAAGGCATGACGGCCTTCCTGCAACGTCGCCCGCCGAGCTGGGCAGAATAACCCCATGGCCACACCCCACGAACCCAAGCAGGACCGCAGCCGAGCCACCAGGCAGCGTCTGCTGGAGGCGACCATCGACTGTCTCGCCGAAACCGGCTGGGCGGCAGCGACGGTCGCGGTCGTCGCCGAACGGGCCGGGGTGTCGCGTGGCGCGGCGCAGCATCACTTCCCGACCAGGGAGGACCTGATCACCGCCGCGCTCGAGTACATGTTCGACAGCAGGGACCAGCGGGCCAGGGACGAGGCGATCGCGGTCGCCGCCCTGGCCAGTGGTAGCGCGCGTACCGAGGCCGTGGTGGCTGGCCTGGTCGAGTCCTACACCAGCCCGCTGTTCAAGGCGGCGCTGCAGGTGTGGACGCACGCGGCCGCCGATCCTGCCCTGCGGGAGCGAATCGTGCCGCTGGAGGCCAAGTTCGGGCGGATCTCGCATCGGCGCGCGGTAGAGGCGCTCGGTGTCGACGACTCGGATCCGGTCGCCCACCATCTCGTCCAGGCCACCTTGGACATGGCGCGTGGGCTCGGCCTTGCCGACGTGCTCACCGACGACTCCACGCGACGCAAGCAGATCGTGCACCAGTGGGCGGCAACACTGCACGCGGCTCTCAACGCGCCGCGCTGAGGATCAGTGCGGGCTGGTCGGATCGCCGTCCGGTCGGCTCGACGGCGGCAGGGTGGTGTGCGCTGGAGCGATCGACATCTGGGTCAGCATCACCCTGTCCATCCCGGCTGGGGTGTCCGGCGGTCGGACGTGCGCCAGCCACTGCGCCACCTCCGCGTCGGTGAGTACCCGCTCGAGCGCCAGATCGGCAGGCACGAAAGGGAAATACCGGCCGGCGGGCCAATTGCGCTCATACGGAGGCGGATCCAGGACGAGCAGCCTGGTGCCGTCGACCACCGGGATATCGGACGGTGTTCCCTCGTTCCAGATCCAGGAACCGTCGGGGGCAACGAGATTGAACGCGCCGGTGGTGAGCACCTGCCCGGTGGCGTCGCGGCACATCGCGACCGCCTCGGCCGAGGGTGGGTCGCCGGGGAGATGACCCCCGCCGATCAGTGCGTCGGCGAGCAGGGTGTGCAGCTGGAAGTTGTCGGCGATCCCGTTCATGCACAAGAGATATCCGGTGCCCGACTCGCGGTGCAGGACGACCAGCGGTTCGTCGTCGAGGAGCAGCAGCATGGACGACAGCTCCTTCCACCAGCGGCCGTAGGCCTCCCCGAGGGCATCGTGGCGCTGCTGCACCAGCTCGCGGCCGTTGCGCCCGAACAACTTCCGGACCTGCTTGTGCTGCAGCATCGCGATCGCGGGCGATATCCACATGTCCACCGTCCACCAGGCCATGAGCGGCTGCACGCCGAATTGCTCCAGCCACTCCCACTCGGTGTCGGTCTGTTCCGGATCGGGCAGCTCGGCCTGCATCGTGGCCTGCCATTGCTCGGCGAACTGTTTGGCGTAGTCGAGCGCCTTGGCGAGATTCGCGAGGATCAGCGGTGCACACTCCACGGCGTCCGCCGCGGTGTGCACGTACGCGCCGATCATGTTCGCTACCTGTGCGCGCGCCCCTGGCGGAATCCGATCGAGCAACGGAGCGAGGGCCTTGCTGCCGAGCACCAGGATCTCGGCGCTCGCGTCATCGAGTGACGCGATGAGTTCTTCGTGCGCAGTATGGATTTCCGCGGGCTCCTCGGTCATCAGTGCCTGCATGTATGCCCCGACAGCGGCATGAAATCGGTTATCGCCCACGCTCATGGCTGCACGGTATTGAGTGCTTGCTCAGCTTGTCGACCCCCCCATTGTCGGGGGCACCGCCCGGCGCTCGCCCGCACACCGCGTCGCGTCCTTCGCAGTCGCCGCGCACGCCGGCGACGAGCACATGTTTCAGTTATCGTGCGCTGACCTCGATCGGTCCGAAACCGCCCGCGCTTGCCTTAGGGTCTGCCGTATGGACAGTGCGGAGTACGGCGGGCTCGAGCAGACCCTCGGTCAGCCGATTGCCGAGAGCGCGCCCGCCGAGTGGGGCTTCCAGAACCGCACCGATCTGCTCACCCTCGCCGACGGCGATCGAATGGTCCTGCAGCGCTACCGCGATCCGGACGACGCCGAGCGCAGGCTGCGCGTCATGCACACGCTGTTGGAGCCTGCCGCCAAGCGTGGCATCGCGATTCCGCGCATCCGCCGCTTCGATCTCGACGCCGATCCCGCGTGGATCGTCTTCGATGCCCTGCCCGGCGTCCCGATTCCGGCGAGCGCCGAAACCGGCCTCGGCACGCCGCGATTCCCCGCCATCGCCGGCGAGATGGGCACGCTGCTGCGCGCCTTCCGCCGCCTGCCGATCGCGGGGCTGCAGCTCGACGATCTGTGGGCGAGTCCGACCCGCCTGGCGCGCCGTGCGGCCGCCTGGGCGCTCGAGGTGACCGCCGAGCTGACCGCGGCACAGCGCAGCGCGCTGGAGCGCATTCTCAAGGCCGTCCCCACCCTGTTCGCCGATCGGCCCACCGTCCTCGCGCACGGCGATTTCACCCCGGTGAACGTCCTCACCGACGGCGAAAACATCACCGGTCTCACCGATTTCGAATCCATCCGACTGGCCGACCCGCTCTTCGACCCCGCCTGGTGGTCCTGGTCGGTCGGCTTCGCCGATGCGCGCGTCTTGGCCCTCGCCTGGCCCGAGTTTCTCGACAGCGCCGGGTTCGACCCCGCGGAACCGGGCCTGCCGCAACGGGTCGAGGCCATCCAGATCCTGCGCATGCTGGAATTGCTCACCGAGCAAAAGAATCTCAGCCCCGATGTGCGAAACGTGGTACACGAACGCCTGCTGCAGATGCTCGACTGAGGAGAGCTTCGGCGCCGACATGGGCCGGTGCAGGCGCGAATTCCAGCGTCCGTTTCTATTTCTGATAAATGGATAGTTTCGCACGACGCCTGTCGTTTTATCCGTGACCGCCCGGGCGCTATTTTGGCGCGAAGAGGCCGCATGGCCGACCTGGCCGCGAGGCAAGCCGTTGCCCCTGTAATTAGGGGCAGGATGCCAGATTTGGGCACCAGTCGAGCTCTGTGATGCGCCATCGCCAATACCGTGTAGCCATATAATTTATTCGTGAACCGAAATTGATCGAAAAATTATGCTACCTCCGTAACGGGCCGCAGATAGCTACGGATGAATGGCGTGAGTCCGTTCTCTCGGGCTCAACCTTCAATAAAAGGAGCATCCAATATGAAGCATCTTTCGCGGCTCGCCGTCGGCGCACTGGTGATCGGCGCAGCGCTGCTGCCCATGGCCACCGCGCAGGCGGAGATTCCGCTGGAGCCCGCCACCAGCGCCGAGGTTTCGGCTCCGGTGGCTTCTCCTGCCCCCATCGGCAGTGGTTCGTCCAGCATGTCGGGCGCCGGCGGCGGCAAGCAGTGCTGGCTCCCCGAGGGCTGCATGTAAGTGGTCTTCTCCCTGAGGGCTGCCGGTAAGTAGCCCTTGGTCGGGGGTAGAAACGATGTCCCGGTACCAGGTGCCGTAGCAACGGGCCTGGTACCGGCGCGCCGATCGTGGGCCCTGGCCCGATCCGACTGTTCGGCCTGGTCAGCTAGTTCTGGGACGTCGATTCGGCGACGATGTCACACTCTCCTCTCCTACGTCGTCCCCTCTGTGAACGCGGACAAACGCAGCGCAGAGGAGCAGGAATCATGACGAAGACCAAGAAGATCGCGGTGGCCGGCGCGACCGGACGGCTCGGCAAGCACGTGGTGGACGTGCTCACCGAACAGGGCCACGAGGTGGTGGCCTTCTCCCGCAAGAACGGTGTGGACATCGAGACCGGCGCGGGCTTGGTCGAGGCACTCGCCGGCGTCGAGGTCGTCATCGACGCCGCCAGCACCCCGTCCGCCGATCAGACCATCGCCACCGAGTTCTTCACCGCCGCCGCACGCAACCTGCACGACGCAGGCCAGCGGGCCGGGGTGCAGCGCCTGGTCGTCGTGTCCATCATCGGCATCGACACCTCCGTGGCCGGCTACAACGCCGCCAAGCTGGCGCACGAGCGGGAACTCACGAAAGGCCCACTGCCCGTGCAGATCCTGCGCGCCGCCCAGTTCCACGAGCTGGTCGAGGTGATGACCCAGTGGGGCACCCAGGGTGACGTCGCCTACCTGCCGACCATGCGGACCCAGCTCGTCGCCGCCCGCACCGTCGCCGAGGCGCTGGTCGATCTCGCGGTCAACCCGGCACCCGCGCACACCGACGGCCCCTTCCCGGAAGTCGCTGGCCCGCAACCGGAAACGATGGCAGGCGCGGCCACCTTGCTCGCCGCGAAGCTCGGCGGCCCGGCACAGATCATCGAGGCGAGCGGCGCGGACAACCCGGACCGCGAGGCCTTCGAGAACGGCGGACTGCTGGCAGGCCCGCACGCCGCCCTCGCTGGTCCCACGTTCGCCGAATGGCTCGACGCGACCTACCCGGCGAAGTAGGCCTGATCGGCGAGGATCCGCATCACCTTCGAAACACGAAGTGGGTGCGGATCTTTCGCGTCAGGAGGTGGTTTCGAACCCGCCGACCGCCGCGTCCTCGGTGGCGTCGATATAGCTGCGCAGCGCCTCGCGGGACTGGGTGAGCGCGTCGATGCGTTCGTCGAGCCCGTGCAGGCGGGCGCGGAGGACATCGAGCAGTTCGTCGCAGGGATAGATTTCCGGGGCCGTGCCGTAGGAGCAGGGCAGCAGGATGCCGATGTCCTCGGTGGACAGTCCGGCGTCGAGCAGGCCGCGGATCTGGGTCACCGACAGCACGGCGTCCTCGGTGTACTCGCGGTAGCCGTTGACCCCGCGGACCGGCTCGAGCAGGCCCTGCGCTTCGTAGTAGCGCAGCAGATGCGTGCCGACTCCGGTGCGGCGGCTGAGTTCCCCGATCAACATCGCACACTGCTCCTTGACCTTCATATCGGTATCAAGGTTGACGATACAGCCATGACCGAACAACTGACTTCGTCCTCCGACACCGATCGCCAGGCGGTGACTGTCCTCGGCCTCGGCCTGATGGGTCAGGCGCTGGCCGGCGCTTTCCTCGCCGCCGGGCACCGCACTACCGTGTGGAACCGTTCCGCCGCCAAAGCCGAAGAGCTTGCGGCACAGGGCGCGACGCTCGCCGCCACGCTGCGTGATGCGGTCGCGGCAAGTCCGCTGGTGATCGTCTGCGTCACCGACTATCCGGCCGTGCGCGCGCTGCTCGATCCGGTCAGCGCCGATCTCGTGGGGCGGGTGGTGGTGAACTTGACCTCGGGTACCTCACAGCAGGCCCGCGAGACCGCCGAATGGGCGGCGCAGCACGGGTTCTCCTATCTCGACGGCGTGATCCTGGCCATTCCCAGCGCCATCGCCACGGACGAGGCGGTGCTCCTCTACAGCGGGCCGCGCGCGGCCTTCGACGCACACGAGCAGACGCTGGGCAGCCTGGGTGCGGCCACCAGTCACCTCGGCGCGGATCATGGTCTGTCCGCGCTGTACGACATGGCCATGCTCAGCCTGATGTGGAGTGTGCTTAACGGATTCCTGCACGGCGCTGCGCTTCTCGGCACCGCTCAGGTGGACGCGACAACGCTCGCGCCGTTCTTGACTCAGGGACTGCACACCATGAGCGGATGGCTCACCGCGACCGCGGCGCAGATCGATGCGGGCGCCTACCCGGCCGAGGACTCCACCCTCGACGTGCACCTGGCGGCGATGGCGCACCTCGTCGAAGAGAGCGAGGCGGTCGGCGTGAATGCCGAATTACCAAGGCTTGCCCAGGCGTTGGCAGGACGCGCGGTTGACGAGGGACGGGGCGGCGACGACTATGCGGCGCTGATCGAGCAGTTCCGCAAGCCGGCACCGAGGTAACCCACCGCATCTCGCGATCCGCACCGAGCGGGTCGGTGCGGATCGCGGGAGCTCAGCGGATGGACGTGAGGTCGTACATGGTGACGCCGTCCACGTCGATCGCGGTGTAGTTCTGCTGCACCCATTGGGAGATCGCGGAGCTGGGTGAAGAGCCGGACGCGTCCGGACCGCCGTGCCCGCCACGGTTGCCGCCGATGAAATAGTGGATCTTTCCTTCGGCCACATATTGTTTGAACTGGTCGAGGGTCGGCGAGGGATCACTGCCGTTGAAACCGCCGATGGGCATGACCGGCAGTTCGGTGGCCAATTGGTATCCGGCCGCGCTGTTCGAGCCGATCGCCGCGGCGACCCAGGTGTAGGCGCCACCGTTCTGCTCGAGCAGCGAAACGATCTTGTCGCTCGGCTTGCTCGCACCGAGCAGGCCACCGCCGGCGCCCATCTCGTGCCCGGCCATCGCACCCTGCCTACCGGGACCGTTGCGTCCATCGGGAGCGTTGCCACCGGGGAATGCGCCATCGACGGGAAATGCGTTGCCGCCGGGCCCATTCGGACCTTCCGCCCCCGGCGGGCGGCCGAACTTGCCGAACCGTCCCCCGACATCCGGACCCGCCGTGGGAATCGCGCCCGTATGCGGGGTCGCAATGGCGTCGACCGCGTAGGCGGTCGGCCCGGCCAGACCGGTGTACGCGATGGCCACTGCCGCGACGACGGCCAGCTTCCGCTGCGCGGGCACCAGCACGACGAGCGTCGCAAGCACGCCGACGATCAGCACGGTCCAGCGCAACCACGGCAGCCAATGCACGCTGCGGGACAACAGCATCCACGCCGTCGCCGTCGTGAGGCCGACTGCCAGTGCGAGAACGGCCCGCACCCACCGTCGGTGCCGTTCGCGCCACAGCAGCACGGTGCCCGCGCCGACGAGCGCCGCGATCGCGGGTGCCAATGCCACCGTGTAGTACTGGTGGAAGATCCCCGCCATGAAGCTGAACGTCAGACCGGTCGCAATCAGCCAACCGCCCCAGACGATCAGCGACGCGCGTTGCCGATCGGTCCTGGCGGCCTTGCCGCGCAACAGAAGTCCACCGACCAGCAGCACGAGCGCGGCCGGGATCAGCCAGGCGACCTGACCGCCCTGCTCCGGCTCGAACATTCGGGTGATGCCGGGACTGCCCCACAGGCCGTTGCCGCCGGCGGGCAGATCGGCGCCGCCCATCCCGACGCTGCCGCGTTCGTTGCCGTTGAGCCGCCCGAGCCCGTTGTAGCCGAGCGTCAGCTCCAGGATCGAATTGTCCTGCGACCCACCGATCCACGGCCGGGACGAGGCGGGCCACAGCTCCACCGCGAGCAGCCACCAGCCCGCCGCGCCCACCATCGCCGCACCGGCGGCGCACAGCTGGAGCAGCCGAGTGCCGAGCTTCGGCGGGCCTGCGATCAGATACGCCAGCGCGAGCGGTGGCACCACGAGTAGCACCTGTAACTGTTTGGTGAGAAAGCCGAATCCGACGAAGACGCCGGTGAGCACCAACCACCGCCAGCGGCCGTCCTCGATCGCCCGCGAGAGCGCCCATACGGCCGCGACCATCAGGAAGACCAGCAGCGCGTCCGGATTGTTGAACCGGAACATCACCGCCGCAACGGGAGTCACGGCCAGCACCAGCCCGGCAAGCAGCCCGGCCGCAGGGCCGAACGGCTTGCGCACCGTCGCCCACAGCAGCGCGACGCTGGCGACGCCGAGCAGGACCTCAGGCACCAGGATGCTCCAGCTGTTCAACCCGAACGCCCGCACCGACAGCTCCATCAACCAGAGCGAGGCGGGTGGCTTGTCCACGGTGATCGAATTCGCCGCGTCGGACGAGCCGAAGAAGAATGCCTTCCACGACACCGAACCCGCCTGCACCGCAGCGGAATAGAACGAGTTGGCCCAGCCGTTCGCGCTCAGGTTGCACAGGTAGGCGATCGTGGTGCCGATGAGTAGCGCGGCCAATGCCGGGTATTCCCAGCGGATCTTGCGTGCGGCCGCCGGTTCTGGCGGCGCCGAGGCCGGTGCGGTGAGCGTTGCCGTCATCGCAGGCCGCCGTCTGTCCCCGAGACCCGATCCGCGAGCGCGACATCCGCCGCTGTGGGCTCGGTGCCCATGCTGCCCGATTCACCCTGCACCGAAACGGCCGTCCGCCGTGCCGGATTCGGGGTGTTCCGGAAGACCCAGCGCAAGCCGACGAACCGCAGCACCGTGGCGAGCAGATTCGCCAGCACGAGCACGAACAGCTCGAGGTGCACCGGCGCGTCCGGCGCCCAATGATGCAGCGTGAACAGCGACCCGCTGGTCAGCACCAGGCCGATGCCGAAGATCACCAAGCCCTGGAACTGATGCGACACCGCTCCGGTCGACCCACGCACACCGAAGGTGAAGGCCCGGTTGGCCGCGGTATTGGCCACCGCGGTGACGAGCAGGGCGAGGAAGTTCGCCACCTGTGGATTGGTAAACGATTGCAGCACAACGTAAAGCAGCAGATAGGCGAGCGTGCTCAGCACGCCGACGATCGCGAACCGCACCACCTGCCCGACCATGCCGAGCGGCACGCCAGGCACCAGCGGCTCGCGGCCGATTGCCCGCCGCAGCTCCTCGAGCGGCAGCGCGCCGGTGGCAAGGGCGCGGCCGAGCCTGCCGATCCCGAGCAGGTCCTTGCGTGCGGTGTCGATGATGTCGACCCGGCTGTCCGGGTCGTCGATCCAGTCCACCGGCACCTCGTGGATGCGCAGCCCGGCCCGCTCGGCCAGCACGAGCAGTTCGGTGTCGAAGAACCATTCACCGTCGCGTACCAGCGGAAGCAGCTGGCGGGCCACCTCGCTGCGCATTGCCTTGAATCCGCACTGCGCATCCGAAAAGTGCGCTTGCAGTGAGGCTTTCAGAATCAGGTTGTAGCAGCGGGAGATGAACTCCCGCTTCGGTCCGCGCACCACCCGCGAGGAGGAGCTCAACCTGGTCCCGATCGCCAGGTCCGAATGTCCGGTGATCAGCGGTGCGACCAGTGGCAGCAAAGCGTTCAAGTCGGTGGACAGGTCGACGTCCATGTACGCGACCACCTGTGCGTCGGAGCGTTCCCACACCGCGCGCAGCGCCCGGCCGCGTCCCTTCTTGTCCAGGTGCACTACGCGCACGCCGTCGAGCTCGCCCGCCAGCAGCTTGGCCACCTCCAGGGTGGCGTCGGTGCTTGCGTTGTCCGCGACCGTGATCCTGGCCGGAAACGGGAAGCCTTTGCGCAGATAGGCGTGCAGCCTGCGCACGCACACGCCGAGGTCGGCCTCTTCGTTGTAGACGGGTATCACCACGTCAAGGACGGGCGTACCCTCGGTCTCGGCTAATTCCGCAGCCGCGACGGTCACAGTCTCGGTCATGAGAACCAGCCTCGATGATCGAGTTGTCGCGGAGCTGGGCCTAAGCTGTGAGGTTGCTGGGTGTGCCTGGCCGCGGCGACCGGCCTCGGTGCAGGCGGCGGTGGCGTACGGTCGGAGGATCGGGGCCGCTCAGGTCCTGCGAGCAAAGGACCACGCTTGTCCGACAAGTCTCCGCGCAGCTCGATGTCGAAGAAATCCGGGAAATCGCTCAAAGAGAAGCGAGCGGACAAAAAGAGCAAGTCCACCCCCGAACAAAGCATCATCGATCCGAAGAAGCGCTGACCGTCGCTGAGCGAGGCGGCCGACCGCCTCGCTCAGCATCGCAGCCTGATCAGGCGGGGACCTGTTCCACCTTCTCGGCCATCGGTTGCGCCGAGCGGTCCGGCCGCATCAGCAGCAGCACGAGCACCCCGCCGAGCAGTCCGACGACGCCGCTCACCGCGAGGGTGCCCTGCACCCCGGCGGCGGACGAGGCGTGCACCGCCGTATCGAGCGCCGCCCGCGCCTCGGCGGAGAGCTGCCCCATCAGCACGCCCGACTGGCCTGCGCCGACGGCACGGGCTGCCGAATCCGCGTCCGGCACACCGTGATCGGCGAGCACCGCGCCCGCCCGCAGCGTGAAAACGCTACCCAGCGTGGCGATTCCGAGCGTGAAGCTCAGTTGCTGCGCGGTATTGACCGCGCCGGTGGCCATGCCTGCCCGCTGCCACGGCACCGCAGCCATCGCCGCCGAGCTCAGCGTCGCGGTGGCAAGGCCGACGCCGAGGCCGATCGCCAGAAATCCGGGAACCAGTGCGGCCCAACCGGCTTCGTCGTGCACCAGCAGCGCGCCGATGACCCCGCCCGCGCCGGTCACCAGCAGCCCGCCGCCGATGATCCGGCCGCGGTTGTCGCCGTGCAGGAACCGGCCGATGCCGCCGGACACCAGAAATGCCATGACGGACAACGGAAGTCCGACCGCGCCCGCTTGGATCGCGGTCAACCCGAGGACCGACTGCAACCAGATCTGGGTGTACATCAGCGCGCTGAACGCGGCGAAGAACAACGCGCCCGCGGCGACGAGCACGCCGACGAACGAGCGGTCACGCAGCAAGGCCAGGTCGAGCATCGGGTGCGCTGAAGCGCGTTCGACCAGCAGGAACGCGATCAACGCCGCGGCAGCGACCAGCAGCAGCCACCAGGTGAGGGCGTTCGACCACCCGTGCTCGTTGGCCCGGATCAGCGCGTAGGTCGCCGCCGCGGCGCTGACGGTGAACGTCGCCATGCCCGCCACGTCCACCCGGCCGCGCGCTGTGTGCGCCTGATCGGTCAGCACCCAAACGCTCAGTGCGATGGCGATCGCGCTGACCGGCAGGTTGACGAAGAAGATCCACCGCCACGACGCGAGATCGGTGAGCAGGCCGCCGATGATCGGTCCGATGGCGCTCGACCCGCCCGCGACGGCGCCCCAGATCCCGTATGCCGCAGCTTGATCCCGGCCGGAATAGGCGTTGTTCAGCAACGCGAAGGTGGTGCACGCCATGGTGGTTGCGCCGATGCCTTGCACCACCCGCGCCACGATGAGGACGGTGGGATTCGGCGCGAGTCCGCAGACCAGCGACGAGACGGCGAACAAGGCGAGCCCGGCGAGATAGGTGCGCCGATGCCCGGCCAGGTCGGCGATCGAGCCTGCGCCGAGCATCAGCGCCGCCATCGCGAGCGCGTAGCCGTCGACGACCCATTGCAGCGCGCCGAACGACGCGTTCAAGTCGTTGCGCATGTCCGGTAGTGCGACGTTCACGATGGTCACGTCGATCAGCAGCATGAAGGTGCCGAGGCACACCGTCAGCAGCGGCAGCCATTTACGCAAAGCCGTTGTCCTCTCTCGAAGTCGGTGGTGGGAGACCGCGTCGAGTATCCGGAGAATCGTCTCGGTGGGTCGCGTGACTTCGAGCTTGGCGTACATTTCCTCCTTGTGGTGACTGTCGATTTAGACAAAAATTCCATCCTAGACGGAGTTGATGCGCAGATCGTGCATGCGCTGCAGCTGGATCCCCGGGTGCCGTTCGCAACGGTGGCCGCCGACCTGGGTGTCGCGGAGCAGACCGTCGCCCGCCGCTACCGGCGGATGCGCCGAGACGGGGTGGTGCGGGTGATCGGCGCGGTCGATTCCCGTGCGATCGGTGAGAACGACTGGATCATTCGGGTGCGCTGCCGCCCCGACGGCGCGATGCAGGTGGCCGAGGCGCTGGCCCGGCGCGACGATGCCGCCTGGGTGAGCATCGCCGCGGCGGGCGCCGAGGTGACCTTCTCGCTGCACCCGCGCACCCAGCAGGACCGCGACGACCTGCTGGTGCAGCGGCTGCAGCGCAGTGCGCCGGTGCACGATATCGCCGCGGCGATGGTGCTGCATCGCTTCGTCGAGGCGGACGTGCGCGACTGGCGTGGGCGGCAATTCGCCAAGCGGGAGGGTGAAACGGGCTTGGTCCCAAGCGAATACGTCGATTCGGAGCTCCGGCTCCGCGACGAGGACCATGGCCTGCTCGAGCTGCTGTCACGCGACGGGCGGACCAGCTACTCGGTGCTTGCCCGGTCCACCGGCATGAGCATCGGCCGGGTGACGCGCCGCATCGCCGCTCTCCAAGCGGCGAACATTCTGTACTTCGACCTCGACATCGCCCCGGCCGCGGAGGGCACCGCACTCAACGCGTTCCTCTGGCTCCGAGTCGCGCCTGCGCGACTCGACTCGGTGGGGCGCGCCATCACCGAGCACGCCGAAACCGTCTATGCCGCAGCGGTTACCGGGCCGTTCAACCTCTTCGCGGTGCTTCGGGCCGATACTGCCGCCGACCTCTACCGTTATGTCACCGTCGAGATGGCCGATCTCGACGGTGTGCACAGCTTCGAGCTGAGCCCGGTCCTGCACCGGCTCAAGCAGGCGGGTTCGCGGACCGTGGCCGGTCGGCTCATCCCGCCTGCGCCCGTACCGCCACGGGCGTCGCGTCGCTGACCGCGCAGACGGCAACGACGTCGAACAGCGCGGACGGTGTGGTTACCGCGGGGGTCGGCTACCGGTGATTACAGGGCAATGCCGAATCGCGCGGCCGTGGTCTTCCCCATCCGGTACAGCGGAACGCCGAGGTCCTCGTAGGCCGGGCCGAGCAGGCGCGGAATCAGGTCGAAGGCCCTGGCATCCGCGCCGATCAGCACCCTGGCGCTGTTGCGCTGCACGCCGCGCAGAATGATCTTCGCTGCCGCCTCGGGGCGGGTCAGTGTGAACGTGTCGAAGCCGCGGCGCACCGCCTCGATGTCGACGTCGTCGGCGATGCCGCGCGCGTTCACCGCGATATTCGTCTTCACCCCGCCGGGGTGCACGCAGGTGACGCCCACCGGATGCCTGGCGATGCGCAGTTCCTGTCGCAGCGCC
This sequence comes from Nocardia altamirensis NBRC 108246, assembly GCF_001612685.1. Taxonomy (GTDB): domain Bacteria; phylum Actinomycetota; class Actinomycetes; order Mycobacteriales; family Mycobacteriaceae; genus Nocardia; species Nocardia altamirensis. The sequence continues at coordinate 39,860 of NZ_BDAY01000053.1, forward strand.
TCGGTGAACCCGCGCACCGCGAATTTGGCCGCGTTGTACGCGCTTTGGGATGGCACGCCGATCAGGCCGAACACCGAGGACACATTGACGATGTGCCCGTCACCCGAGGCGATGAGGTCGGGCAGAAAGGCCTTGGTGCCGTGCGCAACACCCCAGAAGTTGATGTTCATCAGCCAGTCGAAGTCGTCCCACGCCATGTCCTCGACGTCGGCGGCGAGGGCGACTCCGGCATTGTTGATCACCAGGTTCACCCGCCCGAATTCGCCGCGCACGTCCTCGGCGTGCGCGTACACCGCGGCTCGCTGCGCGACGTCCAGCTCGTACGGAATGGCCGTGGCGCCGAGCTTTTCGCAGCGGCCCGCGGTGTCGGCGACCGACTCGGTGTTCACGTCGGACAGCGCGAGCTGCGCGCCGCGCCTGGCGAGTTCCAGCGCGAGCGCCCGGCCGATGCCGGAGCCCGCCCCGGTGATCACGGCGACTTTGTCTGTGAAGTTCTTCATTGAACATCCTCGGTTACTGAGTTGCCGGAGTCGGCTTGCCATTGCTTTTCGCGGTCGGAAAGGTCTGCGCCGGAAAATCTTTCGCCACCGGCGGGCGTCGCGTCGCCGAACTCGGTGCCGGACCGAAGAATTCGTACTCGGCCGGGTTCAGCCGTCTGGTCTGCAGCCAGTACTGCCAGGTGAAACCGGACCACATCGTGCGATTGTTGCCGTGCTCGTCCAGGTACCAGCTCTGGCAGCCGCCGGTGTTCCACACCGAGCGCGCCAAGCCGTGCTGCAGCTTGGCGTTGAACCGGTCCTGTGCCGCGCGGCGCGGCGCCAACGCGACCGCGCCCTGCGCTTTGAGCTGCCGAATCGCCTGCCGCACATAGTGAATCTGCGCCTCGATCATGAAGATGATCGAATTGTGGCCAAGCCCGGTGTTCGGCCCGAGCAGGAAGAATGCGTTGGGCATGTCGGCGACGGTGACGCCGCGATGCGCCTGCACGCCGTCGCGGGCCCACTGTGCGGCCAGGTCGACGCCGCCGCGGCCGACGATGGCGAGGTTCTGATAGGAGTCGATGACGCGAAAGCCGGTGCCGTAGATGATCACATCGACGGCGTGCTCGACGCCGTCGGCGGTGACGATGCCGTGCGGGGTGATCCGGTCGATGTGGGCGGTGACCAGCTCGGTCTTGGGGTCGGCGAGCGCGGGGTAGTAGGTGTCCGAGCCGAGCAATCGCTTGCAGCCTGCTCGGTAGTCCGGCGTCACCTGCGCCCGCAGCACCGGATCGGCGATCTGCCGCTCGATCTGGCTCCTGCCCATCCGCTCGAGCACCTTCAGCAGGTCCGGCCGCCAGTTCATCGCGAACCCGCCGACTTCGGCGCCCCAGTACAGGGCGTTGCGTAAGACGAAGCGCAGACCGGGAATCCGGCGCAGTGCGCGCTTGAACCGCGGGGAGAACTCCACATCCGCGCGCGGCAGCACCCACGGCGGGGTGCGCTGGAACACCAGCAGCTGTGCTACGTCGCCGACGATCTCCGGCACGAACTGCACTGCGCTTGCGCCTGTTCCGATCACCGCGACCCGTTTGCCGGTCAACTCGACCTGGTGGTCCCATTCGGCCGAGTGGAACGTGGCGCCGGTGAAATCGGCGATGCCGCGGAAGTCGGGGATATTCGGGATGTGCAGCGCCCCAACGGCGGACACGAGAAACTGTGCGATGTATTCCTGCCCGTCGGCGCTGTGCACATGCCAGCGTCGCTCGGCGTCGTCCCAGTACCCGCGATCGATCCGCTGGCCGAAGCGAATACGCGAACGGAGCCGGTACTTGTCGGCGATGTCGCGCACGTAGTCGAGGATCTCCTGCTGCCCGGAGAACAGTCGGCGCCAATCCGTCCGTGTCTCATAGGAATACGAGTACAGGAGGGTCGGCACGTCGCAGGCGCAGCCGGGATAGGTGTTGTCGCGCCAGGTGCCGCCGACCTCGTCCGCCTTCTCCACGATCAGGTAGTCGTCGATGCCGTCGGCGTCGAGGGCAATGCCCATGCCGAGGCCGGAGAAGCCGCTGCCGACGATCAAGACCCGGGTGTGGATAGCGGACGCCATCGTCCCACCAGCTCTCTGCGGTGATCCAACCGGATGTATCCAATACCGCCGGTCCTGTGTACTTTTCCGAGTGTGTCCGACGCCTCAGGCGATGTCAACGGCGGGACCTGGTCATCGGTACCGCTGGTAGCAGGTAGCATCCGGAATTGTGATGCGCAGCGGGCGAAAACTGGACGAGGCACCGCGCAAGCGCGTCGACGCACGGACCGAGCGGTGGCGTGAGCACCGGCTGAAGGTCCGCGCCGAGTTCGTCGACGCGGCGTTCCGTGCGCTGGACACGTTCGGCCCCGAGGTCAGCATGGGCGATATCGCCAAGGAGGCCGGCGCGGCGAAACCCAAGCTCTATCGGCATTTCGAGGACAAGACCGACCTCTACAACGCCATCGTCGACCGGGTGCAGGACATGCTGTGGGAGCAGATCATCTCCAGCTTCGACCTGACCAACGATTCGGCGCGCGAGCTCGTGCGCAGGGGCGCGGCCGAGTACGTGCTCGTGGTGTCGGAGCACCCGAACGTCTTCCGGTTCATGCTGCACAGCCACTTTGCGCAGCGGTCCGACGATTCCGAACGTGCGCTGCAATCCGCACGGCAGTCGGCCAAGCGGGCCGCGGATCTGTTCGCCGACCTCGTCGGCGCCGAGTCGGTGGAGGTGGACGGGGTCGAGCTCGTCATCTACTCGATCTTCGGCGCGGTCGCCTCGGCCACCGACTGGTGGCTCGGCGCGAATCGCGCGCAGCCGCATGCCATGCCGATCGAGAAGTTCGTCGCCTATCTCGCGGAGACCATCTCGGCGCTCACCCAAGCGAACGCCAGGCTCAGCGGCATCACCATCGATGCCGATCTGCCACTGCGCCTTGCCTTCTCCGGCGAGTAACGGCGCAACCCCACCGACCGCCGCGTCGCCAGGTCGACACTGAAACGACGCTGAGGTCGGTGCTCGCATCCACTCGAACGACGCTGTTCTTGCTGTGCCGCTTCGTTGCGGCCAACTGCGTTTGCGACATCTTTATTGTCTCAGGACCCACCGACAAGAAATGGGCCCGCGCAGCGGCGCCGAACGCGCGATCGAATTCAGTTGTCGTGCAACCGCCACAGTGGTGACACCGGGCCGTGCCCCGCGCCGAGGTCGTAGGACGCGGCGAGGCAGCGGTAGGTCCACTCCTTGGCGAACTCCACCGCCGCAGGCACCGAGTACCCGTTCGCCAGCGCGCAGGCGATCGCCGCGGCGAGGGTGTCGCCGCCGCCGTGATCGTTGCCGGTGCTGATGCGCGGCGCGGTGAATTCCAGGAACTCTTCGCCGTCGAACAGCAGGTCGGTGCTGTACTCGGAGGACCGGAGATGTCCGCCCTTCACGATCGCCCATTGCGGGCCGAGCTTGTGCAGTGCCCGTGCGGCCTCGCGCGCGGAGGCGTCGTCGGTGACGTCGATCCCGGTGATCAGCCTGACCTCGTCGAGGTTCGGCGTGACAACGGTGGCCAGCGGGATCAAGGTGTGCCGCACCGCGTCCAGCGCTTCCTCGTGCAGCAGCGGGTCGCCGTGCATGGAGGCCGCCACCGGGTCGACGATCAGCGGGATCTGTCCGTCGCGCCCGATGCCGACCTCGCGGCAGACATCGACGACCGCTTCGATGATGGCGGTGGAGGCCAGCATGCCGGTCTTGGCCGCGCCGACTCCGATATCGGTCGTCACGGAGCGCACCTGGCCGGCCACGATGTGCGGCGGGATCTCGTGGAAGTCGCTGACTCCCGTCGAGTTCTGCACGGTCACCGCCGCGACCGCGACGAGGGCATGCGCCCCGCAGAGCGCGATGGTGCGGGTGTCGGCCTGAATCCCGGCGCCGCCGCCGGAGTCGGTCCCGGCGATGGTGAGCACCCGGACGGGAGTCTGCCCCGCTGGGGTCAATGGCAGGAGTTTCACACCACAGACCCTACGTTCGTCCGGCCGCGCGGCCATGGCCAACCGGCAACCCGGCGCCTCCCTCCTAAATGAAAACCATTATCATTAAAGAATGACGACGCCACTGAGCTCCGACCTGCTTCCCGTCACCGTGCTGTCCGGTTTCCTCGGTGCGGGGAAGACCACGCTGCTCAACCACATCCTCGCCAACCGGGAGGGCCGCAGGGTCGCGGTCATCGTCAACGACATGAGCGAGGTCAATATCGATGCCGCGCTCGTCGCGGGACAGGGGCATCTGGACCGCACCGAGGAAAAACTGGTCGAGCTGACCAACGGCTGCATCTGCTGCACGCTGCGCGAGGACCTGATCGAAGCGGTGGGCAGGCTCGCACGGGAGGGCCGGTTCGATCAGTTGGTGATCGAGTCGACGGGCATTTCCGAGCCGATGCCGGTCGCCGCGACCTTCGACTGGGAATTCGAAGACGGGTTCAAGCTCGGCGATATCGCACGTCTCGACACCATGGTGACGGTGGTCGACGCCTCGACCTTCCTCGCGGAAGTAGCCAAGGGGCAGGCGTTGGCCGAGCGGAATCTGCAAGCGGGCGAAGGCGATGCGCGCACCATCGCCGACTTGCTGGTGGATCAGGTGGAATTCGCCGATGTGCTGCTGGTGAACAAGACCGATCTGGTCGGTGCGGCGGCTGCGGGGGCGGTGGAAGCGACTGTGCGCAGGCTCAATCCGCGGGCGCGGGTGTTGCGCACCACCAACGGAGTCGTCGAATTGGCGGAGGTGCTCGGCACCGGGCGCTACAACCCGGTGGTCGCCGCCGAGGCGGCGGGCTGGGCGGAGGAACTGGCAGGCGGGCATACGCCCGAGACCGAGGAGTACGGCATTCGCAGCCTCACCTACACGGCCGATCGTCCGTTCCATCCGCAGCGCCTGGCCGCGGCGCTCGGCGAACTGCGAGGGTTGTTGCGCAGCAAGGGTTTCTGCTGGATCGCCAGCCGGGCCGAGCTGGCCGCCATCTGGTCGCAGGCCGGGCCGAACCTGGTCTTCGAGCCCGCCGCGTGGTGGTCGTCGCTGGAAGTGCCTGCCGGGCAAGAGCTTGTCTTCATCGGCATCAAGCTCGACCGGGACCGGGTGCGCGGATTGCTCGACGGCGCGCTGCTCACGGATGCGGAATTCGCCGCTGGCCCACTCGCGTGGGCCGAATACGCGGATCCGTTCCCTGCCTGGGGCGTGCTGCACGAGCACGTCTGACGCACCGCCGCAACGACAGCGACCCACGCACCCGAGTTCGGGGCGTGGGTCGCGGGGGTCGGTCCGGCTGGTGCCGTGACACGGCCGGCGCCTAGTTGGAGATGCCGGGGGCCTTGCGGAGGTAGGTCGTGTCGTTCAGCTGTTCGAGCATGAAGTCGGCGATGTCGGCGCGGGAGATCTTCAGCGACAGGCCCTTTTCGTCGCCGGGGAAGCCGCGGCGGAAGGCGCGGGTGCGCGGTCCGTCGGTGAAGGCGCTCGGCCGCACGATGGTCCAGTCCAGGTCGCTGGCCTGGACGTACACCTCCTGCAGTTCGTGGTCGGCGTAGGCCGCCCGCAGCAGCATCCCGAACATCAAGTACTTCCACACGAAGTTCAGGTTGGGCTTGCTGTCGCCGACCCCGAGGGTCGTCTGCACGATCAGCCGCTTCACCCCGGCCCGGTTCATCGCCTCGATCACCGCACGGGTGCCCTCGGCCCGGATCACGCCCTTGCGGCCTGCGCCGAGCGAGACGAGCACCGCGTCCTGTCCTGTCACCGCCCGTTCCACCGAATGCGTGTCCAGCACATCGCCTTCCACGACATGCAGCCGCTCGTGCCGCTGTCCGATGCTTGCCGCACTGCGGGTGAAAGCGGTGACCTCGTGCCCCTCGGCGAGGGCCTGCTCGACGACCAGGCGACCGACCGTGCTCGTGGCTCCGAAGACTGCGATTTTCATGGTGTTTCTCTCCTTGTCGAAAGCTGTTGTGCTGTTGATGAATTAAGTACAACAGCGGAGAGCGAGACGAACCATGGCCGTGCGTCTCGATGACATAAGAGACTGTCTCGGGTGTCCGGAGCATGCGAACGGCCCGCATCCGGTGGCTGGATGCGGGCCGTTTCCTGCGCTTGGCAGCCTCAGTCGAGCTGGGCGAAGAACTCCCGGATATCGCCGACGTAGAGCTTCGGCGCCTGGTGCGCGGCGTAATGCCCGGACGCGTCGTTCGGGCCGCCGGTGGGCAGACCCGGATCGTAGGAGTTCCACCGGACGATGTTCTTGTGGTCGCGGTCGGCGAACCGGCGAATGGTCTGGAAATCACCCTTGAACAGGGCCACCGCGGTGGGTGTCGTGGTCGGGCCCTCGGGTGCTTCGGTGCTGTGCGCCGACTCGTAGTAGTACCGGACCGCGGAGGCTGCGGTGCCGGTCAGCCAGTAGAGGGCGACATTGCCGATGACGAAATCCGGGTCCAGGCTTTCACCGAAAAGCTGTGCGTTCCAACCCAACAGGCCGACCGGGGAGTCGGTGAGCGCATAGGCGAGCGTCTGCGGTTGCTGCGAGCAGAAGATGTTGAAGGCCATCTTGTTGTCCTGGAACCACTGCAGGTGGCCAAGGGCCGCCATGTCCTCGGCGGACAGGTCGACGAACTCGGCCGGGTCGCCGGACGGGAACGAGAACAGTTGCGTCACATGGACACCCACCACCCGGTCGGGGGCAAGGCGGCCGATCTCGGGGGAGGCCATCGAGCCGCCGTCGTTGCCGATCGCACCGAAGCGCTGGTAGCCGAGCCTGGTCATCAGCTCGAGCCAGGCCTTGGCGACGCGATGCATGTCCCAGCCGGTGCTGTGCGTCGGGCCGCCGAAGCCGACGCCGGGCAGGCCGGGGATCACCACGTGGAACGCCGGGTCGTCCGCCGAGGCAGGCGCGGTGAGCGGGCCGATGATGTCGAGGAATTCCAGCACCGAGCCGGGCCAGCCGTGCGTCAGGATCACCGGGGTCGCGTCCTCGCGCTCCGAGCGGACGTGCAGGAAGTAGATCTCCTCGCCGTCGATCTCCGTGGTGAACTGCGGGTAAGCGTTCAACCGCGCCTCGAGCGCCCGCCAATCGAAGCTGTCCAGCCAGTACTCGGCGAGGGCCTGCACGCGCCCCTTCGGCACGCCGTAGGAGTCGCCGACGCCGGGCAGCTCGTCCGGCCACAGGGCACGGCGCAGCCGGTCGGCCAGATCATCGAGCTGCTGCTGGGGGACGTCGATGCGGAAGGGGCGGATGGCGGTCATGTCGATCTCCTCTTGAAACGGAATGTCTCGTTCTGTTTGAAACTCTATCAGAACGGATCATTCCGTTTCAATAGGAGTCTGAAACTTTCTGTTTTCGCAGCTTAGGGCGGTGGGAACGCATGAAGGCCGCGCTTCCTCCCCGGAGTTGGGAAGGATGCGCGGCCTCCAGGGCTGCCCGCCGACTACCGGTACTGTCCGAAGAACTCGGTGATCTCGTCCGCCATCAACTCGGGCGCGACGTGGTGCAGGTAGTGGGTGTACACCTCGTGGGTCCGCCACGACACGATGTTGCTGTGATCCCGGTCCGCGAACCGGCGGATGCCGTGGAAGTCGCCGACCGACCCGGACAATGCGAGCGGGACCGTGGTCGGCCCGGTCGGCTGCTCGGCCCGGCTCTTCTCGAAGTAGTGCCGAATCGCGGAGCCCGCCGTGCCGGTGAGCCAGTGGATCGCGATGTTGGTCAGGACGAAGTCGTCGTCCAGGTCGGGTCCGAGCAGCTGGCCGTTCCAGCCGACCAGGCCCGCTGGCGAATCCATGATGGCGTGGGCCAGGGTCTGCGGCTGCTGGGACTGCAGGATGTTGAAGCCCATCTTGTTCTTGACGAACCAATCGAGCGTCGCCAGTGACTGCGCCTCCTCGTCGGTGAGGTCGGCCAGCTCGGCCGGGTCGCCGGTGGGGAATGCGTACACCTGCGAAACCTGCACGGCCACCACGTGTTCCGGATCCACCCTGCCGAGTTCGGGAGAGATCTGCGCACCGCCGTCGTTGCCGACGGCGCCGTACTTCTCGTAGCCGAGCCTGCTCATCAGTTCCGCCCATGCCTTGGCGATCCTGGTGTCGTTCCAGCCGGCATCCGTGGTCGTGCCGGAGAATCCGTACCCCGGCACCGAGGGGATCACCAGGTCGTAGCCCGCCGCCGTGAGTGGTGCGATCACGCCGAGGAACTCGACGAAGGTGCCGGGCCAGCCGTGCGTGAGGATCAGCGGAAAGGCATTGTCCCGGTCGGACTTCACGTGCAGGAAGTGGATGTTTTGCCCATCGATCTCAGTTGTGAACTGCGGGTACGCGTTGAGCTTCGCCTCGACCTCGCGCCAGTCGAAGCCGTCGCGCCAGTAGTTCACCAGGTGCCGCACCCGGTCCACGCTCACGCCGTAGGTGTCGCCCGAGCCCGGGATCTGATCCGCCCACCTGGTGCGCGCCAGTCGATCCTGCAGGTCGTCGAGGTCGGCCTGGTCGACGTTGATGCGGAAGGGGGTGATGGTGGTCATCGGGTTGCTCCTTTTTGAAACGGAATGCTTCGTTCTGTTTGAAACCGTAGCAGAACGGATCATTCCGTTTCAAGTGCTATCCTCGATTCATGGCGAAGACATCCGATATCCCAGCTCAGAAGGCCCTGCCCGGTCGCAAGGCGCAGGCGGCGCGTAACGATGGCCTCATCCTGGACGCCGCCCGCGCCGTCTTCCTGGCCGATGCCAACGCGCCGATCGCCGCCGTCGCGGAACGCGCGGGCGTCGGGATCAGTGCGCTCTACCGCCGCTATCCGAGCAAGGAGGATCTGCTTCGCACGCTGTGCCAGGACGGTCTCCGCAGGTACAACCTGGAAGCCGATGCGGCGCTGGAAGATTCGGATGGGTGGCAGGCGCTGGTCGACTTCCTTTCCCGAATCGTCGACGCCGACGTGCACTCGCTGACGGTTCATCTGGCAGGCACGTTCACACCGGACGAGTCCTTCCTGCCCGATGTCCTGCATTCGGCCGAGGTGACCGAGGAGATCGTCCGCCGCGCACACGCCACCGGACGGTTGCGGCCCGAGGTGAATGCGCAGGATCTCGCCCTGATCCTGGAGTCGTGCGCGGCGATCACATTGCCGAATCCCACGCGCAGCACGGAATTACGCCGTCGCGTGCTCGCCATGCTTGTTGCCGGTCTTGCCGCACACGGTGACCTGCCGGGTCCGCCGCCCGCGGCGGGTGAGTTCGCGTGGCGCTGGGAGCGGCGCCACTAGGAATCGGGTCAGCGGTTGGCCAGGTACAAGGTTTGGGTGCTGCGGCCGAGTGGACCTTTTTCATCGAAGAGGGCGGACTCGGCCAGGCCGATGCCGTGCGGCTGGGGATAGGTGACCGCGTCCAGGCACACCCATTCGCCAACGGGTTGGCGGTGCAGGGTCACCGTGAGATCGGTGTTGATGAAAAGGTAGCTGCTCCAATCGAGCACCGCGCTGACGCCGTTGCCGGAGTCGGCCGCCGCGAGCGTGCGTTCCAGCGGGCTCGGGTCGGTGCCTGCGACGATCGGGTATTTCAGGCGGATCCAGCAGATCGCCGGGCCCGGATCGACGAAAGATCCAGTGATGAAACGGTATTCGATGCCGGTGTGGAACCCGACCGGCTGGGTCGACGGGAACGGCGTCGAGCCGTGCGCGTGCTCGATGCCGGGGCGGGTGCCGGTCGGCAGAATCTGTTCGGTGAGTGCGAGTTCCGGATCGGCGCGCTTGAAACGCCAAGCGTTGGCCTGCATCACGGGGCCGCGATCCGTGGACAGCGTCGCCTGGATCAGTTCGACGCTGCGACCGGAACGGGCGACGCGGGTCTGTACGGTCAGCGGCGCCAGCGGGACCGGGCCCAAGATTTCCACCGCGACCCGGCCGACCTGGAAACCCTCGCGTGGTTCGCAGCGCTCGATCGCGTAACCGAGCAGCGCGGAGGGCGGGCCTGCGTGCTGTGCGTCGGGCGACCACGGACCCCTGGTGAGTTCGGTCGAGAGAAACCGTTGCGGGTCTGCCGGATCCGGCAGGTAGAAGGCGGTCGGTCCACTGTCCTCGGTCTTCGGGCCGGATTCGGGCGCCGTCGACGGCGCGCCTGCGGCTGACGGTGGTGTGCCCGGTGCGTTACCCATGTCCTCACGAAATCAGATGACGGGTGCGGGCGTGGCGGGGGGTCTGTGGTGCTCAGGCTCGGCCGAACGCGAGCGCCACATTGTGGCCGCCGAAGCCGAACGAATTGTTCAGCGCGTAGTCGATGCGCTGTCGGCGCGGTGCGCCGGTGACGATGTCGAGGTCGATCTCCGGATCGCGGTTGTCGAGATTCAGGGTGGGCGGCACGATTTGGTCGCGCAGCGTCAGCATCGTCACGAGCGACTCCAGCGCGCCGACCGCGCCGATCGAATGTCCCAGTGCGGATTTCGGCGCATAGACCGAGGCGTCCGGGGCGAGGGCCGCGATCGCGTTGGCCTCGGAGGCATCGCCGATCGAGGTGGACGTCGCGTGCGCGTTGATGTGCTGGATATCCGAAACCTGAAGGCCCGCAGTCTGGATCGCCTTACGCATGGCCCGGGCCGCGCCGATGCCCTCGGGTTCGGAGGCGACGATGTGATAGGCGTCGGAGGTGATGCCCGCGCCGAGCACCCTGCCGTGGATCGTCGCGCCGCGGGCCTTGGCGTGCCGCTCGGATTCGAGGACCATGAGCGCGCCCGCTTCGCCGAACACGAAGCCGTCCCTGTCGCGATCGAACGGCCGCGAGGCCCGCTCCGGTTCGTCGTTGCGGGTGCTCATCGCGCGCATCATGGCGAAGCTCGCGATGGGCACCGCGTGGATGTGGCCCTCGACGCCGCCGGTCACCACGACGTCGGCCTCGCCGGTCCGGATCAGCCGCCAGGCGTGCGCGATCGCCTCCGAGCCCGACGAGCACGCCGACACCGGCGCGAAAACACCGGCCTTGGCGCCGATTTCGAGGCCGACGGTGGCGGCGGGGCCGTTCGGCATCACCATCGGCACCGACAGCGGTGACACCTTGCGGTACCCCTGGGCTCGCATCGCGTCGACCGCGTCGATCAGCGCGTCGCCGCCGCCGAGTCCGGTGCCGATGGCGACGGCGAGCCGCTCGCCGTCCAGTTCGGGGGTGCCCGCATGGCGCCATACCGCACGGCCGAGCACCAGCGCGACCTGTTCGACGTAGGACAGCCTGCGCTGCTGGATCCGGGTCAGCTGCGCGCCGGGATGCGACTTCAGCTTGCCGCCGATGCGCACCGGGAGCCGGTACTCGGTGACGAAATCGTCTGTCAGTTCGCCGATTCCGCTGCGTCCGCGCAGCAGCTCGGACCAGGTCTCGTCCATGTCGTCGGCCAGCGAGGTGGTGGCCGCGTAGCCGGTGACGACGACGGAGTCCGGAATTTCTGAAGCGATTGTTACAGTCACGATGTCATGAATACCTGTAGCGGTCGCTACAGTCAACTCATGGCTCGCCCCCTCGATCACGCCAAACGCGCCGACCTGCTCGCCGCCGTCGTGCGCTATATCGCCGACCACGGCCTGGCGGAGCTGTCGCTGCGCCCGCTCGCCGCCGAGCTCGGCACCAGCTCACGGATGCTGATCCACTACTTCACGACCAAGGAAGAACTGCTGGTCCAGGCGTTGGCGACGCAGCGGCCCGAGCTGGCTGCGGTGTTTGCCGACATCGCGGACGCCGCGGCGTTGCGGGCCCGCCTGTGGGATTTCTGGCGGTCCAACACCGCAGGCGAGGGGCAGATCAGCGTCCGGGTGATGCTGCAGGTGCTCGGCGCGGCCTGCGCCGAGCACAGCCCGTACGCCGACTATGCCACCGGGGCGATCGGCACCTTCGTCGCCGCCCTCGCCGACGGCCTCCGTGCGGCAGGCATCGACGACCCGGAAGTCGTTGCCACGCTCTTGGTTTCCGGCCTGCGTGGCATTCTTCAAGATCGTCTGGTGACCGGTGAGGTCGATCGCACCGATCGTGCCGCTCGCCGCCTGATCGAGCAGAACGTGGTCTGAGTCCGGCTCGGCACCGGCCGGTGCCCGGCCGCGGTTACTTGTTGTTTGCCAGCGGGCGGTGAATGCTGAGTCGGGAGGGTTCGGCGAGCGAGGAGAGGGTATGGCTGCGAGGTTGCCGGGATGAGTGACGACACCGAAGTGGTGCCGACGATCGGGAGTGTGCGGTGGGTGATGCTCGCCGTGCTGTGCGCCAGCCTGCTGTTGGTGGCGATGGATGCCACGATCCTGAACGTCGCGCTGCCGTCGCTGATCGCCGATCTTCAGGTCGGGCAGCTGGAACAGCTGTGGATCATCGATGTTTACGGGCTGGTGCTCGGCGGTTTGCTGATCACCACGGGGGCGGTCGGTGATCGCATCGGCCGAAAGCTGTTGTTCCTCGCGGGTTTTGTGCTCTTCGGCGTGGCCTCGGTGGTAGCGGCTACGGCGCAGAGCTCATGGCAGCTGATCGTGGGCCGGGTGCTGCTCGCCATCGGCGGCGCCATGGTGATGCCGTCCACGCTGTCGCTGATCAGGAACATCTTCACCGACGCGCGCGAGCGCACCCTCGCCATCGGCATCTGGGCTGCCGTGGCGGGGGCCGGCGCGACGATCGGGCCGATCGTCGGCGGCGTGCTCGTCGAGCAGTTCGGCTGGGCGTCGGCGTTCTGGTTGAACGTTCCGATCGTTGTGCTCACCGTCGCGGTCGGCGCCTGGCTGTTGCCGGAATATCGTGCACCGCAATCCGGTTCGCTCGACTGGCTGGCCGCTGTGCTGTCCATCGCCGGAATCGTCAGCGTGGCATGGGGAATCAAGCACGTCGCCAAAGGTTCCGCCGCACCGATCGACTGGACCGTGCTTGCGCTCGGCGTGCTGCTGCTGGCGTGGTTCGCCCGCCGCCAACTCGTCGCCGACGACCCGCTTCTCGACGTGCGACTGTTCCGCAACGGCGCCTTCACCGCCGCCGCCCTCGCCACCCTGCTCGCGATGCTCGCCATCGGCGCCGCGCTGTTCCTGATCTCGCTGTGGTTGCAGTACGTCCACGGCTATTCGCCCTCCGAGGCCGGCTTGCGCACGCTCCCTTCGGCATTGACACTGCTGGTCGCCTCGCTCGCCACACCGGCATTGATGCAGCGCCTAGGTGTCCGCGCCGTGCTCGCCATCGGCCTCGGCGCACTCGCGCTCGGGTTCCTCGTGCTGGCACTGAGCCCGGAGCCGACCACCTACCCGGTCATCGCGCTGGTCCTCGCGTCCTTCGGCATCGGCGACGGCCTCGCGATCACCGCGGCCGCCGCAGTCCTCGTCTCCGCCGTCCCGCCGGAACGCGCAGGACAAGCGGGTGCCGTCTCGGAGACCAACTACGAACTAGGCATCGGCCTCGGTGTTGCCCTGCTCGGCAGTATCCACGCCCGCATCTTCACCGAGAACATGGATCGACTCCCACTGCATGGCGAAAACCTCGACGACGCAAGGGAATCCATCGGCGGCGCCGTCGATGTGGCAGGCCGCCTGGACAACGCCACCCGAGATCAAGTCCTCGAGGCCGCCCGCCACGCCTTCGACGTCGCCCTCACCACCACCTCCTACGTCTCAGCCGCCCTCGTCGCGACCGTCGCCGTCATCGCAGTGCTTTTGGTGCCCAAAGGGTTCCGCATCACCGGCTCTCACTGAACGATTTCCACGAGTGGCACACCATGGAGAGCTCTTCTCGCGATTCGCCACAGCCATGTGCCACTCGTGGGCTGTCAACCGCCCGGGGTGCGAGGGCGCGTCGGTCAGTCAGTGGGCCGGTTGCAGATCCGGAGCGCGATTGTCGCGCCTGCACTTCCAGTGCCAGGGGCAACGCGGTTCACGTCGGCGACGGCGTTGCGCTCCGCTTCCTCGGGCGTTGCGCCCTTGCCGAAGCCCATGATGCGGACTTTGACCCAAATGAGATTGCTCTCCGCGACCGCGGCACATCCTTCTGTGAACGTCACCGGGGTGACGCAATCGCCGGCCGCGTAGTTGCCGGAGCCCGCGCTGTGGATCGCACCCGTGCAATTCGCCTTCGCTGTTTGAACAGCGGCATCCTCGCTCGGGAAATTGGTTGCGTAGCCGAGCCTTCCGGACGCCGGCGAAAACGAAATAGCACCCCAATTGACCGGGAAGGCAGACGCTGGCGCGGCGCTACAGACGGCAGCCGCACACACGGCGAACGTGGCAGCAACGGCAAGCTTGATGTTCATTGTCTCGGGTACTCCCTCTCCGAGCCGGGCCCGCTGAAACGCAAAGCCCCGTGCTGGCGGTTGAACCTACAACAGTGCACATACGGAGACAACCCCGAAAATCCTACGCCCCCAACACATCCGGCAAGTCGGCAAACCGGGCAACCACGCGAGCTCCTGGTCGACCCGCTCCAGCGGCGTCCGCCGAAATACCGAACACGGAACGTACATCGGGGCAAGGTTATCCGGTGATCAACAGCTGGTCGCGTAGCCGATCGAGGACCTTCTGGTCGATTCCGACATTCCGGGTGAGGTACCGCGAGGTGGATTCGTGGGTTGCCGTGAGGTCTTCGAGGACGAGTCGCATGACGGCGGCGGGGGCGCGGCCGTAGCCGGGCCAGGTGAGTTCGCGGTTCGGGTTCGCGGCCTTCCACTCGGCGATGAGCTGTGCTGTCGCGAGTTCGGTGAGGGCGAAGTCGGTCAGGATCTGGTCTTCGGAGATGTCGAGGGCGGACAGCACCATGGCTGCGATGAAGCCGGTGCGGTCTTTGCCTGCGGCGCAATGGAATACCGTCGGTCCATCGCTGTCGGCGACAGTTTCGAACACCTGGCGGATCTCTTCGACACCGTCGGAGGCGACCTCGGCGAATCTGTCGGCGAGGTAGCGCCACGGGTCGACGGCGGGGTCGATCGCCGCCTGGTCGTAGGGGCGGTGTTCGATGCTGAAGTTGGCGTAGGTGAACCGCTCCGGCTCCGGCACCGCACCTCTGGACGCGATCTCTGACGGATAGCGCAGGTCGATGACTGTTCGGATACCCAGCTCCAGGAAGCGGTCCCAATCGGAGCCGCGTAGCTTGCCTAGCGAGTCGGATCGGTACAGTCGGCCCCATGCGATCGTTCGGCCGTCGGCGGCGGTGTAGCCGCCGAGGTCGCGAAAGTTGTGTAGTCGTTCGAACTCGATGTGCCGCTGCATATCCCGCCCTTCGCTGCCGTCGATCTTAGAGGTCGGGTTGACGGCCAGACTTTCGGCCTGGCCGCACCCGACAGTCACCGGGAGCCGAAGTGCGAGTGGGGTCGGTCAGCCCGGTGGTGAGTGGGTCGTTACTTGGGGAGGACGTTCTTCTTGAACTGGCCTTGGACGTTGCCAGGGGGTGAGTATTCGGCCACGTAGAACGGGCCGTCGGGGCATTGGGCGACGGCGACGCCGATCTGGGTGGTTGCCTTCCATACGACCTGTGTGAAATGGCCGGTCTCGGGGGAGAATTCGCCGGCGTCGTAGTCGTATTTGGGTTCCTCGTCGTCGACCCACCCCTTCATCACCTCGTCCCAGGAGCGGTAGCCCCAGGCGATGTTCTCTCCGTACTTGCGGTCCGGCGAATGTTCGAACTCGCACCGGTTCGCCCATTTCTGGGCGAAGTCGGCGGCCTCGGCGCTCCATGTCAGCGCCGGAGCGTGGTGTTGGGCTCGTTTGGTGTTGTGTAACTCCAGTACGTGATCAATGTCCGCTTGTGACAAGCTATCTGCTTGGGCCGGACCAGCATTGGGCACCGTACCGACGACACCGGCTAGCAAGAGGCCGGCGGCTGCGACGTAAGACATCTTCATCGAGGCTCCTTCGAGATCCGCACCCCCGATCGGCAGTGGGGGCTACCCAGATGCTGCCATTCGGAATGGATTTGGCACGGAGGATTCATACGATCGTCATATTTCGCCCCAGTTCCCCACTGCCGCTTGCGTTTCGGAGATCGGAGCGGACTGAAGCCCCCGAATCGGGGGGCTCGGCACGATGGCCGGTTTGGGCTACCATTGAACTCATGCCACACCGTTAGGTTCCTCCCCGCCGCCTCTACCTGGTGACCCGCGCCGATCTGGCGCCAGGGATACAGGTTGCCCAGGCGGCACATGCCGCGCTCGACTTCGCCATCGCGCATCCCGACTTGGTCGTCGACTGGCACACCACCTCGAACGTGTTGGTGGTGCTCGCCGCACCTGACGAGCTGTCTCTCGGTTGGCTGTGCACGGATGGTGCTGCGGCCGGTCACCGGCTGGTCAGAGTCAACGAGCCCGATCTCGACGGTGCGCTGACCGCCGCCGCGTTCGAACCAGCCGCCCGTCGGCTGGTCGCCGACCTCCCTCTCGCCTGCACTGAACGAGGGGAGGTGAGAACATGACTGATTCCATCGATACTTAGCTGAGCGATTTGCGCGCCCAGCTCGTCGAGCTCGCCGCCGAGCGGGACGCGCTGCGCGCCCAACTCGTCGGGGACCTGCCAACGGCCACCCGCTGGCTGCAGCGCAAGGTGTGGCGGCAAGCCGCCGCGCTCGACGTGCTGAACCGCCGCGTCGTCACGCAACGGTTCGTGCTGCGGACGCTCGACGAGCTCGGGCGATCCCTGACGGCCGAGGAGTACCGAGCCGCCAGGGCCGCGATCGCGAACGCTGAACTGCGCGACCGGATCGACGATCCGGACGCAGCCTGATCGGTCATCATGGGGTGGCCGGCAGCGTGCCGGTCACCCCCGATCGGCCCCAGAAGCTCGACGGCCGAGCAGCCGCCTCTAAAGCGGCCTGGAGCGGGTTCGACTCCCGCCTGGGGCACCGAACCGGATTCAGTCGACGAGGTAGCGCAGCATCAGCGCGGTGTCGAACTGCCGCGTCTCGGCCAATCGGAGCCGGATGCGCTTGTCCAGCAACGGAAAGAACGGTGTGCCGCCGCCGAGTGCAACGGGCACGATGAACATCTGGTACTCGTCGATGAGCCCATGCGGTATCAGCGAGGCCGCGAGGCTCGCGCCGCCGACCTCCATGACGCCGTCACCGGCTGCCTTGAGCCTGCGGACCTCCTCGACGGCGTTCTCGCTGACCAGCGTGCTGTTCCACTTGACCTCGGTGAGCGTCCTGGAGAAGACGAACTTCGGCTTCGCGGTCCAGAGCTCGCTGAACTCGCGCTGGATCGGCGGCGCATCCTCGGACACGTGCGGCCAGTGCTCGGCCATCAATTCGTACAGGCGGCGGCCGTGCAGCGAGATCTCGATCTGGCGGTAACGGTCGTTGTGGAACTGGTGCAGTTCGTCATCCGGGTCGGTCCAGTCGATGCTGCCGTCGCGGTCGTTGATGTAGCCGTCCATGGACACACCGATGCCGTAGATAAGTTTCCTCATGACCGAGTAGACCTCCTCCGAGCTCGCCACTCATCGGTGGACGTTAGTGACCGATGCCGTGTCGCGGTGGCAGATGTGCCTTTTCGTCACGAACCCGCTGGAACCCGAGCCGATTGCTCTCGAACATATGTTCGATACACTGGAGATGCTGGATTCGGCGAGAGCGAGGGGCCATGCGTGAGTCGTCGGCGGGGTTGCTGAAGTTGCTGGTCAACGAGGTGGCGTTGCGGCATGGGTATGGGTGTGTGGAGTCGGGGGACGAGTTCGTGTTCTCCGGGCGCGGGTCTTTTCGCGTGGTGGTGCCGTGTACGCGGTTGGAGCGTCGAGTGGCGCGGGCGCCGCGGCAACTGTGGGCGACGATCGTCGGGGACCGGCTGGACATGCAGATCGCGGATCTGGTTGCCGATCACTTCGAGCTGTCGCGGCTGGCGTTCGTGCGGCCCCTGCTGCGGACGCGGCTCTGCTCGGCGCGCACCAGCGGGCTGATCAATGATGTGCGCCGGTTGGTGGCGCCGGGGTTGTTGCAGCGGGTGCTTGTCGACTTCGGCGACATCATGACGCCGGTGACCTATGCCCAGGCACAGGCGTGGGGTGCCAAGGAATCCGAGCTGTTCGAGATCGCGGAGGGGAATACGCGCGCCGACGGGGGTCTCGATCTGATGGCCGCCGAGATCGATGGCATGGATGACGTGGACATCCAGATGCTCTATGGGGCTTCGGATTTCGTCACCGCGCACGTGCGCTGGCTGGACGACTATCCGGTAGTCGGGCCCTGGGGCGCGTTGCTGGTCATCCCTGGCCACACCCACCTGCTCATCCACCCGATCACCGGGCCAACCGTGTTCGCCGGAACAAGCCTGCTCGCCCAACTATTGGTCGCGGGTGAAGCCGAGGTGCGGCCGATCAGCCGCGCAATCTACTGGTGGCGCAACCGAATCACGGTGGACATCGCCGCCACCATCCAGGGTGCGGGCGAACTCATGGAGGTCGTCCCCGCCGATCACCTCGAGTCGCTGCTCGACATCATGCGGCGCGGCTGAAAGTGGTTCCCGCGCACCATGAGTGCGCGGGAACCGATTCTCGAAAACTACGAAACCACCGGCAGGTAAACGGCTTTCCCGTGGTCGACGAACTCGGCCGACTTCTCGGCCATCCCCGCCTCGATCGCTTCCACGTCGGTCAACTGGTTGCGCGCGGCGTACTCGCGCACATCCGCCGAGATCCGCATCGAGCAGAACTTCGGCCCGCACATGGAGCAGAAGTGCGCCGTCTTGGCGGGCTCCGCGGGCAGCGTCTCGTCGTGGTACTCGCGGGCGGTATCCGGATCCAGCGAGAGCGCGAACTGATCGCGCCAGCGGAATTCGAAACGCGCCTTGGACAATTCGTTGTCCCGGTCCTGCGCGTGCGGATGTCCCTTGGCCAGATCGGCGGCGTGCGCGGCGATCTTGTAGGTGATCACGCCGACCTTGACGTCATCCCGATTGGGCAGGCCGAGATGTTCCTTCGGCGTGACGTAGCAGAGCATCGCCGTGCCCGCCTGCGCGATGATCGCCGCACCGATGGCCGAGGTGATGTGGTCGTAGGCGGGCGCGATATCGGTGGCGAGCGGGCCGAGGGTGTAGAACGGCGCCTCCTCGCACAGCTCCTCCTCCAGCCGCACGTTCTCCACGATCTTGTGCATCGGCACGTGGCCAGGCCCCTCGATCATCACCTGCACGCCATGGGATTTCGCGATCTTCGTCAGCTCGCCCAGGGTGCGCAGTTCGGCGAACTGTGCCTCGTCGTTGGCGTCGGCGATGGAACCGGGGCGCAGCCCGTCACCGAGGGAGAAGGTCACGTCGTAGCGGGCGAGGATCTCGCACAGCTCGGCGAAGCGGGTGTAGAGGAACGATTCCTGGTGATGCGCCAAACACCAAGCGGCCATGATGGATCCGCCGCGCGAGACGATCCCGGTGACCCGCTTGGCGGTCAGCGGGATGTAGCGGAGCAGCACGCCCGCGTGCACGGTCATGTAGTCCACCCCCTGCTCGCACTGTTCGAGGATGGTCTCGCGGTAGATCTCCCAGGTGAGCTGGGTCGGATCGCCGTTCACCTTCTCCAGCGCCTGGTAGATCGGCACGGTGCCGACCGGGACGGGGGAGTTGCGCAGAATCCACTCGCGGGTCTCGTGGATGTTCTTGCCGGTCGACAGGTCCATGATGGTGTCGGCGCCCCAGCGGGTGGCCCACACCATCTTCTCCACCTCCTCGGCGATGGAGGACGAGACGGCCGAGTTGCCGATGTTCGCGTTGATCTTCACCAGGAACTTCTTGCCGATGATGGTCGGCTCCAGCTCCGGATGCTTGTGGTTGGCGGGGATCACGGCGCGACCTGCGGCGACCTCGTCGCGAACCAGCTCGGGCGAGACGCCTTCGCGAGCGGCGATGAAGCGCATCTCCGGTGTGATGATGCCCTGCCGTGCCCAGGCCAGCTGGGTCGGTGGACCGTCCACCTCGGGCTTGGCCCAGGTGTCGCGCAGTTTCGGCAGCCCACCCTCCAGGTCGATGACCGCGGTGTCATCGGTGTACGGCCCCGAGGTGTCGTAGACGTCGAAATGCTCACCGTTGGTCATGTTGATCCGACGGACCGGAATCCGCAGCCCGTCGACCTCGGTGTAGTGCTTGACACTGCCTTCGATCGGCCCGGTGGTGACCGTATCGACGGTCTCGGACGCAGCGGCTTTTGCCATGGTATTTCCTCCCTACGCCGGCATTACCCGGTCAGGTTCATACGGTCGACGGCCCTAGCCGTCCTCTCAGCCCGCTGGTGCGAGCCCCCGTTGGCGTGTGAAATTTTCCACGCCGACAGTACCCGTTGCCCCAGTGGGTCGCCCGATGACCGGAGGAATGTCCAAGTCCACCCGCGATCAGTGGTCACCGGCTTGTAGCAGGTGACCACTGGATCCGATGCGGAGAAGGGGGACAACTCAGGCGGGGTCCGTCTTTCCGTCGTAGGCGTCGCGCATCGCCTGCAGCACGATCTTCTTCATGCCGAACATCGCCTTCATCGCGCGGTTGACGGCTTCCCGGTCGTCGCCGCTGACCAGCTCGTAGGCTTCGGTCGGCCAGATCTGCCACGGCACGCCGTATTTGTCGTTCAGCCAACCACATTCGATCTCCTTGCCACCGTCGGCGAGCAGTGCCGACCAGAGGCGGTCGACCTCCTCCTGGTCGTCACAGTTGACCAGCAGCGACATGGCGTGGGTGTAGTTGTATTCACCGCCGCCGTTGATGGCGGTGAACTTCTGGCCGTTCAGCTCGAAGTCGACGGTGACCGCCAGGTCGGCAGGGCGGCCGCTGGCCTCGGTGTAGTGCTGGATGTCGGTGATCTTGGAGTCGGCGAACAGCGAACAGTAGAACTCGGCGGCCTCCTTGGCCTCCGTGTCGTACCAGAGGTTGGTGACGATTTTCTGCATGGCGGTCCTCCCTGCCGGGGTGGGTGATGTACCTATGCAGACGATGCGGGAGGCCGGAACTAATCGCAGCGGAACAGACAAGACCGCCCCTCGACCGGGCCGACGTCGGTCGAGGGGCGGCTGTCCGCGGGCTTTACCGCTCGCGGGGTCCGATCGGGAAGCCCAATGCGCCGAAGGTGGCGTTCAGGTTGATCTCGATTTGGGTGAGCAGCGCGTTGAAGTCGGCCAGCATGGACACGACATTCTCGGTGCGGCAACCGAATTGGTCGGGTGCCTGCGGTGCCAGACGGGATTTCAGCCAGTTGAGCGTGTCGGCCATGCCGAGTGAAGGCAGGGTCAGGTGCTCACTGAGATGGTCGCGCTTGTAGCTCACGGAAGCGCCACCGGCACACCACTGTTGGGACAGTCGGTCGTTGGTCCACACCGGCACGGCTTCGTCGAAGACGCCTTGGTAGAGGAAGATCGGCGCGGTGGGGATGTTGCGGCCGAGCACCGTCGATTCGAAGGCCTCCTTGATCTCGGGCACCTGCAGGAAGTCCGGGATCGGGATGGTCAGCATGCGGCCGTAGTCGATGAACATCTGGCTGAGTGCGTTGCGCGGCAGGCACTGCTGGTTGGTCCGGTCCATCAGCGCTTTGCCCTCGGCGGTCAGGTATCGGTCGCTCGCCTCCTTGAACTTCGGGTAGGCGTTGCGCAGCGACGAGATGCCGATGCCGATCAACGAGGAGAACATCGAGCCGTTGACGTGCAGCAGCGACACCACATCCGAGGTCGGCGCGCCGAGGGCGATGCCCTTGACGTTCAGCTCCGGCGCGTAGGTCGGCTGCATTTCGGCCGCCCAGCCCGAACCCATGCCGCCGCCGGAGTAGCCCCACATCGCGACCGGTGTGTTCGCGCCGTCGAGGCCGAGCGGTTGGAAGCGTTGGGCGGCACGGATGCCGTCGAGGGTCATGTAGCCGGGTTCCCGCGGCACGGTCAGGTGGCCGTTGAGGCCCTCGTAGTCCGGGACCGAGATCGCCCAGCCCTGGCTGATCAGTGCCGCGATGGCGATCAGCTCGCTCTGGGAGTGGATGCCTTCGAGTCCTGGCAGGCCCGAACCCTGTTGCAGCACAAAGGATGGCGAGCAGTTGTTGCTCGCGCTGTCGTAGTAGAACTGCAGCGAAACCAAGGGGCGCGAGCGATTCGGGTCCGCGCCCGCGGGCAGGATCACCGTGGTGACGGCGACCGTTGGTTGTTCGTTGAGATCGGTGGTGCGGTAAAGCAACTGCCAGGAGCGCACATTCAGCGGCAGCAGCGTCGCCACGGCCAGCCGTACCTCGCGGGACCGGAGAATGGTGCCCGGCTCCTGTGCGTCGAACGCTTCGGGGGGTTGGTAGAACGGGTCCTCGGTGGGGAGCGGCAGCGCCGCGGCCGGGGTCGGCGTGATCCCGCCGGCGAGCAGCACGGTGGCGACGGCGAAGGCCATGGTCACCAGAACTGCGATCGCACGTCTTCCGCGGCGCGGGCGGCCGGTCGGATCCCCTTTGATCACTGACACGTGTGCGTCCTTCCTCATCAACGTGACAGCGATTACAGCATGAGAACCTGTTATCAACAAGAACTCTTTCTACTAATCATGGAGCTATGGTCAATGGATGACCCGCAGCAAATCCGCCGCGCGGCCTGCCCCGACGCCGGCACGCCGCCGGATTCGTGGACTCGACGCCGAACAGCGCAGCGCACAGCGACGTAGCCAGCTGCTCGACGCGGCCACCGAACTGTTTGCCGAGCACAGCTATTCGGGAACATCGATCGAGCAGATCTGCCAGCGCGCCTACGTCGGAACCAAGGGGTTCTACGACCATTTCGACAGCAAGGAAGCGTGCTACCTCGCGCTGCTGGCGCAGCTCACCGCGCAGATCCAGCAACGGGTGATCGACGGCGCTGCCGCGGCGGCCGCATTGGACTGGCCCGAGCGCTCCGTGCCGGTGATCGCCGCGTTCGTGCACGCGATCGCCGACGACCCGCGCTTGGCGAAGGTGACTTTCGGTGAGGCGGGCGGCATCTCGCCGACCGTGGAGAAGATGCGCCGCAGCAACCGGCGCTGGGCGGCGGCCTTCCTCGACCGCGAGTGGTCCGGCGAGCCCGCGCCCGATGCCGGGGTCCAGCGGGCCAGGCTGGCCTCGGCGTTGGCCACGATCGGCGGCATGTTCGAGCTCGTCGCGGACTGGCTGCATCACCACGACGACGGTGGCCCGCCTGATGTCATCGAGACGCTGATCGAAGACCTGACCCACTTCATCGCCGTGGTGTATGCGGGGCGCAAAGTTGTTGCGGGGGAATAGATGTGGATACGACGCGAGTCGGACCGACCAGGATCGGTCCGACTCGCGTCGTAGTGTGGTGCGGGCAGGCTAGCCGCGTGGCCGGGCGGGGCGGATGCGGCCCCTGACCTCACCGAGGCCGATGCGCTGGACGTCGGGGCCCGGCGCGGACGCGGTGATGATCACCTCGTCGCCGTCCTCGAGGAAGGTGCGCTTCTGGCCGTTCACCAGGACGGGTTCACTACCGCCCCAGGACAATTCGATGAACGATCCGCGTTGCTCCGGTTCCGGGCCCGAGATGGTGCCCGAGGCGTACAGGTCGCCGGTGCGAGTGACGGCGCCGTTCGCGGTGAGATGGGCCAGCATCTGCGCCGGTGACCAGTACATCCGGGAGAAGGGCGGGTGCGCGACCTCGGATCCGTTCCAGGAGACCGTCAGATCGATGTCGAGTCCCCACGGTTCCTTGTCGAGCAGGTAGGGCAGCGGTTCCGGCGATTGCTCCGGAGTCGGCACGCGCGCGGATTCCAGTGCGGCCAACGGGGTCACCCACGGCGACAGCGACGTCGCGAACGACTTGCCGAGGAAGGGACCGAGCGGCTGGTACTCCCAGGCCTGGATGTCGCGGGCGGACCAGTCGTTGACCAGGGCAACGCCGAAGACTCGTTCGGCGAATTCGCCGGTCTCGACGGGGCTGCCGAGTTCGGAGCCGACGCCGATCAAGAAGCCGAGCTCGGCCTCGATGTCGAGCCTACGAGACGGTCCGAAATCCGGTGTGCCCGAATCGGTTCTGCGCTGGCCGCACGGACGGATGACGTCGGTGCCCGAGACGACGACGGTGCCTGCGCGGCCGTGGTAGCCGACCGGCAGATGCCGCCAGTTCGGCAGCAGCGCTTCGCCGTCCGGCCGGAACAGCCTGCCGAGGTTCGTCGCGTGATCGATGCTGGCGTAGAAGTCGACGTAGTCGCCGATCGGCACCGGCAGGCCGAGGTGCACCGCCGACAGCGCATGCACTGCGCTGCTGTCGATCTCGGTGTCGACCAGCGCGCGAACGCGCTCGCGCACCTCGCGCCAGCGTTGCGGGCCCTGCGCCATCAGGCCGGCCAGGCTCGGCTCGCCGAACTCCGGATCGCCAAGTGCCACTGCGAGATCGATGACCGAATCGCCGAGCCGCGTGCCGACGCGGTAGGCCTGGCCTGCGGGCGCGAACACGCCGTAGGGCAGATTGTCCGGACCGAACAGCGAATCGTTCGGTACCTCGATGCGTGTCTTCACTCGGGCCCCCGTCCCGACCAGGTCCACGCGTACGCCGGATCTTCGCAGGCGAGCGCCCCTTCGCCGAGCTCGAGCGGCCGGAAGGTGTCGACCATGACCGCGAGCTCGTCGAAGTACTCCAGTCCGATGCTTCGCTCATAGGCGCCGGGTTGCGGGCCGTGCGCGTAGCCGCCGGGATGCACCGACACCGAGCCCTGCGCGATGCCGGATCCCTTGCGCGCCTCGTAGTTTCCGCCGCAGTAGAACATGATCTCGTCGGAGTCGACGTTGGAGTGGTAGTACGGCACCGGGATCGACAGCGGGTGGTAGTCGACCTTGCGCGGCACGAAATTGCACACCACGAAGTTGATCGCCTCGAAGGCCTGATGGGCAGGCGGTGGCTGGTGCAGGCGGCCGGTGATCGGCTCGAAGTCGCTGATATTGAAGGTGATCGGGTACAGACAGCCGTCCCAGCCGACCACGTCGAACGGATGCGTCGCATATACCAGCCTGGTGCCGACGATCTGCCCGCCCGGCCGGTGCTTGACCAGCACTTCGACGTCGGTTCCGGTCGCGGTCAGCGGTTCGCCTGGTCCGTGCAGGTCGCGCTCGCAGTAGGGCGCGTGCTCGAGCAGCTGCCCGAACTTGGACAGGTAGCGCTTCGGCGGCGTGATATGGCTCGACGCCTCGATCGCGTAGGCGCGCAACGGTTCCTGGCCCGTCGGCAGCCAGCGATGCGTGGTGGCGCGCGGGATGAGCACCTGATCGCCCTGTCGCGCCTCGATCGCGCCGAAGACCGTCTCGACGACCGCGGAACCGGACTCGATGTAGACCAGTTCGTCACCGATCGCGTTGCGGTACAACGGCGATGCGCCCTTGGCAACGACATAGGAGATGCGGACATCGGCGTTGCCGAGGATCAGCCTGCGCCCGGTGACCACGTCGGTGTTGGCGGGCACCTCGCCGGGGAACAGCTCGTGCAGCCGCAGATGACGATGGCGCAGTGGATGATTCGGTGTCGTGGTCTGATCGGGCAGCTCCCAGACCGTCGAGTCGACGATCGCGGGCGGCAACCCGCGGTGGTAGAGCAGCGAGGAATCTCCGGAGAACCCCTCCTCGCCCATCAGTTCCTCGTAGTAGAGGTCGCCCTGTTCGTTGCGATGTTGTGTGTGCCGTTTCGGCGGTACCGCTCCTACCTGTCGGTAGAACGCCATGACCGCACCTCCTGCCTGGCTTGTGGCCTGCTTAGCTGATCGCCATCGTAGTGATGGCCGCTGACCCGTTGCGAGGAAATCCGGGCCAACCCCGCGAATTCTGCCGGGTGTTCAGGATTTTGCTCGACATATCGCCGAGAAAGCTGGACCGTAGCTGAAGATTTGTCGAGCAGCCGGCGCCACCCGCGATGGGTGGTCGCGGCTGCTCAGACGAGCTGGCTGTCGTCGTGCTTGCCGTTGCCCGGCGCGTTCAGGTCTGGTTGCGGCTGCGGGTGCGGGTGCGGGCTCAGGTCGCCGCTCGGCGGCGGATCGACAGGGGGATGGCACATGGCTTGTATGCGAGCGGCGTTGCGCTCGCTGTTGCGCGCCGTGTCGTTCATGACGATTTCGGCGTTCGCGAACGCGGTTTCCAAGATATGCAGGAACCGCGCGTCGTCTGCGGTAGTGCCGCTGCGGCTGTAGGTGCTCGAGAACTTGTTGACACCGGAGATCAGCTCCCTGATGCGGGTGCGGCCCAGCTCGGCGTTGTGTTCGCCCTTGTCGACGAGATCCGACAGATCCTTGCTGCGTTTCGCGAAGTCGTCCGCCGTTTCCACCATGCTTTTCGCGATGAGCTCGTAGTTCTTGATGCCACTGTGGTGCTCGGGTACGTGTAGCTTCGCTGGTGCCGGTGCGACCGGGGGCTGTTCGCAACTGTCGGCTCTGCCGAACAACTTCCAGATCCGGCACAGGAAGGGCGGCAACTGGTCGTAGAGCTCGTTGAGTTCGGGACCGAGGCCGGCGGGCTTCTGCAACCGTGGCATGGCGGGGCAGCTGTCGTTGCCGATGTCGATCGTCCGTCGATCCTTCGGTGTCACCCCTCTGATGAGCTGTGCGAGTCCGGTACTGGCGCCGACGAACGTGTGCCCGGCGCCCTGCATCAGCGCGCCCTCCCCGGCCATGAGCATTTTGCCGACGCCGAACGCCGCAAGGCCACCGCCCACCGCACCGGTTCCCGCATCGATGAGGATGTCGCCGACACTCTCGTTGTTCAGAAACCCGCCGACTGCGCCGCCTACGGCGCCGCCGATCGCGGCGCCCGCGACGAGTCCGAGCGGTCCGAATGCGCCACCGATCAACCGACCGACGATCGCGCCGCCGGCGGAGGTCGCGCCGCCGATCAAGGGATTCCCGTCGGGATACTCCAGGGTGTTCTTCGCCATGGAACTCTTCCCGAGTCGCCGTCTTGCCTTACCTGCCAACGGTATCCGGCACCGACGTCGACTTCCCATCGCTGGCGGGTAGGGCGAGAGTGCGCGCGGGACAGCTCAGGCGTTGCGGAGGGCGCGGTAGACGGCGGCGCCGACGAAGGCGCCGAGATCCTGCGGGGTCCACTCGTCTTCTGCGGCAAGCAGACTGCGCACCGCACCCTCGCCCGCGGAGACCCACTGCTCGACCAGGATCGGCAGTTTGCGTTCGGCGTCGGCGGTGCCCCAGGCGCGCAGGGTCGGGCGAAGCAGGGTGGTGCAGCGCTCGACGGCGAGCGTTCGGCCGCGGCCGAACGAATCGGCAACGGCCGGATCGGGATTGCCGTAGAGCAGGCGCCACGCGTCGGGGCGGGCCGCGGCCTTCACCAGCAGGGCGCGGAAGCCTTCGACGAACACGGTTTCGTCCGCGTTCACATGCCGGGGCGGCAGCACCTCGAGCAGGCCGTCGACCAGGTAGCTCTCCTCGCGCTGGATGAGCGCTTCGATCAGTTCGACGCGGTCGGCGAAGCAGGCGTAGACCACCGGCCTGGTCACCTGCATCCGCTCGGCGATGGAGGCCATGGTGACCGCCGCGATGCCGTGTTCGATCGCGATGGCCAGTGCGGTGTCGAGGACCTGGGGACGGCGGCGTTCCGGACCGAGGTGCGGCGCTCGCTGTTTAGGCTGCACGGCCGAATCGCTACCCATCGCACCAACATAGCAGCGGTGGTTGCCGAATTCGTGCTGGTCCGGTGCCCGAAGATCAATTTCCTACATTTGAGAACAAAAATGCTACATTCGTGCATGAAGTCGGCTGGACGGTGGTCGACTGCCGCGTTGTGTCATGGCTGAGGAGTCCCGATGACCGATACCCTGTTCAACCCGAAAACCTGCGAGTTCGCCGAGTTCGACGCAGAGACTCGGCGTCTGCTGCGGGCCACCGTCGACTGGTTCGAAGGTCGCGGCAAGGCGGTGCTCAAGCAGGAGGATCGGGACCGGATCTGGTACGCCGAGTTCCTCGATTTCGTGAAGCGGGAGGGGATCTTCGCCACCTTCCTCACCCCGGCGGCCGAGGCCAACGGCGACCCGAACAAGCGCTGGGACACCGCGCGCATCGCGATGATGAGCAAGATCCTCGGCTTCTACTCCATGCAGTACTGGTACGTCTGGCAGGTCAGCATCCTCGGCCTCGGCCCGATCTGGCAGAGCGACAACGCGGCGGCCAAGCAGCGGGCGGCAGGCCTGCTGGATTCCGGTGAGATCTTCGCCTTCGGCCTGTCCGAGAAGGAGCACGGCGCCGACGTCTACTCCACCGACATGATCGTGACGCCACAGCCGGACGGCGGTTACCGCGCCACCGGCGGCAAGCACTACATCGGCAACGGCAACCAGGCCGCGCTGGTCTCGGTGTTCGGGCGGCGGTCGGACAAGCCGATCATCGACAGCTCGAAGGCGCTGGAAAGCAAACCGACAGACGAGGATTACGAGGGATACCTGTTCTTCGTCGCGGACAGCAAGCACGAGAACTACCAGCTGCGCGGCAATGTCGTCGACGGCCAGATGTACGTCGCCGCCTTCGATCTGGAGGATTATCCGGTCGCCGAGGAAGACATCCTGCACCGCGGTGAGGCGGCATTCCACGCGGCGATGAACACCGTCAACGTCGGCAAGTTCAACCTCGGCTTCGGCGCGGTCGGCGCCTGCGAACACGCCTTCTACGAGGCGATTACGCACGCGGAGAACCGAATCCTGTTCGGGCACAGGGTCACCGAGTTTCCGCAGGTGCAGTCGCTGATGACCGACTCGTACGCTCGGCTGCAGGCGATGAAGCTCTACAGCGAGCGCGCCATCGACTACCTGCGTTCGGCGTCGCCGGACGACCGCCGCTACCTGCTGTTCAACGCGATCGAGAAGATGACCGTGACCAGGCAGGGGCAGCGCATCATCGAGGATCTCGCCGACGTGATCGCGGCCCGCGGTTTCGAGAAGGACATGTACTTCCCGATGGCGATGCTCGGCCTGTTCGGCCTGCCGCGGCTGGAGGGCACGGTGCACGTGAACATGGCGCTGTCGCTGAAGTTCATGGCCAACTACATGTTCCATCCCGCCGACGCCGGTCTGGCGGCGCTGCGTCTGGTGCCCGGCGCCGGTGTCGCGCCGCAGGGCGCCGTCCGCGCCGTCTCCGGCGCGCTGAGCTGGTCGAGTCGCAAGCTTGCGCCACGCGCAGGGGGCGCCGTGCCGAAGCTGCGCGCCGAACTCGCCAGTGCCGCTTACGCTCCGGTGCCGACCCGGCGGGACGCGGCCGACGACGAGTTCCTGTTCCGGCAGGGGCCGAGCAGCGGGCTCGGCCGCATCCGGTTCAGCGACTGGCGGCCGGTCTTCGAAAAGTTCACCCGCATACCGAATGTCGCGGTGTTCCTGGAACAGGCGCTCGCCTTCCAGACCCTGCTCGCCGCCGCGTCGCCGACCGCGGCGCAGCAGCGCGACGTCGACTTCCTCTTCGCGCTCGGCGAGCTGTTCACCGCGCTGCCCTACGCGCAGCTGATCCTCGAACAGGCCGAGATCGAGGGCACCGACGATGCTCTGCTCGACCAGATCTTCGACATCTTCGTTCGCGAGTTCGCCAAGCACGCGCTGACGCTGCACACCAAGCCCGCCGCGACCAAGGCGCAGCAGACCCGCGCCCTCGATCTGCTGCGCAGGCCGGTCGCCGATCGCGCGCGCTTCGAGCGCGTGCTCGGCAGGGCGCGGGCCCTCGCCGGCGCCTACGAGATGAACCCCTGAGGCCTGACCTGGGGTAACGGTCGACGCTACACTGGCGAATGAATACCGTCGGTGTAGCTACGCCATCTGTCGTGCAAAGGAGCAAGACGATGACAGTGCAATCCACGCGCCCGCAATTCGACGCACCCGCGCGGACCATCCGCGAGGTCGATTACGGATTCTTCGGCCCGGACTCACCGACCTGGAAGGTGTGGACCAACGCCACCGCCGTGATCGGCTTCCAGCGTTCGGTGGTGCTCGAGCACTTCGATCCGGCGCTCACCGCCGCGGTCGCCGATGTGCAAGGCATCTACACCGACCCGCGTGGCAGGCTCGACCACACCTTCGCCTACTTCCTCATCGCCGCGGTTGCCGACAGTCGCATGGCGATCGAGGCCTCCGAGCATCTGATGACGGTGCACGCGCAGGCCACCGGCATCGAGCCGATTACCGGAAAGCGCTACAGCGCAAACAATCCCGCGTCTCAGCTGTGGATCCACGTCACCGGCTGGCACTCGGTCCTCAAGTGCTACGAGGTATTCGGCCCAGGCCCGCTCTCCGCCGAGGAGGAGCGGCGGTACTGGGCCGAATGCGTGATCGCCGCCGAATTGCAGACCTGCAAGCCCTCGGATGTGCCGAGCTCGCGCGCGGAAGTCCGCGACTATTTCGCCGAGATGCGCCCCAAGTTGTGCAGCTCCGAACGTGCGCACCAGGCCATGCACTACCTGCTGCACACCCCGCGCGACCGTGGTTTCAAGCTCTGGTCCGGTAGCCGCCTCGTCGCCCCCGCCGCCATCGCCACCCTGCCCAAATGGATGCGCAGCACCGGTGGCTTCGACCATCCCGGCATCGTCGACTGGGGCTACCGGATCCCCATGCGGGTGGCGATCAAGGCGCTCGGCAACGAAACCGCCAAACAGGCCGTGCTCGGAAACTTCCTGGGCCCCATGACCGCTCGCCTCTACCGCGAACATCTGGACGCGGGCACCCCACAGCACCCGGTGACGGTCACCCCGGCGGAAGCCAAGCAGCGCTACGGCCGTGCGGCTCGCCCCAACGCCTCAGCCAGCTGAACCGTGCAATGATCGAGACTGATCGATGAACTCGGTGGTCTCTGCCAAGGTTTGGCAGAGACCAGGTAGTTGTCGGTGCCGACCGATATCGTTGCGCTATGACCGCTGTCGAGGAGTCTCGTATGGCCACTGAGTCTCTGATGTCCACCGAGGAGTTCGAAGAACTCGCTCGCGTGGCCGACCGCATCGCGGAAGGTGTACGGCTCGAGTTCATCGATGGACAACTGGGGGCGAAGGCAATGCCGGATGGGGATCACTCTCGGATCATTCAGTGGCTGATCCGCATCTTTTTGGTGATCCATCCTGAATTGTTTCTGAGTCCCGAGCAGGGGCTGAAAGTCGAGCGGTACCGGAACGGACGCGCTCGTCCAGATGGTGCTTTGGCCGACGCCGACGCTTTCGTCGGCCAAGGGGAGTGGGCTGATCCTGATCCCGTCCTCATGGCCGTCGAGGTGACTTCCGATGACCAGGACACCGAACGTCGCGATCGTCAGGAGAAGCCACGAGCGTACGCCGAGACCGGCGTCCCTGTGTATCTCCTGATCGATCGGGATTCCTGTGAGGTGACGGTCCACAGCGCTCCGCACAATGGCCGCTACGAGCAGATCTTGAAGGTGCCGTTCGGTGCCACGGTGAAGATTCCAGACCCGGTGAACGTCGACCTCGATACCGAACCTTTGAAGGATTGGGTGCGTTGAGTCGGCTCGGCCTCACTCGGTGAATTCGGCGATCACGGGGGCATGGTCGCTGGCGCCCTTGCCTTTTCGCTCCTCGCGGTCGACCAGCGCGTCGGTTGCGGCGAGGGCCCTGTCGATGATCTGTCGTGTAAGAGTCCCAGCCCGTAGCAAGTCCACGGGTGCACTGTTGTCCATGTCGTGGTTTGGTGTGCACCACCAGGATCCTGCAGCCCAGGGGGTGTTCTTGGCCCCGAGTGCGACGTTGACGTGGGCAACCAGAGGGTTTATCCGTGCACCGGCAGTATCGAACTGAAATACCGGAAACCGGTACGTGCTGCCGACCGGAAAGCCGAGCAGTTCACTGCGTGAGCGGTGATACCGCACTGCGCTGGTGCGGCGCTTGTAGTTCGAACTCGCATCAATCTTCAAGCCAGCGTCAGCTGTGCCGATACATTCGAACTGTTGCAGAATTTCGCGGTGCTCGGTGGGAAGCGGATCTGCCGGTGGCTGATAGTCCGCAGACCAGATGGGCTCTCGCTCCCACAGCGGCGGGCATCCGATCCGATCGGGCGATTCACCAACACCGGCGAGGCCGGATCGGATCATCGCGGCTGTGTCGGTGCGCCAGGTCGACCGTGGGTCGAGTTGGCTGGTGAGGTATGCGAGGACAGCAAGCGACGCATAGATCCGAGAGCGTTGATGTGTTCCACTCGCGTGGGCGAGGTCTGGAGTTCCTTCGAGTCGACCGAGCTGGTCGACAACGTTGTGATTCCACAGGCGGCCGTGGTGTGCGCACGTATTGCGCAGGTAGACGAGATTGGTGATCCACTTGGTCAACGCTGCGCCGTCTCCGTCGCAATGCTCGTCGAAAATCCCGAACCCCGCTGCGATCGTATTCTTTTGGGGTTGTTTCAAGCCCGACAACAATGTTGCCGCGCTCCCGAAGGTCAGAAGTTCTGTGACGACCCAGACAGGAAGCGGCATACTGTATTTGGATTTGAAGTGCTTGACGAACTCGTGTTTCGACCTGTCTTCGTCTCTGCGGACATTCGCCAGCCATTTGACGTGCTCACTGGACAGCCAAAGGGATTGACTTGCAATGGGATTCCGGTTGTCGTAGAGGGTGAACGTCTCGTCCAGTGCCGCACGGTCGAGATGGGCGAACGCGTGACCTGCGCCGAGTGCGTAGCCGAGCCGTGCTCGCAAGGCCACTTCTATGCGGTCGATCGCATCCAGGACGTGCAATCGGAGGCGTCGGTCGAATTCATAGAGGTCCAGGACTCGATCAAAATTCGTTCCCGGCTTGAACCGGTCACCCACCTCGATCTGCGGTGCCTCGCCGGCCGCGCAGACGAACTTCACCAAGCCGCGGTAGATATACCAGTAGCCGCTCAACCGGTAGTAGCCGATGTTCTGTAGGGCCTGTATGGCCGTTGCCTCGTCGGCAATGTGCATGCCGCGCTCCCGCAGCAGTTCCAACTGCTGCGAGTGCGTCTTGAACGGCTTGTCGTAGGAGGTCATCGGAGTCCTCGGTGAGATCGAGGACACGCGCGTTGCGGGTTACTCATCGAAGCACCTTTGATAAGATTGATGGACACGGCCGATCGTCCGCTCCCGCACCAGGGAGGGGCGGTCGGTTCTCTTTATCTTCAACTGTTGTTTCGGCTGGTCGGCCGTCGGCCGTCGTCAGTCGGTGAATTCGGCGATCACCGGGGCGTGGTCGCTGGCGCCCTTGCCTTTTCGCTCCTCGCGGTCGACCAGGGCGTCGGTTGCGGTGGCGGCGAGGGCGGGGGAGGCGAGGATGAAATCGATGCGCATGCCCTCTTTGCGGGGGAAGCGGAGCTGGGTGTAGTCCCAGTAGGTGTAGACGCCGGGGCCGGGGGCGAACGGGCGCATGACATCGGCGAAGCCGATGTCGAGGAAGGCGTGGAAGGCGTCGCGTTCCGGCTGCGAGGTATGGGTTTTGTGCTCGAAGAATTCGGGCGACCAGACATCGTCGTCGGTGGGGGCGATGTTCCAGTCGCCGACCAGCGCGATCTTCGCCTGCGGATCGTCGGCCAGCCAGCGAGCGCCGTTGTTGCGCAGGGCCGCAAGCCATTCCAGCTTGTAGACGTAATGCGGGTCGTCGAGTGCGCGGCCGTTGGGCACGTACAAGCTCCAGACCCGGACACCGCCGCAGGTCGCGCCGAGCGCGCGTGACTCGACGACCGGCGCGCTGATCAGCGACTCGCCTGCCTCCTTGTCGAAACCGGGCTGATCGGGGAAAGCCTGCTCGACATCGGTGAGGCCGACGCGGGACGCGATGGCCACCCCGTTCCACTGGTTGATGCCGAGATGGGCGACCTCGTACCCGAGCTCATCGAACCGCTCGAACGGGAACTGGTCGTCCCGGCACTTCGTCTCCTGGATGGCGAGCACGTCGATGTCCTGGCGGTCCAGGAATTCGGCGACCCGGTCGATCCGGGAGCGAATCGAATTGACGTTCCAGGTGGCGAGGCGCACAGGTGCCTTCCTTCGTATGGCCTAACTCGACATGCGGTCGCGGTTTGCGGCCATCTCGGTGTTTGTCTTATTCCGTTGCGGTGGGTTGTCGATTCCTCTGCTGGGGGCCGTCCCCGGCAGGCGCGGCCTATGGTCCAATTCCGTTCTACCCCAGGTCGGCAGAACCGGCGAGCGCGGCAGGGGCCGCATAGCGGTACATGTGGTGCTCGACGAAACCCATGTCGCGATACAGCGCGATCGCGGCGCCGTTGCCCGCCTCGACCTGAAGATACGCGTGCGTCGCGCCACGGCTGTGGCCCCATCGGATCAGCTCGGCGCACACGAGCGAACCGAGGCCCTTCCTGCGGTGCGCGGCGGCGACCGCGACGCAGGTGAGGCCGACCCAGCGGCGCCCGTCCGGCGCGGTGGTGACCGCGCCGCGCCCGATCGCGATCGGCCGCGGCACGCCGAGCGAGGCGAACCCGAGCTCACCGTCGCGCACGGCGGTGAGCACCGCGACATCCGGCGCCGCGGTCGAAAGCTGTTGTGCCGTCGGCTCCGCGCCCTCGAAGCGGTGCATCGCCAGCCAGGCGTCGTCCGGTGTCGCCGCGCAGCGCACCATCGAAGGCCCCTGCGGGAGCACGAA
Source organism: Nocardia altamirensis NBRC 108246 (assembly GCF_001612685.1). Classification (GTDB taxonomy): domain Bacteria; phylum Actinomycetota; class Actinomycetes; order Mycobacteriales; family Mycobacteriaceae; genus Nocardia; species Nocardia altamirensis. Next base: position 74,347 of record NZ_BDAY01000053.1, read on the forward strand.
ATTCTCGATATCGATGGCCATCATGACGGTCTCGCGGAAGCTGTTCCAGCCCGGCGGGATAGGGGCGAGCCGGTCGGGCAGCGCGAGCAGCAGCGGCAGGCCGTGCGCGGTGTACCACTCGCCGATGCGGTGCGCGGCGTCTGCGGTCAACGTCGCCGGATCCGCGGAACTCCCCAGCGGCACAGCGGAATTGGCACGCCTGGTGTACCCGTTGCCTGCGCGGACGAGCCACCCATCGATCCAGGTGTGCTCGATGCCCGGCCACGCGTCGGCGGCGGCCGCCTCCAGCGCCCTGATCTCTTTCGTGCGAATCGGCCTCGGCCCCACCGCTTTCAGTGCGACCACCCGGTCCGGCGTCACCGAAATGATCTGGCCGTCGGCGCCACGAACGGTCGGTGGATCCAGCGAGACGAGCTCGCCGATCACATCGGTAAGCGGCTGGGGATAACCGGCGGGCAGCCGATAGCGCAGTACTACGCGATGGCCGAGCGGAATTCCGGGGTGAGTGCTTTCAGAGTCAGTCGTCATGGCCGAACGGGTCTGCGACGGTGCCCGGAATCCAGCTGAGTCCCGGTGTGCCCCAACCGTTGCGCTTGATCGCCTTCTTCGCTGCGCGGGCATTGCGGCCGATCAGCACGTCGACGTATAGGAAGCCGTCGAGGTGCCCGACCTCGTGCTGCAGCATCCTGGCGAAGAAATCCTTGCCCTCGATCTCGACCGGCTTGCCGTGCTCGTCGGTGCCGGTGACCTTCGCCCATTCGGCGCGGCCGGTCGGGTACTGCTCACCAGGCACCGAAAGGCAGCCCTCTTCGTCGTCGTCCGGATCCGGCATGGTCTCCGGGATCGCCGAGGTCTCCAGCACCGGGTTGATCACCGCGCCGCGGCGCCGGGTCGCGGTGCCGTCGGCCGCCAGATCCGGGCAGTCGTAGACGAACAGTCGGAGCGGAACGCCCACCTGGTTGGCGGCCAGACCGACACCGTGGGCGGCGTCGAGCGTCTCGTACATGTCCGCGATCAGCTCGGCCAGCTCTTCCGGTGCTTGGGTGACCAGCTCGGTCGGGTTGTGCAGCACCGGGTCGCCGACGATCACGATCGGGAGAATAGCCATGCGCTCAATTATTGCCGTGTCCCCTGGTCGCCGCCGCTGCGGGGGCGGCAACCGCCGCGACGCCCTGAGGGGCTGAGCGTCAGCGCCGGAGGAGGCAGCGCAGCGTCACCACGTAGGCGTAGCGAAGCCCTCGAATCTGACACTGACCGGCGGGTCGTGAACACGCCGCGCCGTAGACCAAGTGATCCTGCGGTCTCGTGGTTGAATGATCCGCGACGTACAAGCACCATTTTTCGTCTGGTGGTAACTCGGCGAGGGAGCAAGATGGACGGCGCAGCGGCACGGAACTTTTCCGCGATCCAGGGCGACCCTTCCGCGAGCGACGATGTCACGGCAGCGGAATCGACCGGCGACGGCGACGGGCTCAGCCGTCGCGAACACGACATCCTGGCCTTCGAACGCCAGTGGTGGAAGTACGCGGGCGCGAAGGAAGAAGCGATCCGGGAGCTGTTCGGCATGTCGCCGACCAGGTACTACCAGGTGCTCAACGCGGTCGTCGACCGGCAGGAGGCGCTCGCCGCCGACCCGATGCTCGTCAAGCGGCTGCGCAGGCTGCGGGCGAGCAGGCAAAAAGCCAGGGCCGCGCGACGGCTCGGTTTCCAGGTATGACGCGGCTAGGCTCGACTAGGTGAGCTACCCGAATCCCACCTCCGGTGGGCCGCCATTGCGAGCGTTGGCGATGGTGTTGATCGCACTGGCCATCGTGTTCGGCGGACTCGGCGCGATGTCGCTGTCGACGTCCGATGCCGACAGCACCGGATCGGGTCCCTCGGAGACCACGACCGCGAGCGCTGCCCCGCAGGTTCCCGTTGTCAGCACGGCCCCGAAGCCGTCGGAGGCCGCGTCGTCGACCACCACCACACCGTCGTCGGCGACGACGACAACGCCACCGGCCACCAGCAGCGCCCCCACCCCCACCGCGGCTGTCAAGGCGGTCCCTGTGCGGGTGCTGAACAACAGCATGATCGCGGGTCTGGCGGGCAAGACGGCGGGCCAGCTCACCGACGCAGGCTGGAATGTGGTCGAGACCGGGAACTATCCGGGTGCCAACATCGCGAAAACGACCGCGTACTACGGCAATTCGCCGGGCGACAAGGAGGCCGCACAGGCCATCGCCGCCCAGCTCGGCATCACCGCGGAAGCGAAGTCGACCGGATTGGGTGAGTCCTCGCCAGGTGTGACCGTCATCGTGACGGGTAACTGACCAACACGAAGGCCGTGCCCGGCCCTGTCACCGATGCGACACGACGGGCGTGGCATCATCTTGTCCGGTAACGAACGTGTCCACCCCGCTCTACTCGTAACCTGGTACTCGTAAAGGAGTTCCCCGATGGCCCCGTCCACATCTCGTCGCCCGTCCTGGCGGACTGTGACCCCGGTGCTTGCGGTCGCGGTCCTCGGCCTCGCAGGCTGCACCAACAGCCAGGAGTCCAGTGACGTGAAGGGAACGACCCCGCCGGTGTGGAGTGGCGCGGCCGCCCCGCCCGCAGGCGAACACGGCAAGGAAACCGGCTCCGTCGATGCCAGCGCGGGCGTGAAGGTCGACCTGAAGGACGCCGCAGGCGTCTCGGTCGGCACCGCGAGCTTCGCCAAGGACGGCAACCACTTGCAGGTCACCGTCGAGGCGCACGGCTTGCGGCCTGGCTTCCACGGCATGCACGTGCACTCGATCGGCAAGTGCGAGCCCAACTCGGTGGCGCCGACCGGTGGCCCGTCCGGCGACTTCCTTTCCGCCGGTGGCCATCTGCAGGTCGGCAGCGCGAACACGCATCCGGCCAGCGGCGACCTCACCTCGCTCGAGGTCCGCGCGGACGGCATGGCCAAGCTGGTCACCACCACCGATGCGCTGACGCTCGACGACCTGAAGAGCAAGGCGTTGATCATTCACGCGGATGCCGACAACTTCGGCAACATCCCCAACCGTTACACCCGTGCCGACGGCGTTGCCGGCCCGGATGATTCAACGCTAGCGACAGGTGACGCGGGCGGCCGCGTCGCCTGCGGTGTGATCCAGTAGCGCAGGAGCCGACATGGCCGGGGCAGGCAGAGAAGACGTTCCTTTCCATGGTTCGCCCCGGCCCACCATAGGCATCGAGTGGGAGATCGCGCTCGTCGACAAGGTGAGTCGTGATCTGTCGAATACCGCTGCGGCCGTGTTCGATTCGGTCGGGGACTTGCGCGCCTACGATGGCACGCCGCAGATCACCAAGGAGCTGCTGCGCAATACCGTCGAGCTCGTCACCGGGGTGCACGACACCGTCGCCGAGGCGGTCGACGACCTGCGCGGCACCATGGACGCCGTCCGGCGCGCCGCCGATCCGCTCGGGGTCGACCTGTTCTGCGCGGGCACCCATCCGTTCGCGCAGTGGTCGGCGCAGCAGCTGACCCGCTCGGAGCACTACGACGAGCTGATCGAGCGCACCCAGTGGTGGGGGCGGCAGATGATGATCTGGGGCGTGCACGTGCACGTCGGAGTCTCGCACCGCGACAAGGTTTTTCCGATTCTCAACTCGTTGTTGCTGACTTACCCGCATCTCCTATCGCTGTCCGCGTCCTCACCGATGTGGGCGGGCGCGGACACCGGTTACGCGAGCAACCGGACCTTGATGTTCCAGCAGCTACCCACCGCGGGCCTGCCGTTCCAGTTCGAAAACTGGCGGCAGTTCGAGCATTTCGTGCACGACCAGCTCAAAACGGGGGTGTTCGAACAGCTCGGCGGCATGCACTGGGACATCAGGCCCGCGCCGAAGTGGGGCACGATCGAAGTGCGGGTGTGCGACGGGATCTCGACCCGCGCCGAGCTGGCCGCGATGGCGGCGTTCATCCACTGCCTGATCGTCGACCTGGATCGCAGGCTCGAAGAAGGTGAGACATTGCCGACACTGCCGCCGTGGCACGTGCAGGAGAACAAGTGGCGGGCGGCACGCTACGGGTTGGACGCGATCGTCATCGTGGACGACCAGAGCAACGAGCGGCTCGTCACCGACGATGTGACCGATCTGCTGAACCGGCTCGAGCCCACCGCCAAGCGGCTGGGCTGCGCGGATGAGCTCGCGCTCGTCGCCGAAATCCCCGAGCGCGGCGCGTCGTATCAGCGGCAGCGCAAAGTCGCCGCCGCCGCGCAAGGCGACCTGATCGCGGTGGTCGATGCCCTGGTCAAGGAGCTCGATCAGTAGGTGAGCCGGGGCGGACTCGCCAGCTGCCGTCCCCCGAGTGTTCAGTCAGCAAGCAGGATGGCGTTCACCCCCCGTTTACTATGGTCGACGTGCTTGTCGAAGACCCGGGACCCAGAGTAGGCCGTGCGGCTTCGTGGTTGCGTGCGCCGTCGCCCATGGTGTGGGTCGCGGTCGGCGTCGCCGCGGTGCCGGTGCTGCTGATCGTGTTGCAGGTCGTGGCGATGCGGGAAGGCTTCCAGGGTCCGCTTGGCAGTCTCTGGCAGGACTACGTCGGCACCCCCAAGTCCATGTCGGTGCCGTGGGCCGGGTTGGTCCTTGCGCTGGTCGGTATTTCGATGCGACATCGGCTCATCGCCCTCGGCGTCGCGATCTCGATCGACGTGGTGTTGGCGGGAATCCGGCTGCTCGCCGGTGCGCCGTTCGCGATCGGGAACGGTGCGGTGATCGTGCTGACCGCGCTGGCGGCGATCGCCTGGCTGCGGTGGGACGGGATCCAGCGGCGCAACGCGCTGCATGCCGCCGCGCTCGGTGCGCTGCTCATCCTCGCCACCAAGGTCGGCGACGTGTGGTTGCACGTCACCGTGCTGAGCAGGCCGACGGTGTTCGACGAGTACGTGCTGCTCGCCGATCACGCGCTCGGCGATCCGTCCTGGGTGGTGGGGCGGGTGCTCGACGTGCTCGGGCCTGCCGTCTACGCGGTATTGCATTGGGTCTACATCGAATTGCCGGTCGCGGCGATCGTGGTCGCGGTGTGGCAGTTGCGCCGAGTGGTGTCGACCGGCCGGTGGCCGACCCACTATCTGGTGCGCACGTTCCTGGTGCTCGGGCTGGTCGGCCCGATCGTCTACGTGATCTTCCCGGTGGTCGGCCCGATGTTCGCGTTCGGCGCCGACGGGCACGGCATGCAGCTCGGCAACTATTGGCCGAGCGTCGTGCCACCACTGGACCGCAACCCCGCGCCGATGCCGTTCGACACCGTGACCCCGCGCAACTGCATGCCTTCCATGCACACCGCATGGGCCCTCTCGGTCTTCCTGCACACCCGCCGCGACACCGACGGCAGCCAAGCACCGACCTGGATCCGCTGGGGCGGCACCTTCTGGCTGCTGGCCACCCTCACCGCCACCCTCGGCTTCGGCTACCACTACGGCGTCGACCTCGTCGCAGGCGCCGTCCTCTGCCTGACCGTCGAATCGGCGTTGCGCGCCCCCGAACGCGGCTGGGGCTGGTTCCGCATCCGCCTGGTCGCCAGCGGCGTAGTCATTCTCGCCGTACTGCTCCTGTCCTACCGCTACCTCCCCGCCTCGATGGCCGAATACCCGGTCCTCGCAGGCACTGTCGTCCTCGCCCTGCTCGCAGGCTTGGCCGCCGCTTTCCACGCGACCTGGTTCGCGGGCGCGCACGACACTGCCCCGACGCAGCACGAAGTGAAAACAGCCGCACGCTGATTCGAGGTGGTGTCGTGCCGACCTACTCGTAGTGGTGGCGGCACGACACGATCTTGGCTGTGTCGTCTTCGATGACGTAGACGATGCGGTGCTCGCTCGTGATCCGCCGCGACCAGAACCCGGCGAGGTTCTGGCGCAACGGTTCCGGCTTGCCGATGCCATCGTAGCCGTTGCGGGTGATGTCTTCGATGAGCTTGTTGACGCGCTTCAGGGTGGCACGGTCGTTGACCTGCCACCAGAGGTAGTCGGCCCAGGCGTCAGGGGTGAACAGGATCTTCACTCGACAGTTCCGTCATCGTCGACGTCGATGAGATCGTGCTGTTCGACATTGCCTTCCCGAAGTTGCGCGATAGACCGCTCCAAGTGGCGCGCGTTGGCCGGGTTGCCGAGGAGGTACGCGGTTTCCTTCAGGGACTCGTATTCGCGAAGGGAGATGACTACGGCAGGTTCGTGGCCCGCGCGTGTGATGACAACTTCTTCCAGGTCTTCGGTGGCCGAATCGAGGACGCTCGCTAGGTTGGCGCGTGCTTCGGTGATGGAGATGGCGCGCATTGGAGTTCCTCTCGCGGCGGTCATATCACTAATGTACCGGATTCTGTACAGAAGGCGAATGGGTGTGAGCGGTTCAGTCGTCGACGTTGTCGCCTAGTTCGTTGACGGTGAGGAGGCCGTCGCGGTGACGTTGTTCGCGGTAGGCGGTGCGGCCGATGAGGTGGGCGACGACCGGGGCGGTCAGCAGGGTGAAGACTCCGACGAGGACAAGGGCCCAGACGTTGCCGTGGCCGAAGAGTTCGATGGCGGCGCCCTGCAGGACCAGGATGAGGCCGACCACTTGGGGTTTGGTGGCGGCGTGCATCCGGGTGAGGGTGTCGGGGAAGCGGACGATGGCGATGGCGGCGGTCAGGGCGAGGGTCGCGCCGAAGAGCATCAGGGTGCCGGAGATCCACGGCCACGGGTTCATCGGTCGTCGCTCACACGGAAGCGGGTGACGGCGGCCGAGCCGAGGAAGCCGACCAGTGCCAGCGCGATGATGGCGGGGAGCAGGGTGGTGTCCTCGCTGTAGGAGGCCCAGACGGCCAGCCCGGAGGCGGCGATCGCCATCAGCGAGTCGATGCCGACCACCCGGTCCAGCGTGCTCGGTCCAGCCAGGATGCGGTAGCTGGTGATGAGGGCGGCAGCGGTCAGCAGTATCCCCGCCACGATGACGACAACGGTCATGGATACACCTCCGGAGGTGTTGAGCTGGAACGCCATTCGGAGTGGCGTTCGAACGACGAGATGAGCAGCTTCTCCAGGCGGCGCGTTGTCCGGTAGAACTTGTCCACCGCCGCATCGCTGCTCACGTCGAGCACGTGCACGTAGACGATGCACCGCCGCCGATCGATCTCGAGCACCATGGTGCCCGGAATCAGGTTGAGCAGGTCGGTGCAGAGCACGAGCACCAGATCGGACTTGGTGCTCAGATAGACGCGCAGCACCCCGGAGACCGGCGGTGGCGCGGGCCTGATCGCGAACCAGGCCACCTGCACACTGGATTCGATCGCGTAATACGAAGCGACAACGATCAATTCGAGCATGGACAGCGGATGCAGCCTGCCGCTGACCGGCACCCGTGGCAGCGGCAACGCCATCATGATCAGCGCACCGACCGCGAGCCCGGCCAGGATGGTTGCCGCGCCGAGATCGCCCCACAGCGCGGTCCAGACGACGGTCAACCAGCCGAGCACGCCGATGCGCACCACATTGTCGCGGCTTATTCGCATGGCTTGTCTCCCGTCGTGCCTGCCACCCGGCATTCGGTGTGCGGATCCGTGCCAGCGCCCGGCCTGCCTATCGCGGCTCCGCCAGGGGCGGCGTCGGCGGGCTGGAGGACCGCGGTGATGTACACGGCGGGGTCGCGCAGGTCCGCGGCCGACCGGTCGGCGATGCGCAGGATCGGGCCTGCCAACACCGTGAGGGCGAGGCCGACCACTACCAGCCCGATCGTCGAGCCGACCATCATCAGCGGCATCCGCCCTGGATTCGGACGGTCGTCGTAGTGCACGTCCGTCGAATCCTCCACCAGCGACGGCGTTCTCGCGGCGGTGAGGTGTCCCTCCGGGGCCTCGGCCCGCGGCCGCCAGAACGCCTTGCTCCACACTCGCGCCATGGCGTACAGCGTCAGCAGGCTGGTGAGCACCGACCCGGCGACCAGGATCCAGGCCAGCACGCTGCCGTCGCCCACGCTGGCCTGCAGCAGCGCGACTTTGCCGATGAACCCCGAGAACGGGGGTATGCCTGCGAGATTCAGTGCGGGAACGAGGAAGAGCACGGCGAGTAGCGGGCTCGCCGTCGCCAACCCGCCGAGCCTGCGCAACGAGGTCGACCCCGCCTGCCGCTCGATCAGCCCGACCACCAGGAACAACGTCGTCTGCACCAGAATGTGGTGCGCCACATAGAAAACCGCGCCGGAGAGGCCCTCGGTGCTGGCCAGCCCGACGCCGAACACCATGTACCCGATGTGGCTGACCAGGGTGAACGACAGCAACCGTCGGATATCACTCTGCGCGATCGCGCCGAAGATGCCGACCAGCATGGTCAGCAACCCGCAGACCAGCAGAATCGAGTTGAACTCGCCGCCGGGAAACAGCAGCGAGTGCGTCCGGATGATCGCGTACACACCGACTTTGGTGAGCAGGCCGGCGAACACGGCGGTGACCGGTGCAGGCGCGGTCGGGTACGAATCGGGCAGCCAGTTCGACAGCGGGAACACTGCGGCCTTGATGCCGAAGGCGACGAGCAGCACCGCGTAGACGGCCGTGCGCGTCCCCTCCGGCACCGCGCCGATCCGCTGCGCCAACTGCGCCAGATTCAGCGTGCCGGTGGCCGCGTAGGTGAGCCCGATGCCGGTCAGGAAGATCAGCGACGCCACCATCGAGACCATCACATACGACACGCCCGCCCGGATCCGTGCCTCGGTGCCGCCGACGGTGAGCAGCACGAACGAGGCGGCGAGCAGGATCTCGAACCCGACGAACAGGTTGAACAGATCACCGGCGAGGAACGCGGCAGCGACACCGCCGGTCAGCACCAGGTAGGTGGGCCGGTAGATCGACGTCGGCTGGCGCTCGTCACCGTCTCGAATGTTCTGTCCCGCACCGTAGATCGCGACGGCGAGCAGCACGATGGACGAGACGAGCAGCATGCCTGCGGACAGCCGATCCACCACCAGCGTGATGCCGATCGGGGTCTCCCAGTTGCCGACCTGCAGCGCGGTGGTGCCGTGCCGGTCGGCCAGGTACAGCAGCAGCGCGCAGATGACGACGACGGCGCCGAGTGCGCCGAGCATGATGATCCGCTGGGTCCGCGGCCTGCGGCCGAAGACCAGCGTGCCCGCGGCGGCGAGCAGCGGCACCAGCACGGGCAGCGGCGTGAGGATCGGAAGCAGCTCGGGGGAGACGATCAATCTTCCGGATCCTCTCGCTCGCGCCGCCGGGCGATATCGACGTCGTCCTGGTCGTTCTCGACGTCGTCGGTGGTGGTGAGCGTGTAGGAGCGGTAGGCGAGGGCGAGCACGAAAGCCGCGAGGCCCATGGTGATCACGATCGCGGTGAGCACCATCGCCTGGGCGAGCGGGTCGGCGGTGTCGCGATGGGTGGTGTCGGTCTGGCCCTGGATCGGCGCCCGCCCGTCCGGGCCTGCGAGCGTGATGATCAGCAGGTTCACCGCGTTGCCGAACAGGATCAGGCCGAGCAGCATCTTCGACACCGCGCGCTCGAGGATCAGATACACCCCGCAGGCGACCAGGATGCCGATCACGATCAGCAGCGTGAGATTGCCGGTCATGGCGCGGAATCTCCTTTCGCGGAACGGGTTACGGTGGCGAGCTCGCTGTCCAGGCGAGCCCCGAGGCTGCGGAGCACGTCGAGCACCAGGCCGACGACAATCAGATAGACACCTAGGTCGAAGAACAACGCCGTCACCAGCTTGACGTGGCCGAGCACGGGCAGCGTCACCTCGAAGATCGCCGAGGACAGCGGCGGTGCGCCGAAAAACAGTGAGCTGACGGCGGTTCCGGCGGCCATGGTCAACCCGGCCCCGAGCAGGTGGCCCGCGTCGACGGGTAGTGCCTCGCCGAGTTCGTACCGCCCGCCCGCAAGATAGCGCAGCGTCAGTGCGAGCCCCGCGGTGAGCCCGCCCGCGAAGCCGCCGCCCGGCGCGTTGTGGCCGGAGAAGAAGAAGTACACCGAAAGCACCATGATGGTGGGGAAGACCAGCCGGGTGGTGATCTGCAGGACCATCGAGCGGTCCGCGCGATCGACCAGCCGCCCTGCGGGCAACCAGCTCACCAGATCCGGGTCGTAGTTCGGCGAATCCGCGGCGCGCGGCGCGCTGCCGAAGCGGCGGCTGCGGAACACCAGCGAGGCGACACCGGTCGCGGCGACAACGAGCACCGAGATCTCACCGAGGGTGTCCCAGGCGCGGATATCGACGAGCAGCACGTTGACGGCGTTCTTGCCGCCGCCGAATTGGTAAGCGGCGTCGGGGATTCGGTACCAGATCGGCTCGGCGGTGCGTGCCGCCGTCGCGAACGCGCCGAACACGGTGACCGCGGTGCCGACCAGTGCGGCCAGCAGTGCCCTGCGCGCCTTGAATGCGGTTGCCCTGCTCTCCTCGATCTCCGCGGGAAAGGCGCGCAGCACCAGCACGAAGATCACCAAAGTCAGTGTCTCGACCAGGAATTGGGTCAGGGCCAGGTCCGGTGCGCCGTGCAGCGCGAAGATCACGCCGCAGCCGTATCCGGTGACGCCGACGACGAGCACCGCGGCGAGCCGGTTGCGCAGCACCGTCGCGCCGAGTGCCATCGCGATCATGATTCCGCCGATCACCGCCTGCAGCGGCGAATCCCACAGGCGCAGTTCGACTCCGGTACGGGTGCCGACGGCGAGCAGCGCCGACGGCAGGATGATCAGCGTGCCGAGGATCGTCGCCTGGCTCAGCGGCAGCGAGCCGCGCTGCACGGCGCCGGTCATCCGCAGCGAAAGCCGGTCCATGGCGTGCAGGGTGGCGTCGTAGGCGCGGTCGGCGTTACCGAGCCGCGGTCGCTCCGGATCCCGCAGCCGATCGCGCAGCTGGAACAGGCCGAGGCCGCCCGCGATGATCACGACCGTCAACGCGAGCGGAACGGTCAGCCCGTGCCAGAGCGCCAGGTGCGAAAGCAGTTCCGCGGGCAAAGTTTCCGCGTACGGGCTGAGCAGGTGGTCCAGCCACGGTGCGGCCGGTCCCGCGAGAAAACCGGCGGCCGCGAGGACTGCGGGTGGCGCGATGAACAATGCGCTCGGCGCGTGCCATACCGTCGTCGCGCGGGCGGGCCGGGCGTGCTCGGCGCGCGCCTCCTCACCGTGTTTGGCGGCATGTGCTGGGGGCCCGTGCTTTTCGGTGCCGTGCTCGAACCACGCCGGGTGGCCCTCGGCCGGACTTGCCCGGTGCGCACCCTGCTCCGACGGGTGCAGGGTCTTGTCGGAGAACGCGCCCCACAGGAAGCGCGCGCTGTAGCCAACCGTGAGCATCGACCCGAGCACCACGCCGGCCGCCAGCGCAACGCGCACGGGCCCGGCGATCGTCTCGGTGTCCAGGATCGCGCCCAAAGCGCTTTCCTTGCCGACGAATCCGACCAGCGGCGGGATCCCCGCCATGCTCAGCGCGGCGAGCACCGCCGTGCCACACAGCACCGGAGCGCGGCGGCCGAGCCCGGACAGTCGCCGCAGGTCCCTGGTGCCCGCACTGTGATCGATGATCCCGACGACCATGAACAGGCAGGCCTTGAACAACGCGTGCGCGATGATCAACGCGACACCGGCCAGCGCCGCGTCCGGGGTGCCGAGGCCGACCAGCACGACCAGGAACCCGAGCTGGCTCACCGTGCCGAAGGCAAGCACCAGCTTCAGGTCGGTGACCTCCATCGCCCGCAACCCGGCGAGCAGCATGGACGCCACCCCGAGGGTGAGCACGAGCGGATGCCACACCGGGTTGTCCGCGAAGACCGGCGCCAGCCGCGCCACCAGATACACGCCCGCCTTCACCATGGCCGCCGCGTGCAGGTAGGCACTGACGGGCGTCGGCGCCGCCATCGCGCCAGGCAGCCAGAAATGCAGCGGGACCACGGCGGACTTGCTGAGCGCGCCGATCAGGATCAACACCACCGCGACGTTCACCGCGAGCCCGTGCGGCGGTTGCGCGCGGGCCAGCAGGTCGGAGAGCAGGTAACTGCCGTTCGCCTCGCCGAGGATGATCAAGCCGACCAGCATCGCCAATCCGCCTGCCGCGGTCACCAACAGGGCCTGGATGGCGGCGCGGCGACTGGCGGCCTGCTCGGCGTGATGGCCGACGAGCAGGAACGACAGCACCGTCGTCACTTCCCAGAAGACGAAGAGCAGCAGCATGTTGTCGCTGGTGACCAAGCCGAACATGGCGCAGGCGAAGCCGACCATCTCGGCGGCGAACACCCCGAGGCGGGGCTCGTCGTCCTCGAAGTAGCGGGCGCAGTAGGCCAGGATCAGCGCGCCGACGCCGAGGACGAGCGCGCTCATGACCGCGGCGAGTGAATCGAACCGCAGGTCGATGTTCATCTCGATGCTCGGCGCCCAGGCCAGCCGAACTCGCTGTGTGCTACCCCAATTCGCGCACACCCAACCGAGACCGGCGAGTGGGACCAGTGCCAGCACGTAGAAAGCGTTGCGCCCCAGCGCCTTTACCCACAGCGGTGCGACCAGCGCGGCTGCGGCGAGGGCGAGCAGGATGGCGAGCAAACTACACTCCGTCGGGTAGGGGCGGCGGGGTGGTCCGGGATAATCCTACGTTGTGCCTGGGACTTCCGCGTCCCGTCGGCCATGGCGTCGGCCACCCCGTGCCGGTGAAGCTATATATCCGCTAACGCTTCGTCGGCGGTCGGTCCTGTCCGATTCGGCTTGCCGCGCGGCCGGAGGCGATACAGCACGACGAGGCCGACCGCGCTGCCGAGGACGATCGCGAGCGCGGCCCGGCCCGGTGTCGAGTTGTGCGCGAGGCCCTCCTCGACATGCCAGCTCTTGGTGTTGTCCGGCAGCGCGCCGACGACCGACGGCAGGTACAGCGCGGCGATCGCGAGCACGGCGCTCGGCGGGTAGGCAGGCCAGGCCGTGCCGCAGCAGTATCCCGCAGTGAGCGCGAGAATCGCGCTGCCGATGGAGAACACGACCCAGTTCGCGTCCGCGGTCGTGTTGATGGCGAAGACGGCGATGACGATCATGAGCAGCACGGCGAGCGTTGTCGACGGTCGGCGGACGCCTGCGAGCAGGCCGATCGCGGCGAGCGCGACCAACAGCCAGATGCTCCAGCCGGGACGCTGCGCGTAGCCGAAGGCATCGGCGGTCGCGGTCAGGCTGATCGCCAGATAGACGCCGACCCCGTCGCGTTTCGGGAGCAGCATCGCGGCGGCGGTCGCGGCGAACACCGTGGTCGCTGCGGTGATCCCGATGTCGACGGCGTGGTCGATGGCGGGCGCGGTGATGTACTGCCGGTTCAGCCATTCGGTGACCGCGAGGATCACCAGCGCGAGCACCATCGCCGCGAGGATCGGCGCCACCGGCAGTTCGATCGACATCTTGGCCGTCTCCGGCTTGCCTGCCCGCGACCAATTGCGCAGGGTGCTCAGGAGCAGCAGCGCCAACGCCACCGCGATCAGCCAGCGCGGCGGCGTCTCCAGCACCGCGAACGGGTCGTCGTCGATGTCGAGCAGTTCGGCGAGGTCGCTGAACAGGAAGAAGCCGACACCGCCGAGGGCGAAGCCCATGGCGGGCAACGGCCTGCGCAGGACCGCCGCGCCCAGTGCGCCGAGCACGACGCCCGCGCACACCGCGTCGACGTAATTCTGCGTGGTCAGCATGTCGGCGGACGAAGCATTGTGTCCGACAATGTGATTGATGAGCTGCACGAACATGCCGAGCAGTGCGGCAAGCCAGGCCGTCGCAGGCCTGGCCGCCGTGCAGGCCAGCACCGCGACCGCGGTCGCGATGATGACGCCGATGGCCGCGCCGCGCGGCACGCTGTTGGTCAGGCTGGACAACAGATAGGGCGAGCTGTCGCGCTCCGTGACGAAGGAGATCGGCAGGAACATCGTCACCGCCGCGACCACGGCCGCGAAGAAGGCGGTGACCGCGTCGAACGCGTCGCCGAGTGGGCGCAGCCGCAGCGGGACGGCAGCAGGCGCGGCCTGCGGGGTCGGCGGATCCAGCGGGTCCGTCATCGGGCCGCGCTCCGTCGAAGCGTTGGCGAGGGCCGAAGCGTTGGTGGGGGAACGCCTATACGCCGCACAGGCCGAACATACCCGCGTCCGACCGGCGAGCCTGTGATTGCCATCACTTCGCCAGTTGATGTCGACGCGAGAGAAGTGCCAGTAATTGGCCGTTAATCAGGTGTTAGCCAACCTCTCGGCAGCTAGAGGTAGCGGCCTTCCCCGCCCGCGGGTTGCCCCCGCGTCTCGGCGTACCGGCGCAGCGACTCGACCTGCAGCGGGTCCAACGAGGGCCGCACCACCGAACGGGCCGCCGCCACATCGGCCGCGGTGACGTCCGCGGCGTCGACATCGCGGCGCATCGCCGCCAGCGCCGCCTCGCGCAGCACCGCC
>NZ_BDAY01000054.1 GCF_001612685.1 Nocardia altamirensis NBRC 108246
GCTGACCTCCGCAGTCAGTCACGGGTTCTCTCGTCCCAGCCGGCTCGCTTGGCTGTGCTCTCGTTTCGAGAGCTTTCAAGATTAAATTAGTCCAATTCTCGCTACCGTCCACTGGGATTCCGAGAGAGGCCGACTATCCACAGACCTTCCGTACGGTTCACAGAGGTTCACAGAGGTTCTGGGCTCTGTGAACCGTATAGATGCTCTGTGGATCCGCCGACGCGGTGTAGATGGTGGACGGGGGCGGGAGGGTGGGCTGGTGGGGTCGGAGGTGCGGCCTGGGAGGATGTTCGGGTGTCTGATCCCGCTACCTTTTCGTTCACTGTTGGTAACCGCCTGGAGGGGCGGCATGGGCGGGCGGGTGTGATCAGCACGCCGCACGGGTCGATCGCCACGCCTGCGTTCATTCCGGTGGGGACCAAGGCGACGGTGAAGGCGGTGTTGCCGGAGACGATGCGGGAGATCGGGGCGCAGGCGTTGCTGGCCAATGCCTATCACCTGTATCTGCAGCCTGGGTCCGACATCGTGGACGAGGCGGGCGGGCTCAGCAAGTTCATGAACTGGCCGGGGCCGACGTTCACCGACAGCGGCGGTTTTCAGGTGATGTCGCTGGGGGTCGGGTTCAAGAAGGTGCTTGCGATGGAGGCGGTCGACGTTCGCAGCGACGACGTGATCGCCAAGGGCAAGGAGCGGCTGGCCACCGTCGACGACGACGGCGTCACCTTCCGCTCACACCTCGACGGGTCCAAGCACCGGTTCACCCCCGAGGTGTCGATGGGCATCCAGCATCAGCTCGGCGCCGACATCATGTTCGCCTTCGACGAGCTCACCACCCTGCTCAACACTCGTGGCTACCAGGAGAAGTCGCTGCAGCGCACGCACGAGTGGGCGCAGCGCTGCCTCGACGAGCACGAGCGGCTCACCGCGGCCCGCACGCATCGCCCGTATCAGGCGCTGTTCGGGGTGATCCAGGGTGCGCAGTACGAAGACCTGCGCCGCAAGGCCTGTCGCGGGCTGGAATCGTTGCGTGGCAGCGAGGGAACGAGTTTCGACGGGTACGGCATCGGCGGTGCGCTGGAGAAGCACAACCTCGGCACCATCGTCGGCTGGTGCTGCGACGAGCTGCCTGAGGAAAAGCCGAGGCACATGCTCGGCATCAGCGAGCCGGAGGACATCTTCACCGCGGTGGAAAACGGCGCGGACACTTTCGATTGCGTGAACCCGTCGCGGGTCGCCCGCAACGCGGCGATCTATGTCGCGGAGGGCCGATTCAATATCAACACCAGTCGATTCCGGCGCGACTTCACCCCGATCGACGACACCTGCGACTGCTATACCTGCGCCAACTACACCAGGGCCTACCTGCATCACCTGTTCAAGGCCAAGGAGATCCTGGCCGCGACGCTGTGCACAATCCACAACGAGCGCTACACGATTCGGCTCGTCGATCGGATCAGGGCGAGCATCGAGGGCGGCTATTTCGACGAGCACAAGGCGGAGACACTCGGCCGCTGGAAGGGCCGCGTCGCGACGCCGTAGACCGGCGGCCGAGCTCCACTCGCGCGCCGCCGCCGGTCGTCGGTGTGTGTGGTCAGCTCTGTAGTGCGGGAACCTGGCTCGGCGCGTAGCTCGGCTCGTTCTTCTTGAGCCAGGCGATGACTCGGTAGGTGATCGGCAGCACGATGATCTCCGCGAGCGTCTTCCAGAGGAAGCCGACGACCACGTAGTTCACGAACTGGCCCCAGGAGTCGATGCCGATGGCGGTGGCCGCGATCGAACAGAAGATCAACGTGTCGCCGAACTCGCCGACCACGGTGGAGCCGATCAGCCGCGCCCACAGGTGTTTTTCCTTGGTGCGTTCCTTGATCAGCACCAGCGTCGCCGAGTTGAGCATCTCGCCGACGAAATAGCCTGCCAGGCCTGCGGCGACGAGCTGCGGCGTTGTGCCGATGACGGTGCGGAACGCTTCCTGGTTCTCGTAGAAGCTCGCGGCGGGCAACTCGATTGCGATTTTGAAGCACACCACCATGAGCAGCAGGATGCCGAATCCGTAGTAGATGGCCCTGCGCGCGAGTCGGAAGCCGTAGATCTCGCTCAGCACGTCGCCGATGATGTAGGCGAGGGGAAAGAGGAACCAGGCGCCGTCGGTGCTGATCGGCAGCAGCTCGATCGGTCCGAGCTTGACGGACTGATCGGTGAAGAACTGGACGCCCTTGGTGGCACAGATGTTAGAGATGATGAGCGTCGCGGTGAACAACGCCACGATCGGTGTGTAGTACCCCCGCGCCACCTGGGCGAATGCCGCATGCTTCGGCGCGGGGTGCCCAGGTTCCTGGGCTTCGGTTTCATTGAGCTGACTCACGCGCTTCATCCAACCAGGTTGTGGAATACCCTGTAGCAATGACGAATCCCGGCGATTCCGACGAATGGTGGAAGCAGTACGGCGGACAAGGCGTTTCGCCGGACTCCGGCGCGCAGGGTTCCGGCGCGCAGAGTTCTGTTCCGCAGTACCCGAATGCTGAACAGCCATCGGGATATCCGTCGGCACCGCAATATCCACAGCAGCCCGCCCAGCCGATGACACCGCCGCCGCAACCGCAGCAACAGCCCCAGTACCAGGGCTATCAACAGCCTGCCGCGCCCTACGGGCAGCCGCAGCCCTACGGATATCAGCCTGCCTACCAGCCGTATGGGATGCCGGGGCAGCAGGGCACCAACGGCATGGCGATCGGCGCGCTGATCGCGTCGCTGGCCGGCTTCGTCACCTGTGGCATCGGATCGATCGTCGGGATCATCCTCGGTGTCATCGGCTTGAATCAGGTCAAGCAGACTGGTCAGGAAGGCCGCGGCATGGCGCTGGCCGGCATCTGGATCGGTGCAGGCGCGATCGTGCTCGCCGTCCTGTGGTTCGCCGTCGTCCTCATCGCCGGAGTCTCCGGCGCATAGTCGCCGCCTGGTTCAGCACCTGAGCGCGGCCTCGACAAAAACGTCAGGGGCGCACCCGATAACGGGTGCGCCCCTGCTCGTGTCATCAGCCTGTCGGCGTCAGGCCTTGACGACCTGGGTGCCGCCGGCGAACTTGTCGTGCCAGCCCTGCTTGTTCGGGTCCTGGGAAATGGTGACCATGATGTAGATCGCCAGGCCGAGCGAGATCAGACCGCCAACGCACGGAATGATGTTCGCGGCAAGGAAGATGTTGCGCTTCAGCGAGGTGACCGGATCGATCTTGGCCGCGCCGCCGGGCGCGAGCACCTTCAGCCCGAGGATCTTCTTGCCGAGCGTGGTGCCCTGGGTGACTTCCATGCCGACGAAGTAGCCGAGCTCGACCAGCGTCCACACCGCGCTCAGACCGAGGGTCAGCGTGGTGTTGTTGCCGATCACGACGTACAGGATGAAGTACGGGATCATCAGGATCAGTGCGTCGATGACGCGCGCGCCGATGCGGGTGCCGAGGTCACCCGGCTGCCCGCCGTAGTTGTTGAAGCCACCCTGCTGCTGCGGGTACTGGCCGTACGGATCCTGCGGCTGCTGACCGTACTGGGGCTGCTGGCCGTACTGCGGCGGCTGCTGACCGTACTGCGGCTGCTGACCGTACTGGGGCGGTTGCTGGCCGTATTGCTGGCCGCCCTGGGGGAACTGTTGGCCGCCCTGCGGATACGGCTGCTGGCCGCCGCCTTGCGGGAATTGTTGGCCGCCCTGCGGGTACGGCTGCCCATACGGCTGCCCGCCCTGCGGATACTGGTTGGGGTCGTACCCACCGCTTGTCATAGTTGTTTGTCCTCGTCGAGTGATCAGTAGTTGGACGAATGCGTACGTTACGGACATCGACTGCGTTGCAACAACCCATTCCCGTCGAGTATCCACGGTTCGTGTGGCAGATGTGCCGGGTCGAAGCTGTCGAGCAGCCCTGCCGCCGTGGTCGCGGTGTAGCCGAGCGAGTCGGCGAGCAGGGCAACGATCTGCTCGGGTGTGCTGCCGAGCGCCAGCTGGTCGGCCATGGTCACCGCGCCGTCGCGCTTGGCGAGTCGCTGCCCTTCGGCATTGAGCACGAGCGGAACGTGGGCGTAGCGCGGCACCGGTAGGTCGAGCAAGGTCGCGAGATAGGCCTGGCGTGGCGTGGACGAGAGCAGATCGTCGCCGCGGACCACCTGATCGACGCCCTGTGCCGCGTCGTCGACCACCACGGCGAGGTTGTAGGCGGGGATGCCGTCGCCGCGTCGCAACACCACGTCGTCCACTTGGCCACGGTAATACCCGTGCAGGTAATCGAATATCACGAATTCGGTTGCCGTCGAACGCAAGCGCAGTGCGGCCTGGCGTCCTTGTGCCCGCAGTTCGGCGCGGTCCGATTCGGTCAGCGTGCGGCAGGTGCCGGGATAGGCGCCCATCGGGGCGTGTGGCGCCGTGGCCGCCTGCTGGATTTCCCTACGCGTGCAGAAACATTCGTAGGTGCGGTCGGCGGCGGTGAGCCGGTCGATCGCGGCCTGGTAGTGCGGAAGTCGCTCGGATTGCCGGACCACCGGGCCGTCCCAGTCGAGCCCGATTGCGGCCAGGTCTGCGAGCTGGCGCGCCTCGGCACCGGTCCGCGCTGGGTCGAGGTCGTCCATCCTGAGCAGGAAGCGCCGTCCGGTAGAGCGAGCGAACACCCAGGCGAGCAGGGCGGTGCGCAGGTTCCCCAGGTGCAGGTCTCCGGACGGGGTCGGCGCGTACCGGCCGGCGTCCAGTTCGGTACGGGCCCGGCTCGGGCGCGATGACAGGCGCACGTTGGCCATCGTAGGGGTCAGCCGCGCAGGCGCGGCGTCAGCTCGGCGGCGGGGATCGGTGTCTCGGCGTCGAGTGCGGCGAGCAGTGTTTCGGCGTGTGCGATCAAGCCGGTCCGGTCGATACCGTAGGGCATGTCCCCGTCCGCGTCGGGCTGGAACGTGCGCAGCCGGGTGACCGCGCGGGTGAGTAGGGTGCGCGCGCCGGTCGGATTGCCGCGTTGGATGTGTGTGACACCGACAGCGAGCTGAGCGAGCGCTTGCCACAGCATCCGCTCGGCGAACGGTCCGTTCTTCCACGCGGCCTCTAATACCTCGTGCGCGTTGAATGCTAATCCGTCGTCCAGCAGTTGCTGAGCGAAGGTGAGGGTTTGCTGTGGCGGCAGATCTAGATCATCGGGAATTCGGGCAACTCCGGCACTACCCGGCGGCAGCGGCCGCCCGAGTCGGTCACGCGGACGAGAGTTTCGGGCGCGACCTGCGTCGTCGCGATCGCGGTCAACCATGCTCCCATCATGCCCGGCCCCCGAGATGGCGTCGATGAGACAGTGTCCGATGAATGAAAAATTGACGGATCACGGAGCAATCACATCGGCTGAAATGTTTGCGGGACTGCCATAATGGGAATGGTTTCCGCATGCTGGCAATGTTCCCGCAACATTTCTTCTTCGCAAACTTGGCAGTTCGTATTTTCAAATAAGCTGGAGGCGGGCAAACTTTCGATAGACCTGCTAGTGTTTACCGCGCGGGGGCAACCTCGTGGGGTGTATTCACCCCGACGTACAGTGCGATAACGACGCACCGTGGAGTTGCGCGCTTCTACTAGGCGCACAGGGGATTCGGCGTTCCTGCCGGGTGCCGGTGCTAGTTAGGACGATGTCAGAAGAAATCTCGTTCTCGACGCAGCGAAGGAGCTAGTGCCGTGGAGGTTGATTTGACGGAGGCTGTGTGGCGTAAGAGCACATACAGCGGCCCTGATGGGAACTGTGTGGAAGTCGCCTTTCTAGTCGACGGCAATGTTGCGGTCCGTGACACCAAGGACAACGGATATGGTCCGGTGCTGGCCTTTGCGCCGGGTCAGTGGGACGCGTTCCTAACCGGAGTGGCGCAGGGGGAGTTCGGACGATCCTGACAGCATCAGATCGCCCGAACCAGTTAGCACGGGCCCCGGGTCGGTACGGACTCGGGGCCTTCGCAATATTCGGGCACCGGACGCGCGGGTCTGGCGTCCGAATGCGTACGTTTCACTTTTAGTAGGCGAACGAGCGGGTCCAGCTATCGGCCGGAACCGTTGTCATGGGAGCCATTTCCACTGCCGCTGTCCCGTTCCTGGTAATCGCGCAGCACTGTGAGCTGTTTGCGCTCTTCGGCATGGTCGTCGGCGAGATTGCGTTCGGACTCCTGCCACGGATCGGCGAAGAAGAAGCTGCCGGTTCCCGGCTTGCCTGCCAGGCCGAGCGTGCTCATCTTCTTCGGCACCGGAGCGCCCTGATACTCCAACGGGATCGGATGGCCGTGGTCGTCGACCGGGCCGAGCGGCTGATGCAGTTCGATGTACTCGCCGTGCGGCAGTCGCCGGATCACACCCGTCTCGACACCGTGTTCCAATACCGCCCGGTCGCTGCGCTGCAAGCCGAGGCAGATCCGGTAGGCGGCGAAGTAGGCGAACGGCGGGAGGATCAGGATGCCGATCCGCCCGATCCAGGTGGTCGCGTTGAGCGAGATGTCGAACTTGTAGGCAAGGATGTCGTTCACGCACGACAGGGTGAGCACCACATAGAACGCGATCGCCATCGCGCCGATCGCGGTGCGCACCGGCACGTCACGCGGCCGTTGCAGCAGGTTGTGTCTGGCGGTGTTGTCGCCGGTCAACCGTTTCTCGATCCACGGATACAAGAGCAGCACGGTGAAGACCAAGCCCATGATCAACGCGCCCCATACCGGTGCGGGCACCGTATAACGGCCGAGATACAGCTCCCACGGTGGGATGAGGCGCATCATGCCGTCGGTCCACATCATGTAGAAGTCCGGCTGCGAACCCGCCGACACCTGAGAGGGGTTGTACGGCCCCATGTTCCAGATCGGGTTGATCTGGAAGATGCCGCCCATGATCGCGACGATGCCGAGGGTGAATGCGAAGAACGCGCCCTGATCCAGCGAGAACACCGGGACGATACGGGCGCCTATCACGTTCTTCTCGGTGCGGCCGGGCCCGGGGAACTGGGTGTGCTTCTGGTACCAGACGAGCGCGATGTGCGCGGCGATCAGCGCGAGCATGATGCCGGGGAACAACAGCACGTGCGCGATGAACAGGCGCGGGATGATGATGGTGCCCGGGTAGTCGCCGCCGAACATCAACCAGTGCATCCAGGTGCCGATGATCGGGATGCCGAGGGTGATGGACGAGAACGCCGCCCGCAGGCCGGTGCCGGAGAGCAGATCATCGGGCAGTGAGTAGCCGAAGTAGCCCTCGAACATCGCAAGGATGAGCAGCAGTACGCCGATCACCCAGTTCGCCTCGCGTGGTTTGCGGAACGCGCCGGTGAAGAAGACCCGGAACAGGTGCACGATGATCGACGCCGCGAAAAGCAGTGCGGCCCAATGGTGTACCTGTCGCACGAAGAGGCCGCCGCGCACTTCGAAGGTGATGTTCAGCGACGTCTCGTAGGCGCGCGACATGGTCACGCCACGCAACGGTTGGTAGGAGCCGTTGTAGACGACCTCGGACATCGATGGATCGAAGTACAAGGTCAGGTACACGCCGGAGAGCAGCAGGATGATGAAGCTGTAGAGCGCGATCTCGCCGAGCAGGAACGACCAGTGGGTCGGGAACACCTTGTTGATCGACCGCTTGAGGAATCTCGCGGCCTGATATCGCTCGTCGGCGGAATTCGCCTGCGCGCTGACCTTGCGACCGAGTTGTGTTGCCATGGCCGACACTCCGCCCCTGGAGAGTGGTATGCGTTCTACTACAGACGGTAGCAGGAGCCGGGCGCGGAATCGATAGTTTTTCGCGTATGCCCTTGCGGATCAAGATCATTCAGGCGCTCACGAGGCTGTATATATAGAGCCTCCCGCGGGATGGCCGAGCAGTCGGCGGCCCGAGGAGTGATCCGGGGCCTCGGCGTCGCGGCGGGGTTCGATACTGTCGGTGCGTGAGGCGGATGGCGCCGCAGGACGCGACGATGTACTGGCTGTCGAGGCGGACACGCAACGACCTGTTCCTCGTGTACTGCTTCGCCGACAACGGCCGCCCGACCGAGGAACTGCGCGCGTTCGTCGCCGAACGCGGCGCCCGGATCGCGGATCTGCGGGTCAGGGCACAGGACGTGCCTGGCGATCTCGACTATCCGTCCTGGGTGCCGTGCGATTTCGCGGCCGATCAGTTCGTCGAACACGTATTGCCGGAACCGGATTGGGCGCATGTGCAGTCGGCACTCGGTGAACTGGTCGCCACGGTGCTGGATGCCTCGGCCCGAGCTTGGCGATTGACTGTCTTCCGCGGCATCAGCGACGTGCCGGGGCGATCGGTGGAACCTCAGCTCGAAATGGATGCGGCACCCACGCTCGTTGCTGTTGTCCAGATGTCGCATGCGCTGGCCGATGGGCGCCGTGCCGCTGAGATCGCGCGGGCGTTGTTCTCCGCTGATGAACCGGAGCCCGACGCAGGCTCGGGCGCCTCGCCGATCGAACGAATTCCCGGGGTGCGCACATTATCTGCACTGGTGCGGCCGGTGGTGCGGCGGCTGGCGGAGGTGTCGCCGGTCGACGCGACAGAGCTGCGGCGAGTGGTGCCGACGGTTCCGGTGGCTGCCGTGCTCGCAGTGCCGCAGCTGCCGATTCGATTGGCCAGGACCGCTGTTCGCGGCTACCAAGCCTTCCGGGCCCAGCAACAGCTCACCGAGCTGACCGCCGCCGGACAACTGCCGCCGCCAGGGCCCGGATTCCGGCCGAGCCGAGTGAATGGTGCTGAGACCGCGCAAACTTCGGCCCATCAGGTGCGGATGATCGTGTGCGACTCGGCAGCTCTGCGCGCACCCGGCCACACCCTCACCGTCGTCGTGCTGACTGCGGTATCGGTTGCCCTCACCCGCTACCTGGAACACTGCGGCGATCAAGTGGACCGGCTCGGTGCCCAGGTCCCCATGGCTCTACCGGATGCCGCAATACCCGACGCCCGCAACAACTACCGCAGCCTCAGCGTCGACCTGTGCATCGACGAGCCCGACCTCCGCCGCCGCGCCGACAAGATCGCCGCAACCTTGGCCGACCGCAAACGCCGAGCCAGGCACCCCCTGCTGGCGGCGCAGGATCGAGTTACCGCGGTCGTCCCCGCGCCGCTGCTCCACCGTGACGTCGCTGGCTACCCCCTCGACGCGGTTCCGGACTCCATCGCAGGTCACACCGTCGTCTCCAGCGTCGATCGCGGCCAGGCGGACCTCACCTTCGGCGGCGGTCGAGTCCGCTTCACCGGCGGCTTCCCCGCTATCGGCTCGGTGATGCGCCTGACGCATGGGATCCACGGTCTAGGCGACACCGTGACCCTCTCCCTGCACGCCGACAGCGGGACACTCCCTGATATCGACATCTATACCGACTTGCTCCGCGCCGCTGTGCACGAGGTAGCACAGGTACTGAAGTAGTACCGGGACAACGGATTACGCGCGTATTTCCCGCGACAGCAGGCCGCGAGGTTGGAAGACTGTCGCTATGAAAGAAGTTCATCGGGACGTGCTCGCGGTCGAGGGCGCGAAGACCCTTCTGTGGGTCGGGGGACGACTGTTCGACATTGCCAAAGGCTGGCAGTCGATTCCATTGGACGGGTCGGAGGGCTCGTCGATCTTCACCGGGTACGGCGATCAATTCGACGCTGCGGTGGTGGCACCGCAGGGTGACGTGGTCGCGCTACTGGCGAGCACCGGAACCAAAGGCCTGCTGCTGGCCTCGGATGCGCGATTTCTCCGCGAGATCAACCGGAGCTATTACCACGCGGACGCGTATCGATATCCGTTGGCCCTGTTCACATTGCCGGACGGCCGCACAGGGTTGGTGCACTGTCCGGAGGAGTACAACCGCTTGGAGGTCGAGGACGCGGTGACCGGCGAGCGCCGCACCGTCGGCGCGGACCGCACCCCGACGGACTTCTTCCATTCTCGGCTCGCGGTCTCGCCGAGCGGCCGGTATCTGCTCAGCGCAGGCTGGGTCTGGCACCCGTGGGGATGTATCGCCGTCTACGACCTGCACCAGGCGTTGGCGGATCCCACCGTCCTCGATTCCGACGGCAACGATCTGAACAGGCTCGTGCAACCCGAGGTCGCCGGTGCCTGCTTCGTCGATGACGACGTGGTGCTCAGCACCGCCGAGGACGACCCTGATCCGGAATCGGAGCTCGACCCCGATGAGCTGGCGCCGCTCATGCTGGCGCGCTGGTCGACGAGTACGAAGTCGTTCATCTGGCGCACCCAACTCGAGCTCGCCGCAGGCGATCTCGTGCCGATCGCGGGCCACGTTCTGGCACTCAACAGTCATCCTCGCCTCTTCGACGCGACGACAGGGGAACTCGTGGCGGAATGGCCGGACATCTCCACCGATTCCGCGGAGAGCTCGATCGTGTGGAGCCGGTCGTTCGCCGGACCGGCACGTGTCGCGGTCGATCAGACCACGCCACGGTTCGCCGTGACGGACGGCGAACGGATCACGGTCATCCACCTCGAATGATCGCCGGATTCTTCAGCCGATCGGCTTGTGCCACACCAGGGAATAGCGCCAGTAGACCAGGCGGCGCACCCGTGCACCAGGGAGCAGCGCGCGCACCTGTTGACGAACCTGGCGGGTGGTCAGCGGTGGGTCGAGGACCACTGGCATGTCGGCGTCGTTCGATTCGCGGGCGTGCCAGTCGCCGCGGCCTGCCGCGCGAAGAACCGCGAAGACCGCGCCGAGGGCTCGGTGGCCGAGGGCTGCCAGGAGTTCGATCGGCAGTTCGCGCGGGAGGTCTGTGCGGGGGAGGGCGACGGCGGCGAGGACGCCGCCGGGGCGCAATGCCTTGGCAAGGACCGGCAGGACCTCGTCCAAAGGTAGATGGTGCAGCGTGCTGATCGAGACGATCGCGTCGTAGGTTTCGTCGGGCAGCGGCTGGTCCAGGATGTCGCCGAGGAGGTAGGTGACGTTGCTCGGGGACCGCTGCTCGGCCGCGTCGATCATGACGGGGGAGCGGTCGATGGCGTCGACGTGGTCCGCGTGGTCGGCCAGTTCGGCCGCGAACGCACCTGTGCCGCAGCCGACGTCGAGGACCCGTGCGCACGGGTTCGGCAGGTGGCGCAGCAGAAACCGGTGGTAGAAGGTGTTGTGTT
Source organism: Nocardia altamirensis NBRC 108246 (assembly GCF_001612685.1). Lineage (GTDB taxonomy): Bacteria > Actinomycetota > Actinomycetes > Mycobacteriales > Mycobacteriaceae > Nocardia > Nocardia altamirensis. The sequence continues at coordinate 11,111 of NZ_BDAY01000054.1, forward strand.
GCCAATCGATGCCAGCCATCGATCCCACTCTGCCACAGGGATTTCGGCGGCGACGCTACCCGAGGTCGAGTGTGGCGGTGACAGTGTCGCCGCTGACGGTCGAGGCCGCGGTGTCGAGCAGTTGGCGTGCCGCCGGATTGTCGAGCGTGGTGACAGCGACCATGCGGCGCGCGCCGACCTGTTCTGCGAGCGCGCGTAGTTGTGCGGCGACGGCGCGGCCGACACCGCGCCCACGATGGGAGCGTCCGATCCAGACGCCCGCTTCGACACCATCTTCGACTGGTTGCAGCCGCGCGGCTCCAACGACCCGGCCGCCTACTGCGATCACATAGGTGTATTCCACCGGCTGGTCCGCCCGCAGTGACCGCCCGCGGTGGAATTCGAGAAATGCCCGCCTGCGTTCGGCGTTCCAGCCTGGCTCTCCGTCCACCGGCGGCATGACCTCCAGCGGATCGGCGTCGCGAACCGCGGCGTCGAGCAGCAACGGGAGGTTGTCCTCCGTCAACAACTCGAGCGTGACCCCGTTCTCCTGCATGAGACCGAGCCTGCTCGACCGCCTGCCCGCCGGTCAACGGAATTCCTGCCGCAGCGATGTCCCCGGTGCCGGGACATTCCCTGGCTACGATGAGCGGGTAGGCGGCCGGTCCATGTCGGGGCCGGTGACAACCCAACAGTTCGGCTCGGGTCGGCAGGTCGTGTCGAAGGCGGGGATCTAGTGATACGTGCCGCTGAGAGGACGGGATGCTGCGCGCTGGTGAGGTTTTCGCCGGGTACGTGATCGAGCGCAGGCTGGGTCGCGGCGGCATGGGGTCGGTGTATCTGGCGCGGCACCCGCGGCTACCACGGCGGATCGCGTTGAAGTTGCTCAGCACGAACCTGCACGCCGACAAGGAGATGCAGGCGCGCTTCGAGCGCGAAGCGGAACTGGTCGCGCGGCTGGACCACCCGAACATCGTGGCGGTGTACGACCGGGGCGTCGACGAAGACGTGCGCTGGATTTCGATGCAGTACGTCGACGGTGTCGACGCAGGCGCGCTCGACCCGCAGTCGCTCGCGCCGGAACGGGCGGTGGAGATCATCGCCGAGACGGCGAAGGCGCTGGACTACGCGCACGCCGTCGGGGTGCTGCACCGCGATGTGAAGCCGGCGAACATCTTGCTCGCGCACGCGACGGCGGGGCAGGGGGAGCGGGTCCTGTTGACGGACTTCGGGATCGCGCGCCTGCGCGACGAGTCCAGGCAGCTGACCAGGACCGGCACCTTCACCGCGACACTGGCGTACGCGGCGCCGGAGCAACTGTCGGCGACGACGGTCGATCATCGAACCGATCAATATGCGTTGGCGTGCAGCCTGTTCTGGCTGTTGACGGGGACGGCGCCGTTCGAGGCGGACAGTCCGGCAGCCACGATCGCCGGGCATCTGCAGCAGCCGCCGCCTTCGGTCCGTGATCGCAGGACCGGTCTGCCCGCCGCGTTGGACGCGGTGTTGGCGAAGGCGCTGGCCAAGCGGCTTGATGAGCGGTTCGAGTCCTGTACCGAATTCGCCACCGCGGCGCGGGAAGCGTTGGCGGCCACCGCTGATTCCGTGGCGGTAACCCGCAGTTTGTCGGAAGACTCTGTGGCGCATCCTGTTTCCGCACCGACGGTGCCACAGTCGTGGGCGCCGCCGCGCACGCCGTCGGCAGGCACGGGCGAGCCCGCGACAGCGACGCTGGTGGCGCGACGTCCGACCGCGCGGTATCTCGGCGTCGGGGTGGCGGCACTGGTCGTCGTCGCGCTGGTGGCGGGAGTCGTCTGGGTCATCGGGCGGTCAGGCCCGGATAAGCCACCGACCGACGCATCACGAACCATCGTCTGGTCCGGCGCCATCGCGCCGGGAACGGCGAGTGCGCCAAGGGCCTTGGCGCCGCTGGCCCAGCTCGACGCCCAGGGCAGAGAACTCACCAGCTCGACTACCGCCGCGACCCCGACAGGCGACGGCAAAGCGACGTGCAAACCCGTAACCATTGCGACGACAGCTGGTCCGGAAGCCGGGGTCGGCGGCGGCGCGCAACTGGCCGTCGACGAATTCACCAAGGCGAACCCGGGCTGCCCTGTTGCGCTGAAGAAGTTCGACATCGATCCGTCGACGGCCGCGAACGTCGCCACCCAGATCGCGAACGACCCATCGATCGTCGCGCTGATCGGGCCGGTGTTCTCTCCTGAAATCCAGGCTGTCGGAACGGTTCTCGACGGCGCAGGGCTGCCCTTCCTCACGCCGTCGGCGACCGATCCCACCCTGTCCGGCAATGGTTGGCGCACCTTCTTCCGCGGTTTGGCTGCCGATGACGTGCAGGGCACCGCATTGGGGAAGTACCTGGCCAGCACCTCCCGCAACGTCTGCGTACTGCGGGACCGGAGCGGCTACGGCAAGAGCGTCGCCGGAAACGTCGTCGCTGCACTGGGTTTCGTGACCGATCCGCGCTGTGCGGCGTTGGATATCGCGAAGGGCGATCGCGACTTCGCCACCGTGGTCGCCACTGTCACAGCCGCCGACCCGGACACGGTGTTCTTTTCCGGTTTCTACGAAGAGGGCGCCGCGCTGCTCGAGCAGCTGAGACGCGCCGGAGTCCGCGCGCGTTTCGTCTCCGCGGAAACCACGCTCACTCCGGACTTCATTGCCCAGGCCGGCAATGCGTCCTCCGGCGCGATCGTGGCCTGCTCGTGCGGACCTGTCGTCAGTCAGTTCGCCAACGACTATCGAACGCGCACCGGACAAGCCCCCGGCCCCGGTGCGGTGGAAGCCTACGACCTCACCACGATCATCCTGAAGGGCATTGCCGCAGGCCGGACCACGCGCGCGGGCCTGGCCGAATACCTACGCGGCTACGACGACCCCGGCCTGGCCCGGACCTATCGGTGGACGGCCACCGGCGATCTCGTGAACCCGCAAACCTGGCTTTACCAGGTCAATTAGCAGCCGTCGGCGGCTAGCGATGAGTTTGGATCTCCTGGGGCGTCTACCTCGGTAAGGGCATGTGGCACCGCTCAGAGTGCTGCCCGAGGAAGGATCGCCATGATCGACTTGAAGCCTGCCTGCGACACGATGATCGGCCTGTTGATCGGCACTGCCAACGACCAGCTGACCAACCCGACGCCCTGCAGTGAGTACAGCGTCGCGTTGCTCATCGATCATGTCGATGCGGTGGCGCGAGGGTTCGTCGCGCTCGCACGCAAGGAGCTGGACGCCACGCCCGAGCCCGTCAAAGGGCCCGACCAGCGCCGCACCATCGCCGAGTGGCTGTGCGAGCTCGGCACGGCGTGGGACGACCCGGCCGTCTGGCAGGGCAGTAGCGCGGCGCCCGGTGGTCCGGAACTGGCGAACGAGGTGTGGGGCAAGATCGCGCTCACCGAGCTGGTCGTGCACGGCTGGGATCTGGCGCAGGCGACCGGCCAATCCTTCGTGCTCCCCGAAGCGACGTTGCGGGCGTGCCTCGATCACGTCGCGGTGTTCGTGCCGAATGCGCCGGTTCCTGAGCTGTGGGGTCCGGCGGTCGAGGTGTCGGGGGAGAGCTTGATCGACCGGATCGTGGGGATCACCGGTCGTGATCCGCACTGGAGTGCTGCCACCACCCGGAGCTGATTCGTCGCTGCCTTCGGCGGTATTCCACAGCAGCCCAACCGGTTTGTCAGCTGTCGGCCATCGGGCAGTCCTCGGAGCGCTGACCTGCAACGTGTTGCCGCATCGAGAGAGATTCTGCCGCAACGCTGCTACCGTGATCGGGTCGCCGAAGCGGGGTGACACGTTGGTCCGGCCGGGGGGTTACGCAGTGCGTTCGTCGAAATCGGCTGGCCTGCATGATCTGTGACATATCACCGGTGAATCCGTGCCTCCCGCAGCATGTTCCGGTCCTCGACGTGCAGCTCTACCGTGGGGTCCCTTATGGTCGGATGGAACCTGATACACCTCCGACCTCTCGAGACGCACGTGACCGAGGCACGTGTCCCGCGCCGCCGACCTCTGGAGCCATGCCTTTGACCACCTCACAGTTCCCCGCGCCCGCGCCCGAAAGCCGCACGTCAGGGGTCTGCCCCGTGGCACACGGATCACCCGTCGACACCGACGGTCCCCGGGTACTCCTGCACACCGAGGAGTTCGCCGCCGACCCGCATCGCGCCTACGCCGACATGCGGCGCCGCTACGGCTCGCTGGTGCCGATCGAGTTGGCCCCTGGCGTGCCTGCCACCCTGGTGGTCGGCTACCAAGCCGCGCTGCGTATTCTCAATGATCCCGAACACTTTCCGGCCGATCCCCGGACCTGGCAGCAGAGTGTGCCCGAGGACTCGCCCATCAAGCCGATGATGGAGTGGTACCCGAACGCGCTGCGCAACAGCGGCGCCGCGCACGTGCGGTATCGACAGGCCTACACCGCCGCCATCGATGGAATCGACCTGCACGCACTGCATTCCACGGTCGAGCAGATCGCGATCCCGCTGATCAACACCTTCTGCGCGACCGGATCGGCAGACCTGGTCACCCAGTACGCGTTTCCGCTCGTCTTCGAGGTGCTCAACCAAATGGTCGGCTGCTCAGCCGAACTGGGGCAGCGGGTGGCGACCGGCATGGCCGCGCTGTTCGACACGGTCAACGCGGCCGAGGGCATGCGGATGCTGAGCGAGGCGCTGCTGGAGTTGATCGCGCTGCGGCGCGCGGAACCCGGCGACGACGTGACATCGCGTCTGGCGCACCACCCGGCGAACCTCGACGACGTGGAGATGCTCTCGCAGCTGATCAGCTTCTACGGCGCAGGCATCGAACCGCAGCAGAACCTGATCATCAACACTCTGCTGCTGATGGTCACCGACGATCGCTTCGGCGGCGATGTGCTCGGCGGCAGCCTGTCGACCAGGGATGCACTCGACGAAGTGCTGTTCAACGACCCGCCCATGGCGAACTTCTGCACGTCCTATCCGCGCCAGCCGATTCTGATCGACAACAACTGGCTGCCCGCGCACCAGCCGGTGCTCATCAGCTTGGCCGGCTGCAACAACGATCCGGAGATCCGCGGCGGTGACCGCACCGGCAACCGCTCGCATCTGGCGTGGAGCGCTGGCCCGCACGCCTGCCCGGCCAAGTCCGTCGCGTATCTGATCGTGCAGGACGCCATCGATCAGCTGCTCGACGCGCTGCCCGAGATGCAGCTCGCCATGCCCGCCGACGAATTGACCTGGCGGCCAGGGCCGTTCCACCGTGCCATCGCGTCGCTGCCGGTCGTTTTCCCCAAATCTCCGCCGTTGAACTTGCTGTAAGGAGCGTCTGATGGAGCATGAACCGCTAGTCCTCGACCTGACCGGTGCCGATATCCAGGGCGAGAACGCACGGATCCGGGCGCGCGGACCCGTTGCCCTTGTCGCGCTGCCCGGCGGCGTTCCTGCCTGGTCGGTGACCGACGCCACGGTGCTCAAGGGCCTCCTCGCCGACCCGCGCGTCTCGAAAGACGCTCGGCAGCATTGGTCTTCGTTCATCAACGGCGAGATCACCGAGGCGTGGCCGTTGCATCCGTGGGTAGCGGTGGACAACATGTTCACCGCCTACGGCGCGGATCATCGGCGGCTGCGCAAGCTGGTGTCGCCTGCGTTCACCCACCGTCGGACGACCGAGTTGCGGCCGCGCATCGAGGCGATCACCGACGGCCTGCTGACCGCGTTGGCCGCCACCCCACCCGGTGAATCGGTAGACCTGCGTGCCCGATTCGCGTATCCGGTGCCGATCCAGGTGATCACCGAGATGATGGGCGTGCCAGATCATCTCGGTCCAGGTCTGCACAAGTGCGTGGACGGGTTCTTCGACACCTCGTTCACGCCGGAACAGGCCCAGGCCAATTACCTCGAAATGTATCGACTGGTCAGCGAACTCGTCGCCTATCGGAGGGCGTCTCCCGGCGACGACGTCACGAGCGTCTTGATCGCCACCCGCGACGAGGACGGCTCGCAGTTGTCCGAGAAGGAACTCGTCGACACCCTGATGCTCGTCATCAACGCCGGGCACGAGACCACCGTCAACCTGCTCGATCAGGCGATCTTCGCGCTGCTGACGCACGAGGAGCAGCGCGCCGATGTCGTCGAGGGCCGGGTGCCGTGGTCCGATCTGGTGGAGGAGACGCTGCGGGTGGAGGCGCCGGTCGCGCACCTGCCGCTGCGCTACGCCGTCGAGGATATCGAGCTCGACGGCTGGCGAATCCCCAAGGGCGAAGCCATTCTCGCCTCGTACGCGGCCGCGGGTCGCGACCCGAAGGTGCACGGCGCCACCGCCGACGACTTCGATGTGCGCCGCACCAACAAGGACCACCTGTCCTTCGGCCACGGCGCCCATCACTGCATCGGTGCACCACTGGCCCGGCTGGAGGCGGCGATCGCACTGCCCGCGATCTTCGAGCGCTTCCCGAAGATGCAATTCGCCGTCGACCCAGCGGAATTGGCGCCGGTGGGTAGCTTCGTCTCCAACGGTCACCGCCAGCTCCCGGTGTACCTGGATCCTTCGGAGTAGTTAATCGAGTGACCCGAATGTCTCACCGCGCCAAGACGGTGCGGTGAGACATCCGGTTTCGGTGTGTGCGACTGCTAGGTGCTCTGGTTCAAGCGCGGCAGCTTGACGGCCTTGATCGCGTTGTCCACCTGGACACAATCGGCGGCCGTTGTGCCAGCGACTCCGTTGCGGACGTTGGTGTTGCACGCTGTCACCAGGGCGCTGGCCAACGATCCGTAGGTGGAGTTGGCCGTCAGCACCGTCTGGGTGGTCCAGTACAGCGCCGCGGTCTTCGGCAGGCCGATTGCGGTGACGGCCTGGCCGTTGAGGCTGCCGCCGTCCACCATCAATTGCGCGGCCTTGTTGCCGACCCCACTGTTGGTGTGCACCAGAACCGACTGGTTACTGCCGGTGTACCAGTTCGGTCCCTTGTAGGTGTCGGGCTGCCGGTGCGCCTTCGGGTTCTGCATATCGCGGATCACGCCGACCGAGCTGCAGGCACCGATCTTCCACCGGTTGGCGGGGATGTTGCACGGATTCGAGGTGTTGGTGAGGAACACCAGCTCGCCGAAGATGTCCGACATCGACTCGTTGATCGCGCCGGGCTCATTGCGATAGACCAACCCGCTGGTGTGCTGGGTGACGCCGTGGCTGAGCTCGTGGCCGGTGATGTCCTCGGTGGCCAGGCCGCTGCCGAAGGCCATGTGATCGCCGGTCCAGAACGCGTTGGCGTAGGGGCACTCGTCGGTCGTGCAGAGGCGGACGGTGCCGCGCAGTGCTTTTCCGTTGCCGTCCCTGGTGTCGGAGCCGATCAGATCGGTCAGGTTCCGCAGCTGGGTGTACTTCGCGTAGAACCCTTCGGTCGTCCCGAAGTAGTCGAAGATGTTGTCGACGTCGGCAACACCGACCGGGCCTTGGCCTTCTTTCCTGGTGGCGGGGAAGCCGCTGATGCTGCCGCACACGGTCGGGTCGTCGGGACTCTCGATGTCGACGCGCGCGCTCTTGGCATCGCAGACAACACGATTGAGGTGCTTGCTGTCGTCCCAGCTGTCGAGCACCTTGCCGGTGTTGGTGGCATCGACGAACACGACCCAGCGACCCGGTTTGTTCTTGTCGCCGTCGCCGTGCACATCGACCTTGAACGCAGGGACCGCCACGCTCTTGGCCTCGGGGACGGAGGCCAGCTGCGCGTCGTACCAGTACGGCGTGACCCCGGCGATGGTGAATTTGTCGGCCGGGAGTTTGGCCTGACCCGCAAGCTTCGCGATGGCCGTCTTGCCAACGGCCTCCGGCGGTTTCGTCGACGTGTACTTGCCCCGTGACTGCTGCGAGAGCGATCCGGTCGCGGCGAGCAGCGATCCGTCCGCGGTCAGTGACTGCGCGACCGTGGCGGCGAAGACCGGGACGGAGTCGATTTCCTGGCGCAGGCGCACCGTTGTTCCGTTGCCGACCGCGAAAGTGCTGTCGACGACCAGGTCACCGACTTTGTTGTTGTTGAACGACTTTGCGACGCCGGCCGCGTGTGCCTGGGCAGCCTTCGGTGCTTCGGCGGGTGTGCCTGCGGGCGCGGGAATCGGCGCCTTGGGGACCACCTGTCGCACGGTGCCTTGGGGATCTTTTGTCACCTCTTTCGGCACGGCGGACAGATCGGATCCCGGCGCCGCAGGCGGCTGCGCGAAAGCGCCGGGACTTGCCGCGAAAACCATTGTGCTGATCGCGAAGACCGCGAGGGCGGAGCCGTATGCTTTCTGTCTTTTTCTTGGATACATGTATTCGATTGGAAGTATGTGAGGTCGGCGAGCGAGGCGTATTGGCCTACGCGGTATCAGATGTTCTTGTTTCGTTAACTAACGATGTTGTGCGGCAATAACTTTCGCCAACTGCCTGGCCTTTTGGGAGAAGATCTCAGGCCGGCGGCCCGTCTATCGAGACAGCGTCGAAAGCCGAGCTCAGGAAGGGAAAACGTACGGGATCAGTAGTCCCGTCCTACCTTTCGCGCCTGTCCATTAATGCCGCGCCGCGCTGCATATACGGCAATTGTTTACATAATCCAGGAAAACCCTTGATATGCAGGCGATTCCGACTGTTAACCTTCCGTTTAACTTCTGTTAATCTTATTTCCGTACCGCGAAAGACGCCGATGGGATGATTGCTGCACCGCGCGGTCCGCACCAAGTTACCTTGCTCTGCTGTTGATTTCAGATTCGATCGGATGAAATTTCTTGGCACCCTCGGGTGTTGTTTCGAAATCTTCAACCAAAAGAGGTTGTCTATCATGCAATTACAGAGTTCATTCTGTGTCACGTCGAAATCGCGGCAGCGGCCGATCCGATTGTCCTCCTTCCTGATCGCGCTCGGCCTCGTCGTCGGCGGTACCTCGATCGCCGTCGCGGCGCCAGGCCAGAGTGCGCCGCCGCCGGATGCGGCGAATGGCGCGGCCGCCGCGGATCCTGGCTCGGACGGGCTCGGTGACCCCTACTACCCGAAGGACGGCAACGGGGGGTACGACGCGCTGCACTACGACGTCGCCCTCGACTACGACCCGCCGAGTCACCGCCTGACGGGCAAGACCACCATCGCGGCACGGGCCACCCAGAACCTGTCGTCGTTCAATCTCGACTACGCCGGTCCTGCGGTGAAAGCTGTTGCCGTCAACGGTCAAACAGCCCGCTTCCAGCGCACCGGCGAACACGAGCTCGTCATCACGCCCTCGGCCGCGCTGACGCAAGGGAAGGCGTTCGCCGTGACCGTCGACTACTCCGGCGTCGCGGCCGACACCAAGGGCAACGGCTGGACGTATTCACCGTCCGGTGGCGCCTTCGCCGCGGGTGAACCGCATTCGGCGACAACGTGGTTCCCGCTCAACGACACACCGCTGGACAAGGCGACCTTGTCCGTGCGTGCCACTGTGCCCAAGGCGTGGGGCGTCGCATCGAACGGGCGACCGGTCTCCGACACGCCCGCGCCCAACGGCAAGCACACCGTTGCCTGGGAGGCCAAGGACCCGATCATCGGCTACCTGGCGACGATCGCGATCGAGAAGTTCACCAAGCTGAGCCAGAAGCGTGCCGACGGAACACCTTTGGAGAGCTACTTCGCGCCGAACGCGACCCAGAAGCAGTCGCTCGAGAAGCAGGTCCCCAAGATCCTCGACTTCGCCGAGCAGCTGTACGGCAGGTACCCGTTCGAATCCGGTGGTGGCATCTACGTCGACACCGACCTCCAGTTCTCGCTGGAGACCCAGACGCGGCCGATCTACGCGCCGTGGGTCGACCTCAACACGGTCATCCACGAGAACGCCCATCAGTGGTGGGGTGATTCGGTATCGATCAAGCAGTGGAAGGACATTTGCTTGAACGAGTGCTTCGCCAGCTACACCGCCGACCTCGTGTGGCCGGAGCGGATCGGCAAGCAGGACCCCGACAAGATCTACCTCAAGGCGCTCAGTACCGCTGACCAGCGCGGCATTTGGGCAACACCGCTCTACGATCCCGGGGTAGGCAAGGAGTTCACCACGGTGTACTCGCGCGGCCCGCTGTTCCTGCACGCGTTGCGCCGCACCGTCGGCGACGCCGTATTCTTCGCCGCTGTCCGCGATTTCGCGCAGAGCCACAAGAACGGCAACGCGTCCATCCCCGAGTTCCGCCAGTTCGTCCAGTCGCGTACCAGCAAGAAGCTGGACGGGTTCTTCGACGCCTGGCTCAACGGAAAGAAGCGCCCCGCCGACGAATACCTGTACCCGGGTGGCATCGGTGACCCCAAGGACCGCGGCCTCGAGGCGCCCCAGTCCGAGGAATGGGCGAATTGGCCCTTCGGACAAGGGGGCCGTCGATAACCCTGCGCTACGCGGAGGCGACCGGATAGCGCAGTAAGGACCCGTTGGTCCAGCTTGCTTCACCGCAGGCTGGGCCAACGGGCTCGTTTGGGCCCGTGAAATGCTGCTGAAAGCCTGGTGAGACGGCCATCTCGGAGAGTTGTGTGCAGGCCGGGGACTCAGCCCCCGGCGTGCTCGAACCCGAGTGAGTAAGAGGAGCTCGACATGGCCGTCGCGGACGCCGAGGTGGATGTTGTGATCGTCGGTGGTGGGCCGGTCGGGCTCACCGCGCGGGCACTGCTGGAACGGTGGGGTGTGCGGGTGCTGCTGGTGGAGAAGCGGCGCGAGTTGTCGCCGTTCCCGCGGTCTCGGCTGGTGAATGTGCGGTCGATGGAGATCTTTCGCCAACTCGGGGTGGCGGACACGATCACGGCAGGCGCGTTCCCGCCGGAATATGGCCGTATTCGGTTCCGCGACACCTTCATTGCCAGCGACTTCGCCAGCGCGGGGATGGTCGGGATCAACGCGCCGATACCGGAGAGCCCGGTGATCGGCGTGGTCACCTCGCAGGATCGGCTGGAACCCGTGCTGCTCAATGCGGGGTCGGCGCCGGTGCGGTTCGGCGTCGAGCTCTGCGAGGTGCGTGAGGAGGGCGAGCAGGTCGTCGGCGTGCTCGTCGACCACGCGAGCGGTGCGCGGACCCGCGTTCGGGCCCGCTATCTGCTCGCGGCCGATGGCGCGAATTCCACTGTCCGGCAACAGCTCGGCATCGGCGCCACCGGGCCGGGGGCGCTGGGGAACACCACCACCGTCGTGTTCGACGCCGACCTGCGCCGCTGGTCCGCCGACCAGCCTGCCGGGGTCTACTTCACCGCCTACGGCACCGTGATTCCGCTCTACCCCGAGGGCGGGTGGGCCTGGTTCGGGCCAACGCCCGAGGATTCCGCACAGACCGATTGGCGCACCGTCGTTCAGCGTGCCCTCGGCGGCGACGTTCCCGTCGACGTGCTCCGGGTGCAGCATTGGGTGCTGAACGCGTTCGTCGCCGACCAATTCGTCAACGGCAGGATCGTGCTGGCGGGCGACGCGGCGCACGGTATGCCGATCGCCGGTGGTCTCGGCATGAACGCGGGCATCGGGGATGTGCACAACCTGTGCTGGAAACTGGCGGGCGTGTGCCAAGGATGGGCCGCGCCAAGCCTTTTGGCGAGTTACGCGACGGAACGGCACCCCGTCGCGCACCGAACGCTCGGCCAAGCGGTGGCCAATACCCAACTCATGATCCAGGTGCAGCACAAGCGCCGCGAGCAGCTACAAACCGGCTCGGCGCAGTCCCAGGTCGAACTGCCTTGGACCGAGGCGTATTTCGCCCAACTCGGTCTGGTGCTCGGCGTCGCGTACGACACCGACGACGTGGCTGCAATGCCCAGCGATTCAACGAAGGGCAGTCCAGCGTCGGCGGGGCCTGAATTGCCGGACACCGGAACGGATTACCGCCCCACCCCGCAGCCAGGCCACCGCATGCCACACCAGTGGCTCACCGCCGGACACTCCACTCTCGACGCTCTCGGCGAATGGTTCACCCTCCTCACCCCGGATCCGGCCTCGTGGCGGCAACCGAGCACCGCCTCCTGGCCGCTGCATGTCGAGACCCTGCCCCGCGAGTGCCTCGACTCCTACGATCTCGGCCCGCACGGAGCGCTGCTCGTCCGCCCCGACGGTCACATCGCCGCGCACTGGAAGGATCACGCGCCCGGCGCTGCCGCGCTCCACGATGCGCTGGTCGCCGCGACCCGGCGCGGGTAATCGGCATGTGGCGAAAGCGCGGGCGGCGGTTTAGCAGGTGGTCGCCGAAAATGCGCTTATGCCTCAGACTTGCCCGTCACAGCAATCTGCTGAATTAAGTACAAATTGCTGCTCATGACTCGCGCTGTTCGAATATCAATTACTGAGCAATTGTCCAGTAACATAATTGATCGGTACCGGATAAATCTGGCACAACGCCCAGTCAGGGCGCTGCTGCCGAAAATCTTGGAGTAACCGATGCGAATCATGCGCACGCGAACCTATTCGACGGCGTTACTCGCCGTCTGCACAGTTGCCGCCACCGTGGTCGCCCTGGCGGCCCCGTCGAACGCGGCTCCCAATGACCCGTTGTTCGGTAAGCAGTGGGGCCTCACTCAGATCAATGCCCCGCAGGCATGGTCGTCGAGCACCGGCGCAGGCGTCGTGATCGCGGTGGTCGACAGCGGCGTCGACCTGCATCACCCCGACCTGCAGGGCAAGCTCGTCCCCGGCGCCACCTTCGTCAATTGTCCCCAGGGCCAGCGCCCATGCGGCGACGGCGACTGGAAGGGCACCGACGGCATCGGCGACGCCGCCGACGTGCACGGGACGCACGTCGCGGGGATCGCGGCCGCGGCGACCAACAACGGGATCGGCATCGCCGGGGTCGCCCCCGACGCGAAGATCATGCCGGTGAAGGTGCTGGAGACAATCGGCTTCTACGAGGACATGGCCGACGGTGTCCGGTGGGCCACCGACCACGGCGCCGACGTCATCAACATGAGCTTCGCCGGTCTGCCTCATGAGCAGCTGCTCGCGCTGCTCGGGCTCGAAACGCGCCTCTCGGACGCGATCGGGTACGCGCTCGGCCATGGCGTCGCGGTGATCGCCGCAGCGGGCAACACTGCGACTCCGCTGTGCCGGGATCCGGCATTCACCCGCGACGTGATCTGCGTGGTCGCCACCGACCGGAACCAGCTGAAGACCTGGTACTCCGAACTCGGCCTCAAGCCCGACCTGAAGGTGGTCGCGGCTCCTGGCGGCGCCGGACTGATCAACTGCGACGACGACGTGTTGTCCTTGGTCCCGACGGGTGCGGGCTCCTGCGGCCAGCAGGATTACGGCACGCTCTCGGGCTCATCGATGTCGAGCCCGCACGTCGCCGGAGTCGCGGCACTACTGGCTGCTCAGGGGCGGAACCGGGCAAGCATCTACAACGCGATCCTTTCGACCGCTCGGACGCCACTGCTCGGCCGTGGGTTCTACACCCCGCTTTACGGCCGCGGCATTGTCGACGCCGCGGCTGCCGTCGCCTCCTAGCGGACGGTGAATTCGGCGGGGGCGCGGGCTGATGCGGTCGGTTGGTCGTGGTGCTGATGCTGATCCACCCACGACCGGTGGCGATGTTCGCCTTACCGGATGCTTCCGGATTGAGCGGGAGCGGGAAGCCTAGCCCGTCCCCTTGCGCCCGGCATGACCGAAACAAGTGTCTGCCGACCTAGTCCCATGGGTAGAAATGCATCCGCCGCGTGACCGCACCGACGAGAGTGCCTGCGGGGTCACGGAGTTCGGCGACACCTTCGCTTCGCGCATCGTGGCCCGCGAAGAACGGCGCGGCGTCGGGGCGGACGTCGATGGGATGCTGGCGCCATCGGTCCTCGCCGTCGCAGGTGACGCTCGTGGTGGTCGAGCCGGTCGCGGTTGGCCGACCGGTCGCGACCGCTGTGAGCCGGACGGTCAACGTCCAGCCTCGCTGCCCGCGTGGACATTGCACGTCGACATAGGAATGCGCAGTACCTTTGGCTACATAGCTGTCGTCGTGCAGCCAGACCGCACCGGTCTGATCCGCCGAAATCGGCGTCGCCGCCAGCAGTACGGCGATGAGTAGTGCTGCAGCAGAAGGCATCTGACCATCCTTCGGGAGAACGTCAGCGCCGAACGCGCCGTCCATCGAGAGCTGTGCTGCATCGATGCACGCGCGTCGTCAGCGCGATTGAATCACGAAAAACGTTGTGCATCTTGATATTACAGCCTGGAAGGGACATCTGGATCGGATCGCGCGAACGCCGGATTTCGGGGTGAACGGGCTATCGCGCTCGGGAACGTCTGGTCGGATAGGCGTCGGAAGTTGTGGATCGAGCTTGACCTCGAGCGAAGTTGAGCTTCTAGCGTCGTTGGTGACGAGAGGAGATCGACGGTGACAACACTGGTTACCGGTGCGACTGGGAACACCGGGCGACAGGTGGTGGCGGAGTTGGTGCGCAGGGGAGAGCGCGTACGAGCGCTGACCCGTGATCCCGCGGCGGCCGCCGCGTTGTTCGCGCCGGAAGTGGAGTTGGTGGCCGGCACGCACAGTGCTCCGGAGACGCTGGGGGCTGCGCTCGACGGTGTCGGCCGGTTGCACATCACCGCTACCGCCGGACTCGCCGAGGTCGGTGCGGAGCTGGTGCGGCAGGCGGTGGCCGCGGGCGTCGGGCGCATCACCATGGTGTGGAGCGGTGGGATCGGGCCGACCGAGCAGGCGGTGGCGGATTCCGGCGTGGAATGGACGCGGCTCGAGCCGCAGGAGTTCATGTCGAATACGTTGACCTGGACGGAATCCGTCCAGGCTGAGGGCGTGGTGCGGGAGCCGTACGACTTCCCCAGCGCGCTTGTGCACGAGCACGACATCGGCGCCGTTGCGGCCGTCGCGCTGCTCGATGACGGTCACGCGGGACGCGCGTACAACCTCACCGGCCCGGAATCGTTGACTACGAGCGAACGGCTCGCGATCCTGTCCCGTGCGGTCGGACGCGATATCGCCTTGGTTCCGATCTCGCACGAGCAGGCGGTCGAGCGCCTGATGGCCACCGGTGTGTCGCGCGCCGATGCCGACTACGTGATCGGCTGGTATGCCGCGCCCGATGCGGCGGCAACGACCGTGGTCGACACCGTCGAACGGATAACCGGCCGTCCGGCAAGGACTTTCGCGCAGTGGGTCGAGGAGCACGCCGAGCGATTCAGGTAGACCGGGAGTAGTCGCCTGAGGGCCGTCAGGCCATGCGGCCGACAGTGCTTTCGCGGATCTCGAGCGTGAACGGGATCTCGATGTCTTGTGCCGCAAAGGTTTCGGTGCCGCGGCGGTGCAGCAGGTCGACGGCGGTGCTGGCGATGGCGGCTTTGTCGGGGGTGATGGTGGTCAGCGACGGGACGCTGAACGCGCTCTCCTCGGTGTTGTCGAACCCGACGATGGCGACGTCCTCGGGAACCCGGACACCGTGCTCGGCACAGGTTCGGATCGCGCCGATGGCGAGCAGGTCGTTGAAACAGAAGACCGCGTCCGGTGGTTGCGGCAGCGCGAGGAGCTGCCGCATCGCCTGTGCGCCTTCGTGTCGGTGGTACTCCAACGCCGTCACGATCAGCTCGCCGCGTTCCGGGAGGCCGGCCGCGGCAAGCGCTTCCCGATAACCGGTGCGCCGCAAGGCCGCGGTACCGCGGCGCGGATTGTCACCGATCGCCGCGATGCGCCGCCTGCCGATCTCGAGCAGATGTCCGACCGCGGTGCGGGCCGCGCGCACGTTGTCGATCGCCACGTGATCGATGGCCACCTCGATGTCGTGCTCGCCGAGCATGACCAGTGGTACGCCGGGGGACAGCTCGGCGAAATCCGCTTGCTCGAGCGCCTGCGGGCTCACGATCGCCCCGTCGATCATGTATGGGCCCATTGACGCGAGAGCGGCGCGTTCCTGGTCCCGCGCGCCCTGTGTCTGCTCGATCAGGACGTCCCAGTCCAGGCGCTGCGCGGCGGTGATGACCAGGCCGGACAGCTCGGCGAAGTACGGGATGCTCAGCTCGGGCAGCATCAGCGCGATGAACCCGGTGCGGCCGCGCCGCAGATTGCGGGCGCCGCGATGCGGCCGATAACCGGTCGCTTCCAGCGCGGCGAGCACCCTGCGCCGATTCTCCGGTTTGACGAAGTCATAGCCGTTGACCACGTTCGACACGGTCTTGATGGAGACACCCGCCAGTGCTGCGACGTCCTTGAGTGTGGCGGCCACCGTCTTGCTCCTCTGGGCTATTGCGTTCGGGGGAACCAAATTCGAACGATTTTCCCAATCTACTTACAACGTTGTTCCAACGTTGTAAGTAAGTATCAAGCGCCTCGTGTGCGCCGGAGCAGAGATCGACTCGGCGTTGCTGCCCGTGCCGCGCAGGCGGCCTGTCGAAGGAGTTACCCATGCCTGTGAACCCATCCCTGTCCGGTGGCGTCGCGCTCACCGCCGTCTGCGTGCTCGTGCTCTGCGGGTGTTCGAAGTCGGAGACCGAAACCGCGAAGCCGAGCGGGGCGGGGCCTGCGGCATCGGCGGCCGCCGTGCAGCCGAGCGGCCAGTCCACCTGCTCGCTCGCGCAGACCGGGTATCCGAAGATCGACCTGAAGACGGCGAAAATCGGCTTCTCCCAATCGGAGAAGGAGGCCAATCCGTTCCGGATCACCGAAACCGGTTCGATCAAGGATCAGGCAGCCAAGCTCGGCATCCCGTCGGGCAACCTGCTGGTCACCAACGCACAGAGCGATCTCAACAAGCAGATCAGCGACATCAAGTCGCTGCTCGACCAGGGCGCACAGGCATTGATCGTTGCGCCGCTGAATTCCGATGGGCTGCAACCGGCTTTGGATGCGGCCAAGGCCAAGAAGGTTCCGGTCGTCACGGTCGACCGCAAGGTCACCTCGCTGCCGTGCACCGACTACCTGACCTTCATCGGATCCGATTTCGTGCAGCAGGGCGCTCGCGCGGCCGATCAGATGATCCGGGTGACCGGCGGCACCGGCAAGGTCGCGATCCTGCTCGGGTCGTCCGGCAACAACGTGACCACCGACCGCACAAAGGGTTTCAAGGACAAGCTGGCAGGCGCACCCGGGTTGAGCGTGGTCGCCGAGCAGACCGGCGACTTCGACCGGTCCAAGGGGCAGGCGGTGATGGAGCAACTGCTGCAGAGCCATCCGGACATCACCGCGGTCTACGCGGAGAACGACGAGATGGGCATCGGCGCGGTCAACGCGATCAAGGGCGCAGGCAAGCAGCCAGGCAAAGACATCAAGATCGTCTCGGTGGACGGCACCCGCAACGCGGTCAAACTCATCGTCGACGGGCAGTACAACGCGGTCATCGAATCCAACCCGCGCTTCGGCTCGTTGGCCTTCGGCACCTTGCAGCAGTTCCAGGACGGCCAGCCGATTCCCGCCACCGTGATCATCTCCGACGACGAATACGACGAGACCAATGCCGAGTCGAAAGTCGCCAATGCGTATTGATCGAGCCGGCGCAACGCCGAGCGGGATCACTCGATGACCGAGCCGGTCCTCGAAATCATCGACGCGCACAAGAGTTTCGGCGGTACCAGGGCGCTCGACGGAGTGTCGTTCACCCTGCGCTCCGGCGAGGTCCATGCGGTGGTCGGCGAGAACGGCGCCGGAAAGTCCACGCTCATCAAGGTTTTGACCGGCGTCTATCAGCTCGACGGCGGCGAGCTGCGGTATCGCGGCGCGCCGACCGTCTTTACGACACCGTTGCGCGCCCAACAGGCGGGGATCTCCACCATCTACCAAGAGGTCGATCTCATCCCGATGATGAGCATCGCGCACAACGTCTTCCTCGGTCGTGAGCCGCGAAATCGCTGGGGGCTCATCGACAAACGGGTGATGTGCCAGCGGGCCGCCGAACTGCTCGCCGGTTACGGGGTCGAGGCCGATGTGCGCAGGCCGCTGCGCAGCCTCGGCGTCGGCGCGCAGCAGATGGTGGCGCTGGCGCGGGCCGTCTCGATCGAGGCGCAGGTGGTGATCATGGACGAGCCGACCTCGTCGTTGGAGCCGCGCGAGGTCGAGACGCTGTTCGCGGTGATCGAGCGGCTGCACGAGCGCGGCATCGCGGTCATCTACGTCAGCCACCGGCTCGACGAGCTCTATCGAATCTGCGACCGCGTCAGCGTGTTACGCGACGGCAAGCTGGTGCACAGTGGTCCGCTCGCCGAACTCGGCAGGCTCCCGCTGATCGCCATGATGCTCGGCCGCGATGTCGGCGAGGTCAAGGCACACGGCGCCACCAGCTTCAGCGAGGATCAGCACGACGCGGCCGAACAGGTGCTGCGCGCCGACGATCTCGTCAGCAAGCATCGGATCGCGGGGGTCTCGGTCACGGCGCGGGCAGGCGAAATCGTCGGCCTGGCCGGGCTGTTGGGTTCGGGGCGCAGCGAGACCGCGCGGGCGATCTTCGGTGCGCTGCCGCTGGATCGAGGCACCGTCGTCGTCGGCGGCAAGACCGTCCGGTCCGGCAGCACGGCCGCCGCGATCGCGGCCGGTATCGCCATGCTCGCCGAGGACCGCCGAGCGGACGGGATCATCCCCGAGCTGTCGGTGCGGGAGAACATCGTGCTGGCCGCGTTGCCACGGCTGTCTCGATACGGGATGGTGAGCCGGGCACAGCAGGACCGGATCGTGCGCACCTTCATCACCCGATTGCGGATCAAGGTGTCCAGTCCGGAGCAGAAGGTGTCCGAGCTGTCCGGCGGCAACCAGCAGAAGGTGATGCTCGCCCGCTGGCTGTGCCTGAACCCCAAGGTGTTGCTGCTGGACGAGCCGACGCGCGGGATCGACGTCGGCGCCAAAGCCGAAGTGCAAGAGCTGATCGACGAACTCGCCGACGCAGGCCTCGCCGTCGTGCTCATCTCCTCCGACATGGACGAATTGATCGACGGCGCCGACCGGCTGCTCATCCTGCGTGACGGCGCGGTGGTCGGCGAACTGGCCGCCGACCACGTCACCGAGAGCGAGATACTCGCCGCACTCGCCGAAGGGACGCCCGATGACTGACCAGGTACGGACGGCGACCCGGCGCCGGACCACGGTATGGCTGCAGGAGTACGGCGTGTACGCTGCGATCGGCGGGCTGCTGCTGTTCAACCTCGTGGCCACGTCGAACTTCTTGTCGGTGGCCAACTTTCGTACCCAGCTGCTGCAGGCGGCGCCGGTGATCATCGTTGCGCTCGGGATGGCGCTGGTGATCGGGACCGAGGGCATCGACCTGTCGGTCGGTGCGGTGATGGCACTGGCCGCCGCCGTTGTTCCGCTCTACCTCGGCTACGGGCCGCTGATCGCGGTGGCCGCGGCGCTGGCAGTCGGCCTCTTCGCCGGGGTATTCAACGGAATCATGGTGGCACGCATAGGCATTCAACCGATCGTGGCAACACTGGCGGTGCTGGTCGGCGGGCGCGGGCTCGCGCTGGTGATCGCGGACGGTCAGCTCGTCGACATCCAGAACTCGGCGTTCCTCGCGCTCGGCTCGGCAGAGCTGTTCGGCCTGCCGATCAGTGTGCTCATCGCGGCAGTGCTCGCGGTGCTCACCGGAGTGCTGGTCCGGCGCACCACCTTCGGGCGGCAACTGGTGGCGATCGGCGGCAATCGGCCGGCGAGTGCGCTGGCCGGGCTGCCGGTGCGGCGCGTGCTCATCACCGTCTACGCCCTCTGCGGACTGTTCGCGGCGCTGGCAGGCGTGCTGGCCACCGCAAGGCTGCGCGCCAGCGATCCCGCGGATATCGGTCTGCTGATGGAACTTTCGGCCATCACCGCGGTGGTCGTCGGCGGGACGCCGTTGACCGGAGGAAAGGTTCGCGTCGTCGGCACCGTGGCGGGTGCGCTGCTCATGCAGCTGGTGCGCGCCACCCTGATCAAACACGATCTGCCGGATTCGGCCGCGCAGATGGTCCAGGCGGCCATCATCGTCGTGGCCGTGTATGTCACACGGGAGCGCGGTACGCGATGAGCACCACCACCGAACCAGCAGAGATCGAGCGCGGCACACCGCACGCGTCCCGCTCGGGTGCGGCCAAGGGTGCGCGCAGATTCCTGGACGTCCTCCAGAAGCAGCCTGCTGCCGCGGTTTTCGTCGCGGTGAGCGTGACAGCGCTGGTGTTGGTGCCGAGTTTCGGCACCGTCGGCAACATGCGCGATCTCGCGTTGCAGAGTTCGTTCCTCGCGGTGATCGCGCTCGGCATGACCTTCGTGATCATCTCCGGCGGCATCGACCTGTCCGCCGGGTCGGTGTACGCGCTCGGCGGTGTGCTCGCCGCGTACGGTTCGCAGTGGGGTTTCGTTGCGGCGCTGGCACTACCGCTGCTCGTGTGCGGTGCCATCGGTGCGCTCAACGGCATTCTGGTGGCGCGGACCGGCATGGCGCCGTTCATCGTCACCTTGGCAACCCTGCTGTTCGCCAGAGGGCTGCTTCTGGCCATCACCGACGAGGGCGCCACCACCTACAAAATCGAGAGCGGTCACCCATTCCTGGAGATCGGCCGCGGCACCCTGCTCGGCATCGGTTATCCGGTCTACCTGACCGTGATCCTCTTCATCGCCGGTGCTGTCATGTTGCGCCGCACCGGATTCGGTCAGGCATTGTTCGCGACCGGCGGCTCGGAGTCCTCGGCGATTCTGATGGGCGTCCCCGTCGCCCGCACCAAAATCATCGTCTACACCCTCAGCGGTCTGCTCGCGGGTTTCGCGGGCGCCATGACCGCCGCCTACCTGCAATCGGGTGTCACGGTCCTCGGCGTCGGCACCGAACTGGACGCGATCGCCGCCGTAGTAATCGGCGGCACTCTGCTCACCGGAGGCGTCGGCACCGTACTCGGCACCCTGTTCGGCGTCCTGCTGCGCAACGTCATTCAGAACATCATCAACGGAATAGGCACCCTGGACAGCAATTTCCAGTCCGTCGTAAGCGGCGCCTTCCTCCTGACCGTCGTCGTCCTCCAACGTCTGCTAGCCCGCAGCCCCACCAACCACTGACGGGGTGGAGACGAAATACGCCCGCCCCCACCGGAAGTGGTGGGGGCGGGCGTACTTCCGACCGGCGCGTTGACCGGTCAGGTGATCATCAGGGGAGCATCTGCGGGATGATCTGCGGGGCGACCGCGCCAAGGATCGCGCCGATCACGGCAGCGAACACCACGTAGCTGATTCCGCTCGCGATGATGCAGGCGAAGTAGCCGACGATGAAGACCAGGATCGCGGGGATGCACAGGACGGCAGCGACGGCGAGGCCGACTGTGGCGCCGGCCGCGAGGCCGTTGGCAACCGGGTCGTGGTTCTGTGCGTCCGGGTTGGTCGCGATGGGCTTGAGATCAGCGGCGGCGACGGGCTTGATGTCGGCGGCAGCGGTCTTCGCCTCGGCGGCAACCTCGGCGCTCACCTGCGGGTTGAGGGTCAGGGTCTTCCCGTCCAGGGAAACCTGCGGAGCCAGCGCAATGGTGTTGCCCGCAACCGTCTTCAGCGACAGCGGGAACTCGCTGACCTTCGCGCCGGTGGCCGATTCCACCTTCACTGCCGAGGCATCGGCGGTCAGGGTGAACTTGCCGTTGTCGAGCGTGGTGGTGATGGTCTTCAGATCCGGCGCCGTCGTGGTCTTGTAGTTGACACCCTGGTCGCTAGCCGAGGCCACCAGGCCACCGGCCAAACGTGCCTGCTCTGCGGCGAAGTCGGTCGCGGACGAGGTGCCCGCGCTGGCGACGGTAGCCACGACAGCGAAGGGCAACACTGCTGCGGTCAGCACGTTGCGGCCCACGCGCAGGACAGTCTTACGAATCATATCGGTTTCCTCCCGAACCCCCGACCCGATGGAACGCCTTGTCCCCCAGCCGAATCAAAGGGTTGATGTTGATAGCAGGGCTAATTCATATCCGACGGCCCACGGAAAACCGAATCGTTGTGACGAGCGTCATATTTGGTACGGCGATGCCCAAATGTTGCACAAGCCCGCCGCGGTTCGCGGCATTGTCAGACCGTCCAGGATGGTGACTGTTCACCGGCGATCGGCGTGCCGATCCGCGGCCGGATAATCGATCCAAACGGCCTGGTTGTGCGCTCGATGCCCATAGTTTCAGGGGCAGAGTGGCGCAGGTGCGTTGCACCCAGATAGCCAGCGCTCGAACGGAACCGAAAAATCACCCCGAGCCTGGATTCACTCGCGGTGCCCCGGGGTACTCACGAGGAGTTCATCGCATTCGAGAACGTCGGCTCATGGTGTGTGAACCGCCCTGAAACTAGCATCATTATTTCCTCAGCGCGACATCACCATTCTGAATGCCACGCGCTCAGCGAACCGCGATCTCCTCGGAGTTATACCCAGCGTGCAGCTGCACGCTCCACGAGTGGCACATGGTGGAGGCGACACGCCGTAAACGCCCTCAGCCATGTACCACTCGTGCCGTACTCGGCTATCGAGTGGGCCATCACAGCCTTGGGGGACGTCTTTCCCTGGAATCCGGCTCTGCCGGGATTGTGGATTGCTCAGGGGGGCACTGTGTTCAGCACTTCTCGTACTGATCTGCGAGCGTCTGCTCGACGGGGTTCAGTGGGTATCTACGCTTGGTGCAGCCGCCGACAGTGATGGTGACCGGACGGGCCGACGGAACGGAGGTGGCGCCAATGATGTCGAATCCCGCGACGTAGGTGATCGGTACGCCGAGCTCGGCGATGATCGGAAGATGCTTCTGCGCAAGAGATTCCGCGTCTTTGAGGTAGGGCGAGTCGAGCTTCTCCGACACGGACCTGGGGGCCATCACGACGACATGGGAGTGTTCCTGGTCGGCGTTCAGCCGGTTCCAGACCGAGATCTCGAGCTCGTTCGGGTATCGACCGACGCTGTGCAGGCTGCCGACTCGGTCGGATTTCGCGCTGATTTTCCACCGGGCCGTCGACAGATCGGGGAAGTCCTGCGCCAGGCGCCGATAGGTCTCGGTGAGCGCGGTGTGGTCGGCGGCGGTCTCCAGCCGCACCGAGATATCGCCGAGGACGTCGTCGGTGTGTCCGAAGTCGTACTTGCGGTGATCCCATTTCACCTCGTCGGCGGCGAAGGCGCGCTGCAGGGCGAGCCAGCGCTCGACCAGATCCGGCGCGGTGTCCAGGCCGCTGGCCTGCGAGGCGAATGTCGATGTGCCGCTGGTGTTTCGGACCTCGATGACGAACTTCCGCTGCTGGAATTCGGGCCGGGTGGTCTCGTTCCGGAAGGACTGAATCACCGCCTTCGTCTGACCCGCCGTCGCGTCCGCGGTGAGAACGACAGAGGCGAACACATCCTCAACGGCATTGACGGAGACGCGCTGGACGCCGGGCAGCTGTCCGAGGCTCGCCTGCACCTCGCCCACCTGTCTGCTCACGTCCGGTCGAGGAATGGGGGTGACAGCCACTTTCATCAGTACCAGCCCACCGCAGGACGACGCGAAAACGCCGACGATCGCGATCAGCGCCCACTTGAACTGAGACCGACCACGCCGCCCGGCGGATCCGATCTTCATGCCCGTTATGAGCAGCGTGACCGCGACCCCACCCACCGTCAGCCCTAAGGACCAGGTCCCCAGGCCTGTTCGACAGGTGTTGGCGGTACAGCTGGCGGCGAACATGATGGTGAACGGCGCGAACATGATGGCGAGCAGACCGATTCCGATTGCAATGAGGTACACGATCCTCGCCGCGCTGGAGTCTGCGCGCGACTGCCGAGGCGTCTCCTTCACGCCCACCCCCCGGGTTCGGCCGACAGCCCCGCCGACCAGTTGTTATCGTCCCGGCCCACTATAGGCCGCGCCCTGCCCGGCTGTAGCGAGCAGCAGCCGTCCGGTGCGAGCCGAATGTGCCGGGCCCGTCAGTTGTTTCGGGGCACGTATGGGCCGGTCGATGCGAACTGGACGTGGTGGTCCGCGCCGCAGTGCGGTGAACTCGAGAGATGACGATCAGAACCGGGACTCGGCAGGACGTCGAATCCGTCGCGGCACTGCACACGGAAAGCTGGCGGACCGCATACGCGGGCATCATGCCGGACGACTATCTGAACGGATCGTTGTTCGAAGAGCGATACGAGCTCTGGCAGAGCAGGCTTGCCGCCGATGCACCGGAAGGACAGCTGTTCACCGCCGACGAAGCAGGCGAAATGCTCGGATTCGTCTACCTCGTACCGCGTTCCGATGACCGCGTCCTCGTCGACAATCTGCACGTCCGGCCACACCTGAAACGCTCCGGAATCGGTAGCCGCCTGCTACACCACGCTCTGCGCTGGTCCGCACACGAACACCCAGGAAGCTCCGTCTACCTCGAAGTCCTGCAAGCCAACACCTCCGCGATCGCCTTCTACGAGCGCCACGGCGCCCGCCGCACAGCCGAACGAGTCGCCCACTTCGAGCAAGGCTTCGACCTACCCGAACTGGAATACACCTGGACCCCCGCCGCGATCGCACTCCTGCCGTAGCCGGCTGCGCGATGATTTCCCGGTTCTCGGCCCGTCGTATGTCCAGGAGAGGTGTCACCGAGTAACGAGGAGCGACGATGAGCGAGGTCCGCAAGGCGATCGAAGCGGAGCGGGGTGATCTGGCCGATCTGCTGGCTGGGCTCGACGAAGCCGAGTGGGACATGCCGTCACTGTGCGCGGGGTGGCGCGTGCGCGAGGTGGTCGCCCACATCACCATGCCCTTCCGGATGTCGCTGCCAAGGTTCGCGCTCGACATGGCCAAGGCGCGCGGCAATTTCAACCGGATGGCGGACCGCGTTGCCTGTCGGGAAGCGGCCGAGATTTCCGCCGCGGAGTTTGTGAAGTGCTTGCGCGACAACATCACACATCCGTGGAAGCCGCCGGGCGGCAAGTTCGAGGACACGCTGGGACATGACGTCATTCACGGCCTCGACATCACGGTGGCACTCGGGCTCGATCGCGTTGTCCCGCTAGACCGCCTGGCGTACCTGCTGCGCGATCAATCACCGAAAAGCATCAAGTTCTTCGGTGCCGACCTCGACGGCATCGAACTGCGCGCCGATGACATGGACTGGACCTACGGCTCCGGCGCACCGTTGACCGGCCGCGCCCAGGACCTGCTGCTCGTCCAGTGCGGCCGCAAACTGCCACCGGGTCACTTGCACGGCGCGGCAGCCGACCGGTTCACCTCCATAGACGACGAAAAACGCCCCTGATCAGCCGGTTCGGCTGGATCAGAGGCGTTTGCCGTGGCGGAGGATAGGGGATTTGAACCCACCCATTTCCGCAGGAGAACTCCGCGACCAGCCAGTTTCGTTGCAGTTCAGGCTGTTTCGGTGCCGCTGACAATGCAAACGTTAGGCTCAGGCGTTGACGCGGTCAACGGTGTCACCGAGTTATTCGTCCTCGCCCGTGAGATGAGTCGCGCACGGCAGTGACAGCCGCCATCGGGCGGCGATACTGCTTTTGCCCACTGGCGTAGTTGAAGTCGGCCATCTTGGTTGCCGGTTTAGACCGTGACTGTCACGAAGGCGACCCGTCAGGCCGTTCTTCGCACGAACGGTCCCTCGAGTTTAGATCGTAGTCATGCGTCCCGACCAGGGCGTTTGCGTTGTGGGCAGTGTCCTTGTCGCAGCTATTCGAGCGTCCCTGGCGGTGTTTATCGTGTTACGGTTGCTACCGCAAATGTGCAGCAATTATTGCGACGAGGAGGCATCGAATGACTACCGTTATCGAACGCGCCATCCCAGTGCAAGACTTCTCCGGCATCGTGGGCCAGCACATTATTTACACCTACGCCAACGGTTGGATCTACGAGGTGTACGTCAAGAACGAGTCGACCATCGACTACCGAGTCCATGGGGGCGATGTCGCCGGGCGTTGGGTGAAGGATCAGCCCGTCGAGCTTGCCAGGGTGGCGACGTCGATGTTCACGGTGTCGTGGACCGAACCTACGGGCAATACCGTCAGTTTGTTGATCAACATGGCGGAGCGCTGGTTGCACTGCGCGACCTGGTTTGCGAAGTGGGTTCACGACAATCCCAAACTGACAGTCATGTTCCAGAACGACCACCTTGACGAGATACGCGCATTGCGTGACAAAGGACCGGTCAGCCCGCAATTCATGCTGCATGAGTTCGCCACCATCACATTCGCCGAGAACAGCGGCATCGACAACGAAGATGTCATCGACTGCGCCCCAGGCGATCTGCCCAAGGGGTACATCACCCGCACCAACTGAGCATCGATCGCGCGGCCGTTCGAACCAACGGACGCGCAGTCCGCGCTACCGGAGTCGATTCAATTGACGAATCAACCGTGAACGGGTTCGTCAGCCGCCACCACCCCGACCACGCCTCTTCATTTGAGATTGTCGGTGTCGATTCCGGTCCAATACTGAACTGGTAGTTCGGGCGAACCTTGACTCACCCCGTGACGAATCATTAGGTGATCAACGTGGAGAACCAGGCGGAGATCCACAGGTCGGATCGGGCCGAGGGGTATGGATTGTTCAATCGGCGCGGATGCCGCGGGCGATCACGTCCAGGGCGGTGTGGCGGGTGTGATCATCGGGGTGGTGGATTGTGGCGGTGATCATGCCGGTGATCAAGGGCTGGATTGCTTCCAGGGTGATTTCGGGGCGGATCTGCCCGTTCCGTTGGGCCCTGGTGAACAGGTTCTGCAGCGTGGTGTACATCTCGCTGTCGGGGGTGATGCCGGACGCCGCTGGATACGGGGTGCCGGCTTGCGCGATGAGTAGGTAGCGGTCGCGTGCGGCCAGGTCGAGCAGCATGGTGATCGTGTCCAGCAGACCTTGCAGGGCGTCGGATGAATCGGCGTAGGGGCGGGCCTGCTGGTCCATATTTCGGAGGGTGTCGGCGACCAGCGCCGCCAGCAGACCCTGTTTGCTGCCGAAGCGCCGGTAGATGGTGGCGACGCCCACCCCGGCGTGTTGGGCGATGTCTTCCATCTGTGCGTCCGCGCCGTCCCTGGCGACGACGTATCTACCGGCTTCGAGGACCCTGGTGAGGTTACGCGCCGCGTCTGCCCGCAACGTCGGTTCGGCGGCAGGGTTCAGGCCCCGGTCGGCATGTGTATCGGCCACATTGTTCAGGGTGGCATAGCACACAGCTAATTGACAAGCGGAATTCCGGTTCCACATACTGAATGAATAAGCGAAACCGTGATTCCGGTTAGTGCGAGATGCGGAACCCCGACACCAGGAGGTATTGCCATGACGACATCACAGGTATCCACGCCACTTCCCCAGGACAATCAGGACCTCTGCGGCCTGCTGGGCAAGCATCTGATCTACACCTACTCCAACGGCTGGAAGTACGAGCTGTACATCAAGAACGCCAGTACGGTCGAATACCGAGTCCACCCCAGCAAAGGCGAACCGAACCCCCTGACCGGGCGCTGGGTGAAGGATCTGAAGGCGGTGACCGCGCGGCTCGGCGACGGGCTCTACTCGGTCGCCTGGGTCCAGGTCGCGGGCACGTGCGCCAGCCTGGTGATCAACACCCAGCAGCGGTGGCTGCACTTTGCCGGGTTCCTCGCCAAATGGGCCAACGACAACCCGGCACCGCTCGCCGGGTTCCAGAACGACCACCTCGACGAGATACTCCGTTACCGCGACATCGGGCCGATCGCCCCCCAGATGCAGGAGGACCTGTTCGCCACGATCACCTTCCTCGAAGACCGCGGCGTCGACAACGAGGATGTCATCGCCTACCCGCCCGAGCAGGTGCCCGACGGCTTCCTCGACCGCACCAACTGACCCCATCCACCCGCTCGGCAGAAAGGATTTGTCATGGTGACATCACAGTTCGCCACCCAACTTCCGCAGGACAACCAGGATCTCAGCGGCCTGCTGGGACAACATCTGATCTACACCTACTCCAACGGCTGGCGCTACGAGCTGTACATCAAGAACAGCAATCACGTCGAATACCGAGTCCATGCCAGCGTCAAAGACGTGAACCCGCTGGCAGGCCGCTGGGTGAAAGACCAGAAAGCGGTGATCGCCCGGCTCGGCAACGGGATGTACTCGATCGCCTGGAACGAGCCGACGGGCACCTGCGTCAACCTCGTCATGGATACCGAGCAGCGGTGGGTGCATTTCACCGGCTTCCTGGCCAAGTGGGTCAGCGACCATCCCGAGTTGACTGTCGTATTCCAGAACGAGCACCTGGCAGAAATTCAGGCTCTCCGCGATGCCGGACCGATAGCACCCCAGGTGCAGGCCGACCTGTTCGGCACCATCAGTTTCGCCGAATACTCCGGCACCGACAACGAGCAGGTCATCGCCTCCCCTCCCGGCGACGTGCCCGACGGCTTCCTCGACCGCACCAACTGAAACACCGACGCCCCAGCCAATCCAGAGCCGATGTCCGGCAACCGTTTTCACCACATCCGAACAACGAGGAGTTTCCGATGACCACGATATTCCAGAACACCCACACCGGCACCACGCTTGCCCAGCCGGCCGAGCCAGGCGCAACACCATGAGGACCGCGACCGCGCCCGACACCGAACAGGTGGTGGCAAAGTTGTCGGCCCGCCTGCAACGACTCGAAGACATCGAGCAGATCCAGGCGATGCACCGAACCTACGTCCGCCACCTCGTGAATCAGCAGTGGGACCAGATGGTGGCACTGTTCACCGCCACCGCAGTCGTCGACCTGGGGCACGACGGCGTCCGCCGAGGCCACGAAGACATCGCCGCCCTGTTCGGCCTGTTCGACGCCTTCTACGCGAACGGCAACCCCCGCGCGGGCTACGTGCTGAGCTCCCCCGTCATCGAAGCCACCGGACACGACGCCACCGGCACATGGACCCTGCATCGGTTCGCAGTCGATGGTTCCTGGACCGAGGACCGCTACCACTGCGAATACCGAAAAACCACCGAGGGCTGGCGATTCAGCCACTTACAGCTCCGAGCTGTGGTATCCGCCACGCAGCCCGAGCCGGGCCCCTGAGACGACACACCACTCAACCAGAGCCGCCCGGACCTCACAAATTTCACCACTTGGCTGGCGGTCGGCGTTCAGCGCGTCAAAGCGCGATACGCCGCCGCCATGGCAAACTTCTAGCATGCGCATCGACAAGGGGGATCGCACGCGAACGACCGCATCGGTGCTTGTCCTTTCGTTGGGCGCTTTGTGCACTAATTTGACCGGTTGTGCGGCCGAAAGTCCGCCGGAGGTCCAGTCCACCAATGTCAGAGTCGGCGCGCCAGCCGAGCATGAATCGCCCGATGGCGATCATCCGGCAATCGAATATGTTCCGACTGGGCCGCTGCTGGCCGACAACGGATTTCGGCCCACTCGCAACGGCTTCAAGTTCCAGAACTAGGGCAACGAGGCACAGCCCGCCAACCTGACCCCGCAGTCGATGAACGGGGTGTTCGGGGACGGGGTTTGTGCCAACATCGAAGAGGGGCAGTGCCACCTCATCCCCCAGGCCCAAGCGTGGATGGACGAGGAGAACAAGGGCATGGATGGTGGCCACTGCTTCGGTATGTCGGCCACCAGCCTGGCGCTCTACAAAAAAGCGCTCGACCCAGCGAGTTTCGATGTTTCGGACGCGGCCCACCTGGAGTTCACCAGTAACAGCCAACTCCAAGAAGCGATTGCCGAGCCGCAGGCAACGCAGCTGCTGCCTATGGCGACCAGCGGCCACATCAAGGGAACGCCGAAGCAGATAGTCGATAAACTGATCGAGGTTCTACGACCGGACAACCCCGAGACCTATGCCGTGGCGTTCTTTATGCCCGACGGGAGCAAAGGGCATGCGGTGACCCCCTATGCGGTCGAGGACAAGGGTGACGGCAAGGTCGATATTCTCATCTACGACAACAACTTTCCGATGTCAACCCGCGTGATCGAGGTCGACCGCAGTGCCGACACCTGGCGATATGAGACGGCGGCCAACCCTGCCGAGCCCGCTGAACCGTATTTCGGTGACGCCGCTACCCAGACGCTGGACATCCGTCCCACCAAGCCGACCGAGCCCTGGTCGCAGCAACACGAGTTCCCCTACTACGGCAACCAGCACAAGGGCGGCACCGGCGCCGCAGCGGCTCAGGGCGCACCGGCGGTGCTGGTGTACCTCGATGGCGACCGCACCGATCACGGCCACCTGCTGATCACCGACGACGCGGGGCGCCGGACCGGATTTGTAGACGGCAAGCGAGTCAATGAAATTCCGGGCGCGACAATGCAGAGCAGCCTGGCGGACAAACCCAAGACCGACCTGGAACCGGAATACAGCATTCCGGCGGGCATCCACTTCACCGTCACCGTAGACGGATCCGGACTGAAGAAGAAAAAAGAGGACGAAACCTCCGTCACGATCTTGGCCGATACCTACAGTGTCTCGGTCGACGGCATCAAACTCCGACCCGACACCAAGGCGGTCATCGACCCCGCGCCGAACGGCGAACGACTCGACTTCACCTCGTCCGACAGCCAGGCGCCGCAACTCGAGTTCGGCATGTCCTACGACCATGCCGACTACATCTTCACTGTGGCACGAGCGGCAGTGAACGCCGGCGGAACCATCTCCGCCGCACTGCCGCTGGACCGCTGGGACTTCACCCTCGACGCCACCAAGGCCGGCGCTCCGGGCGATTACGGCCTCGCTATCGAGCGATTGGACAACCAAGACGTCCGAAAGTTCCAGCGCAACAATGTCAAGATCGCCTCGGGCGCGACCGGCACCCTCGATTACCAAGCCTGGGACACCGGCCAGAAGGCGTTACCGTTCACCGTCACGAACCAGGGCCAGCAAACCACCCAGGACCTGGGCGAAAGTTAGGTATCCAACCAGTAGATCGAAGAACGAAATCAGCTGACTGTTCGCCAGTGGGGGGCTGCTGTGACGCAAAACGCCCCTGACCATATGGTATGGCTTGGTCAGAGGCGCTTGCCGTGGCGGAGGATAGGGGATTTGAAACCACCCGTTTCCGCAGGTCGGAGATTCTTTCAGTGCGTTTTCGCAGCATTTCGGGACCGTTCAGGACAATTCACGACACAAACGTTCGCTCCAGGACGTGACGCGGTCAACACGGTCGGCCGAGTCATTTCGTCGCGGAAACTCGAGTTGGCCAGTGCATTTCACGACAGTTCGGTGCAATCGGGGATACTTCCGCTTCCTTGTCACTGCCGCGGTCAACTTGTGCCGGTGGTGGTTGTTCCTGAGGACTGACCAGAAGTTGCGGGGGTGGTGTCTTCGCCGCTTCGGCCAGATCTGCGAGGTTTTCGAGCAGACTTTCTGGCATGTCGTTCGGAGACCTCCTGGTGGGGCCTGGTTATCGCCGCGGAAGGCGTTGGTATGCGGGGGTGAGGTCGACGCCAGGTGGTGGACGGAAGCGGCGGACGGTGCCGTCGAAACCGGTGGTGTAGAGCGCCCAGCTCGTTCCGTCGGGTGCGATACGGACCGAGGTCGGTCCGGCGGGCGGGAGACCGGCCGGGCCGGTGGTGATGGCGCATGAGGATCCGGTGTCCGGGTCGACCTGATGGACTGCGGCGGAGACGTTGCCGGCGACGAACAGGGTTCCCACTTGGGTGGCTTCCATGTCGTCGGTCCCGGCCAGCAGGCCGGGGATCCTCGCGACCACGATCGGCGCGTCGGGGGTGTCGAGCGGGACCCGGATGATCTGGGAAGCGATGGTGTTCTCGGTGTAGATGGCCGCGTGGTCGGGTGTGAGCGCCAGGCCGTTGGGGTCGGCGACGTGAGACCACATCGGTGTGAACTCGCCTGTGGCGGGCCGGAAGCGTGCGATACCGCCGGGCGGGCTGAAGTAGGAGAGGCCGCCGATGAGCAGGTCGCCGTCGGGAAGTGCCAGTAACCCGTTCGGGGCGTTGAGGCCGGTGAGCAGGGTTGTCGTCGCGCCGGTTGCGGTGTCGAGTCGTTGTAGTGTTCCGGTCGGCGGGCCTACCCGTAAGGAGTTGTTGGTGAGGAAGTACAGGAATTGGCCGATGAGCCGGATTCCCGCCGGGCGGTCCAGATTGGTCAGTACCGTCTCGACGTGCCCTGCGGCATCGATGTGGTAGATGATGCCGTTCTGAATTCCGGAGCCGTAGAAGCCGTCTTCGCCGTCGGGTTCGAGGTTTTCCAGGAGACCGAGTCCGGTGGCGAGTGTGGTGGATTCCCAACCGGCAGAACATGACTCCGGAGCGGCGCTGGCATCGACGGTCGGCTCCGAGGCAATGATTCCTGCGGCGATGACGACGGTGACGGCAGCCGCCCGAAGTCGACGGCTGCCGATCGTGCTCCGCAGCGGCAATTGTCGTCGACAAGAGGGTTCTGTCATTCTCGACTCCTTTACAGGGTTGAATACCGATACCTGCTTGCCCGACCTCTTTCGCTGCTGATCATTATCTGTTCAAAGGCAGTTTCGACCATAAACAGCACCACAGCCCGCACTGCCGATCGCGGCCGGTTCGAACATGTGAACACACCTCATTCCTGGGGAGGTTGTTTGCTGGCGTGGAGTTCGACGGCATCGAGGACCAGGTCGAGTCCGAGTTCGAAGCGGTCCTCGGTGGCGGCGTCGGCGAAGTAGGGCGCGGCCGCGGCGAGATGGGGGTACCGGGAAGGGGGCGCGGCCAGATACTCCCGGGCAGATGCCGCCACGTCCTCGGTGCGGGTTTGCTCGTCGAGGCCGACGGTGATGGCTTCAAGCGCGGTCGTGCCGAGCATCAGGTGTGTCAGGACCAGGTAGTAGCGTGCCGCCTCGCGGTCGTCCATCCCGGCGGCTTTGAGGGCGCCCAGGCCCAGCTCGACGGCCCGGAATTCGGCGGCGCCGCGGGTGTCGCGTGACGCGGCCAGGACGGCGAGGCGGGGATGAGTCAGATACGCGCGCCGGATTCCGAGGCTGAGCTCACGCAGGGTGGTCCGCCAGTCCGGACCGGGCTCGAAATCGGCCACGGCGGTGCCCAGCAATCGGTCGGCCAGGGCGAGTAGCAGTTCGTCCATGCTGCGGAAGTGCCGATAGATCGCGGTGTGATCGACACCGAGCTCGGCACCCAGCGCGCGGATGGTGAGTTTGTCCGGCCCGTCGCGCTCGACCAATGCCAAGGCGGCGTCGAGGAGCACTTCCCGGGACAGGAACCGCGTCTTCTCGCTGCCTGCTGCCTCAGCAGCGGGCTTCTTCCGGGGGCGTCCGGCGCTTGTCTTTTTCGTGGTCACGACCTCAGTGTGCCAGATTCTGTCGCCGTTGTCACCATTGGTGACTCCAGTGTTGACACCGAGTTGGGTGAAGGGTTAGCTTCGGTGGCGAGGTGATCGTGACCTCGTGAACAGGAAGTACCGGTCTCGAGCCGAGACGTAGCACAGACGAAAACCCAGGAGCGGTCCACGACCGAACGACCTCGAGGAGCCTCATGACCAGCACGGGTAGCGGTGACGTGATCATCCGCAATGTTCGAGTGTTCGACAGCCGGGCGGGACGATTGTCGGAGACCCCGCAGGTGGTGGTGGTGCGCGGCACCACGATCGACGCGATCCATCCGCTCGGCGTGACACCGGCAGAGGCCGAGACGGGCGCCACCGTGATCGAGGGGGGAGGCCGCACGCTGATCCCGGGGCTGATCGACGCGCACTGGCACGCGACCATGGCGACGGTCCCGATGCCGGACCTCATGACCGCGGATCTCGGATACATCCACCTCTCGGCCGGTGCCGCCGCGACGCAGACCGTGTTGCGCGGGTTCACGACCGTGCGGGATATGGGCGGGCCCGCGTTCGGACTCAAGCGCGCCATCGATACCGGCGTCATCACGGGGCCACGGATCTTCCCCTCCGGGGCGATGATCTCGCAAACCTCCGGTCATGGCGACTTCCGCTCTGTCCATGAGCTCCCGCGGGGCCGGACCGGCGAGCACAGCTACCCCGAAATGGCCGGAGTCACCAGCATCGCCGACGGCGCCGACGAGGTGCTGCGCGCGGCGCGTGAACAACTCATGCAAGGAGCCAGCCAACTGAAAGTATTGGCGGGCGGCGGGGTCGCGTCCGCCTACGACCCGCTCGAGGCCACCCAGTACACCGAGGCCGAGATTCATGCGGCCGTGGCGGCCGCGCAGAACTGGGGGACCTACGTCGCGGTGCATGCCTACACCCCGCACGCGGTGCGGCAAGCCATCCGGGCGGGGGTCAAGTCCATCGAACACGGGCATCTGCTCGATGAGGCCACCGTGGAACTCATGGCCGCGCAAGGCATCTGGTGGAGCATGCAACCGTTCCTCGACGACGAGGACACGCCCCCGCAGTCGCCGGCCAGCCGCGTGAAGAACGCCCTGGTGGCGCGCGGCACCGACAATGCCTACGCGCTGGCCAGGAAGTACGGAATCCCGGTCGCGTGGGGCACCGACACGCTGTTCTCCCCCGAACTCGCTGCCCGGCAAGGTCACCGGTTGGCCGGAATGACCCGCTGGTTCACCCCTGCCGAGATCTTGACCATGGCCACCGCCACCAACGCGGATCTGCTGGCCCTGTCCGGACCCCGCAACCCCTATCCCGGTCGGCTCGGTGTGATCGAACCCGGCGCCCTGGCCGATCTGCTCGTGTTCGACGGCAATCCACTCGACGACATCACGATGCTCGGACGCCCCGACGAGGCGCTGGCGCTCATCGTCAAAGACGGTGCGGTCGTCAAGAACACCCTCGCTGCGACGGCGGCTCGGTTCGACAATCCGGACCTGATCGCCAGTATGTAGCCACGACCCCCGGAAATTGCACGCACCGGATTCCTATTCCATAGATGCGCATACTCTACCGCTGCTTCGTTAAGGATTTGATATGCAATATCGAGTCAAGGTGGCGATCGTCTATCTGCTGGGCTTTTTCATCGGCCTGCTCAATATGTTCATCGTGAATATCGCGTATCCGGATATCGGAGCGACATTTCACGCCGGTGTGAGTGAACTGACCTGGATCGGCACCTCCTACATGCTGGGCCTGACCGTCGTCATGCCGTTGAGCGTGTGGCTTGCGCAGCGCTTCGGCGAGAAACGCCTGATCGCCGCGTCCCTGTTGCTGTTCGGAATCGCCTCCTACGGAGCCGGTTCGGCGGGGTCGATCGATGTTCTCATCGGCATCCGCTTCGTTCAGGGCGCGGCGGCCGGATTGTTGATTCCGGTGGGCCAGGCGATGACCTACCGAAATTACCGGCCGGCCGAACGCGCCCGTCTGACGTCGATCATGATGGTCGTCGCTTTGATGGCCCCGGCGGTGTCGCCGAGCGTGGGTGGCATCCTGGTCGATCATATTTCCTGGCGGTGGATCTTCTGGCTGGATATTCCGCTGGCGGCGGTAAACCTCCTCCTGACGGTGCTGTGGCTGCAGCGCGACCCAGTCCGAGAGCCGCAACGATTCGACGTCAGAGGCTTCGCCTTGGGCAGCCTGTCGATCATCACCCTGCTCGTCGGGCTGTCGGAACTCGGCGAGCCCGGCGGTCGACCCCTCGGCGCCACACTGCTCGGTGTGGCCGTCGCGAGCGGCTACTTCTTCGTTCGCGCTTTGCGGAATGCTCCCGCACCGCTGTTGAAGCTGAGCCTGTTGAAGGGGAAGATGCTGGCCACGTCGATGGTCGTCTATCAGTCTGTTTCAGGAATATTCACGGGCGCGAACGTCATTCTGATGTTATATCTGCAGCAGCAGCTGTCAGTGTCCGCGACTTCGACCGGACTGCTGATGGTCCCCTGGGCCGCGGCCGCCGCGCTGGCGATCGGGGTGACCCGGACGGCCTTTAATAGAATTGGTCCCAAGGTATTGTTCACGGTGGGGATTTTCTTGCAGAGCCTCGGTCTGATGTTGCTGTTCTTCCTCGCTCACCCGATGAATCCGGTGCTCCTGATCGTCGCGTACGTTCTCATGGGGTTCGGCGGCAGCTTGTCCAGCAGCACGGCCCAAAGTGCTGCTTTCCTCGATACGCCCTCCGCTGAACTCGGGCAGGCGAGTGCGCTCTGGAATATCAATCGTCAGGCAAGTTTCGCAGTCGGTGTCGCCGTGGTCGGACTGGTCCTGGGCGTCTTCTCGTCGATGTTCTCTTCGGTCTCTGATGCCGGTGCCGGTGATCCGAGTATCGCGTTCCGCTGGAGTTTCGTTGTCGCCGCGGTCATCACGTTACTGCCGCTACCGCTGGTACTACGGCTGACCAGTTCATCGTCGTCCGCGCTTCGAGGCAGGAATGGTCGCCGGTGGTTGCCTGGGTACGCGCCGAAGAGGCGAATCCCCTCGTCCCCGCACGCATCATCCACGGCGGAGAAGACGGCGAGTGCATGTCGCTAGGAATTCCTGATCCCTCGGGGTCCCGCGCATCTACTTGCGAAGCCCGCTACCAATCGCGATGGAAAGAGTGCATCCACCATGAACACACCGAATGTCCATACCACTCGCCCGACCTCGTTCGGCCTGATCTTCCCGCCGGACGAGCCTTGGCTCGCGCGACAGGCCCGGGAGGAGATCTTGCTGCCCGACCTGCCCATCATCGACGCGCACCACCACCTGTGGGACCGACCCGGATACCGTTATCTGTCCGAGGAATTCGCCGCAGACACCGGCAGCGGCCACAACGTGATCGGCACGGTCCACGCCGAATGTCACACCGCCTACCGCACCGACGGACCCCCGGAGTTGGCACCGGTCGGCGAAACCGAGTACATCGCGGCGCTCGCCGCGGCCAGCGACGCCGCCGGTGGTCCGACCCGGTTGGCCGCGGGGATCGTCGGGGCCGCCGACCTCAGCCTGGGCGCCGCCGTCGACGACGTCATCGGGCAGCACATCGCCGCTGGTCAGGGCCGGTTCCGCGGCATCCGATACGACACTATTTGGTACGACCACGAAGCCGTCGAGTTCACCCACCCCGGTCACCGCCCGCAAATGCTCGCCGAGCCAGCCGTCCGGGCAGGCGCCCGCGTACTCGCGGACCACGATCTGCCCCTCGACGTCCAGCTGTTGTTCCCCCAGCTCGCTGATGCCGCCGAACTGGCCGATGGACTCCCCGAGCTACGACTGGTTCTCAACCACTGCGGCGCGCCCCTGGGCTTCGGCCCCTGGGCCGACAACCGTGCCGAACACTTCGCCCACTGGCAACGCGGCATCCGGGAACTGGCCGAGCGCCCGAACGTCGTCTGCAAGCTCGGTGGCATCCTCGCAAGCGGCCTCGGCTACGACTACCTCCACGCACCGGTCCCGGCGACCTCGACCGAACTCGCCGCCCTCTGGCGGCCCTGGTTCGACACCTGCATCGACGCCTTCGGCCCGCAGCGGTGCATGTTCGAAAGCAACTTCCCCATGGACAAGATGGGCACCGGATACGCCACCCTGTGGAACACCTACAAACGACTCGCCTCCGGTGGCTCGGACACCGAACTGACCTCCCTGTTCGCCGAGACCGCCCGCCGCACATATCGGCTGGACCTGCCTGCCGCGCCCCTGGCATGAATAAGAGCTCCGAACGTACCGGGGTGGTGACATGATCATCCGGAATGTCCGGTAGTACGTGCGTCTGCAGTACGAACGCTTCTCCTGCCACATTGACCATGGGAGATGGGTTGCCCGACAACTTTTTCCACGCACGGCTGATGGAGTTTGATCCCCGCGTACAGCAGTAGCGAGATTGTTTGAGCGAATCGAGTTTTCGACTCTGCGGATACGTTGTTCTTGTAACGCCACAGCAGCGCTGCCGACTGCTTCCCATCGATTCCGTAGACAAGTGGCGCGACAACGGATGTCACTCCATCAACAGACTTTCGCCCGTTGCACTGATAGCACAGCGCGAACCCCTCGGTCGGCTCCGCGCAGATCTGACAGGTTGCCATCGGATCTTTCATAGTGTTCCGGAGATAACCACCGGCCGTGCGGACGAGCTGATCGATCGGATCGGCTGCGCTCAATCGCGATCCAGCGCGACGGCGGGATCGGTAAGTGCCGGAACAGAGGCGTCGGTAGCGACAAGATCCTCAACCAGATGCAGTACTTCGGCAACGTTGGCGGCCACGTATACGCCTGGCCTGCCGACCAGATCGCGAGCCCAGGCTGTTGCTGCGACGACCAGATCGGTCATGATCACCGGTCGGCCGTGCTCCACCGATAGCCGGGCCTGGAGCCGTGCACCGCTGTGCTCGCCGGCCTCGATGACCACCGAGGCCAGCCCGAGCCCCGACATCGTTGCATTGCGTATCGGGAAATTGTGCTTCTGCGGCGGGGCATCGGGAAGGAACTGAGAGACGAGTGCACCCGTCGCGGAAACGCGGGCGTGCAGTTCACGATTGGCCGCGGGATAGATCTGGTTGATGCCGGTTCCGATCACACCGATCGGCCGCCCGCCCGCCGCGATCGTCGCAGTGTGCGCGGCGGTGTCGATACCTGCGGCCAGCCCGGACAGTACGGCGATGCCTCGGTCCACCAGGCCGCGGGCCACCTCCGCTGCGATAGTCAGACCACGTTCGCTCGCGGCTCGGGAACCAACGACCGATACGCCGATCTCGTCGGGCACGAGTTTGCCCTTGACGAACAGCATCGGCGGCAATTGATGAATGTCGCGCAGTGCCACCGGATATTCGGGATCGAGGACCGTCACCAGGTCGAAGTCCTGATCGCGCCACGCTTCCAGTGTGCTGCGGGCAGCGCCGAGCCGGTCGATCTCGGTGTCCATCCCATCCAGCAGCGGCGGGTGGAAGTCGTTCCAAATGTCGATCGCCGACCCTCGAATGACGACCTCGGAGGCGAGTGACGCCCAAGTCATACCCTTCGGGCGTTCGTCCATGAGGGCCAGCAGTGCCACACGTTCGCTGTCCCGGCCGCCCGTCATACCCGACAGCCTAGGGTCGTACGGCGAGCTCTGCGCGTCTGCGCGTATGTGTTTGATGCTGTGTGTCGTCACAAACCCTCCGCGCAGTAGTTCGAACTTACGTTCGATCCTAGCAATTCGGGTGCAAATTCGCACCCGAATTCACGGCCGTGAGTGGCTGGTAGCAGTAAAGAAAACGCTGGCCAGGCCCGTCGTAACGGACCTGGCCAGCGAATCAGCGCGGAGGATAGGGGATTTGAACCCATCCGTTTCCCCAGGTCAACTCTGCGACCAGCCAGTTTCGTTGCAGTTCAGGCTGTTTCGGCCCAATTGGCAATGCAAACGTTAGGCTCAGATGTTGACGCGGTCAACACGATCGGGGAGACGATTTGAAGTCGGTTCTTGAGGGGATCTCCCGGTGTGAAGACGGGCCGTGTGGTGTATGGATCCGTTTCCGGGTGTCGGCCGACTTCCTCTGACACTGCGGCGGCCTTTCCGCCGGTCATCGGCTGTCAATGTCGGTGGCGTCCGTTAGCCTCCCTGGAGGACTCTGCCGGTCACAGGTCGCCAGTGCACCGTCCAATCACCAGGGCCTTCGGGTCACCACCCTCTGACGAGCAAGGACACCCCGACTGATGGCAGTGACTCAGCAGGAGATCGAGACCCGGTTGTGGGACGCCGCCGATGAGCTGCGCGTGGCGATACCTGAAGCGCAGTACTCCTCAGTCGTCTTCCCGCTGATGTTCTGGAAGTACCTGTCGGATACCTGGGAGCACCACCATCAGGAATTCCTGGACGAGAACGAGGGCTTGGACGGCCTGTCAGCTGAGGAAGCTCGGGAGATCGAGTACCGCGACTACCAGTCGTTCGAAATCCCGAATATCCACCCTGGCACTGTCCAGGAGCGCCGCGCCTCGTGGTCGTCCATTCTCGCCACCGTCACCCAGCCGGGCCTCGGCCAGCGGGTCCGCGCCTCACTGCGGGCCATCGAGACGGCCAACCCTGACAAGTTCTCCCGCCTGTTCGGATCCATGACCTGGACCTCTGAAGAGGTGCTGCCGAGCGAGGTGTTGGCGGCGGTTATACGGGCGATGGATCGCACCCCGAAGATGCACGAGGGCAACATGTCCCACGACGTGCTCGGCGGCGCGTACGAGTACCTGCTGAAGCGGTTCTCCGACGGGTCCGGCACCCGTGCCGGCCAGTTCTTCACCCCGCGCGAAGTCGTGGAGTTGATCGTCGAGCTCTTGGACCCCAAGGGGTTCGAATCGGTGTATGACCCGACCTGCGGGTCGGGCGGCATGCTCATCGCCTCCGCGAACCTCCTGAAATCCCACGGCGGGCGGGGCTACACGCTCCGCCTGTACGGGCAGGAGTCCGTTCTGGACACAGCGGGTGTGGCACGCATGAACCTCTTCATGCACAACCTCACCCAGTTCCAGGTCGAGGTTGGTGACACCCTGAAGGAGCCTCGTTTCAAGAAGTCGGACGGGTCCGTCGCGCAATTCGACGTAATCCTCGCCAACCCG
Source organism: Nocardia altamirensis NBRC 108246 (assembly GCF_001612685.1). GTDB lineage: Bacteria > Actinomycetota > Actinomycetes > Mycobacteriales > Mycobacteriaceae > Nocardia > Nocardia altamirensis. The sequence continues at coordinate 51,311 of NZ_BDAY01000054.1, forward strand.
CCTTACTCGCTAAAATGGAAGCCCTGGAACAACGACCCACGCGCCATCGGCGGTATCGCACCGACGAAGTCGGCTGACTGGGCGTTCGTGCAGCACATGATCGCCAGCATGGATCCAGTAAAGGGCCGCGCTGGTGTCGTCCTTCCCCACGGTGTCCTCTTCCGGGGCGGGCAAGAAGCAGCCATCCGTCAGCGAGTCTTGAATGATGACCTCCTCGAAGCCGTCATCGGGCTGCCTGCCAACCTCTTCTACAACACCACCATTCCGACCTGCGTCCTGATTTTCCGTGCTCCCGGCACCAAGGCGCCAGAGCGGAAGGATGGTGTGCTATTCATCGACGCTTCCACGCGGTTCGTAAAGGCCACCAACCGAAACATCCTCACCGGCGCTGACGTCGCCGACGTGGTGACCGCCTACCATTCCACGTTCGATGCCGACGGCAATCCGGTAGATCTCGACGGCGGCATGGCTGCACGATTTGCTCCACTGTCGGAGATCGAGGGGAACGGGTACGACCTCAACATCGGCAGATACATCAAACATGTCGCTGCCGAGCAGGAGGATCTCGGCAGCCTCATCACGGCTTACAACATCGCCCGCGCTGAACGCCAGAAGGCCGAGCAGCGCATGCTCGCAGTGCTCGCGTCCGCGGGAATCGAGGGCTTCGATGAATGAGCAGTCGGAGTGGCCCCGGAAGCCGCTCTCCGACGTTGGAGAATTGATCCGCGGCCGTCGTTTTACGAAGAACGACTACGTGGAATCCGGGCTTGGCTGTGTGCACTACGCACAGATTCACACTGACTTTGGGGCCATTGCCAGGGATCCACTTGCGTTTCTGGCCGAAGATTCCCGTGCGCGAATGCGCCTCGCTCACCCTGGAGATTTGATCATCGCCGCGACTAGCGAGAACGTCGATGACGTCGGGAAGGCCGTCGCATGGCTCGGCGACGACGACGTCGCGGTTCACGATGACTGCTACATCCTCCGTCACGGACTCGATCCTGCATACGTCTCGTACTTCTTCACATCGTCTCTGTTCCATTCGCAGAAGATCAAGTACCTGTCCGAGACGAAAGTCGTTCGGATCTCGGGTACGAATCTCAGCCTAATCGAGATTCTCGTGCCCCCTCAGCGTGTGCAAGAACGGATCGTCCAGGTTGTCGGCGCGGTCGACGACCAGATCACCGCACTCAACGACGAAGCAAAGGCACTGGAGGGGGTGTACCGGTCGGCCACGTCTTTGCTCTGGTGCACCTGTGAGGGTGACGAAGCGGACTACCGATTACTCAGAGACGTGATGCACCTCGACATCGCACGGACCCCTATGGACGCGGGAACGATTTACCACCTCGCTGGAGTGCTCAATGCGGGCAAGGGCCTTGTTGATAGAGGTGTGCTCGATGGGGCCGATACCGAGTACACCGGGATGAATGTCCTTCGGGAGAACCAGGTGGTGATGCGGAAGCTGACTGCTTGGGAGGGGCCGATCACCGTAGTCACTGCCGAGTTCGACGCCTTCGTGGCGAGTAACGAGTTTCCGACCTTCACTCTCGCCGATGACATCGACCCAGGGTGGATGAAGCATGTCTGCCGGACACCTCGACTGTGGGCGGAGATGCAGAGCAGGGTAACCGGGACGGTGCAGCGCCGTAAGAGACTCAACCCCGACCAGCTCCTGTCGGTGGCGCTTCCGGTCCCTTTCCGACCTGAGCAGGAGCAGGCAGCAGAGGCCCTGGATGCAATCGAGGGGCAGATCGCTGTGATCCGCGCCGAGGCCACCAGGCTCCGTCAGGCTCGTGCAGGGCTGCTGACGAGCCTGCTGGACCGCACTGTCGATATCGAGTCCGCGTAGTTGGAGATCTGAGCAGTGGCTAAAGGCGTTAGAGAGCGTGAATTCCAGAACCTGATGATCCAGTGGTCCCTCCCGATGGGCTGGAACTTCACGGCCGGGCGGGCGTTGCCGCGTGAGACGACGCAGACGGTGGTCACCACCCAACTACGAGACGCCATCGTCAGGCTCAATGCTGGCGTGATCGACGGGTTCGACGTGGACGCCGTGGTCGCGGAGATCGTCGCTACGGTCAACGCTGTCGAGGGCGGGCTGGTGCGGGCCAACGAGCAGGTACTGCACATCCTGCGCGGACTGAAGGAATTCCGGGACGACGAGGGCGTGTGGCATGCGTTAAAGGTCATCGACTTCGAGCATCCGACCGACCCGACTGCGAACACGCTGGTCGTGTCGGACGAGGTGACAATCACCGTGCCCGGCAAGACTTCCCGCAGGTTCGACCTCGTGTACTGGGTCAACGGGCTGCCCCTGGTCGTCGTCGAGGTGAAGTCCCCGACCGCGAAGTCGGGGTGGGCGGGCGCAGCCCGGGAGATAAACAACGTGTACGCCACCGAGTACCCGTGGTTCTTCACCCCCAATGTCTTCGCCGTTGCCTCCGACGGGCTGAAGCTGCGCTTCGGCGCGGCCGGTGCACCGACGAACCTGTGGCATCCGTTCCGGTCCACCGCCGACGACGAGAACTTGTCTGGACAGGCCGATGTGCAGCGCTCGGTCGAGCTGCTGATGAACCCGGCCACCGTCCTGGACATGCTGGCGAACTTCGCGTTGTTCGACACATCCGGGGGTGGGGTGGACAAGAAATACCTGCCCCGCTACCCGCAGATGGAAGCCGCACACCTGATCCACGATCGGGTCCTGGAAGGCGGGTCGAAGGGCCTGATCTGGCACCACCAAGGCAGCGGGAAAACGTGGCTGATGGTGTTCGCTGCTTCGTTGCTGCTGGCCGACACCCGCACCGAGTCTCCTACGATCATCCTGCTGTCGGACCGGACCCAGCTGGTCCGGCAGACATCAGGGGTCTTCACCTCGGCGATGGGGGACGACTATTTCGAGCAGCCAACGACCAGTCAAGAGTTGCGTTCTTTGCTGGCCGACGACGTGCGTGGCGTCATCTCCACTACCGTGCACAAGTTCGCCGATGCCGGTAAGAACCTGTCGACTCGCAGCAACATCATCGTGATGGTCGACGAGGCACACCGCACCCAGTCCAAACGGTCGACGTCTCTGGCCGGGCAGATGCGTGCAGCATTGCCGCACGCGAAGTTCTTCGGCATGACCGGCACCCCTGTTAGGAACCTCGCTACCGATACCTTCGCCCTCTTCGGCGAGGAGAAAGACCCGGGCAGGGTGCTGCACCGATACTCGGTGTCCCGGTCTCTGCTGGATGGGGCCACCGTCCCGGTCATGCTGGATCCACACCCGGTGTCCTTCGAAATGAACGACGAGGAATTGCAGGCCGAATTCGACCAGTTCGCTGACGAATTCGACCTTGATGACCCCGACCGGGAGGCCCTGTCCCGTAAGTTCGGACGGCTCACCTCGGTGTTCACCAATCCCGACCGTATTCACGCGGTCTGCGAGGACATCGTTGACCACTACCTGTCCGGCGCCTATCGCAACGGCTTGAAGGCCCAGGTCGTCACCTATAACCGTGAGCTGGCCGTGGCGTACACCGACAAGATCAACGAACTGCTCGCCGGCTTCGAGACGTCACAGGTACTCGCCGCGGTCGGTAAGCACGACCGGATTACTGCCGAGGTGAACATCTCCGTCTCGGACGCCAAGGACGAAGACCCCGCGATGAAGCCGTTCAAGCTCTCGGAGACCGAGGAGGAGGATCAGAAGCGGCGATTCCTGACCCCGGATGACCCGCTGTGCTTCCTGGTGGTGACCGCGAAGCTGATGACCGGGTTCGACGCACCCAACGAGGGCGTCCTCTACCTGGACAAGCCGCTCAAGGCCCACAGCTTGTTCCAGACGATCAGCCGCCCGAACCGTACGTGGGTCTCCCCGACCGGGTTCGTGAAGACTACCGGCGTGGTCGTCGACTACATCGGCTTGGCCGGAGAGGTTCAGCGAGCCGTCGCCGACCCCACCGCAGCGGAGGCCGACCACGGCGGCGGGTTCGTCACCGACGTGTCCGAGCTGGTCACCGAGTTCCGCACCACCTTCGCTCGCATCGAAGATCTCCTCGCAGACGTGGACGGCCTGGACCTCACGGTCCATGGATACGAGTCCGTGCGAGCTATCAACGGCTTCCTCGACGTCAATCCTGGTGCGGCCGAGGTATTTACGAAGGATTACCGGCTTCTGAGCCGCCTGTATCCGTACATCAACACCGACAATCGGGTTGCCAAGTACCAGGACGGCTTCGGGCTGTTCGGGTCCGTGTACACAACCCTGCTCAAGAAGTCCTCCGACGAGGAACGGAAGGAACGGCTGAGCGAGCTGGGGCCGATGGTCTTGGAGATCATCAATGCCCACGTCCACTCATTCTCCGTGGTCGCTTCCCAGGAGGAAGCCCTCGTGCTGGACGCCCAGGGCATTGCAATCCTCAAGGAATTGCTGGCCTTGGTCCGCCTCAAGCCCGGCAAGGGCGCGGATAAGACGCCGCCGTCCGCAGCAGAGATCCTGCACGACATCAAGGCCGCCCTCGATAAGGGCGTCGAACCGGGGTCTGCGAAGTACACCGCCCTCGCTGAGCGGATCAGGCTGCTGCGGGACCGGATCATCCAGAACTCTCACGACGCCCTGGAGTTCCTGGCCGAAGCGCTTCGGATCGCTCGCGCCATCGTGAACGCCCAGAAGCACCCCGACGAAGCCATCGTGCTGGACGAGGACCGCGTGGGAGTCCTGACACGGATCATCCACGACCACGCACCCTCCGGCCTCACAATTACCGAGAGGAACCTGGCCGAGGAGATCGACCGGGTGGTCACCAACACCCTCGCCCGGTCATGGGACAACGCCGATGCCCGAAACCGAGGAGCCCGTCGCGCCACCGCCGCCGTCTTCCGCCGGTACATGTTGAAGCCGGTGGGGGAACCGTACGACTCCACCGTCGCCTACATCGAAGCGCATTACCTGGTCGACTGATCGGAAGAGCGGTGAGATTCGCGGCGTCGGCGAAGTGATCATTGGGCTCGAAATGGTGAAGCGCCGGACATTCACATAGCCGGAGGATCCTCGGGCAGTTCCTCGCCGTCGAAGCCTGTATGGACTCTGACGAACGCGATGCGCTCCGCGAAATGGGCGTCGACCCAGACGACCCACAGGTACAGGCCGGACAAGAGTGGGTGTCGGACCTGTTGAGGTGCTGCGGCATGTGGCTTCGCAATTGGCCATAGCGCAGACAGCTCCGCAACCGGACGCGGAGCGAGCGTCAGAGCGGGCACGATCTGACTGGTCGCGCGGCGGGTGGATTTGTCCCCGACAACGACACAGCCGTCGCCTGCGGGCGACGGCTGTGGTCTCAGTCAGCGAGCTTCACGACCGTGGGCCAGTACACGATTTGCGTTGAGCCCGCGGGTGCGCAGGCCGACCCGCCGCCGTTCCACGCGCCGAGGGCAAGGTCGTGGACCTCGCTGGAAATCGCGAGGTAGGTCTTCTCGGCGTCGGTCGCTGCGCTCATGGTGGTTGCCCTCCTACGGACTGTCGGTTAACGCTTGATGTATATACACATCTCCTCTGGATAGTCAACGAGTCAAGGTGTCGCGCTGCGATGAAAAGTGCTGTTAAGCACTGTTTTTGATGAAACTCTGACTTCAGAAGAGCAGGCAATCGAGCTATGGTTTGTATATACAAAGGCAACGGCAAACCTAGGAAAGGCGAAGACATGACCGTCGGCGAACTGATCAACCTCCTTCAGGACTTCGACCCCGAAACCCCCGTACGGCTGGCATCCCAGCCGAACTACCCCATGGAGTACAACATCCGACGCGTAGCCGAAACGGAGGATGCGGATGACGAGGGCCTCGGCATCGCCTGGATCGTCGAAGGCCGCCAGCTCGGCTACATGAGCCGCGAGGCGGCCGAAAACTGCTGGCAGTAAAGGGGCGACCTGGCGCGCCCAGCCGCTTCTGGCTTTCCGGCGGGGCGCGCCTTCAACTCAACTCTCGGAACGGAACCGGCGGGCATTCACGCCCTCCGTACCGACCAACTCGATCCTTGGCGCGTGCGGGCCGGGGTTGATGCTGCGTTACCGCAGGCGGGTGTGGGCACCGGCCGCCCAGGCGGTCGCCGATCGCTTGGGCACCCGGCGGCTTGCCCTGGCGATCTTGCGCATCACCTGCGCGGACTGGCTACTCAGCGCCGGGGTGCCCGTGGCGGAGGTCGCCGCCCAGCTCGGGTACGTCTCGGTGGTGCCGTTCCTGGACCGGCACCACGACCGCGTCACCGAGCTGGCGATCACGCCCCGCCGGTGATGTAAGGGATTGGGAGGCGCTCGCGCGCAGTGAGATTCGCGCGAGCGCCTCCCTTGTCCCCGGATCTGGCGCAGGCCGCTCCGGTCAGGCCGTCACCACCCGCCGTCCCCCTACTTCTTGCGGCGGAAAAGCGAAGGCCGCGTTGCGGATCCGGTACGCCGTCGCCGGATGCCTCGGCCGGTCAGTGTCGAGACGAGGGTGTCGATGTCGGTGGGGGTGAGGTCAACGCTCTGGTAGTTGCCGTTGTTGTCGTCGATGGTGAATCGGATGGTGCCGCTGGCGGTGGGGGTGATCTCGAGCTGGTCGCCGTCGAGGTCGGTGATGGTGAGGATTCTGGGGCGCTGAGTCATGGTGGTGTCCCTTTTGCTAGCCGGTCCGTTCTTGTATATACACACTAGCTCTGCACGACCCTAACGAGTCAAGCGAAATGATCACCGAAAAAGCCTGTTGTACAACCTAATAGGTCGAAATACTGACTTCCATTACGAGTACGGCAGAGCTAACGTTATATATACAAACCAAGGGCAAGCGCCCGAACGGATGGAGAGGATGTAGCCGATGACCGCGATCGACGCCATGACCCTGCGGGGGATTGCTGACGCGCACGACGGGATCGAGTTCCGCACGGACTACAGCGGTGGCACTCGCCACCGGACCTGCATCGCGGTGGTCACCGCGGACCCGGGCGCGGCCATAGTGGTCGCTTTCGACATCGCATCCGCGCTGGCCGCACGCGATGGCGACGGCGAGAATCCGGGCGCGATCCGCGACTACCTGCTCGAGTTCGCCCCCAGCGAGCGCCGCCGCGACATCGGCCACACGGTCGTCTACTGGACCGACCTGCACCTGGCCACCGGATAAACACGCCCGCGACGAGGCCGTGGCACACCACGGCCTCGTGCCGTTGCGGCACTCACGGGCGAGGCGGCGGAAGGCCCCGAATGGGAATTCAACGTAAATACGTCATGGCTAGGATGTATATACGTACTTCGAGCTGGAGGGTTGCATCGTGAGCAGTATGCGGTGGGTACGGGTGGCGGTCCTGCGGCCCGGACCGGGCTATGACTTCGTCGAAGCGCAGTGCCCGGCCGAGGAGCTCGGTAGCTACGACGGCGAGGCGTCCTACATCTGCCCGCAGTTCGACTTCGCGGTAGCCAGTCCCACGATCGTGCTCGACCGGGATGTCGAAGGTTTCCCGGCAGGGTGTTCGACGTTCGCGGAGTTCGGCCGGGATGAACGCGAGCAAGCGCGTCGGGAACACTGGAACTGCCAGCACGCGCGGTTCGGGAGTTCGTCGGTGGCAGACCGCATGTCGAATGTGAAGGAGTAGCTGATGGCAGCAGGGCGGTTGCGCAGTGTGCGGGTGCCTGACGAGGTCTGGGACGAGGCGATGGCTCGCGCGCAAGGTGAGGGCCGCTCGCTATCAGAGGTGATCGTGGAGGGGCTCGACCGTTATCGCACCGAGGGTACCGCTGGTGAGGCGCAGCAGCGTGCTGCGGTGCAGGTGCGTGCGGCGATGGAGTTACTGGGTGTGGTCGCTGAGACCTTGGAGTCCGGTGCACGCGGTCAAGCACAGGACTCCAAGCCCGCGCGGAGTCAACGCGGCGGCGACTCGAGTTCGGGGTCGGCGGAGCCGACGGCCAGCAAGCGATAGGCGATGCGGAAGCCGTCGGAGCCGGAGGCGGACATCGATTGTTCCAGGCGGACGGTGACCCGCTGTCGGATCAGCGCCGGAAGCTGGGCCAGGATCGGCTCGTCCACCGAGCCGTGGATGTCTCCGTCAGGGCGTTCGAGGTAGAAGTTCCGGCGTACGGTGCGCCGGTCGTCGAGAATGCCTGTGGCGGTGACGATTTCGGTGTGGCGATTCAAGTCGAGCAGGCAGGTGTGCAGTAACTCGGCCTGCTCGTAGGACAGCACTGAACTCTCAGGGCCGACCGTGCCCCGCAATTCCAACGTCAGGGAGCGATTGGTCTCGGCGAGGGCGTTGACCACTTGCCCGATGGCGACGCGCTGGCTGAACGGCAGCGACAGGATCGCATCGATTGCCAGGTCGTCAGAGTGCGACGACGGAAGCGTCTGGCACAGCTCACGCGCAGCCTGTTCGACTTGCGATGGGCTCAGTTCGGTGTCGTCGAGTGGTTCGTCGTTGGCGTCGGGTACTTGGGTCGGGAGGCCGAAGACCAGCGTGTGCGAGGTGAACGCGAGTGGAACCAGCGCCTTGAGGTCGCAGACGCTGATGTGCCTGAGCGACAGTCGTTTACCCGGTTCGAGGCGATGACGCCCGAACAGCGCGGTGGCACTCGCCAGGGCGAGAGCGATTGCCGCCGAGGTGTGTGCGGTCAGCGGGTCGTCGGCCGCGACGGTCAATCGTGGACTGGCATGAGGAAAGTAGTGTGCTTCAGCGGCCAACAGTGACGACCGTAGCAACTCCTCGGTAAATCCTTCGCCTTGATGGTGTTTCAAAGCCAGACGAAACGGATTGCTTACCACCAGACCTCCACGAACCCCCGGTGCCGAGGCGTGGCGTCCACGCCCGCGCACGACCCTTGTAGCCACGCCTGCTGACTGATGTGGCTGCCCAGGAATGCGGCAATGTGGTCGCCGACCGGATGGACGACGTCAAGATAGGGATTGGTCCGCGCGTCACCGACGACGATGACGTCGCGCATCGTGAACAACTTTCGCATCCTGCTGCGCCCCTCCCGATTCAGCAGTTCCAATTCAGCCAGGTTCGCTGGGAACACCGTCAAGGTGAGTGCCGGCCCGTGAGCAGCGTGAGGTTCGCCGTCGCGGGTCACGAAGCAACCGTCGAGCCGCATCCACCCCGAACTCATGAATTCCCGAATTTGGCCGAAATATGCCTGCAGTGCGTAGAAGACCACTTGGCGAGCATCGCGATGCTCAGCATCGGCGACGAGTCGCTCGTGCACCTCGTCCAATGTCGCAGGCCAGCATCCGGACGGAAGGAACCCCTCGACAGTCCAGTCCGGTAAACCCATGCGTTTCCCCCTCCCCTTGAACGCGCGGCCCTCGTGGGCGCGTTGAACGTTCAGCCCTTTTGGGTGCGCTCCCCCTCGCTCGTCGTCTCGATAACCTGCCGACCGCCATCGAGCAGGTCTTCGATCCACGGGCTCGGCTGGTACTCGCCGCCGACGTCCGTTGTCTGAGACCGAGTTTGGCCACGCTGCCCCACTCCGACAATAGGGCCTAGATCACCAGTGGTTCGCTGCCCTGCCGTAGCGTCACCGGCCGCCAACTCCGTCGCTACCTGGGCAATCAATAGGCAATCCTGCTGCGATAGTCCTCGGAGGCGCTGGCAGATTTCGGTCGCATCGGGGTACACGCTGCGGTACCCCGAGTCGACCAACGCGGCGTCGAGCACCCGCCAATACGGGAAGCCCGCCTCCTCGGCGATCCCTTCCAGGATCCGCTTGTCCGGGAGTTGCCGCATCTCGCGCCGCTTCCAGGTGTAGAGGGTTTGCGGGGTGCTGCCGATACGTCTGGCGAACTCTGCTTCCTTGACGCCGTAGCGGTCCAGGTGCCGCTGGATGAGCTTGCGTAACTCGCTCATTGATCGCCTCCGATCCGAATGTCCATGTGGTGCCGGACATCCCGTTCCACTGTTCCCGCCACCCTCGCCACGCCGAGAGGGTGTGCCCGTTCGTCCACCAGATCGTACGGCTACGGGCCCGCAGAATACGCAGGCTGCGCGATATCTTGCAACTGGAGACACGCGAGATTGTCCACCAGCTGCGCGTGAAAAGATCAATACCTCTTTGAAATCCGGTCCTCTACCTGGCAGTATCGGTCGCATTCGAACACAGTTTCACCACGGGGCGGAAGGATCACGATGCGGTTGACATCAGGAGAAACTCTTCGGGCATTGATGCATCAGCGCGGCCACACGATGGACTCTCTCAGTCAGGTAGCCGGATGTTCACGCAGCTTCATCGGCCAGCTCTGCACGGGAGACAAGCCGAGCTGTTCGGCCGAGCTGGCGGCGCGCATCGTGGAGGCTCTCGAGGTGCCGATAGAACTGCTTTTTGTTCCCGCCAAACGCGCAGTCAGCGATATTTCTACGCGCACGTTGCGCGGTGTCGCATGAGTGTGGAGGCCGAAGAGGTCGACCGTAGGCGCATGGCGTCGCCGATCGAGCAGACCTTCGAGGTATTGGAGGGCGCGGCCATCCTCAAGCAGACCGAAAGCTGGTACCTGGCCAAGCTGCGCAGCGGCGAGTTACCCGGCCACAAGGCTGGACGCCGCTGGTATCTGACTCAATCCGATATCACCAAAGCCCAAGAGCTCACCGCCCGGCGCGGGTATGCCGTGACGCCCAATGCTGCCGGGTTCGCCCCGCGCAGGCGTCGTCGTTCGAGCAACCGCGCTCGCGGCTGACGCCCCTCTCAGACTCCCTCGCGCGGCCCGCCGACGACCGCTCGAGGGCGCACGCCCCGGAAGGGAGGCCACAGGTGCACCTCAACACCTGCCCTTCCGGGACGTGCATCCCTATCGAAATGCGTTCCAGGAGAACATATGTCGAACAACGACAGCCGCACAGACGGCAGGCACCGGCCCGATATCCCGCATGCGCGCTCCGTGGAGGACATCCGAGACCGGCTGCGCCGCGAACAGCCCGCCACCGACGACCCACAGACGGCGACCTCCGAGGACCAGTACAGCGACGGGGGGTCGGCGGCATGAGCGCCAACGAGGATCTGCTGCAGGCCGCCGACCTGCTGGAAGCGGCCACTATCGGATCGGTGCGGTTGGCGCTGGCGCAATCCCCGCACGGCCCGCGCGGTGGCCGCGCGGTCGAGGAGAATCTCGCGGCCGTCGCCGGTGTGCTCGATCGCCACCGCCACCTGCAGGAAGCGTCGATGACCATCGCGTTGGTCAACGCGATCTATGAATCTCAAGCCGCCAAACAAGAACTCACCACTGCAGCCAGTGTCCCCGGCGATGCCGGAGACGTCGCGCCGATGGCCGAGCAGGTCGCGCGTATCGCACGCGGGCTGCTGGTAAATCCGGCCGGTACACCGTTGCATCAGCTCGGGCAGGATCTCGCTGCCATCGCTGAGGAGCATGTGTGAGTTACGAGTGGCGGGATCGGGCCGCTTGTCGCAGCACATACCCGGAGGTGTTCTTCCCCATCTCCCGCACCCAGCCCGGTCGCCGACCCATCCCGGCCGACCGGGTCACCCCACGGCGAATCTGCACCAGTTGCCTGGTCGGGCTGGACTGCGCGCGTCTCGGGCTCACCGCGCTCGACAAGGGGTGGCGTCACGGCATCTATGCCGGAGTCGACCTCGAAGAACGCGGCGCCCGTCAGGCGCTGCTTGCGGTGATCGAGAAACATTCGGTGACAACGTGATCCCTGTATCGGTAGACCTGGCGATTCCCGAACGGCTCGCGGTGACCGGGCAAGTTGTCGAGGTTATGGCTGCTGTGCACCAGCAGTCACTGGCCGGACACATCCCGCCCGCACTCCCGGACGCGCCTGGGTTGTATGCCGGGATCCCTGACAGCCTCTACCACTCCGACACGTCGTCGCTGTCGTCATCGGGGGCGCGCACCCTGGTGATGCGCTCGCCCAGGGAGTTCCGCTACGCGCAGCTGCACGCCCCTGCGGCCAAGCCGGAGTTCGATTTCGGTCATGCCGCGCACCGGTACGTGCTCGGCGTCGGTGCCGACATCGCGGTCATCGATAAACCGGACTGGAAAACCGGCGAGGCGCAACGCCGCCGCCGTGAGGCGCACTCCGCGGGCTTGATCCCGCTGCTGGCCCACGAGGATGCACAGGCACAGCAGATGGCGCGCAAGGTGCGCGAGCATCCGGTCACCGGCCCGCTGTTCGAGGTCGGGCAGGCCGAGCTGTCGGGATGGTGGCGTGATCCCGAGACCGGGGCGATGCTGCGGCTGCGCACCGACTGGCTCACCGAGATCAACGGCCGCCTGGTCGTCGTGGACTACAAGACCTCCAAGGACTCCGGACACCGGGCATTCGCCTCCGCCGCAGCCTCGTTCGGCTACTACATGCAACACCCGTTCTATATCGAGGGCCTGCGCGCCCTCGGCATCGACGACCACCCCGCGTTCCTGTTCGTCACCCAATCCAAGACCCCGCCCTATCTCGTGACCGTGTGCGAGCTGCCCGCCGAGGATGTCGCACTCGGGCACGCGTTGAACCGGCACGCGATCCGCCTGTTCGCGGCATGCCAGGCCAGCGGCGAATGGGGCGACGACAGCGACCGCATCCACACCGTCGCGTTACCCGCCTGGGTGCGCTACCAAGCCGAGGAGATCCTGTCGTGACCGCACCCGTGCGTTACCAACCGTTGGCCGCCGCGCCTACCGCCCGCGCCGAGATCGGACAGGCGACCGCGGTCGAACAGTCCCGCGCGGTTGCCGAGGTCCAGGCGGCGGTGTTCGTCGCTCAGCAGCGGCCGAGGAACAAGTCCGTCGCGGTCGAGGAGATGCGGGATGCGACCGCGCAGATGGCGGTCGCCCAGAAGGCGTACTTCCGCTATCGACGCGGCACCGAGCAGGTCACCGGTGCCTCGATCCACCTCGCCCGCGAACTCGCGCGGTGCTGGGGAAATATCGACTACGGCGTGAAGGAGTTGCGCCGCGACGACGACAAGGGCGAGTCGGAAATGCTCGCCTACGCCTGGGATCTGCAAACCAACTCCCGCAGCGCGACCACGTTCATCGTCCCCCACATCCGCGACACCAAACAGGGAGCCCGCAAGCTCACCGAAACCCGTGATATTTACGAGAACAACGCCAACGCGGGCGCGCGACGGCTGCGAGAAATGATCTTCAACGTCATGCCGTCGTGGTTCACCGAAGAAGCCAAAACCAACTGCGACACCACCCTCGAAAACGGCGGCGGCCAGCCACTCACCCAGCGAATCGCCAACGCCATCAAGGGATTCGAAGCGATCGGCGTGACCCGCGCCCAGCTCGACGACAAGATCGGTCGCCCATCCAACGACTGGAACGGCCACGACGTCGGCCAGCTCTCCACCATCTACCAGTCCATCAAACGCGGAGAGACCTCCATCGATGACGAATTCCCTACTCCCGCTCAGACACAGCTGACCGCCGAGGAGATCAGCAAGGCCGGACGCCGACGCAAGACCGAAAAAGCACCGGAGACAACTGATCTGGCAGTCGCATCGGCCGAACCGCCTGCCGAGGGTCCGGATGGTGAGCAGTGAGGGCCAGTGTCACGCTCGGCACGGCCGATCTACGCGCCGCGCTCAACGCTGTCCGGGTGCACGCCAGCACCACGTCGGATTCGGACTGGCATGCCATCCGCTTAGCCGTCGACGACCAGAACGTCACCGTGACCGCGGGCGACCGGTTCACTCTCGGTCTTTCCATCGTCTCGGTCGTCGACCACGACCGGCAGGGCCCGTATGTCTTCGAGTTGCTGCCCGATGACGTGGCCAAAGTGCTCGGCATCTTCACCGCGGGCAAGGAATCACCGGCCTCGGACGCCCCCGAATATCTGGTGCGCATCGACACCGACGACGAATCGGTCACCGTCGTGGACTGCTCGGGCATGCTCGACGGCCGCGCCCTCAAGGTGCCGCGCCTGCCGACCAGCACCACACTGAACGCGGTGCCGCGCATCATCATCCGTGCCCACTCGACCGGCTTAGTACTGCTGGAAGATCTCGTGTTTCAAGGCGAGTACGTGGCGCGGTTCAAGGCCGCAGCCACCGCCTACCGCGAAACCCTCACCTTCGAAGCCCACGAGGGCACCAAAGGGCTGCTCGTGCGATGCGGCGAATCATTCCTCGGTGCACTCATGCCGATCACAGTGCTCCCCGAGCACGCCGCCCGCATCGGCGAATGGCGCGACGGATGGGACCGCAGACTGCCCGCCATCCTCGCCGCAGTCGACGCGGACGGTGCCACATGACCAGCCTCACCAGCTCTGCGAGCGAGATTCGCATCGGGTCGCTGTTCTCCGGCTCGGGCACCCTCGACCTGGCCGCCCTGCAGGTCTTTCCTGGATCACGGCTGGCCTGGCATGCCGACAACGATCCGGCTGCCGGACGCGTGCTTGCCCGGCACTGGCCAGATGTATCCAATCTCGGTGACGTCACCGAGATCGACTGGCGCACCGTCGAACCCGTCGACGTAATCTGCGGCGGCTTTCCCTGCCAGGACGTTTCCCTCGCTGGCCGCCGCGCCGGACTGGGTGAGGGAACCAGATCCGGGCTCTGGTCACACATGGCAGCGGCGATCGTGGCACTCGATCCCCGCTACGTGCTCATCGAGAACGTGGAAGGACTACTGAGTGCCTACGCCGTACGCGGAATGGAATCCGCGCCGGATGCTCTGGGAGGGCATCGCCATCGACCTACTGTCCGGGCTGCCGGTGCCGTACTCGGCGCGCTGGCCACGCTCGGGTTCGATGCAGAGTGGACGAGCCTACGAGCGTCCGACGTTGGAGGATGCCACCGACGTCGGCGCGTCTTCATCCTCGCCTACTCAGCCGACTCCCACCGCCGGCGACCACAAAGGACAGGCCGACCCACCCGGGCATACCCGACGGGGGCGGCCCCGCGCCGACGGCGACGACTCGCCGCCGGACACGGTGACCCGGACCTGAGCCTGCTGCCCACCCCGTCGGTCGCCGACGCGACCGGCGGACACGTCACTCGTTCCGGTGCCCGCGCCGACGAGCTCCTGCTCGGCGGACTCGCTCGCGCGCACGCCGACGGAGCCCTGCTGCCGACACCTCGCGCCAGCGACGGCACGAAAGGCTCACCGAACCAACGAGGTTCGGGCGGTGACCTCATGCTGCCCTCTGCGGTGTATGCGCTTGCCAGCGACTCACACGGCACCGGTGGCCTGGACCTGCGCACCGTCATACGAGACGTATCCGCCGAACTACTACCCACCCCGACCGCCTCCGACGGCACGGGCGGCGGCCAGCACCCCGACCAACGAGAAGGCCACACCCGCCAGCTCATCGACTACGCCCTCGCCTACGGCTCTCCACGCTGGGGCGCCTACCAGTACGCCGTCACCCGCCAGGAACGGCTGACCCGCCCTGCACCGTCCCCGACTGAACCGAATAAGAACGGAAAACCAAGGCTCTCAGCGGCGTTCGCTGAATGGATGATGATGATGCCCCCAGGCTGGATTACCGATCCGGAGATCGGGCTCTCCCGCATCGAGCAGCTCCGCATCATCGGCAACGCCGTCGTCACCCCGTGCGCGGTCGCCGCATACCGGCATCTGATGGCGCGCGACCCGATAGGGGTGAGCGCATGACGGAGTTGCGGTACGCCGACGGCACCCGCGTCTGCGACCACGATGTGGAATTGCTGGCCCGCGCATTCGGTTTCGCTTCGGCCCGCGCCTGGTTCCGGTATCACCACGCCGCCGAGGAACGCCGGCGCCAACGACGTCCGCAGGCGCCATGACCAACCCGACCGCAGCGGACTCCGCCACCGAACCCTTGTGGGCTCGGCCCACAGACCGCCGAGCCGCGCCGCAAGCCGCACGGGACCGGATCAGCACACACAGAAGGTGGTGGGTGCCTCGTGGAACCAACCACGGCAACGACAATGGTGCACCAGCTGAAACCGGTCGACACGTTCGAATGGCAGCGCATCGTGCGGCGCATCCAGATACCCAGCAGCGCAAAGTATCTCGGATTGATGATGACGACCTACGCCAATGCCGACGGCTCTCACATCCTTCCCGGCGTCGAGCGTCTGGCGCGGGTGATGTGTGTGTCGGAGCCGACGGTGAAACGCAACCTGGCGCTGCTGCGCAATGCCGGGCTGATCGAGCGCACGAAGCAGGGCAACCGGCACGCCGCCCAGGCCGACGAGTACCGGCTCACGATGCCGTCGAACGTCTGCGATCTGGCGATGCTCGACCCGGACGAACACTCCACGTCTGGGAATCACCGGTGATCCCTGGATGTGGTTGCCCCAGCACAACTCTGAGGATCATCGGCGATACCCGGAGTTATCCACAGGCCGCAAGTCTGGGGATCGCTGGTGATCCCTGTACGGGGGTCACCGGAAAAAGTCTGGGGATCATTTCGAGCAAGTCTGGGGATCATTTCGAGCAAGTCTGGGGATCACCGGTGATACGCCACCAACCCATACCAACCATTACCAACCTAACCCGCGTGGCTGATTCACCAACGGAACTCACGACTGCCCGCGCGAAGCTGGGGATGAATTCATGACCCTCGATCGCAGCAACGGATCCCGCGACAACGGCCACGACCATGACGCGCGGTGCCGCCGGGGATGGCTCGGCCACGACAAGGACTACCGGCCCATCCCGTGCCCGGTCTGCCGCCCCTGGACCGCCGCACGCTCGGTGGTCAACGACTTCGCTGCCCGAGCACCGAGCCGACGCGCACAAGCCGCCATCGACGCCCAGACCGCTCGCAGAACCTCCGACCTCGAGGCACCAACCGGAGCTGGCGTGCCTGCGCCGCCTCCACCCTGACCCGGCACCCGTCTTCGATCCCGCTGTCCGTCCAAGGAGCCGAGCATGATTTCCAACCACCTCGACCTCACCACCGACACTGCTGCACTCGCCCGCATTCCCGTTCCGGGCGCGGGCGACCCGCTGCTGGCCACCCTGCTCGAGGGCAAGCCGTTCGCCGCGCTCCGGCCGATGTGCGACGCGTTGGGAATCGCGTTCTCCTCCCAACTGCAGAAGCTTCGAACCAAGTCGTGGGCAGTCGTGTTGATGAGCAACACGACTGGAAGCGACGGCAAGATCTACGAAATGGCGATGATCGACCGCCGCACGCTGACGATGTGGCTGGCCACCATCGACGAGAATCGTGTGGGCGAGGCCGCCAGAGCGATCGTGCGCGCCTACCAAACCGAGGCCGCTGACGCCCTCGACGCGTACTTCCATGACGGCGGCGCGATCAACCCGAACGCGACGATCGACCAACTCGACCAACTCGTCGGGCGCGCGACCGCGCAAGCGAAACTGATCGCCGCATTCCACGGAATCATCGACCCCAAGCATCTGGAAGCAAAGGCGCGGATCGTCCTGGCCCGCGGCCTCGGCGAAGCACCGGAGATCACACCCCAGGACGTCCCCCTCTACGTCAGTGACTACCTCAAGTCCCGGGGCCTGGCCTCGGACATGATCGCGGCCAAGGCATCCGGGTTCGGCAAGCGGCTCAAGGGCCTCTACGTCGCCGAGCACGGTGACCCGCCGAACAAGGCGTTCCAGGAGCTGCCCAACGGCACGGTGCGTGAGGTCTTCGCCTACACCGAGGCCGACCGGGCGCTGTTCGATCAGGTCTGGAACCGCCACTACGAGGGCGTGACCCGCGCAACCGGGAGTTCCGTGGCATGACATCGAAACGTTTTGTGGCGGAACGATTCCCGCCCGACCGCTCCAAGGCGGTGGTCATATGACTGTGTATTACTCCGACGACACCGTCACACTGCACCTGGGTGACGCACTCGCCGTTGCACGCGAAATGCCCAGCGGTTCAGTGGATTGCGTTGTCACCTCGCCGCCGTATTACGGGTTGAGAGATTACGGGGTGCCCGGCCAGTACGGTGCCGAAGCGTCGGCGTCGGATTATGTCGAGAAGATGCGTGAGCTGTTTGTCGAGGTCCGGCGTGTGCTGGCCGACGACGGGACACTCTGGCTCAACCTCGGCGATTCCTACAGTGCCGGCGGCCAAGGCGGCAATCGCGGCGGAAACCTCACCGGCGGAACCCATCTCGACATGGTGCCGAGACCGACACGGGCAGCCGAGCTTGCGCCGAAGAATTTGATGGGCATCCCGTGGCGGGTAGCGCTGGCGCTGCAGAGCAGCGGCTGGATTCTTCGGAATGCCGTGGTGTGGCACAAGAACAATGCCATGCCCGAAAGCGTCACCGACCGGCTGTCCTCACGCTACGAGATGGTGTTCATGCTGACCAAGCAGCAGAGGTATTGGTTTGATCTCGACGCCATTCGCCAGCCCTACACCGGCGAGCGAGACATCTCCCAGCGGTCGCGGACCGGGCGCACCACCAAACCGAACAGTGTCGCGACACCGTGGGGCGTGCAGACGAACATGGTCGCCGACGGCGCTCGCCACGGCGCCGCT
Source organism: Nocardia altamirensis NBRC 108246 (assembly GCF_001612685.1). Lineage (GTDB taxonomy): Bacteria > Actinomycetota > Actinomycetes > Mycobacteriales > Mycobacteriaceae > Nocardia > Nocardia altamirensis. The sequence continues at coordinate 69,699 of NZ_BDAY01000054.1, forward strand.
CATACCGCTGGCCGCAATCCCGGCGACGTCTGGGAACAGCCGACCCAGCCGTTCGCCGAGGCGCATTTCGCAGTGATGTCCCTCGGCATCGCCGAGCGGTGCATCCAAGCTGGATGCCCACCTCGCCGCTGCCGCATCTGCAGACAACCGCCAACCCGAAACCGGTCTCGCGCTGATGATCACCCTCCGGACTGGACCGACTGCGGCCACGACGACTACCGGATCGGGGTCGTGCTGGATCCGTTCTCCGGCAGCGGCACAACAGGATTGGCTGCCCACCGCCACGGCCGCGCCTACACCGGCATAGACCTGAACAGCGACTATCTCGACCTATCGCTACGCACCCGACTCCGCCAAGGCGTACTCGACCTCGGAGCAGCCCGTGAACCATCATGACGAATCGCTCCACGAATGCCGCCAAGGCGCCCGCTGCAAGTCCCGAATCCGCGACGACGACGGTCGCTGGCATGGCAAGGGTGTCGAACGTCCCGACACCCTCTGCCGGGTGTGCGAGGAGGCCGCGTTCGGGGCGATCCGCCCCCTCTACGACGACTGGCTGCTACTCGAAGCCGCGAAACTCCTGCCGCCGACCAAGGATCGAGCACCGAAGGTCACTCACTCGACGCTGTACTCGATCCCGATCCGCCTCGACATCGATACCGTCCAATCCGCGATAGAGGACGAAACCCTCGCCTGGGCAATCACCATCACTCGCGGCGATCCACTACCGACTCCACGCCAGGAATGCGTCCAGAAATGCGTGTCGATCCTGGCCACCAACCTCGGCACCTTGGTCGACTTGCCACGTCGGTGGCGGTGGCGGATGACCCCACTCGCCGACGGCGGTGACGAACTCATCCACATCGGCCTCGATGGTGTCGACGCCGTCCTCGGCCTCGCCGATCTACACCGCCGCGCCCGAGTAGTCCTCGGCCTCAACGAAACCCGCATCTGGCTGCCGGACCCCTGTCACGTCTGCGGCATCAAGGCCCTGACTTCCTCCGCCGACCAGGAGACCGTGACGTGCCAGTCCTGCCGCGCCGTGTGGGCCAAGGAAGAATTCGCCCGACTCAACGGCGTCGGCGTCCTCGACACGGAACGAGCATCATGACCAACGACCCGTGGCCGTTCCCCGGCGACACAGCGCTGCAGCGCGCCCGCAAGATCGCGGGGTCCTACCGGGCAGCTCTGCGTCAGGTTGCCCCGGAGCGGTGCGCCGAACTCGACCGCCGCGCCGTAGAACTCGGCCAAGACTGGGTCGCGCCGGTCGAACTGCCAGCACATCTGGTCGAGCATGCGCTCGACGCCGAACTATCGGCCGCCGACATCGAGCACTTTTGGCGCATTCCGGCCTCGACCATCCGTACCTGGGTGCAGCGCGGACTCATCAACAGCCGTCCGGGAGCCGACGGCTCGCCGCGCTACCTCGTTCGGGACGTCCTGGCCAGGCAGTCACGACGCCGAGGCTGGAAAGCCCGCGACGCTTCATGACCTCGGACGCCGACGAACGGAAACTGGTCGCTCAGCTGCATAGGCGCGCCTCGGCGGGGTGCGCCATCGCGCCGCACTTCCGCGCTGATACTGGGCGGCAGTGGTGAACAGTTCCTCATCCCTGACGATGTTGGATCAGGTTCTCGCTCAACCGATGTGGATCGATTGTGGTGGCAGAGGCCAGCTCGGGACACCTGGATCGCGTCGGCCGTGGAGCGGGACGGCATCGTCGTCGTGCAGGGCGTAAAACAGGCGACGGTCTTTGGTCCGCTTTTCGTCGACATCGATCCGGCATGTGACGTCATCTGACCGAATCCAGTCGTAGTTCGGCCACCCCTGCTCCCAAGTGTCGTGGTGGACGAACTTGACCTGCGTGACCTCGTCGCGCGCCGGGCTCAGCGCGATCCGCAGTGGCGGGGTGTCGACGTCCGCGCATCCGTACGCCAGCCCCACATAGGGGACAGCGTCATCCAGTCGCGACACGACCGGAGCCTTCGCGCCGTAGACGGTTCGCATGGCGTCCGCGGCAACGGTGGCGAGCCTGGCGAGTTCCGGAGTGGGCTCGGCACGCAGGTGTATGCCGTGCACGGTCGCGACCACGTCTGTGTAGTTCAGATAGACCGTCGGGAATTCGCGCAGGGCGTCCTCCACTGCCTGCACGAGTGCGCTGTCGCTGCCCGCGGGGGTGTCGACCGACAGCCGATCCAGCCACGCCAGAGTCAGATGCTGCGCCGTATTCGGGATGGGACGCACGATCGATTCCCACTGTGGGTGCCATTCATCCAGAGGGCGTTCGGGAGGTTTGGCCCCCGGCGCCTTGTAGCCCTGGGCGAACAGCCAGTCGGCGACTCCCCAGTTGCAGCGCATCGGTGTCACGAGGAGATGCGGGCGAGCTCCCTCTGGCGTCCAGATCTTCGCCGCGAAGTCGCGCATGCCATCTCCTCCTGCGGTCAGCCCTGAGCACCCTGCCCGCATTCTGTCAGAGCTGCCCGGTGTCGGCGGTCGATCGCCGAAGCGCTCTGCTGGCGGGTGGGCAACAGCCGCAGGAAAAGCGGCGCTTGACATCCACCGCGCGTCTCAGGGACGCTGGTCCCAAGTGGTACACCTGTACCCAGACGACCCCGATCCGTCCCCTTCGGATCGGGGTCGTCGCCGTTCGGGCCGAACGCGCGCGTGGCGCGGTGCCCGTCATACCACTCTCTGCACCAGGCGCCGCTGAAGCCCACACACGTTGCGGTCCAGCTGTTCTCGCCTGCGTGTGCTCTCCCGTCGCTTCCAATGAGAGGAGCACGTCATGGGCGCACCCGCGGATATGGATTGGGAATGGGCCAGACGGACCGGCGGCAACTTGTCACCACGTCAACGTGGCCAGCTGACCCTGCGGCTGCTCGGATCGATTCCCAGCCTGCTCTCGGATCAGCTGCGGCTTCGGCTCGGCATCCGTGGCTCGGCACGCTTGGACCTCGACAACATCCAGTTACCCGACACCCGGCTCGCTCGCGAGGTCGAAGTGATTGCACGGGCGGAGCTTTCACCGCACATGCTCGAGCATTCCTTCAGGACCTATTTCCTCGGCCGGGTTCTGGCAGCCGTTGATGGCGTGGCTTTCGATGACGAGCTGGTCTACGTCTGTTCGTTGCTGCACGACATAAGCTTCGAAACCCCAACGCCTGGGCGGTGTTTCGCCGTGGTCAGCGCAGAGCGAGCGGTCTTGATCGCCGAAGACAATGGCGCGCTACCCGAACGGGCGAGTGCGATCGGTGCGGGCATCGCCGCACATATCACCGCAGGCGCGCAAGACAACCTGGCCGACCCCGGCGGATTCGTCGGAGCGGGAGCCGGAGCAGACCTGTACGGACTGCGCCTGTCACAGATCGACCCGGCCTGGGTAGCCGACCTCCTACGTCGTCATCCACGCCGAGGTTTCAAAGCCCTTGTCGCCGAGGGTGTCCGACGTGAAGCTGCGGCCGTGCCGCAGGGCCGGACAGCTCTTATGGCGTCGTGGGGACTCGAACGGCTGATCCATCTCGCGCCGTTCGCCGAATAGATGACCAACATCGAGAGGACTCGACATGCCTTTGTTCATTCAGTGGATCCTGTTTCTGAATTCTTTGGCCCAGCTGGGCAGCGGCTCGGCGAACTTGCCGACCGGCAGCTTCTAACCAGCGCGAACGGTGACGATGGACCCGCGCCACACCCACCGGTGGCGGGCCATCGTCGCCGACCTCCGTGCCAAGAGGCTGCCGTGCTGGCAGTGCGGACAGCCCATCGACTACGAGGCCCCCCGGTTCGCGCCGGGCGGCTTCGAAGCCGATCACTTCTATCCGGTCAGCACCCACCCACACCTGGCTCTGGATCCGGCGAACGCGCGAGCAAGTCACCTGCGCTGCAACCGATCTCGTGGCAACACCGCTCCGGCGGCCGGATCGTGGGTGCGCTCGGACTTCTGAGTCGATGCTCGTGCACGACGGTAAGGGAGGGGCGGGTGGAAAGTTGAACGCGATCGGCTTGTCCACTTCCTCGGCAGTGGGCAATCTCCCCCCGCCGGCGTACCCCCATCGCGCGAGGCGCGCGAAACTCCCAGCGGCCGGCGAGGGTTACGCGTGAGCCGACCGGTCACCGCGATCCGCTTCGAGACCATCGCCGTCGAGCAGCTGCGCACCTACGAAGGCAACCCGCGCCGGGGCAATATTGATGCGATCGCCCAGTCGCTGGACACCACCGGCCAGTACCGGCCCGTGGTGGTCAACGAAGGCACTCTTACCGGCCGGGCGATGGAAGTGTTGGCGGGCAACCACACCTTGCTCGCGGCCCGCCAGCTCGGCTGGGATCAGCTTTCCGCCGGAATTATTGACGTCGACGAGCAGACCGCGCGGCGCATCGTTGCCGCCGACAATCGCACCGCCGACCTCGGCGACTACGACCACACCGCATTGTTCGAACTGCTCGACGGTTTGGACGACCTCGCCGGAACCGGCTACAGCAGCGATGATTTCGACAAGCTCGTCGCCGAGATCATCCCGCGCGAGACCTTCACCGACCCCGACGACGTCCCGGACCTGCCTGCCGACCCGATCAGCGTGCCCGGCGATATCTGGACGCTCGGACCGCACCGGCTCGCAGTCGGAGACGCCACCGACTACTCGGTGGCCGAAGCGCTGATGGGAGGTGAGCAGGCCGATTGTGTGTGGACCGACCCGCCCTATGGCGTCGACTACGTCGGCAAGACCAAGGACGCGTTGCGGATCCGCAATGACGCCACCGCCGATCTCGAAGACCTGCTGGCCGGGGCGTTCGCGTCAATGGTCGCAGTCTCCAGGCCCGGTGCACCCGTATACGTCGCACACGCCGATTCCGAACGCGTGCGGTTCGAGACCGCGCTGCGCGAGGCTGGTGTGCTGGTCCGGCAGAACCTGGTGTGGGCCAAGAACACGATCGTCATGGGCCGCAGCGACTATCACTACAAGCATGAGCCGATCTTGTACGGGTTCACCCCCGGCGGTGAGGGGCGGCTCGGTCGGGGCGGGGATCGCTGGTATGGCGACAACGCTCAGGCCACGGTGTTCGAGGTCGACAAGCCGAGCGCCAACCGTGAGCACCCGACGATGAAGCCGGTCGCGCTGATCGAGGCGATGCTGGCCAACTCCCTGCGCCCCGGCGGGCTGGTACTGGATCTGTTCGGCGGCAGCGGCTCCACGCTCATCGCCGCCCACCAACACGGCTCGGCCGCCCGGCTGGTCGAGCTGGATCCGCGCTACGCCGATGTCATCTGCCGCCGGTTCCAGGAACACACCGGGATCGCCCCGGTTCACAACGAGGGCGAGACCGTGGATTTCACGGCCTCGCAGGAGGGGCAGCGTCGGGGCTAGAAGGCCGCTACCGAGGCGATCTGCTCCGGTGTCGGGTTCCGGATACCCACGATCTCGTCGAGGCCGGTCAGGTCGAATTCTCCGTCGGTCCAGCGGATCTCGGCGATCTCGTTGTGCGCGATCCCGTCGGGGGCTATCGCGGGGTATGCGATCACTTTTCCGACCGTGGCGGTGTCGACCCCCGTCGCGCTGACCCAGTGGACCAAGGTTCCGGTTTCGATCCGAATCGGGTCCTCGGTGCGGATCCAGGTGATCGACGTTTGGGTGTTCATCGGGTTCTCCTTGCCGGTCGTTTGCTACTCCGCGTTTGCGGTGGTCAAACGATAGCTCTGAGTCTGTGCACATTGGAAGCGCTTGTTGGATAGGGATTCGCCCGAATTATGTTGTTCTGCAATAAGTTTGGGGAAACCAGCCAGAGTGACCGGCCGCATCTCATGCGGGCCGGTCACCTTGGACGGCCGGTTAGTCGGGCTGCGGGCGGGGCGGGATACCCGCCAAGTTCTCCGCCGCCGCTGCGGCGGCCGACTCAACCCAGTCGGCGAACTCGACGGCCTGCTCGGGCAATACGGTCAAGATCACGTCGCGGTTGTTGATCGCGTCCCACACCGAGATCCGCACCGTGCCACCCCGGACATCGACCAGGGCATGGCCCCAATCGGGGATCGTGAGGCCCTCCCAATCCATCCAGTCACCAGCGTCGGGGTCCGGCTGGTCGCGCCGCTCGGCCTCCAGCTCCTCTTTGCGTCGATCCTTGCTCATCGTCGCGCTCCCCTCCTGGTACCGGTGATCGGTCTGATTGCCCCGCTGTCGGGCGACCCCGGGCGGGTGGGGCCGGGGCTATAGACGCCGATCCGGTCTGCGTCAGCCCGGCCCCGCGTACCCGCCGGGGCGCTGGCGACGCCGTTCCGGCTGGCGTCGGCCCCTGGAGGATTCCGTGGCGGGTACACCACCATGAACGCTCTGACCGCGCACGAAGTCAAGCCGGGCAAAATGACGAAACATATTGCACTGCAATGGAATTCGGAGCTATGGTCTGAATCGCTTCCGGATCGCGACCGGGAGATGGACCCACTGCCGACGGGTGGTGGGGTGGTGTCATGAGCAGACCCGAGCCCGAAGCTCCCGCAAGGGAGTGGTGGCGAGGTGGCCGAGTTCGAGTCTCGGAACCACACCAACACGGCTACGGCTATCTCTTTGATCCCGCTGATCCGGTCTTCCGAGCATGGGAAAGAGGTGAAACCCCGATGGCAGCGACGAAACCCATTGCGGCACAGCAAGCCTTGCAGCTTCGCAAAGCAGGCGTTGCGTACGCGAAGATCGCCGAGCAACTCGGGGTCACCGAGGCCCGCGCTTACGACCTGGTGACCGCCGCGCTGCGAGCGCGTGAGGAAGCCCCCGAAACCCGCGCCCGACTAGACCTGGAGCGCTTGGACGCGATGCTGCTGGGACTGTGGAAGCGCATCGGCCAGGGCGACCCGAAAGCGGTCGAACAGGGCCTGGAAGTCATGCGGATGCGCGGCGACGTGCTCGCCGACCGCGCCGCCGCCGGGGACGGCACCGGTGTCGGTGACTATCTGGAGGCGGTCAAAGCCGCAGCGCGAGAGAACAAGCAGAACCATGCGACTCGCCTGCACGCGGTGGAGTCGCCCTAATGGCTCGCTCGTTGCCGGAATCGGTTGCGGCTGCGGTGGAGGAGATGGGGTGGCTGACTCCCGCCGATCAAGCGGCGGTGGACCTGGCGCTGCGGTATGCGGTGCAGATCGAGGCCGGACTCAGCCGAGGCGGCCAGGACGCGACGAAAGCCCTATATCTGGGCCCGCATCTGCTGCGCACCCTCGCCGAACTCGGTGGCACCCCCGGTGGTCGCCGCACGATCGGTGACGATGGCGGTCAGGGCGTGGAGTCGACGTTGACGAGACTGCGGCGCGAGTTTGGACACTCCGCGTAAAGGCTGTGAGCAACCACGGATCTTCACCCCGCCGCTGCGGGAGCTGACTCGCCAGACCACGCACGGGTTTTCGGTCATCGACTTCGCCGAGCGAACCCTCGGGATCGCACTGTTGCCGTGGCAGAAGTGGTTGTTCATCCACGCCCTCGAGCTGCGCGAGGACGGGCTGTACCGGTTCCGCACGGTGCTGGTGCTCATAGCCAGACAGAACGGCAAGACGCTGTGCATGCTGATCCTGGCGCTGTGGCACATCTACGTGCGCGGCTCGCGCACCGTGATCGGCACCGCCCAAGACCTCGCGAACGCGGAGAAGGCATGGGGCGAGGCGGTCGAAATCGCCGAAGCCGTCCCCGATCTCGCCGCCGGGATCCGGCATGTGGTCAAGGTCAACGGCAAGAAAGCGCTGAAACTGCATGCCGGCGAGCAGTACCGCGTCGCCGCCGCGTCCCGGCGCGGCGCCCGCGGCTTCTCCGGCGACCTCGTACTGCTGGACGAGCTGCGCGAGCACCAATCCTGGGACGCCTGGGGAGCTTCAACCAAGACCACCCTGGCCCGCCCGCACGCGCAGGTGTGGGGGTTCTCCAACGCGGGCGACTCGTTGTCGGTGGTGCTGCGCTACCTGCGGGCGCTGGCTCACCACGCCTTGGGGTGGCCCGACGGAGACGCTGACGCCGCCGCGCTGGAGTTGATCGGCGAGGAGGTGATCGATGAGGCCGACGAGGATGATTCGCTGGCGTTGTTCGAGTGGTCCGCGCCGCCGACGGCGGACCGCCGTGACCGCGACGCCTGGGCACAGGCCAACCCGAGCTTGGGATGGACGATCACCGAGCGTGCCATCGCCGCCGCGTTGCGCACCGACCCGCCTGCAGTGTTCTCCGTCGAGGTGTTGTGCCGATGGCTGGAATCGGCCAACGCCGGGCCATTCGGCGACGGTGTGTGGGCGGCGAGCCTGGACGCCACCTCCCGCATCGGTGAAACCTCACGTCGCGTGGTGGCAGTGGACGTGTCCTGGAACCGATCGAGCACCTATATCGCACTCGCCGGATTCCGCACCGACGGACTGGCACACGTGGAGATCACCGCCGACCGCGCCGGAACCGACTGGGTCATCGACTGGCTGCTCGAACGCCGCGACCGCATCGACGCCGTGGTACTGCAAGCCAACGGCGCACCGGTGTCGAGCCTGCTCGACGCGCTGACCGCCGCCGACCTCCCGGTCCTGGCCTGGGCCGGACCGGACCTCGGACGCGCGACCGGCCAAGCCTTCGACCTCGTCGACAACAAACGCCTGCGACACCTCCCACACCCCGGACTCGACCTGGCCGCGACCACAGCGGCCGTGCGCCCGGCAGGGGACGCGTGGGTGATCGACCGCAAACGCTCACCGAGTGACGCCGCACCACTGGTAGCCGCGATCGCAGCGCTGTGGGCGCTGCTGGCCCCGGACGACCCGGCCCCGCAGATCCACACCTGGCCCGACGAACTCTGGGAGGAAACCACCGTATGAGGGCGAAAACCGTGCTGTTACTCGATATTGCGGGCACAGCAGCGATATTGGGCGGGCTGTGGCTGCTCGGGCCTGCGTTCGCGCTCATCGGCGCAGGAACCGCCTGCCTGGTCGCGGCAACGCTCACAGATCGGCGGGCGGACAAATCGTGAGCCTGCTGTCGCGGCTGCTGAGCCCTGGTGGCGAGGCGCGGGCGCTCACCGAGCTGTCGTCGATCCCGTCGAACTGGTCCGGGATCTCCGAATCCGGGGTCGCGGTGTCGGAGCGAACTGCGCTGCAGCACGTGACCGTTTACGCGTGCGTGCGCCTGTTGGCCGATGCGGTCGCTTCGCTGCCTGTGGATGCCTACCGCCGACGCGGCGAGGTTCGCGAGGAGATCTCGCCCGCACCGCTGTGGGTGCGGCGACCGGACCCACGCTGGACCCGTTTCGAGTGGCTGTTCCAGGTGGTGTGCTCACTGGCGCTGCGTGGCAACGCCTACCTGCATATCACCGAACGCGACCCCGCCCAGTTCCCGACGATGCTCGAACCCCTGCACCCCGACGAGGTGATCGTCCACGGCGTCGACTCACGAGGCATCCCGACCGGTGGCAAGATCAGCTACTCCGTTGTCGGGCAAACTGTTCCGGCGTCGGACATAGTGCACCTTCGCCGCTTCGTCCTACCGGGCAGCCTGGTCGGGCTCAGTCCCATCGAGCAGGCCCGCCAGAGTATCGGGCTGGGCCTGGCCGCCGAGCGGTTCGGGGCGCGATGGTTCGGGCAGAGCGCCAACCCGTCGAGCGTGCTGGAGACCGATCAGCCGCTCTCGGCCGAAGCGGTGACCCACCTGCAGAAGCAATGGATCTCCTCGCACGGTGGACGCCGCCACCCCGCCGTGCTGTCGGGCGGAGTGAAGTGGCGCCCGATCTCCATCACCCCGGAAGAGTCACAGTTCCTGGCCACCAGGGAATTCCAACGCGCCGAGATCGCCATGCTTTACGGCATCCCGCCGCACATGATCGGCGACACCCAGAAATCGACCAGCTGGGGATCGGGGATCGAAGCCCAAGGCATCGGGTTCACAACCTTCACCCTGCGGCCCTGGCTGGCCTGCATCGAGGACGCCCTCTCCGACCTGCTGCCCCGCGGGCAGTTCTGCAAATTCAACGTCGGGGGTCTGCTGCGAGGTGACCAGCGCGCCCGCTACGACGCCTACGCCTCCGCCCGCAACGCCGGATGGATGTCGGTCAACGAAATCCGCGCCCTGGAAGACCTCCCACCGATCGAGGGCGGCAACTCCTACATCCAGCCCTTGAACTACGGCCCGCTCGGTGCGGACCCGACTCCTACCAATGAGCCGACACCCCAGGAGGACCCGAGTGGACCGCTCGACGAAGCTGCGTGATTCGCGCGAGATCCGTTCCTACGCTGCGCATCACGTGCAGCTTCGCAGCCGCGACGAAGAGTTGACTCTGCGCGGCTACGCCTCGATCTTCGACACCCCGTATGAGATGTACGGCGGACCCGACGCCGGCGGATGGTCCGAGACCGTCGACCCCGGCGCCTTCGATCTCACCCTGCGTGAACGCCCCGACCTGCACCTGCTCATCAATCACGACGGAATGCCCCTAGCGAGAACGAAATCCGGGACGCTGCGGCTCTCGGCCGACCGGCAGGGCTTGGCTGTGGAAGCCGACCTCGACCGACGCGACCCCGATGTTCAGCGTCTGGAAACCAAGATGGCCAGGGGCGACATGGACGAGATGAGCTTCGCGTTCCGCGTCAAGGACGACGCCTGGAACCGCGAGCAGACCCAGCGCCGCATTACCGAGATCAGCCTCCACAAAGGCGATGTCAGCGTGGTGAACTTCGGCGCCAACCCCGCCACCTCGGCGACGCTGCGCGGACTGCTCGATGCCCTCGGCGAGGCCGAGGTCGATGACGCCCTCCTCGCCGAAGCAAGATCTGTTGGCGCGGACCGCGTCACAGCAGCACACGAACTGCTGGGCCGGTTGCGTGGCGCATTGCGCCCCACCGGATCTCACACGCTGCGGGTGGCCGAGCTCATCGCGCTCGGCGACGGCACCGACCTGAAGTAATTCACACCTGCCCACAGCTTTATCCACAACTCGCACAACCTGTTTCCCGAGTCCTGGCACTGGATCGGGGGCTCTCACCAGCCCTGGCACTGGGCGGAAATGGCCTGGCACTGGCCGCCATTCACCCATCCCATCCAGCAAAGGACCCTCATCATGGATGAGCGGCTCAACAGGCTCATCGCGCTGCGTGAGCAAGCCGACGAAACCCGTACCGCTCTGCTCGCGCAGCGCACCACCATCCTCACCGTCGCCGCCGACGAAGGCCGCCAAGACCTCACCGAGGACGAAGACCGCGCCTTCCGCGACCTCACCGATCAGATCCGCACCGCCGACACCGAGATCGGCGGCTGCGACGAACGCATCGGTGAGCTGACCGAGGAAATCGATCGCAACCGTTCGATCGCCGAAGGTGCGATCGCGGTGCGCCGCGCTCAAGCCCGGGTGCAGGTGACCGCGCAACCGGCCACCTACATCCGAGGCAACGGGCACTCCTACCTGCAGGACCTGATCCGGTTCAGCTTCCGGATGGACGCCGACGGCACCGCCGAGGAGCGACTGCGCAACCACGGCGAGGACGTGACCCGCTCGCAGGAGTACCGCGACCTCGACCGCGTCGACGGCAGCGGCGGATTCTTCGTCCCGCCGGTGTGGTTGATGAACCAGTTCCTCGACCTCGCCCGTGCGGGGCGGTCGGTGGCGAACCTAGCCGAGTCCGATGTGCTGCCACCGGGCACGGACTCGATCAACATCCCCAAGGTCGCCACCGGGACATCGACGGAGATCCAGACCGCCGACAACACCCAGATCGCCGACACCGACCTGTCCGACACCTACGTCTCCGCGCCAGTGCGCACGGTCGCCGGTCAGCAAGACATCGCCGTCCAGCTGCTCGACCAGTCGCCGATCAATTTCGACCAGGTCATCTTCTCCGACCTGATCGCCGACTACGCCGCCAAGCTCGACATCCAGGTGATCGCGGGCAGCGGCACCGCAGGCCAAGTGCTGGGGATCCGGCGCACCGCTGGCATCGCGACCATCACCGCCTCGCCCACGGTGCGCAGCGTGTACGGGGCGATCGCCGATGCGATCCAACGGGTGCACACCTCGCGCTTCCAGCCACCGACGGTGATCGTCATGCACCCGCGCCGCTGGGGTTGGCTGCTCTCACAGCTCGACGACACTCAGCGGCCACTGGTTCTGCCGCAACAGAACTCGCCACAGAACGCTCTAGCCACTCTCGGCGCCGTCGCCGCCGAACAGATCGTCGGCAACCTGCACGGGCTGCCGGTGGTCACCGACCCGAACCTGCCCATCACCCTGGGCACGGCCACCAACGAGGACGTCATCCTCGTGATGCGCGCCTCCGACCTACGTCTCTACGAGTCCGGTATCCGCACAAGGGTTTTCCCCTCGCCGCGCTCGGCGACGTTGACCACCCGGTTGCAGGTCTACGGATACCTGGCTTTCACAGCCGCGCGCTACCCGCAGTCGATCGTCGAGATCGGCGGGCTCACCCCGCCCGACTTCGGCGGCTGACATCTCGAGCGGGGGCCTGGCCCCCGACCGGCGGCACACCGGTCGGGGACACCAGGTTTCGACGCTCAGCCCTATCCAGGGCTTCAGACCCCCTTAACCGAAAGGGAGGAATGCCCATGTGGCACATCACGATCACCGGCGGTGATCTGTTAACCGAGATCAGGAGAGAATTCATGGCCAATCAGGACAAGATCGACGCCCTGGCAACCCAGCTGACCAAGGTCAAGACCGAGATCCTCGCCGAAATCCAGCGGCTGAAGGACCAGATCGACACCGGCACAGGCGCACTGAACTTCACCGCGCTGGAAACCCTGGCCGGTGACCTCGACGCCATCGTCCCCGACAAGCCCGGCCCGGCTGACCCGGGCACCGGCGAGCCTGCCTGACCCCATGGTCCCGCTGCCTCGCAGACATCGACGTCGGCGAGGCAGCGGGGCAGTCCCGCCCACCCGATTCGTGAGGAGAGTGGTGCTGTGAGTCGCGATGTCGAAGCCGACTACCGTCGCGCCTACCTCGAGCAATACCAGCGGGCCCGCCGCGCGGGACGCACCGACGAAGCCGACCACCTCGCCGTCCTGCTGCGAACCCGGTTCGGCCACAACGTCGAACCCGACGTACCGCCGCGACCCGACACCGACACCGACACCGACACGCAGGATCCGCCACCTCGGCGGGGCCGGGCACCGAAGAACCGGGCAAGCGCGTCTCCCCTCCCGGAGACCACGGTCGGGGACTGATATGCACCCGAGCGCGAACCCACCACCTGCGGTGCTCGCGGCCGATCCCTTGCCGCCACTTGCTGGCGCGGACGCACTCACCGACTACGAAAATGGCAGCCCAGCACTGGCATTGGCGATCGCGAACGCACTGGTGCGTGACTGGTGCGGCTGGCACATCGCCCCCACCCTCACCGAAACCCTCGTCGTGGACGGCTCTGGAGCCACGGTGCAGATGGTGCCGACCCTGCACCTACTCGACGTGCACGCGATTACCGAGAACGGCCGCCCGGTCGACCTCACACGGATCGCATGGTCGCAGGCAGGCTACCTGCGCCGCAAGAACGCCTGGACCAGCCGTGAGCGCGGTATGCGGGTCGAACTCACCCACGGCTGGCCGACGGTGCCGCCGGTCGTGACCGCCGTGGTGCTCGGAATCGCCAAGCGCGCCAAAGACACTCCCGCCTCCGCTGTCCGCGCCCGCACAGCCGGTCCGTTCAGCGAGCAACTCACCGTCGCCGCTGACGGGTCGATCGGTGGCGTCGCACTCACCGAAGTCGAACAGCACCTGCTCGCCCGCTATCGCGTGGTCCCGGTCGCATGAGCTTTCCACTGCGCGGCGTGATCGGCCACCACCGCCACCGCGACGGCGGGATCGACGCTCACGGCAACCCCGTGCCGATCTACACCCCACCCGCCAACGAGCCCGGTATCCCGATTCGCGTCTACGGGTGGGGACCTGCCCACTCCACCGAACCGGACCTGGCAGGCCACGACCGAGTCGTCATCGAGGTCGAGGTGTTCACACCGCCCCAGTTCCGTCCTGCCCCAAGGGATCTGATCGACCTGCCCTCGGGACCGCCTGGACGTTACGAGGTCATCGGGGTCGCCGCCGAGGCCAACCACGGCCCCTTCGACTGGCAACCCGGCAACGTCATCACGATACGGAAGGTGGACGGATAAATGCCCAAACCGAAGTTTCAGTGGGATCCCAACGCCCACCCCAACCTTCGCCGAGCCCGTGGTGTGGTCGATAACCTCGAATCACGCGGCCGCCGCGTCCTCAACGAGGCGGGCGAGGGATTCGCGATGACATCACGCCAAGGTGCACGCCGGCCCCAAGGCCGCTGGCGCGTGGTCATCTTCCCGGCCACCATCAAAGCGGCCCGCCGCAACGCCCGCGACCACACCCTGATCAAGGCTCTCAACCGCGCCCGCGGGTGATGACCGAACTCGTTGTTTATCCGGGGATCGAAGCGCTCGTCGTCGCCTACCTGTCGCGTCAGCTCACCGCCCGCGCGGATAAGGCGATCGTCGCGACCCGGATCCCGAACCCTCGCCCCGATCGGCTGGTCCGAGTCACCGCCGCAGGCGGAGGCGATGACCGGCTCGTGCTGTCGTCTCGTCTGGTGATCACCGAGTGCTGGGACACCAGCGAACCCGCAGCCGCCGACCTTGCCGAGCTGTGCCACGCCCTGCTACTCGCGGCCCGCCGCGACCCCGCCGAGCCACAGATCCGTCACGCCGTCACTGTGGGCGCTCCGGTCAACCACCCTGACCCCGACACTCGCCATCCCCGCTACCAATTCACGATCTCGCTCGACCTACGCGGCCACCTCGCCTGAGCGGACCCGCAGCGGGCTCGGTCTTCGCGCATGCAGCAATCAGTCCCCGAGGCAAGGGGCGATGAACATGCGCGCCTCCCACCGCGAATGCCTCTCGAAAGACATCCCAGGAGCTTGAATGTCAAGTTGTAGCCGTCTCGGCCAGCTGTGGCCAGGCTGTGGATTCGTTGTAGAGGGTGCTGGTTTTGAGGCAGCCGTGCAGGATGCCGACGAGCCGGTTGGCGAGTTGACGCAGGGCGGGGTTGTGGCCGGCGCCGCGGGCTCTTTGTCGGTCGTAGTAGGCGCGGGCGCCTGGGGATCGCAGCAGCGCGCTGAACGCTTGGGCGTGAAGGGTGTCGATGAGCCGGTCGTTGTGCACGAACCGGGCCAGCGCGACTTTCTTCTTTCCCGACGCGCGGGTGATCGGGGAGGTTCCCGCGTAGTTCTTGCGGGCTTTGGCGCTGGCGTAGCGGGTGGGGTCGTCGCCGAACTCTGCGAGCACCCGGGCACCGAGGATCGGCCCCAATCCTGGCTGGGACAAGATGATCTCAGCGGCCGGGTGCTGCCCAAAATGGGCATCGACCTGCCCTTCCAGGGTTTTGATCTGGGTGTTGAGGACGCCCAGCACCGCCAGCAGTGCCTGCACCGACGCGGCGTAGGCCGAGGTTACGACCTCGGGTTGGCCGAGCTGCTCGGACCGCAGCGCGGCCTGGATGATCGCAGCTTTGGCTGCGACGTCGCGGCGGCGTGCGCGCTCGAGCACCGCGCTGATCTGAGCGATCGTCAACCGAGCGGCTTGGGCCGCGGTGGGTGCTTTCGCCAGCAGTTCCAGGGTGTCGGCGGCGTCGAGGTCCTCGAAAGCGGTCAGTGCGGCGGGGAAGTAGTCGCGCAGGGCGTGGCGCAGCCGCTGGGTGTGGCGGGTCCGTTCCCAGATCATTGTCTTGTGCGTGCGGGCCACGACCTTGACGGCCTCGGCGCGCGCGGAGTCCCCGGCGACGGGGCGCAGTTCGTGGGAGTGGGTGCGGACCATGTCCGCCAGCACGTGCGCGTCGCCAGCGTCGCTCTTGGCCCCGGACACCCCGAGGCGGTCACGAAACCTGCTCGCCTGCAACGGATTCACCGCCAGCACTGTGTATCCGGCGGCGACCAATGCGCCCACCCAGGGGCCGCGGTCGGTTTCGATCCCGACCAGGATTTCGACCTCGTCGGTGTCCTCGTCGCCGACGAGGTCACCGATGATCGCGTGCAGCCTCGCCATCCCCGCCACACCCTCGGGTACACGCGCTTTGGCCAGACGGCGACCCGTCGAGTCCATCACCTCCACATCGTGGTGATCCTCGGCCCAGTCATCTCCTACGAACAGTCTCAACGGCTCTCCCGTTCTCGATACCGATCACCACCTTCGCGTAGCCAGCAGGAGAACTATCAGCGACCTAATCAAGCAGTGCTCACGCCCCCGCACGGGCGGGCGGGCACGACATCCCAGCAGCGATTACTTCTCCCGGCCTACCGGCAGGGGCACGGTCTTTCGTCAGGACTCGAAGTCCAGGGAACGAAAGTGCTCACCTGCCGGTCGGCTACCACCAGGAGTTTGCCGGATGGCTCACTCCCAGAACTGATTAGGTGAACAGCCATGTGCCTAGACCATGACCACGCGGCGACGCGTAACCGATTGAGCCGCCGCCACATTCTCGGCCTGATCGGTGCCTCCGTGACCATCACCGCAGCGGCCGGACTGATCTGCACATGCTCGAAACCGTCTCGGCCGCAACCCGATCCGGTCGAGCCGCTGCTACTGGACAATGTGCACGGATACACCTGCACCACCGACGGAAAGCTCAGAGAATTCGGGTCCCTCCTCGTCGGCGCGGATGGACGGGTCGCCGCGCTGGACCCCGCCTCGACCGGGAGTGCGAAACGCATCGACGGCCACGGACGAGTGTGTTTGCCAGGAATGCACGACGCGCACGGTCACGTCTGGGCGCTCGGCGCGCTGGGAACCCAGGTGGATCTGTCGGAGACCACCTCGCTACCCGAGGCGCTCGCGGCCATTACTGCGTGGGCGCGGGCGCACCCAGAAAAGCCCTGGATCCTGGGCTGGGGATGGAATCAGGAGGTGTGGGGTCTGGGCCGGATGCCCACCGCTGCCGACCTCGCGCTGATCGATGCGGCGGTCGGCGGTCGCCCGATATGGCTCAAACGCCGCGACAACCACGCCGGATTAGCCAACCGAGCAGCACTGCTCGCCGCCGGTGTCCTCGGCCCTGGCCACGACGACCCTCCGGGCGGACACATCGAACGAGACACCGACGGCCGACCCACCGGGGTATTCGTCGACACCGCCAAGAAGCTGATCGAGCAGGTGATCCCCGCAGCGACGCAGAGTGACTACGCCGATGGGCTCCAAGCCGCTCAAAAGATCCTGCATCAGGCCGGTCTCACCTCGGTGAGCGAAGCATCCACCAACATCGGCCAGCTCGCAGCCCTCTATGACGCCGTCAACCATGGACGGCTGACGTTGCGGCACAACGTGTTTCTCCACTGGGAGGCGTTCAGCCGATTCGGCGCCGAGGCTCGCACTGACTCGGTCGGCAATCATTTGTTGCGTGTGCGGACTGTCAAGCTCGTGCTCGATGGTGCTCTCGGGTCCTACGGAGCGGCATTGCTGGATCCCTACAGTGACCAGCCGAGTACCTCGGGCCTGCTTCAGTTGTCGCAGGAGGAACTGACCTCCCGGATCCGGCGGATTGTCGAGGCGGGGTATCAGGTCGCGGCGCATGCCATTGGTGACCGCGCAAACCAAGTGCTGCTCAACGCTTTCGAGGAAGTACTGGGATCCTCGACGGGCTCCGGTCTGCGGCATCGGATAGAGCACGCCCAGGTGGTTGCGCTCCCGGATTTCCCGCGCATACGGCGACTGGGCCTGATCGCGTCCATGCAGCCTTCCCATGCTGCAGACGACCGGCTGATGGCTGAGAAACGCATCGGTGCTGCGCGTCTGGGCGGTGCCTATGCGTGGCGGCGATTTCTCGATCAGGGCACCGCTCTGGCAGCGGGCAGTGATTTCCCGGTCGCCTCCCGTAGCCCGTTCGACGGCTGGCATACAGCGGTGACCAGGACAGGTCGCGACGGTCAACCTGCTGGCGGGTGGTACCCAGAGCAGGCGATGACACCGGCCGAGGCGCTGCGCGCATACACCCTCGATGCCGCCAGGGCCGCTCATCAAGAACAGGTTCTCGGCACGCTCGAGCCCGGCAAACTGGCCGACTTCATCATCACCGACCAGAACCCGGTCCACCTCAAAGCTGGCCAGCAGACGTGGCGGACCTCTGTTCTGCAGACCCGGGTCGCCGGACGCCTGGTCGGCGAGTACGGCCAACTCTGACCGCATCAGCCGAGCCGGTGCGGTCACCCCAGATCGCTCTACACCGGAGATCGCCACTGCACCAACACCATCCGCTCCTCCTGATGTCTCACCACCCTTTCGTGCAGGCCCGGTCCGTTCTGCGCCT
>NZ_BDAY01000055.1 GCF_001612685.1 Nocardia altamirensis NBRC 108246
CGCCGAGGGCCGCGCCGCGCCGCGCCGCCGCTACCCCTGAGCCGGAAGCCAAGGGCAAGTCCCACAAGCTGCGCTGGGTGGTCCTCGCGGTCGCGCTGGTGCTCGCTGTCGGCGTCGGTCTGCTGGTCGGCTACAAGATGATTCGTAGCAACTACTACGTCGGCGCCGACAACGGCTCCGTTGTCGTGTTGCGCGGCCTACCCGGTGCGGTGCTCGGCTACTCGATCCACGATGTGAACCTCGTCGGCTGTGTCACCAAGTCCGGCGAGCTGTCGCTGGTCGATCCCGGCGCCGACCTGCCGTCGTCCTGCCGCGAACTCAAGGTGACCGATCTCAAGCAGACCGGCCGCGAACAGGTCGGCAAGGGTTTGCCGCCCGGCTCGTTGGATCGGGCCAAGGAGCAGATGCGCTCCATCGCGCAGGGCGAGCTGCTGCCGCCGTGCCCGGCGAAGGCTTCGGTGCCACAGCCGGGTGTCGTGCCGACCCCCGAGCCTGCGCCGGTGCCGACCCCGAGCACGGCAACTCCGCCGACCGGTGACCCGGCGCCACCGGCGGCGTCGCCGACGCCGGGTGGCATCGACACCCGTGGCACCGAGATCAAGCCACCGACCAAGTCGGAGTCACCGGTTCCGCCGCCGACCACGTCGTCGAACCCCCAGATCGCGGGGGAGAACTGCCGGGTGACGGACTGATGTCCGCACCGGCACCGCCTGCCGCTGGGGCTTTTCCCAGTCCTCCCGGCGGCTTCGCTCCGGCGCCGCCGCCGAGCACCAGACGCAATGTCGAGCTGTTGCTTCTTGCCGGTGCGGCGGTGATCACGACTGCCTCCTTGTTTCTGGTCGAGGCCAGTCAGGAGCAGTCGGTCACCTGGGATATTGCCAAGTACGGCTTGGCTTTTCTCGGGTTGTTCGGGGTGGCTCATCTCGCGGTGCGTCGTTTCGCGCCGTTCGCCGATCCGCTGCTGTTGCCGATTGTCGCGCTGCTCAACGGACTCGGGCTGGTGCTGATCCACCGGCTCGATCTGGCCGACGAGCAGACCGCGGCCTACAACTCGTGGCCGATGCCGTCGCCCGACGCGAACCAGCAGATCCTGTGGACCGGCCTCGGCATGGTGGTGTTCATCGTGCTGCTCATCGCGTTGCGCGACTATCGGACGCTGGCCCGCTACAGCTACACCCTCGGCTTGGTCGGCCTGGTCGCGCTGGCCACGCCTGCGCTGCTGCCGAGCCGGTTCTCCGAGATCAACGGCTCCAAGAACTGGATCAAGATCACCGGATTCAGCATCCAGCCCGCCGAATTCGCGAAGATCCTGCTGATCATCTTCTTCGCCTCGGTGCTGGTGGCCAAGCGTGATCTGTTCACCGCCGCCGGCCGCCACTTCCTCGGCATGGAGTTCCCGCGCGGCCGCGACCTCGGCCCCATCGTGGTGGTCTGGATCGTCTGCGTCGGCGTGCTCGTCTTCGAGAAGGACCTCGGCACCTCGCTGCTGATCTTCAGCACGGTGCTGGTGATGCTGTACATCGCGACCGAGCGGGTCGGCTGGCTCGTCATCGGCGGCGCGCTGCTCACCCTCGGATTCTTCTTCGCCTACCAGACTTTCAGTCACGTGAAGGTGCGCACCGAGACCTGGCTGCATCCGTTCGACGACTACAACAACACCGGCTACCAGATCTCCCAGTCGCTGTTCGGGCTCGCCACCGGCGGGCTGGCAGGCACCGGCCTCGGCAGCGGCAGGCCCAACCAGGTGCCCTTCGCCAAGACCGACTTCATCATCACCTCGATCGGTGAGGAGCTCGGCCTGATCGGGCTCACCGCCGTGCTCGTGCTGTTCCTGGTGCTCATCGTGCGCGGCCTGCGCACCGCGCTCGCCGTGCGCGACAGCTTCGGCAAGCTGCTGGCGGCCGGACTGGCCTTCACCCTCGCGATCCAGCTGTTCGTCGTCGTCGGCGGCGTCACCAAACTGATCCCGCTCACCGGTCTCACCACGCCCTTCATGTCCTACGGCGGCTCGTCGCTGCTGGCCAACTACGCGCTGCTCGGGCTCCTGATCAAGGTCTCCGACGCGGCCCGCGCGCCTGCGCCCGCCCGCAAGAATGTCCCCGCCGCCCCCATCGCCGACGCGACGACCGAGCTGCTGCGCAAGCCCGAGGCCGGTCGAGCGGAAAAGGGGCCTGCGACATGAACACTCCGCTACGCCGCGTCGCGATGGCCGTGATGCTGATGATCGTCGCATTGCTGCTCAACGCCACCTACGTCCAGGTGATCAAGGCCGACGACTATCGCTCCGATCCGCGCAACTCCCGGGTGCTGCTCGACGAGTACTCGCGCCAGCGCGGCCAGATCTCCGCGGGCGGCACGGTGCTCGCCTCCTCGGTCGCCACCGAGGACCGGTACAAGTACCTGCGCACCTACCCGAGCAGCCCCGAGGCCTACGCGCCCGCCACCGGCTTCTACTCGATGCAGTACGGCAGCACCGGACTCGAACGTGCCGAGGATTCGGTGCTCAACGGCTCCGACAGCCACCTGTTCGGGTCGCGCCTCGTCGACATGGTTTCGGGCCGCGATCCGCGCGGCGGCAACGTCATCACCACCCTGGACCCGGCCATGCAGCAGGTCGCCTACGACCAGCTGACCAGCAAGGGCTACACCGGATCGGTGGTCGCGATCGAGCCGAGCACCGGCAAGATCCTCACGATGGTGTCCACGCCGAGCTACGACCCGAACAAGCTGTCCGGGCACGACGGCGCGAGCGGCACCAAGGCGTGGGAAGAGCTGAGCGCGGACGAACGCCAGCCGATGCTCAATCGCGCTGTCTCGCAGACCTATCCGCCCGGCTCCACCTTCAAGGTGATCACCACCGCTGCCGCGCTGTCGAACAACGTCGCGACGCCGGAGGATCAGTTCACCGCGGCGCCGAACATCACGCTGCCAGGCACGAACACCACCCTGGAGAACTACAACGGCCAGAACTGCGGCGGCGGCCCGACCGCCTCGCTGTACGACGCGTTCCGGCTGTCCTGCAACACCGCGTTCGCCGAACTCGGTGTCAAGGTGGGCGCCGCGAATCTCAAGTACCAGGCACAGGCCTTCGGCATCGGCGAGAAGCGCGGCATCCCGATCCCGGTCGCCGAGAGCACGGTCGGCACCATGTCCGACAACGCAGCGGTGGCGCAGAGCAGCATCGGCCAGCGTGACGTGGCGCTCACCCCGCTGGACAACGCGGTGATCGCGGCGACCGTCGCCAACGGCGGCGTCCGGATGGAGCCCTATCTGGTCGACCAACTGCAGGGGCCCGACCTCAGTGAACTCTCCAAGACCAAACCGGTCTCGGTCGGCCAAGCCGTCACCGTCCAGGTAGCGTCATCGCTGACAAATTTGATGATCGCGTCGGAGAACAACACCCTCGGAGGTGGCAAGTCCCGCTATCAGATCGCGTCCAAGACCGGCACCGCCGAGCATGGCAGCGATCCACGCAAAACCCCACCGCACGCCTGGTACATCGCCTTTGCGCCCGCTCAGAATCCGAAGATCGCCATCGCGGTGGTCGTGGAGAACGGCGGGGACCGGCTGAATGCCACCGGCGGCGCAGTGGCGGCGCCGGTGGCGCGTGCGGTGTTGGACGCCGGTCTGCGAGGGGGCTGAACGATATGGATGTGCGAGTGAGGGTACGGGGATGCTGAACAACGGTGCGATGATCGCCGACCGCTACCGCCTGCAACGCCTGATCGCCACCGGCGGCATGGGCCAGGTCTGGGAGGCGCTGGACACTCGGCTCGATCGCCGGGTGGCGGTCAAGGTGCTCAAGGCGGAGTTCTCCGCCGACCCGACGTTCCGGCATCGGTTCCGCACCGAGGCCAAGACCACCGCCCAGCTGAACCACCCCGGCATCGCCGGGATCTACGACTACGGCGAGACCACCGACCCGCAAGGCAGTGAAACTGCCTACCTGGTCATGGAACTGGTCCAGGGCGAGCCGCTGAACACGGTGCTGAACCGGCTCGGCAGGCTCTCGGTCGGGCAGGGCCTCGACCTGCTCGAGCAGACCGGCCGCGCGCTCGATGTGGCCCATCGGGCCGGTGTGGTGCATCGCGACGTCAAGCCGGGCAACATCTTGGTGACGCCGACCGGACAGGTGAAGATCACCGACTTCGGCATCGCCAAGGCCGTTGACGCCTCGCCGGTGACCAAGACCGGCATGGTGATGGGCACCGCCCAGTACATCGCGCCCGAGCAGGCGGTCGGCGAGGACGCCACCGCCGCGAGCGACGTGTACTCGCTCGGCGTTGTCGGCTACGAGGCGCTTGCCGGGACCAGGCCGTTCAGCGGCGACGGTGCGATCACCGTCGCGATGAAGCATGTGCGCGAGACGCCGCCGCCGATGCCGGGCGATCTGCCCGCGAATGTGCGTGAGCTGATCGAAGTCACCATGGGCAAGGACCCGGCAGGGCGGTATTCGCGCGGCGGCGAGTTCGCCGATGCCGTCGCCGCGGTGCGCGCAGGCCGCAGGCCGCCGCCGCCGAGCGGAGCCAATGCCGCGGTGTCGATGACCGGCGCCACCCGGGTGCTTCCGCCGGGGCCGACGGTCGTCATTCCGTCTACCCCTACAGATTTCGACGGCGCGACGGTCCGCTACAACACGCCGGCCGGGCAGGCCGTCGGCACCGCAGGCCATCCGGTCGCGCCCGCGACAATGCTGAATTCCGGCGGCAACCCGGTGCCGCCGGGTGATGGCAAGCGGTTCACCAGCGCGCAGAAGTGGACGGCCGCAGGCGTCGCCGCAGGCGTGCTGCTCGTTGCCACCGTCGGGTACTTGTTATTCGGCGGCAACACCAATCCGAACAAGTCGACGCCGCCGCCGACGACATCGACAACGGTGCCGAAACCGCCGCCGCCTCCGGTGACGACCACGACGACCGCGAAACCGCTTCCGCCGCCGCCACCGCCGACTACGGTCGAACGAACCACCATCCCGGAGCCGACGACAACCACTCCGGAACCGACCACCACAACGCCGGAACCGACGACGACAACGCCGGAACCGACCACAGCCACGTCCACACCGACCAAGACAAAACCGACAACAACGACACCGAGCACCCGGTCCAAGCCCATTGTTCCTACAGTGGACAAGCCGTTTCCGGGGCTCAACGGTGCCCGAGCCCCCGAGTCTTCCCGCGAGCCCGACTCTGATTCGCAAGGACAACAATGACGACCCCGAAGAATCTCTCGTCCCGCTACGAGCTGGGCGAGATCATCGGGTTCGGCGGGATGTCGGAGGTGCACAAAGCGCGCGACCTCCGGCTCAGCCGAGACGTGGCGATCAAGGTGCTTCGTGCCGACCTGGCCCGTGACCCCACCTTCTACCTGCGGTTCAAGCGCGAGGCACAGAACGCCGCCGCGCTGAACCATCCGGCCATCGTCGCGGTCTACGACACCGGCGAGGCCAAGGTCGACGACGGCCCGCTGCCGTACATCGTGATGGAGTACGTCGACGGCGACACCCTGCGCGATATCGTGCGCGGCCAGGGTCCGCTGCCGCCGCGGCGCGCCATGGAAGTCATCGCGGATGTCTGCGCCGCACTGGATTTCAGCCACAAGGCCGGGATCGTGCACCGCGACATGAAGCCGGCCAACATCATGATCAACCGGGCAGGCGCGGTGAAGGTGATGGACTTCGGCATCGCCCGTGCGATCGCCGACAGCTCCAACCCGATGACACAGACGGCCGCAGTTATCGGCACCGCTCAATACCTTTCGCCGGAACAGGCACGCGGCGAGACCGTCGACGCCCGCTCCGACGTCTACTCGGTCGGCTGCGTGCTGTTCGAAATCCTCACCGGTGAGCCGCCTTTCACCGGTGACTCGCCGGTCGCGGTGGCCTACCAGCATGTGCGGGAGGATCCGCGGCTGCCCTCGCACGTGCATCCGGGGGTACCGCGCGAGCTCGACTCGGTGATCCTCAAGGCGATGAGCAAGAACCCGGCCAACCGGTACCAGAGCGCGGCCGAGATGCGGGCCGACCTGATCCGGGTGCTCGGCGGGCAGAAGCCCATCGCCCCGATGGTGATGACCGACGAGGATCGCACCACCATCCTCGGCTCGAACGAGCCTGCGCCGCGCAGCTACCGCACCGTCGATCGCAACGACGACACCTCCGAACAGGCCATGGTGGAACCCGCGGGCCCACGGCGCACGCTCTACATCGCCGTCGCTGCAGCCGCCGCCGTCGCGGTGGCCTTCGCCCTGTTCTGGGTGTTCGGTCCCGGCAGCAAGGCGGATCAGATCGCTGTGCCCGACCTGTCGGGCAAGCCCGCCCAGCAGGCGACCGAGCAGCTGCAGCAACTCGGCTTCAATGTCGCCATCCAGCAGAAGCCGGACAACAAGATTCAGACCGGCTACGTCATCGCCACCTCGCCGCTCGGCGGCTCGCGGGCCGAGAAGAAGGACACCATCACCATGATGGTGTCCACCGGGCCGACGCAGGTGCCGGTGCCGAAGCTGATCGCATTGACCCAGGACGAAGCCGCCCAGCAGCTCGCGGGGATCGGGCTCCGGGTGAATCCGACGGTGGAACGCAAGCCGTCGCTCGCGTCTGATAAAGACAAGGTCACCGAGCAGAATCCGCCGCCGGGTTCCAAGGTCGACATCGACTCTGAGGTCATCCTGACGATCGGTTCGGGTCCGGAGCCGGTCCGCGTTCCCTACGTCGTCGGGCAGTCCCTCGATGTCGCATCGGCCAACATCGAGGGCAACGGCTTCAAAGTCGTTGTCCAGGAAGTCCCGTCGTCCAAGCCCAAGGGTGAGGTGCTGTCCACCTCGCCTGCCGGTGGCAACAATGCCGAGAAGGGCTCGACGGTCACCGTGCAGGTGTCCAACGACCAGATCAAGATGCCGTCGCTGGTCGGGCTCACGGTCTCGCAGGCCGTGGACAAGCTGCGCGCGGAAGGCTGGACCGGCACGGTGAGCCAGATCAACCAGTCCAGTCAGGGCACCCTCGACCCCGGCGCCGTCGGCCGGGTGCTGAGCCAGCAGCCGTCGTCCGGATCGGCGGTGGCGCGCAACGGCACCGTGTCGATCACCGTCGGGGTATTCGGCTGATCGGTCGAAACAGCAAGCAGCGCGGACACAGTCGAAGTCCGCGCTGCTTTTTCGTTTCCGGGTTGTGCAGGTTTACGGCCGCCCGTAGACCGCCGTCACGAACTCGCCGAGCTGATTGTCGTCGAGGTGCCTGGCCAGGTCGGCCTCGCTGATCATGCCGACCAGCCGCTTCTTCTCGATCACCGGCATGCGCTTGATCCGGTGGCTTTCCATCTGATCGAGGACCTCCTCGATATCGGCGTCGGCGTCGATCCAGCGCGGCGTCGACGCGCAGAGTTCGGCGGCCCTGGTGGTGGCCGGGGAACGGCCCTGGGCAATGCATTTCACCACGATGTCGCGGTCGGTGATGATGCCGCACATCCGATCGTTGTCGTCGGCGATGACCAGCGATCCGACGCCGAGCTCGGCCATCACGCGCGCGGCCTTCCCGACGGTCTCGTCCTTGGAGATCCACGTCCCACCGGGCTTCATGATGTCCCTGGCGGTCGTCATAGCGCTTCCTCTCTTCCGCCGCGTCTTCGAACCGGGCTCGGGTGCCGAGACATGGTGTCGGCGGCCGGCGGTGACGTCGTGGGTAAGTGGCCCGTGTCCGGGTTTACCTCGGTGCTGTGCGAGATGAGCTGACTAGATGGTACCGACCGGTCGCGTTACCGGAGGCGGAATGTGCACAGCCGCTAGCCGAGATCCAGGTGGCGGTTCATCGACATCGCCTCGGCCGCCAGCTCGGGCAGCTCGAGCACCTCGACGCCGTGCTGCCGCAACTTCTCCACGCCGACGCAGTTGGTCACAAAGGTCGCAGGCTCGCGCCAGGCCACCACGACCCTGGGAATCCCCGCGCGCAGGATCCGGTCGGTACACGGCGGTCGCGACGCGGTGGCCCGCTGCGAACACGGCTCCAGCGTGCTGTAGATCGTCGCCGTGGCCAGTCGAGGATCGTCCGGATCGAGTTTGTTCAGCGCGGACTCTTCGGCGTGCACCTTCGCGTCGGTCTCGCGCGAGAACCCGGTGGCGATCTCCACCCCGTCGACCACGAGAACCGCGCCGACCGAGAACGCCGTTTCGCTCGGCGGACATTTCCGAGCCAGCTCGATCGCTCGCCGCATGAACGTCACGTCCTGCTCAGCACTCAACCGACCGCCTCCGAATCGTCTTGGCGCACCTTCGTCCATCCTTCCACTGGGGGGTCTGCAGGCCGAACTCGACGGCAGCAAGCGAATCCGAAGCATCCGGCCTCGGCTCGCAACAATCCGCAACCTTGTTGCGCTCCGCCGGCGCCTCCGCCGGTTGTGGCGCGGCGCGTTTGCCGCTGTCGAAGTTGCGAGTTGTTGCTCGAATCGGAAGTTGGGGGCGTGCGTCGACAGTTGCGAATAGTTGCGTCGAATCAGACCACACCGACTGATATCACCGCAGGCCCACTCGATTTCGCAACAAGCAGCAACGTCTCCCAGTACGTGACGCATCACGGTGCGGCTCCGGAACCGCGCACCCCATCCCGGCGGCCGTCGAGCGTGTGCAGACCGGCTCGTCGAGGCGTGCAACTTTTCCTGCCGGTGGCGGCGCCTACGCACCCGGCACCCAATACCGAGTCCGCACAAGCAAACTCAGCGAAACGCGTCGGCGACCGCCGACTACGGGTGTATCGCTTTCGGGAGGTAGCGCAGGACCGCGATGTCGCCGACCTGGGTGACGTCCGCGAGGTGCATCCTGCGGTGCGGGGCACCGGGATACGAGGCAGGGTCGAGGAATCGGGGGGCGTTCGAATCACCGACCAGGAGCGGGGCGACGGCCAGGTGAATTTCGTCGGCCAAGTCGGCGGCGAGGAACGCAGTATGAATGCGGGTGCCGCCCTCGACCATCAGCCGACCGATGCCACGGCGGCCGAGATCGTCGAGGAGAACGGCGAAGTCGAGATCGGTGCCGAGCGGGACGACGTCAGCGAGGCCGGACAGGGTATCGGCGAGGCGGGTCGCGCCCGCGTCGGTGGTGTACACGAGTTTCGCGCCGCCGTGGTGCCAGAACCGCAGGGTCGGGTCGAGGTCACCACTTGCCGTGACGGTGATCTTCAGCGGGTACTCGGGTTTGCCCGCCGCGATCCGTGCCGCTCGGCGATCGGCGCTGTCGACGAGCAGCCGAGGGTTGTCACGGCGCAGGGTTTCGGCGCCGATCAGGATCGCGTCGGAATCCGCGCGCACCTGATCGACCCGATCGAAATCGGCGGCATCCGACAACCGCAACCGTTCGGAGCTCGCGTCGTCGATGTAGCCGTCGACGCTCATTGCCACCGACAGCAGCACATGCGGACGGGTCACGACTCCGCCTCGCCGGCGCTCAGCTCCGTCGTGTCCGAGGGCGCGCTGTGTCCTCGGTTCACTCGCTGACGCTCGCTCACCGCCGCGCCTCGCCGCTGATCACTGCAGCACCAGCGCGGCGACCTCCGCCTCCAACATCTCCACCAGGCCCTCGCCCGGACGTTCGCCGCAGACACCGAGCCAGTTCGCGAGCATCCGATGCCCGCCCTGGGTAAGGACGGATTCGGGATGGAACTGCACGCCGTGAATCGGCAGCGTCCGGTGCCGCATCGCCATCACGATGCCGCTCTCGGTGCGGCCGAGCACCTCGATCTCGTCGGGCAGGGTGTCCTCGAGGACGGTGAGCGAGTGATAGCGGGTCGCGGTGAACGGGTCGGGCAGGCCGGCCAGCACCCCGGCGCCGATGTGGAACACCGAGCTGGCCTTGCCGTGCAACAGTTCCGGCGCGCGGGTCACCGTGGCGCCGAAGGCCTCGCCGATCGCCTGGTGGCCGAGGCACACGCCGAGCAGCGGCACGGAATGCTTCGCGCAGGCGCGCACCAGGTCGATGCTGACGCCCGCGCGATCCGGCGTACCGGGACCAGGGCTGATCAGAATGCCGTCGAAATCGGCGACGACGGCGTCCAGGTCGGCCAGGTTCGCGTCGTCATTGCGCCAGACCACGGCCTCGGCGCCCAGTTGACCCAGGTACTGCACCAGGTTGAACACGAAGCTGTCGTAATTGTCGACGACCAGAACACGCATGATCAGAGATTACGTGCCCGTACGGTGCCGCGTCGCATCCATTACCAGTTGGGATAGCCTAGAGGCACACCGGAGGGCGCCAGCCGCACCCACCCCGCCGACTCGGTCGGCTGCGATCCCAGAGCCTCGCCCACCCGGCGAGCGAGCTCGGCACCACCGAGACTCGGCCTGCCCCGCCGGTACCGACCTGCACGCCGAACACGAGGACGACATGCCCAAGTCGAAGGTCCGTAAGAAGACCGACTATACGATCAACCCCGCCAGCCGGATTCCGGTGAAGGTGAAAGCTGGGCCCTCGCCGGTCTGGTACGTCGCCATCATGCTCGGCTTCATGCTCGCCGGATTGGCGTGGCTGCTTGTCTACTACCTGGCCGCCGATCACATCACCTGGATGAGCGATCTGAACGCCTGGAACTTCCTGATCGGATTCGGCCTCATGGTCGTCGGTCTGATCATGACCATGAGGTGGCGCTGACACCACATCTGGGTTGCGGTGAGTGACGCTGCCCCCACATATGGGTTACAGACGTGTCATTCATACACACCTGTGGATGAATCTGTGGACAACTCGAGGAGCGATTGGGGAAAGTGACGCGTGACACCTGATTCTCCCGATCTCCACCCCCGCGTTCCCGACCCGCGCCTGGCCTGGACCACGCCGACGCCCGCGCTCATCGCGGTCACCGTCGGCGGCGTCGTCCTCGCCGGTGCGGCCGTCTTCGCCGCCGACGCCGCGAGCAGGCTGCTCGTCGGGTTGGCCGCGGTCGGGCTGTTGGCGCTGGCCGGACTCGGCTTCCGGCAGCGGCCCCGGCTGTCCGTCACCGCGGGGCCCGAGCCGCGACTGGTCGTGCGGACCCTGCTCGGCCCCGACGAGTACACCCGCGAGCAGATCATCCGGGCACGGGTGGTGAGCTATCGCCGCCTCGGGCGCAAGAATCCGATGCTCGAGATCGACGTCGATCGCAACGGCACCGAACGCCTGATGATCTTCGGCCGTTGGGATCTCGGCGCTCGCCCCGACGACGTGTACGAGGAGCTGGTCAAGTCCCTGCGGCTGTCCGGCGACACCACCCGCTAGGTCCTTGCCGTCGAGAGACGTGCCGAAGTTCCTGGCCGGGGCCCTAGTTCAGTAGACCGCCTTCGTGATTCGGGGCGGGTACTAGTCGGCCGACTGCCTTCGTAGTTCGGCGTGTTTCACGTGGAGCCGAACCACGAAGGGTCGATCAGGCCAGGGACATCGCGGTCGCACCGATCATCGCGCAGGATGCCAGCGCGACGACTCCGACCGAGATCCAGCCGATGAGGCGCGCCGCCTCTTGGGATTTCGCGCGCAACCAGGTGGGCAGGAACAGGATGCCCAGCGTCGCGAGCGTGCCCGCGGCCAGCCCACCCAGGTGTCCCCACAGCGAGATGCCCGGCAGTGAGAAGCTGATGAACACGTTGATGGCGATCAGGATCAGCATCTGATTCGGGTTCTGCCGCAACCGGATCAGGATGACGGTGATCGCACCGAACAGGCCGTACACCGCACCCGAGGCGCCCGCGGTGGCGCTGTCCTGCGAGAACACCATGACGGCCGCCGCACCGCCGAGCATCGACACGAGATAGACCGCGAGGTACCGCAGTCGGCCGAGCACCAGCTCGGTGTCCCTGCCGATCACGTACAACGCGAACATGTTGAGCAGCAGATGAATCGGGCCGAAGTGCAGGAAGCCCGAGCCGATCACTCGCCACCACTGACCATCGGCGACATACGGCGGAAACAGCACCCAGCGCCCGAACAGCGCGGCGGTCTGGTTGTCCACCACGCTCTGGGCCTGCGCCGCGGTAATCGCGAAGACCGCCACGTTGATCACGATCAACGCGTAAGTGACGTACGGCTGCGCGCGGCCGGCCTGCGCACCGGCGACGGTGCGCACCGGCCGGACGTCGCGCTGTTCCTGCCGCAGGCAGTCGACGCAGTGCTGGCCGACCGCCGCCGGACGCAGGCATTCCGGGCAGGCAGGCCGTCCGCAGCGCGTGCACGCCAAACCGGTCGGACGAGTGGGGTGACGGACGCACGACGGTGCGGGCGGCTGAGCGGTCATAACCTCATTCGATCGTGATCTTGGTGATTTCGACGGGGTCAAGAGGATGATCGTTGCGGTCCGTCGGTGTCGTGGCAATGGCGTCGACGACCTTGCGGGACTCCGGATCGACGACCTCGCCGAAGATGCTGTGCTTGCGGTTGAGGTGCGGCTGCGGGCCGACGGTGATGAAGAACTGTGACCCGTTGGTGCCAGGTCCCGCGTTGGCCATCGCCAGCAGGTAGCCGCGATCGAAGCGCAGCTCAGGATGGAATTCGTCGCCGAATTCGTAGCCTGGTCCGCCGCGCCCGGTGCCGGTCGGGTCACCGCCTTGGATCATGAAACCGTCCATCACCCGGTGGAAGATGGCGCCGTCGTAGAACGGGCCCGTGCTGCCGCCGCTGGCATTCGCGGTGGTGTAGGGCGCCGAACCATCGGCGAGGCCGATGAAATTCCGGACCGTCTTGGGAGCGTGGTTACCGAAGAGCGAGATCTTGATGTCGCCGCGATTCGTGTGGAGCGTTGCCACAGCGGTCTGATTCGGTGAGGTCACGCCCGCAATGCTACGGTCCCGCCGCCTCGCAACTCCGGCACCACCCCCGGACCGGCCGCGCTGTCACCTCTTGTCGCACCGACTCTCGTCCCCGTCGGAGTCGACGGCGCGACGCGGCGCTGAACTGGGCCTGCTGCATGAATTGCGGGGTTGTGCCAGCATGGGCCAATGACCCTGGGGCCTCTACACGTATCCGCACCCATCCGTAACCGGCTCGCGATCGCGGTCGTCGTCGTATTGGCGGGTGGCGTGGCCTGGCTGGTGCGAAGCAAGCGCCCGCAGCCGCCTGCGCCCGCCCCGGCGCCGCCGCGGATCGGGTACTCCCGCAACGGCTCCGCGCCGACCCCGGTAGCGGGAGCCGGCGCGGAGAACAGTCGCTGACCTGGTGATCAGCGGCTGACGGTCTTCTTGTACTGCCGGACCGCCAGCGGCACGAACACCACCATGATCAGCACCATCCAGATCACCGTGGCCAGCTCGGGATGCTGCAGCGGCCACGCAGTGGGCGGCGGCGCAAGGGCATTGGTGTTGCCGAACAGATCGCGCGTCGCCTGGGTGACCGCGGAGACGGGATTCCACTCCGCGATCACCCGCAGCACCGTCGGCAGCTTCTCGCTCGGCACGAAGGTGTTGCCGATGAAGGTCAGCGGGAAGATCACCATGAAGCTCGCGTTGTTGAAGACCTCAGGGGCCCGCACCAGCAGGCCGACATAGGCCATCACCCAGGACAGCGCGTAGGCGAACAGCAACAGCAGTGCGTAGGCGAGCACCGCGTCGAGGAACGATCCGCGAATCCGCCAGCCGACGACCAGGCCCGTCAGCGACATCACCGTCAGGCTGACCACGTTGATCACCACATCGCTGAGCGTCCGGCCGATCAGCACCGCGGACGGCGCCATCGGCAGCGACCGGAACCGGTCGATGATGCCCTTCTGCATGTCCTCGGCCAGTGCCGCGCCGGTGAAGGTCGCGCCGAACACCACCGTCTGCGCGAAGATGCCCGCGATCAGGAACTCCCGGTAGCCGCCGGGCATGTCGATCGCCGCACCGAAGATGTAGGCGAACAGCAGCACGAACATGATCGGCGACAGCGTCGAGAAGATCAGCACATCGGGCACGCGCTTGATCTTGATGACCCCGCGCTTGAGGATGGTCAGGCTGTCGCTGACCACCATCGAGAGTCGCTCGACGATCGAGGGCCGGTCGATTACCGGAATCGTCGCGGTCATCGGGTCTTTCCTTCCACTGCTGCGAGCTTGTCGGCCGGCGTGTGGCCGTTTCCGTTGATGAGTTCCTCCGCCTCATGGCCGGTCAGGGTGAGGAAGACGTCGTCGAGGGAGGGCCTGCGCAAGCCGACGTCGTGGATCTTCACGTCGTGCTCGGCAAGCTTGCCGATCGCGGAGACCAGCGCCTGGGATCCGTCCGCGACGGGGACGGTGATGCGGCGCAATCCCTGCTCGATGTGAATCTCGCCGTCTGCCAAGCCTTTCAGCGCCTGCGCTGCCGTCGCGAGGTTGTCGGCGTTGTCGACTGTGAGCTCGATCCGATCGCCGCCGACCAGCGTCTTGAGCTCGTCGGCGGTGCCGCGCGCGATGACCTTGCCGTGGTCGATCACCGCGATCGAGTCGGCGAGCCGGTCGGCCTCGTCCATGTATTGGGTGGTGAGCAGCAGGGTGGTGCCGCCGGCGACCAGTTCCTCGATGACGTCCCAGAGGTCGAGGCGGGCGCGGGGATCCAGACCGGTGGTCGGCTCGTCGAGGAACAGCACCGGCGGGTTCGCCACCAGCGCGCCCGCCAGGTCGAGCCGCCTGCGCATACCGCCGGAATACCCTTTGACCGGCCGGTCGGCGGCATCGCTGAGCCGGAAGCGTTCCAGTAGCTCACGGGCGCGCGCCTTACTGCGTTGCACGCCCATGTGATAGAGCCGCCCCACCATTTCCAAATTCTCGAAGCCGGTCAAATATTCGTCGACAGCGGCGTATTGACCGGACGCACCGATGCGTGACCGCAGGGTGCGCGGATCACGAAGCACGTCGATTCCTGCGACAGTCGCGCGACCGGCGTCGGGCACCAACAAGGTGCTCAGCACCCGGACCGTAGTGGTTTTACCTGCGCCGTTGGGGCCGAGTAGTGCGGTGACGGTCCCCTCGGGGACCGTGAGGTCGAGTCCATCGAGGGCCACTGTCGGGCCATATCGTTTGACCAGACCCTCGGCGACTATTGCGTCGGGCATGATTCTCCTGAAGTTCGTCAGTTTTCATGGGATGTATTTGTGCGACACCGTGGTTGGCGCCGACCAATTCGCGCAATCGGGATGCTGGCGATACTCGAGTCAGTATTGCCGGACCCTCCGACAAGTTTCATCCGATTTATTCCATATCCCCGATTTTGGCGCAGTGTGGCATGTCGCCATCGGCGCCGAACGGGCTCTTCTCTCTACAATGTACATAGTTTTCGAAGCAAAGCCACCCCCAAGTTGGCGTGGGTCGCCTGGGCGCCCACACAAAGGTCGCACCTCGATCCAGGCGGTGCTCGGGGGTGCCCGGTCGAGGTGCGACCGATTAGATACTCCCGCGCGCACCCCCGCCGAGTCGTGCGTAGCGGACTACCCGAATCGAACCAACGCGGTACTCGCCCCAGGCACGGATCGAGCCGAAAGGGGCCGAGCGAGTTGATCGCTCGGCCGCTGCGAGTGGCCGGTGTGCGCACGAACACATGTTCGCACCGAGGTACGACAGATTTCCGCGGCAAGGACACACCGATCCACGCGACACGCGCCGCGTTTTCGACGCCGCCGGGACCGCCAATCACCCATAACAGACAGCGATGCTCGACACACTGCGACCGGTCGGCATGTTCTGCCGATCAACAGTGCGCACCGCAGCGCCGCAAACTCGGTATCGGCCTGCGCAACAGCCGTTTTGGCTAACACCAGGCCACCATCGATCAGTGCTCCCTGAGGGGGTGTCTCCGACCCGAAACGAGGGCGGATTGCCGGAAAGTAAGCACACCCAAAAAAACTTCGAAAAGTGGCGCTCCCCACGCGCACACAATCGCGGATCATCGCGTAGGATCATTCACGTCGGCCCCTCCCCCCCGGGCCGACCTTACGCGGGCCTCGGCTAACTCCCCCCCTTCGCCGAGGCCCGCTCCCCATTTCTGGACCAGGTCAGTCGGCCTGAATCTGGTCGGCTCGCACCGTTCGCCACGCTGTAGCCAGCCGCTGCTCCCGCACCTGCCCGGCTATCGCGAGCAACGGCCGATCCCGCTCCCAGCGTTGCCTTGTGGTCGAATCCACCGATCCCCACAGGGAATCCAGCTCCGTCAGCAGCCCGCCGAACGCCGCGAACGCGCCGCCCAACGCGATGTGCACGCCAGGAGAACCCGGCGCATCGATGTCGAGCCCGCGCACCGCCGCGACCACCGTGAGCAGCTGTTCGAGCACCTGCGCGGACCAGCCCGACTCCCGTGCCACCCGGACCAGCCAACCGAGACCGGCCGCGAGCACGTGAATGTCCTCGATCGTGCGGAACGGTTTGAGATAGTCCAGGTAGCCGTCGCCCGGCAACACCTGCGCCGCAACAGCTGTCAGCGTGACCGTGGCGTGCGGGATCTCCGGGGCGAACGGGGTCGCAGGCAGGCTCGTCACGCGCACGCCGGGGTCGCGGGCGTCGACCATGGTGGCGCGCAACCAGTTCCGGCCGTCCTCGGCCACGCCGACACTGGCGATCACCACCAGCCGGTGCGCCATCATGCCCAGCGTGGCAAAGGATTTGGTGCCGTTCAGCTGAGGTGTGCCCTGCTCTTCGGTGAGCGTCGTCATGATCGCCGACGGATGCCCGCCGCCCGCCTCGGTCGCGCACAACGCGACCAGCTCGTCAGCGGCGAGATCGGGGATCAGCGTGCGCAACGCCTCCTGGTATCCCGACAGAAAGGCGTAACCGAGTCGATCCGCGCCGAACCCGCCCGCGATCGCGACATCGACCGGCTTGTCGAATCGGTTCGCGGCCACTCGATGTCGAATCCAGGCGGCCGCGACATCGTCGAGGGGCGTCGCGGCGAGCGGTTCGGTCAGCAGGAAATCGAGCACGGAGTCCACCCCTGCACGGTAACCGGCGGCGAGGCGCGCGGTGCGGCGTCAGCCTGCGACTCGCTCGGCCGCCTGCGGCGCCTGCCAGATCCGGCTGCGCAGGTCCATGCCGCGAATCACCTGAATCCGCCACGGGTCCAGCCGCATGATCTGCAGTGTCGGGTCCCGCGGCGACAGCCAGAACTGACCTAGGTCGTACCCGGCGCCCGGCGGGCTGGTCTGTCGATACAGCTGCCACACCCGCTGCCTGACCTCGTGTGTGTCGACCCACTCTGCCGTCGCGTCCACCGCCACCGAGTTGTTGCCCGGGGCCCAGTAGGAGAAGTTGACGTGCGGGTTCCCCGCGAGATGTGCCGCTTTGACCGGCGTCTTGTAGGTCGCCAGCCAGCCGAGCGGCTGGCCGTCGACCTTCTCCCAGATCGGAATCAGCACTCGCGTGCGTGGTCGATTCCGCCGATCGACGGTCACAATGGTTGCGTAGCCGATCCGACCGACGTACTGGTCGAACTCCGCCTCGAGGTCGGCGAACGCCGGGACCTTGCTCGTCATGCCGCCACCCTCGTTTCTTGCGTGCCACTTGTCACAACAGCCTCCGCACCGACGGTCGTTCTCACGGCCGTCCACAACTCGCTCCATGGTTACTTCTAGTAACTGACATCATCATGCGTTACTGGAGGTGACCACGGAAGACGGCACTTTCAAGTCACTCGGTTACCGCGCGGATACCGGTCGAACACCCGAACCGGAACCCACTCAATCAGTCACGCGCTCGCTGGTGACCATCCGGCAACCCACGGCGCTTCGCGTGCGCATTCCACCGGCGAGCGGTAACACTGTGGAGTGGGATACATCTCGAAAGGAGCCTGACCTGTGCCGAAATCGGACGAAGCGCGCAAGAAGGCGCTTTTCGACAATGAGGCGAGACTGTCATGGGTGCTGGCGGGATTGGCAGGCCTGATCGGCGCCGCCGCCTTCATGCACACCTCTGGCTACTTCGTCACCTTCATGACCGGAAACACCGAGCGCGCCATCCTCGGGCATTTTCACCAGCAGCCGGACACCGCAGTCGCGGCGACGGGGCTGCTGGCGGCCTTCCTCTCCGGTGTGTTCGTCGCCTCCTGGTGCCGCAGGCACTATTGGTCCGGGCACCCGCACGGGCCCACGCTGCTCACCACTTTCAGCTTGGCCATGGCCTCGATCATCGACATCATCCGCTTCCAAGGCGACGACGCCGCCAGGATCGACTTCGTGCCGATCCTGTTCGTTGCCTTCGGTGTCGGCGCGCTCAACACCTCGTTCGTGAAGGACGGCGAGGTGTCGGTGCCGCTGAGCTACGTCACCGGAACGCTGGTGAAATTGGCCCAGGGCATCGAACGCCACATCAGCGGTGGCGATTACGCGGATTGGCTCGGCTACTTTCTGCAGTATGCGAGTTTCGCGTTCGGCGCTCTGCTCGGTGGTTTGCTGAGCATGCTCGTCGCAGGCTGGGCGATGCTCATCACCGCCACCGTCGTCTGCCTGGTGGTGACCGGCTACACCTATCTCCATCTCGACCGGCACGGACCGCTGTCGCCCAGCTGATCCGAAGCTCTTCCCACTGCGACCGTCGTTTGTCGCGGTTACGGTGACCGCGTGGAGAATTTCGGGGGCGATGCCGACCAGTTCGCGGCACTCATTGTGCAACGCATGCGGGATCTCGGCGCGCAAGCGACCTACGATCCCGACGAATTCCGGATCCTGCTGCCGGACGGACATATCTACCTGGGCAACATCTTTCGAGAAATCGCCGATCTCCCCGGCGACGAACGCGAGGAACGGATCGCCCGTTTCCTCGGTGCGGTACAGGACATGGACGAACCGGATTCCTGGCCACAGGTGCGATCCGCGCTGCGACCGATTATGCGGCCGAGCACTTTTGGGCAGCACACTCCGGACGAGAACATGCAGGTGATCGCCCGCCCCACGCTGCCGTTCCTGCACGAACTGGTCGCGGTCGACCTGCCCAACTCCCGCGCGATCGTCTCCACCGCGACCCTCGACCGCTGGGGCGTCACCGCCGACGACGTGTTCGCCGCGGCACACGAAAACCTCACGGCCATGGTCGGTTCCCGTGGCATCAAGCAATCGGGCATCCTCCGTTTCGCCGACAACGGCGACGGCTACTGCACCTCATGGCCGCTGATCCCCGGCTGGCTGGCAGGCACCGGCGACGGCGAGCACCGCCCGATCGCCTTCCTTCCCGACGTCGACACCTTGCTGATCACCCCCGACACCGGCGATCTCGGCCCCTTCTTCGCACTGGTCGAGCGGCAATACCGCGACGCCGTCCGCCCGATCTCCCCGCAGGGCTACACGATCGACGACCATGGCGCCGTCATCCCGCTCGATCAGTCCCCGCACCACCGGCACCTCCCCTTCGTGCAACGCGCCCGATGCGGTTTGGCCGTCACCGAATACGACGCCCAATCCACCGCACTGAACGACGATCTCGACGACGACCTGGCCTTCGACCACCACGACGACCTCGACCCCGCCTTCATCGGTTCGGTCATGTTCGCCCAGGACGACACCGGCCCTTTCACCCTCACCATCTGGGGCGAAGGCGTCGAGTATCTGCTCCCGGAAGCTGACCGCATCCTCTTCTGCCGCACCGACGAAAACAACGAGATGGAAACCCTTTTCGAGGCCCCCTTCGCCACCGTCGCCGAAATCACCGGCCTCACACCGATTCCCGGCATGACACCGCGCCGCTACGAGGTCCGCCACTGGCCCGACCCGAGCACCCTCACCCAACTCCAGTCCGCCGCCATCACCCGCTAGCGCGCCGGGCCCGGAAGATGGCCCGCCGGCAAGTACTACCGATGAATAATCACGTGATCGCGACCCGAATCCACCCGACCGGCATCAGCAACCCACCACCGGCGGGAGAACTGCGCAGCCAGGCACGCGCCGAACGCATTCAACAGCACATCATCGACCGACGAGTGCCGCCCGATCGCCAGCCCGAACTGCGCTGCCTCCACCACAATCGACGCACCACCCGCCACCAGCAGCACCCGATACGACTGCCCGAACCACGCCCACCGCACCGGCAACAGCGCCCCGAGCGCCGCAAAAACCAGCAGATTCCCCCCGAACTGCTCGATCACCCGACTACCACCCGCCTGCTCGGTCAGATCACGCAACAGCAGGAAATTCACCGAACGCCCACTCCCCTTCGGCGTCAAGATCATCCACAACCACGGCACAGTCCCCACCACCATCCCCACCTCACACACCGCCACCCGCCACCCACGCCCCCGCGCAAGCCACCACGCCACCATCCCACCCACCGGCATCGCGGCAATCGCGAAAACCACGACCCCGCCCCACGCCGCCCAAGTCTCATTCACCCCGCAAGTCTCCGCCAAACCACTTGCGCCTCAGCCCATCTCCACAAACCATTCACACAACCAGCACCGGATCCCGACGGTGCAGCAGCAACCTCGCGCACAGCCCACCCGTCGACACCCCAATTGACCTGGCAAACCCCAAAACCCGCAACCACCGACTTGGCAAACCCCCAGTACGACGTGACCACCAGATACTCAATCCGGCATGCGGTCGTGATTCGTCAGGCCAGCAGCAGAGATTCAGCAAGGTCGGCGGCTTTGTAAACGATCAGACCTGCACACAGCCCAAACTGAGTTGGCAGACCCCAAAGGGCAACCAGCGACGAGTACTCAGCCCGGCCAGTGACAGGTATTCGGTCAGACCAGCCGTGGAGATTCGGTCAAACCATCCGCTCTATACGACCAACGACGTATACGGCCCACATTGGATGACCACATCCAAGAAAACCCAACCACCAACTGGGGGGACCGGGGGGCGAAGCCCCGCCGGGCGGGGCGTGGGGGCTGCGCCCCCACAAAACACGCGAAACGCGAAAGTGGCTCATGCTCTCCATGAGCATGAGCCACCAAGCGTGGAGCCTAGGGGAATCGAACCCCTAACCCCTGCCTTGCAAAGGCAGTGCTCTGCCAATTGAGCTAAGGCCCCGAGTTCAGCGGGTGGTGACCTCGTGCCACAGGTCCGCGTCGTTGCGCTGGCGCAGCTTGGAGATACCAATGAGAACCGCGACCACGGCGCCTACCGTGATTAGAAACTTCATGGTTCCCACCCTACTGTCGTGTTCGGGAGTGGGCCTAGGAGGACTTGAACCTCCGACCTCTTCGTTATCAGCGAAGCGCTCTAACCGCCTGAGCTATAGGCCCGTGCGACTCTCGCACCGAAGCACTTGAGCCGAGGCTAGAGATTACCCGACCGGGCGCACTACCTCCAAAACGGCTGGTAGAGGGCGGGAGGGGCAGACGCCGTCCAGATAACCGAAACGGCCGGCATCGTCTCTCAATGGAGTCGATACCGGCCGTCTGGGTCTAGTTGTCTAGTCGGGATCGGCGAGTGTCACTTGGATGCCGCCGACCAGATCACAGCACTGGTTGTAGATGAAGGTGCCGACGGTGCCGAGCGCGGTGAACAGCACCACGTTGATCAGCCCGATGACGCCTGCGTAGCCGAAGACGGTGCCTGCGTCGACGAGACCGACCGATCCGCTGTCTTGGGACACCATGTCGGTGAACGTGTTGTTCAACCGCTCCCACACGCCCATGCCTTCGAGCACGATGTAGAGCAGGCCGACCGCGAGCATCCAGACGAAGAACATGGCGACGCTGATGACCAGCGAGATCTTCAGGGTGGACCAGGGGTCGATCCGACGGATCTGCACGGTGGCCCGCAGCGGTTCGCCGGTGGCGACGGATGCGGCGACCGCGACCGGCACCGCGGGTGAGATCGGTGTCTGCGGACCGGTGGATTCGATGGACGGCGGCAGCGGGTGGCGGATCTCCGACAGGTCGGGCATGTCTTTGATCAGTTCGGGCCGCGCGATGCTGCGGGTTGGTCCGTCGATGCCGACGGACTTCACCATCGCCGCTTCTTTGCGGGCCGCCTTGGCCGCGAGGTCCGCGGTGGTGCGCGCGTTGGTGACGCCACCGCCGAGGCCACCCCCACCGGAGCCGCTTGGGCGTCCGGTGACCGGCGCCTGGCCGGGCCGGTACAGGTTGGACTGCGGCTCCCGCTGCGGGAGCTGCGACCAACCGTCTTGGGTTTGCGGTTGGCCACCACCGTTGCCACCGGAATCGGCGGCTCCGGAATCGCTGTTGTTCATCCGGACCGTCTCCTGATCGAATTCGGGCCCGGGCGCCTGGTTCTGCCCACCCTGTTTCCCCGCGAAATCGCCTTGCTTGCCTTGCATTTCGTGCGGCTGCCCCGGCGGGCCGCCTGCAGGCTGGCCGCCTTGTTGGCCGGATCGGTCGCCACCCTGCTGGCCTTGCTGACCGGACCGATCACCACCCGGTTGGCCGCCGTTCGGCTGGCCGCCATGTGGCTGCCCGCCGCCCGGCTGGCCGTTCTCTGCCGAGGCAACCGGCCGAGGGATCGGCCGCGGCGGAATCGGTGACGGTGCGATCCGCTCGGTCACGCCGTTCGTCTGGTGCCGCTCGTCATTCGGCTGATTCGGAGTGGTCAATGGGAATCCTTAGATCCGTTCGTTGCCGCCGCTGTTGGGTTACTACTCAGAGGAACCGGTGTCGCCTTCTTCGCCTGCGAGCAGATCGGGATCAGGCTCGTCGGCATTGCGCGCGATAGCAAGCAACGTATCGCCCTCGCCGAGGTTCATCAATCGCACACCCTTGGTCTGTCGTCCAGCCTTGCGAACCTGCTTCGCCACTGTCCGGATGA
Organism: Nocardia altamirensis NBRC 108246; assembly: GCF_001612685.1. GTDB lineage: Bacteria > Actinomycetota > Actinomycetes > Mycobacteriales > Mycobacteriaceae > Nocardia > Nocardia altamirensis. Next base: position 22,639 of record NZ_BDAY01000055.1, read on the forward strand.
CACCACCACCGGACGTGATCGCGTACAACTCATCTTCGTCCTCGACGATGAGCGCACCGACAAGGGTGCCACGCTTGGGGTCGTATTGGACGGTCAATACACCTTTACCGCCTCGACCCTGTGCTGTGTACTCCTCGATCGCCGTTCGCTTAGCGTAGCCGCCTGCTGTGGCTACCAGCAGATATGTATCCGGGCGCACAACATTCAAACTCAAGAGTTCATCAGAGGCGTTGAAGCGCATGCCCTGCACGCCGGAGGTGGCGCGGCCCATCGGGCGCAGTGCCTCGTCGGTGGCGGAGAACCGGATCGACTGGCCGAGCGCCGAGACCAGCAGCAGGTCGTCCTCTGCGGAACAAAGCACGGCCCCGACCAGTTCGTCTTCGTCGCGCAGGTTCACCGCGACGATGCCGCCACTGCGGTTGGAATCGAAGTCCGACAGCTTCGATTTTTTCACCAGGCCATTCTTGGTGGCGAGCACCAGATATGGGGCGACTTCGTAGTTTTTGATCTGGATGATCTGGGCGATCTTCTCGTCCGGCTGGAAGGCGAGCAGGTTCGCCACGTGCTGGCCGCGCGCGGTGCGGTTGGCCTCGGGCAGCTCGTACGCCTTGGCGCGGTAGACCCGGCCCTTGTTGGTGAAGAACAGCAGCCAGTCGTGGGTCGACGAGATGAAGAAGTGCCTGACCAGGTCGTCCTGCTTGAGGCCTGCACCCTGCACACCCTTGCCGCCGCGCTTCTGGCTGCGGTAGAGGTCGGTCTTGGTGCGCTTGGCGTAGCCGGTCTCGGTGATGGTGACGACCACGTCCTCGCGGGCGATCAGGTCCTCGTCGGCCACGTCGCCGTCGGCGGCGATGATCCTGGTGCGGCGCTCGTCGCCGTACTTCTCGACGATCTCGGCCAGCTCGTCGCGCACGATGGCACGCTGGCGCTCCGGCTTGGCGAGGATGTCCTTCAAGTCGGCGATTTCGAGTTCGATCTTGGCCAACTCGTCGACGATCTTCTGCCGCTCCAACGCCGAGAGGCGGCGCAGCTGCATATCGAGGATCGCGGTGGCCTGGATCTCGTCGATATCCAACATCTGCATCAGGCCGGTGCGCGCGGTGTCGGTGTTGGCCGAACGCCGGATCAGGGCGATCACCTCGTCGAGCGCGTCCAACGCCTTGACCAGGCCGCGCAGGATGTGGGCCCGCTCCTCGGCCTTGCGCAGCAAGTACTTGGTCCGTCGGACGATGACGTCCAACTGATGCTTGACGTAGTACCGGATCATCTGGTCGAGCCGCAGCGTGCGCGGCACGCCGTCGACGATCGACAGCATGTTGCAGCCGAAGCTGGTCTGCAGCTGGGTGTGCTTGTACAGGTTGTTCAGCACGACCTTGGCGACCGCGTCCCGCTTGACGGTGACGACGATCCGCATGCCCGCGCGGTCCGAGGACTCGTCGTGGATGTCGGAGATGCCGGCGATCTTGCCGTCGCGCACCTGCTCGGCGATCGAGTTGATGAAGTTGTCGGTGTTGACCTGGTACGGCAACTCGGTGATGACCAGGGTGGTCCGGCCCTTGTTGTCTTCCTCGATCTCGACGACACCGCGCATGCGGACCGAGCCGCGGCCGGTGGTGTAGGCGTCGTGAATGCCCTGACCACCGACGATGAGGCCGTAGGTCGGGAAGTCCGGCCCCTTCACCCGCTCCATGCAGGCGGCCAGCGTCGACTCTTCGTCGGCGTCGTAGTTGTCCAGCGCCCAGTAGATCGCCTCGGCCAACTCGTTCAGGTTGTGCGGCGGGATGTTGGTCGCCATGCCGACCGCGATGCCGTTGCTGCCGTTCATCAGCAGCGCGGGCACCCGGCTCGGCAGCACGGTCGGCTCCTGCGAGCGACCGTCGTAGTTCGGGATGAAATCGACCGTCTCGTGGTCGATTTCGCGCAGCATCTCCATCGCGAGCGGCGTGAGCCTGCACTCGGTGTAGCGCATGGCGGCCGCGCCGTCGTTGCCGCGGGAACCGAAGTTGCCCTGGCCGTCGACCAGCGGGTAGCGCAGCGACCACGGCTGCGCCATCCGGACGAGGGTGTCGTAGATCGAGGTGTCGCCGTGCGGGTGGTAGTTACCCATGGTCTCGGCGACCGGGCGCGCGGACTTCACATAGCCGCGGTCGGGGCGATACCCGTTGTCGTACATCGCATACAGCACGCGCCGGTGCACCGGCTTGAGGCCGTCGCGCACCTCGGGCAGCGCGCGGCCGACGATCACGCTCATCGCGTAATCGATGTAGCTGTTCTGCATTTCCTGCTGGATGTCGACCGGGTCGATCCGGTCGCCGCCGGTGCCTCCGTACGGAGGCAGCGTCGTGTCGGTCATGAAGTCTCCTTAGCGGGCGGTGCGGTTGCGGTTCTGCTCGGGCATGCGCCCGGTGAGCAAACGCACCGGCTTATACGTCGAGGAAGCGAACGTCCTTGGCATTACGGGTGATAAAGCTGCGGCGGGCCTCCACGTCCTCACCCATCAGCACGCTGAACAACTCGTCGGCCGCGGCCGCGTCGTCCAAGGTGACCAGCTTGAGCACGCGCACCGACGGGTCCATGGTTGTCTCCCACAGCTCCTTGGCGTTCATCTCGCCGAGGCCCTTGTAGCGCTGCACGCCGTCGTCCTTGTTGATCTTCTTGCCCGCGGCGAGGCCTGCTTCCATCAGACCGTCGCGTTCCCGGTCGGAGTAGGCGAACTCGGGCTCGGAGCGCTGCCACTTGAGCTTGTACAACGGCGGCTGCGCCAAGTACACGTGGCCCTGCTCGACCAGCGGGCGCATGAAACGGAACAGCAGCGTCAACAGCAGCGTCGCGATGTGCTGGCCGTCGACGTCGGCGTCGGCCATCAGCACGATCTTGTGATAGCGCAGCTTGGCGATGTCGAACTCGTCGTGGATGCCGGTGCCGAAGGCGGTGATGATCGACTGGACTTCGTTGTTCTTCAGCACGCGGTCGATGCGCGCCTTCTCGACGTTGATGATCTTTCCGCGCAGCGGCAGGATCGCCTGGTACATCGAGTCACGCCCGGATTTGGCCGAGCCACCGGCGGAGTCGCCCTCCACGATGTAGATCTCGGACTTGCTCGGATCCTTGGAGCGGCAATCGGCCAGCTTGCCCGGCAGCCCGCCGAGATCGGTGGCGGACTTGCGGCGCACCAACTCTCGCGCCTTACGCGCGGCCACGCGGGCCTGCGCCGAGGACACCGCCTTGTTCACGATGGTCTTCGCGTCGGCCGGATTGGCCTCGAACCAGTGCTGCAGGTGCTCGTTGCACGCCTTCTGCACGAACGACTTGACCTCGGTGTTGCCCAGCTTGGTCTTGGTCTGGCCCTCGAACTGCGGCTCGGACACCTTCACGCTGACGATCGCGGCGAGACCCTCGCGGATGTCGTCACCGGTGAGGTTGCCGTCCTTCTCCTTGAGCAGCTTCTTGTCCTTGGCGTACTTGTTGACCACCGTGGTCAGCGCCGCACGGAAGCCCTCTTCGTGGGTGCCGCCCTCGTGGGTGTTGATGGTGTTGGCGAAGGTGTGCACCGACTCCGAGTAGCCGGAGTTCCACTGCATGGCGACCTCGAGCTCATGCCCGGTGCCCTTGCCGGTGAACCCGACGACGGAGTTGTGGATCGGCTGCTTGGTGCGGTTGATGTGGCGGACGAAGTCCTCCAGACCACCCGGGTAGTGGTAGGTGCGGGTTTTCACCTTGTGCTCGACCGGCGCGGCCGCGCCCTCGGACTCCGCGTGCTTCGGCGCGTCGGCGGTCTCGCTCACCACGTCGTCGGTGATCTCCGAGTCGGTGACCCGCTCGTCGGTGAGGGTGATGGTGAGGCCCTTGTTCAGGAACGCCATCTCCTGCAGCCTGCGCGCGACCGTCTCGAAGTTGTAGGTGGTCGTCTCGAAGATCTCCGGATCCGCCCAGAAGCGGATGGTGGTTCCGGTCTTCTTCGACGCGTCGCCCTGGACCAGCTTGCCGGGGATCGAGTCCTTGTACGCCTGGCTCCAGTGGAAGCCGTCGCGGTCGATCTCCGCCTCCAGCCGGGAGGACAGCGCGTTGACCACGGAGATGCCGACGCCGTGCAGACCACCGGACACCGCGTAGGAGTCCGAGTCGAACTTGCCGCCCGCGTGCAGCTGCGTCATGACCACCTCGATGGTCGGGACGCCCTGGGCGTGCATGGCCACCGGGATACCGCGGCCGTCGTCGACCACCTCCACGCCGCCGTCGGCGAGGAGCGTGACCTCGACCTTGGACGCGTAACCTGCCATCGCCTCGTCGACGGAGTTGTCGACGACTTCCCAGATCAAGTGATGCAGGCCGCGCTCACCGGTGGAACCGATGTACATGCCTGGGCGCTTGCGGACGGCCTCGAGCCCCTCGAGGACCGTGATGGACGAGGCACCGTAGTCCTGCTTGCCCGAGGTAGCGTTGGTCGAGCCCGATGCGTTGGAGTCGTTGGCAGCCACTGGTCGGTAGCTCTCCTTACTTGCTGATCCCCGGCGCAGGGGTCGTACAGCACGCGCTGGCCCCTGGTCAGGTCTGCTCGAAAAATACGGGGCCGCGCGGGCGGTACGGAACGCGCCGAAGGTGATCGCCGCTAGTTACGTCACCATCCTACTGGTACAGCCAACCTACAACGCACCTACGACACCCCTGACGGCTCCGTGAATGCGAGAAATCGGATTGCGGCGAGTCTGTTCCGCCCTTCGGGACTTTGGATCCGCTCTGGGAGGATTCGGACGGTAGGCATCGGGTGTCGTTCCGGTTGCCCTACGGTTCGTCGGCGGTATGTCTGGATTTTACCGAGCTCGGTGCGTTGCCGGTGGGTTGCCTAGCGCCGGGCGAGGAGGCCGGGCGCTGCTCTATTCGCGCCGGTGGGCGGGGGTCGCGGCTCAGCTGTGGATGCCTTGTTGAGCGATGCACAGCCGTTGGGGACGAACGCAGTCCACGCTCGCGGCGGCGAAAATGCTTGTCGCATCGAGCGATACCGTCGAGCGTTTCACGTGGAACGCTCGACTCCCTATCCGTAGGTATCGCGCGGACCGCGGCCTCTGATGTGGCGCTCGCCCTTGCGCCAACTCGGTGCGGCAGGGCCGGTGATCTTCAATGAGTTCACCACTCCGGGGCCGACCGCAGCAGTGATTTTCGCCAGGATCTGGCTCTGCAACATGCGCAATTGGGTTGCCCACGCGGTGGATTCGGCCGCGATGCTCAGCACGTTGTCTTTCAGGGTGAGCGGGGTGGCATGCGCGGCGATGTCCTCGCCGACCACACCGGCCCAGCGGCCGAACACCATGCCCTCGGCGACCTTGGTCGACCAGCCGCGACTCTTCGCGATCGAGCCGGTCAGCGACGACAGCGACTGCGGATCGCGTTGATCAGGGCCTGCACCCGACCAGCCGGTGCGGCGACGTGCGCCGGTCCGAAGTCTGCGCTGTGGCGAAGATCGTCCCTGGCCGACGGACTTTCCGCTCGCCTTTGCCGCGGCGCGCGCCTCTTCCAGAGCGCGCCTGGCCAGATCGATACCGCGCAACTCCGGCTCCGGTCCTGCCGGTTCGGCCGGTGGCTGTTGTTCGGTCACCAGGCTCCTCTCGTAGTGCGCGGCCAGACGTCACTGTACGACAGCGCACCGACGAAAACCGTCGCCTCCCGGCATGGCCGAGTTCTCCACAGGACCTGTTGATAACCATGCTTTTCTGTGCATACGTCTAGCTGTTTTCGCCAGAATGCGAAACTCGATCGTCAGGACGGTGGCGGGACCGGCTCGGCGATCCGCGAGGTCCGGCCGTCCGGGCCGCCGCTGGTTTCCACCCGCAGCGGAGCGGCGGCGAGCTCGGCGGGTACGTCCTCCGGCACCGCCGCGGTGATCAGCACCTGCTCCGCCCCGGCGGCGACAGCGGCGAGGGCGGTGCGCCTGCGGCGGTCGAGTTCGGCGAACACGTCGTCGAGCAACAGCACCGGCTCGGACCCGGTGGCGCGCAACAGCTCGAACGCGCCGAGGCGAAGTGCCAAGGCGAAAGACCATGACTCGCCGTGGCTGGCGAAACCCTTGGCCGGTGCCGCGCCGAGGTTCAGGTCGAGCTCGTCGCGGTGCGGGCCGACCAGGCACACGCCGCGTTCCAGCTCCTTCGGCCTTGCCGCGGCGAGCTCGCGCAGCATGATCGCCTCCAGCGCCTCGGTGTCGTCCGGCGCGGGTTCCCTTGCCGGATCGAGGAATTCGGGCGGCAGGCTCGCGCTGCGGTAACCGATTGTGGCGGGCCGTGATTCGGGGGCGATGGCGGCGTAGGACTGGGCCAGATACGGGTACAGGTCGTGTACCAACCGCAGTCGGTACGTCAACAGCACCGAGGCATGGGTGGCCAAATGACCGTCCCACACGTCGAGGGTGCCCAGGTCCGCCTTCGATCTGGCTTGGCGCCCAGCGGATTTCAACAGCGCGGAGCGCTGGCGAAGGACGCGGTCGTAATCGCTGCGCACCGCGGCGAGCCGTGGCAGGCGGGCGGTGCACAGCTCGTCCATGAAGCGGCGGCGCTCGCCGGGATCGCCACGCACCAGGGCGAGATCTTCCGGCGCGAACAACACCGTCTGCAGGATGCCGAGGATCTCGCGGGTCCGGCGCGCCGGCGAACGGTTGATCTGGGCTCGGTTCGCGGTGCCCTGGTTCAGCTCGACGTCGATCCGCAGCTCACGGCCGGTGTTGACCACCGAAGCGCCGATCCGCGCCTTGTCGGCGCCCATCCTGATCAACGGGGCGTCGGCGGCGACACGATGAGAACCGAGAGTCGCGAGGTAGCCGATCGCCTCGAGCAGGTTCGTCTTGCCGTTGCCGTTCGATCCCAAGAATACCGTTCGGCCTGGGGATAATTCGAGCTCCGCGTGCTCCCAGGAACGGAAGTCACGCAGCGAAAGTGCCCTGATGAACATCCGCTACCTGGCCCCTGCCTGCGCGAACCATGACGTCTCTGGAACGCGCGGCGATGGCATATGCGCAGGCCAGGACGCCGCGAGTGCTGCGGTGCCGCGCTCGGAACCGCCGCGTGCCGCGCACACGGTATCCGCACCGAGCCGAGGGCGCCGCAAGGCCATCCCTTGACCACAGGATGTGGATGTCCTGTGGATGACCGGCGCCGACCGCGTCGAAAGCCACGGCGTTGCTACCGGTTTCGCAGCAACCGAACCCGGATCGCGATCATGCACAGGTGCTCAGCCCGGGAGCCGGACCGGCATCAGCAGGTAGATGTACGGGCTGTCCAGCGCCGCGAACGCACCCGAGTCGAGCGCCTGCGGCTCTTCCTCGGCGGCCGGGAGCAGCACGGCGGGACGACTGGGGGTGGTGAACCCGAAGGTGACCCGCTCGGCGTGCAGCGCGGACAGTCCGTCGATCAGGTAGCCGGGGTTGAACGCGATGGTCAGCGATTCGCCACGGAAGTCGGCCTCGAGCCATTCCTCGGCGCGGCCTGCATCGTCACCGCCCGCAGACAGCTGCAGGCCCTCGGTGGAGAACTCCAGCCGCACCTGGGCGCCGCGCTCGGCGACCAGCGCGACGCGCTTGATGGCCTCGGTGAGCACCGACACCTGGAGGGTGGCGATCGAGGTGTGTTCCTTCGGCAGCAGCTGCCGGAACTTGGGGAATTCGGCGTCGAGCAGCCGGGTGGTGGTCCGGCGGCCCGCGTTCACGATGCCGAGCAGACCGTCCGACCCGCCGCCGGTGCCGAGCGACAGCTGCACCGGGGCATCGGATGCGCCGAGCGTCTTGGCGGATTCGGACAACGTCCGGGCCGGGATGAGCACCGCGGTCTCGATATCGGCGTTCGTCGGCTTCCACTCGATGTGGCGCACCGCGAGCCGGAATCGGTCGGTGGCCGCGAGCACCACCTTCGAACCCTCGATCTCGACCCGGATGCCGGTGAGCATCGGCAGCGTGTCGTCCCGGCCCGCCGCGACGGCGACCTGGCCGACCGCGTTCGCGAACACGTCGACGGGGAGCTCGCCGGTCGGCTGGGGCACCTCGGGAAGCTGGGGATAGTCCTCGACCGGCATGGTCGGCAGGGAGAACTTCGCGCTGCCGCAAGCGATCAGCACGCGCGTGCCGTCGACGGACACGTCCACCGGCTTGTTCGACAGCGCCTTGGTGATGTCGGCGAGCAGCCTGCCGGAGACGAGAACCTCACCGGGCCCTGCGACCTCGGCCGCCACCCGCATCTGCGCGGACACCTCGTAGTCGAAGCCGGAGACGGTCAGCCCGCCTTCGTCGGCAACGAGCAGCACACCGCCGAGCACCGGGACGGGAGGCCGGGACGGGAGGCTACGAGCCACCCAGGCAACGGATTCCGCGAAGTCTTCTCGGGCGACCCGAAACTTCATGCTTGCAAGCTCCATCGCCCGATCTGTCCTCTCCCAGTTCCGTGAGCTGTTGTGCGGTGGCCGGACATTCGTCCTCCAAAGCCTCTCGGCTCGTCAACATCGATTCGCGAAGGGTGTGGATCGGCCGCCATCAAAAGTGTGGCACACGCGACCGACACCAAACCGTACCCGCGTGCGGCCCAACGGCCTAGCCCGACCCGCTAGTCCGCCTCTCCGAGTCTCCTGGCCAGAGCTGGGAGCAGCAACGGCGACGTTGGGGCGGGCGGCAATGTCGAGGTCGAGTCAGCTCGTACCCGGTGAGTTGCCCATGTGCTCACGAAATCTGTTGGCCGGTTTCGTAGACCGGGCTGCACTCGCAAGGAGGCCGCGTGCGTGACATCGCCTCGACGGGGTAACGCGAAGGCAGTGCGGATCGACTGAGGGTCACGACTCTCGATCCGGATCCGATCGCTTCTCCTTGCCTGGGGACGAGAGCAGTTCGGGACGAGACGTCTTCGACCGACTTTCCACACACCCTGTTTCAAAGAGAGTTCTTCTAGAAGAAGAACTGAAGTAGTAGTAGGCACTGTGGATTCTGTGGACTGCGGCCGAATCCGCTGGTCCGGGGCCACATTGCCGTGGGGATGACCGCCGAGTGTCTCGAGGATGAACGCGAGGCGTCTGTGGAGTTCACGAGTTGTCCCATATTCATCCTCGAGCGCTCCTCGAGTTGTTCCACCGAATTCACCCGGTTGTTCACACGTGTGAACCAGGTCGTGGACAGCTCGAGGATTCCTCGAGGACTCCACATGGACTCCTCGAGGAATCCACACCCCCTCGAGTGCCTCCTTGGCTGGTCACTGCCTGTGCGCAAGATTGCCTGGGGAAAGTGTGGATGAAGTCCTGTTAGCGGACGGCGGACGGTCCATCCCCACACCTGTTAGCCGATCGGTGCACAAACCAGTGGATTCCTCGAGGACTCCACAAGGATTCCTCGAGGAATCCACAGGCCACAAAAAGCACCGCCCCAGGTCAGGGGCGGTGCGAAGGTGTTAGTAGAACTTTGGGAGCAGGGTGGGGAGAACTAGCGCGAGCGTTGCTTGATCCGGGCTGTCAGTTCTTGCACCTGGTCGTAGACCCGGCGCCGCTCCGTCATCTCCTTGCGGACTTTCTTCTCCGCGTACATCACCGTCGTATGGTCACGGCCGAATGCCTGACCGATCTTCGGCAGCGACAGGTCGGTCAGCTCCCGGCACAGATACATCGCGATTTGGCGGGCCTGCGCCAGCGGCCGCGCCTTGCCCGGCCCGGTCAGCTCCTCGAGCGTGGTGTTGAAGTACTCGGCGGTGACGGCCATGATCGTCGCCGCATTGATCTCCAGCGCCGCAGTGTCTGGCATCAGATCACGCAGCACCACCTCGGCCAGCGGCAGGTCGAGCGGCTGGCCGTTCAGCGACGCGAACGCGGTCACCCGGATGAGCGCGCCCTCCAGCTCGCGGATGTTGCGCTCAACCCGCGTTGCGATCAGTTCCATCACGTCGTGCGGCACATCGAGCCGGTCCATCCTGGCCTTCTTGCGCAGGATCGCGATGCGCGTCTCCAGCTCCGGCGGCTGCACATCGGTGATCAGGCCCCACTCGAACCTGGTCCGCAGCCGTTCCTCCAGCGTCGCCAGCTGCTTGGGCGGGCGGTCGGACGAGACGACGATCTGTTTGTTGGCGTTGTGCAGGGTGTTGAAGGTATGGAAGAACTCCTCCTGGATACCTTCCTTGCCCTCGATGAACTGGATGTCGTCGACCAGCAGGATGTCGGTCTCGCGGTAGCGGCGTTTGAACGCCACCTTGCGGTCGTCGCGCAAGCTGTTGATGAAGTCGTTGGTGAACTCTTCGGTCGAGACGTACTTCACCCGCATGCCGGGGAACAGCCGCTGGGCGTAGTGCCCGGCGGCGTGTAGTAGGTGCGTCTTGCCCAAACCTGAAGCGCCCCAAACGAACAGCGGGTTGTAAGCGCGGGCAGGAGCCTCCGCGATGGCGACCGCGGCGGCGTGCGCGAAGCGGTTGGACGCGCCGATGACGAACGTTTCGAAGGTGTACTTCGCGTTCAGGCTGGCCGAGGAGCTCGAGGGCGCCGCGGACTCCTGCGACTTGGTGAAGTAGGTCGGCCACGTGTTGCGCACGTTGACCACGGGTTCGTCGTTGCGTTGCTGACCGTCGGTGTCGCGGACCGAATCGTGCGCGGGATCCTCGGCCGACGCCGCCTCGCGCACCGGCGTCCGGACCGGACCGCGCATGGTGGCCGGACCGGGGTCGGGGGTGAACAGCGACTCCTGCCCCGGCGGGATCGACTCGCGCCGGGACGGCATCTCCTGTTCGCGGCGTTGGGGCGGGGCTTGATCGCGTCGGCCCGTCGGTACTTCGGCAGGCACCGGGTAGTCGTCGCGGTCGGCGTAGTCGCCGTTGGTGTAGTCCTGGCGGTCGTACTCGCCGGCGGATGCGTAGTCCGGTGCGTAGTCGTTGTCGGCGTAGTCGTTGCCGCCGTTGTACTCCGCGGCCGGTGCGTAGTCGTTGGGCTGGGCGTAGTCGTTCGATTGCGCGTAGCGCGGCGCCGGATAGTCGTCGTGCGTCGGGTACTCGTTGCCGGGGTAGCCGGGTTGGTTGCGTCCGTTGTCCCTGGGGCCGTTGTCACGGGGACCGTTGTCCCTCGGTCCGTTGTCGCGCGCGCGTTCCGGTCGGCTTGTCATCCTGGCGTGCCGAGGGTTGTTGCCCGCCCGCTCGGTGGGCTGGACCGTCGGCGCGGCGATGCGCACGCCGAGTCCCTCCACCTGGGGGCCGAGTCGCCGGGCCAGCGACCGCAGGATCGGCTCGCGCAGATCGCGTTCAATGGCCTCCTGAGCCAACGAGGAAGGCACCGAGAGCAGGGCGAACCCCTGCGCGACCGTCAGCGGCTTGACCAGTTTCAGCCAGGCCTGCTGTGCGCGGGTGACCGCCGGAATGGCTCCGTCCGGCGACCCGGTGGTCAGCTCGGCGACTACCTCGGGCCACACCGTGGCCAACACGTTCTGCTCGTCGTCCATGCAGTTTCCTCCCCGGAAGTAGGTCGATAGGAGCAGACGGCCGGGGCACGCGGGGAAATTGTGGCGACGACCATGCTCGGGTCGGTACCGTGATCCTGCGTACGTCCGTAACCGGTTCGGACGCTGCCCAGATCCCCAGTCCGGGCGGCGGCGTTGGCACCGTCGGCCCTACGAATATGCCACTCCAGGGGTCTTTCCACACAATTATCCACAGATGTGGAGAACCCTGTGTAACTGTGAAACGCCGTTGCGCGCCGACTCGGCAGGGCTCTGACCAGCGGTTCTGTAGCAATCCCCGAGCAAAGCGTGTTGGTGTTACGCCCGGGCGTGGCTAGGGGTGTGGACGAACTCACGGAAATACTCACAGGGTCTGACCGGTCGAGACCCGTTCCCCCTGGTCGCGCGTCCGAACCAGCTGGGGTGGGGCGAGTTTGACCCGCTCCGAGCCGATCAGTACCCTCGTACAGTCACCCTTTGGTGCGGTGGCGGTCTTGTGCTGACCGCGTGTAGGTCGTTATCGACCGACTGTGCGCCAAGACCGACGCGCCGATGATGACCAGACCTGCGATTCATCGCGAATACCTGTTTCACCGAAAAAAGCTTCGGGTACCGACTGGTGCCCACTGACTCGAGGAGTGTTGACCGTGGCCAAGGGCAAGCGGACGTTCCAGCCGAACAACCGTCGTCGGGCGCGCGTCCACGGCTTCCGTCTCCGGATGCGCACCCGTGCGGGTCGCGCCATCGTCTCGGCGCGCCGCCGCAAGGGCCGCGCCGAACTCACTGCCTGATCCTCGCTCGCGGACGCTCGGGTGTTGCCTGAGCCGTATCGGTTGCATCATCGTGCCGACTTCTCCCGGACGGTGCGCCGCGGCCAGCGAATCGGGAGGCGAGATCTCGTCGTACACGTGCTGAAACACGAGTATGACGGAGTCGTGGACGTGCAAGGACGATCTGACGATCCGGCCGATGGGCTGGTCCGCGTAGGCGGGCCGCGCTTCGGGCTGATCGTCAGCAAGGCGGTGGGCAACGCGGTGATTCGACACCGTGTGGCCCGCCGCCTGCGTCATATGTGCGGCCAGGTGATCCCCGAGCTGCCCGCGGAGACCGACATCGTCATCCGCGCGCTGCCCGGCGCGGCCAACGCCTCCTCGGCGGAACTGCTGCGCCAGCTCCGCGGTGCGGTGCGCAAACTCGGGTTCGCAGCAGGCACAGCATGAGCCTGCCAACGAAGATCGGTCGGCTACCGGCGAACGCACTGATATTTCTGATCGAGTTGTATCGGACCTACGTCTCCCCCACCCGCATGCCGGTGTGCCGTTTCACCCCGACTTGTAGCGAGTACGCCGTCACCGCATTGCGGACGCGCGGACTGTTCGTCGGGCTCGGATTGGCAGCCGTTCGACTGGCCAAATGTGCACCCTGGCACCCTGGTGGGTGGGACCCGGTTCCGGAGCGGAAGCGAAGCACCGTTCGCACCGCGCCAGGGACCGTGGCAGCCACCGATCCGGCGCCGCAGGAAACCAGCCTGCAGGCCGAGCCGGTGTCGGAACCGAAGGCTTGGAAAGGATCACCGCGCGCGGTGATCGGCGATACGAACGACGGGAGTGCATAGAGCCGTGCTCGACTTCATTTATTACCCGGTTTCCTGGATCTTATGGTTCTGGCATCGGGTCTTCGGGTTCGCGTTCGGCCCCGACAACGGCCTTACCTGGGCACTTGCCGTGGTGTTCCTCGTCTTCACGTTGCGCGTACTGCTCTACAAGCCGTTCGTGAAGCAGGTACGCACCACCAAGCAGATGCAGGAGCTGCAGCCGCAGATCAAGGAACTGCAGAAGAAGTACAAGAACGACCGCCAGAAGATGGCGGTCGAGATGCAGAAGCTGCAGAAGGACCACGGCTTCAACCCGCTGATGGGCTGTCTGCCGATCCTGGCCCAGGTGCCGGTGTTCCTCGGCCTGTTCCATGTGCTGCGTTCGTTCAACCGGACCGGTCACGGGATCGGGCAGCTCGGCATGTCGGCCTACGACAACGCGCACACGCCGAACTATGTCTTCAGCGCGACCGATGTGCAGTCGTTCCTGAGCGCCCGCATCTTCGGCGCACCGATCTCTGCCTTCATCACCAGCCCGACCAGCGAGCTGCAGGCGTTCGCCGACTACGGCGGGGTGCCGACCAAGGTCACCATCGCGATCATCGCGATCCCACTGATGGTCATCGCCGGCCTGGCCACCCACTTCAACGCGCGTGCCTCGGTCGCCAGGCAGACGCCGGAGGCGGCCGCCAACCCGCAGGCCGCGATGATGAACAAGCTTGCGCTGTGGGTCTTCCCGCTCGGCGTGCTCGTCGGTGGTCCCTTCCTGCCGATCGCCATCCTCCTGTACTGGGTCTCCAACAACATCTGGACCTACGGGCAGCAGCACCTCGTCTTCGGTCGCATGGAGAAGGAAGAAGAAGAGAAGAAGCAGGCCAAGCTGGAGCAGCGCGCGCAGAACGCGCCGAAGCCTGGCGTCAAGCCGGTCAACACGAAGAAGAAGGCAGCGTCGAGCGCGGCCGATGCCGTGGACGCCGAGGATGCGACCGACGGGGCCGACGCCTCGCCGTCGACGAACGGCACCGGCAAGACGCCGACCAAGGCCACCGGTCAGCGCAGGCCGGGTGGCCAGCGGCGGCCGAACCGGGGCAGGGCGAACCAAAAGCGCCGTCGCTGATCGCATTTCGGTGGTCGGCAGGCCACCACGCTGAGCAACCCTTTGATCGCGCACCGTCCGGCGGCGAGCGCCCGGCGAGCGCGATGAGCAGATGAAGGAAACCAAATGACAGTTGAGACCGACGGAGGGGACGCCACAGTGGCGACGACGATGGTGAACGCCGGAACGGACGCCGACGATGTCGTGAACGATGCCGAAGAAGCCCTGATCGAAGAGGGCGAGATCGCTGGCGACTACCTGGAGCAGTTACTCGACGTGCTCGACTTCGACGGTGATATCGATCTCGACGTCGAAGGCGACCGGGCCATCGTGAGCATCGATGGTGGCCGTGATCTGTCAAAGCTGGTGGGCCGCAACGGCGAAACGCTCGACGCCCTACAAGAACTGACCCGCCTGGCCGTGCAGCAGGCGACCGGCGTGCGCAGCAGGCTGATGTTGGACGTGGCCGGCTGGCGGGCCAAGCGCCGGGAAGATCTGAGTGCGCTCGGTACCGCCGCCGCGCAGCGGGTGCTCGAGACGGGGGCACCGGAGTCGCTGGCTCCGATGACGCCGTTCGAGCGCAAGATCGTGCACGACGCGGTCGCGGTGATCGATGGCGTCAGCAGCGAGAGCGAGGGCGTCGAGCCGAACCGGCACGTCGTGGTTGTTCCGTCCTGAGTGAATAAGCGCGTCGCCCGGACATCCCTCGGGCCCGGCGCATTTCGTCACCCTGACGGGGTAGTGGTTGGATAGGGCCTCTGGTCTTCGGATCGGGGGCCCTGTTCGTGTCCGCACCTGAATGTCCGTCTGTCGCTACCTCTCTGATCGACTCGAGTTCGGAAGGATGTTTCACGTGGAACGAGATCTCGGTGGAACCACCGCGTTGCCTGCCGAGCTGGAACCACCCGCGACGGCTGCGGCGGTGTTCGGCGACCGACTCGAGCTCGCCCGCCGATACTGTGCGGCGCTCGCCACCGCCGGCGTGGAGCGCGGGCTGATCGGTCCGCGCGAGGTGCCCCGGCTCTGGGATCGCCACCTCCTCAACTGCGCGGTGGTCGGCGAGCTGATCGCCGAAGGCGCCTCGGTCGTCGACATCGGCAGCGGCGCGGGCCTACCCGGAATCCCCTTGGCCATCGCGCGGCCCGACCTCCGCATCACCCTGGTCGAGCCCCTCCTGCGCCGCACCATCTTCCTCAGCGAGTTCATCGAAGCCGCCGGACTCGACGTCACCGTCGTCCGCGGCCGCGCCGAACAATCCGGTGTCATGAAGGAAGCAGGCGGCGCCGACGTCGTCACCTCTCGCGCAGTGGCCCCCCTCGGCAAGCTCGCGCAGTGGTCCCTCCCCCTCCTGCACGACCACGGCCGCATGCTCGCCCTCAAAGGAATCAGCGCCGCCGAAGAACTCGAACGCGACGCCGAAGCTCTGGCCCGCGCCGGCGCAGGCAACACCGCCGTCCTCGAATGCGGCGTCGGGCTGGTCGACACCCCCACCTTGGTCATCAGCGCCGAACGCCTCCCCCGCGCCGAACGCACGCCGCGCCGCGAACACGCGGCTGCCCGCAAGGAAGCGAAAGCGGCGAAGCGCGCAGCCGCGCCCGTCCGCGGTCGCAAGACGAAATAGTTCGCGGTGTGGCGGAGCGAATCCGTCCGGCCGCCGCGACCAGACCTAGACGGCACACCGTCTCTCGTGCCCCACATGGGGAGCCGCCATCGGTTGCGGCGGCAGGCGGGCCGCTAGGCGAAGCAAGCGCGGCGCCAACGGCCTGCCCGTCCGGCGTGTTGTAGCGGGCCGTGGCGCCGCCGAAATCCGAAGCGAAGCGGTGGACGGGGTGACGACCGTCGGCCTCCGCCGGTTCGCGACATATCGGTTGTGCGCTGCGGGCGGTAGTTCGCGGACAAGTCAAAGGGTTCGTCGGCGAGTGACGCGGCCACGGATCCCGCGTTGGCAGCGGTGGCGCGGCAGGCGAACTTGCGTGGACGGGATGCGATTCGTCGCCTTCGGGCGGGTGGTTCGCCGGCAAGGAAGGAGCCTTCGTCCGCTCTGGCCACGAGAGCGCCACCCTTAGCTTCGAGCGGAGTAGCGCGGGCGTCAGTTCGGAACGGTTCCCCCGCCAGTCCCCCTCGCTCGAACGGCGCGCCTCGCTCTGTGCACCGAACCGGTCTGGAGTGGTGGTCGCGTGGAGGCTGAGGTGGGGTCGGGCGGGGGTTGACTTGCAACGGTCCCCCTCCGGTCCTCTCGTTCGTATGATGCGCCTCAGTTCTCTGCACCGAGCTGGTCCGGTGTGGTGGTCGCAGGGAGACCGCGCGGGGTCGCGCGGGGTCGGCTCGGAACGGTGCCCGCCGGTCCCCCGCGCTAGAAGGGTGCCTCGGTCTCTGCGCCGAGCCGGTGTGGTGGTCGCGGGAGACGGCGCGGGGGTCGGCTTGGAACGAGGGTGCCCTCCGGTGCCCGCGCTGGAGGGGCGCCTCGTTCTCTGCACTGAGCCGGTCTGGCGCGGCCACCCCTGAAGCCGCCACCTCTGAGGTAGGGGTGCCAATGAGTTGGTTTCACATGAAACATCGGACTCTCCGATGCCAGTTGAGGCCGATCGTCTGCAGGGCGGTTGAGGGGGCGGGGCAGGCGGCTTGGATTGCTCTTCTGATTCGGCGTGCACCCCCTGATTCGGCGTGCAGCGAATCACTCCGCGCGGTTGGTCATTCGCGTGTGCGGTGGCCACCGCGTCATGGCTCGTCGTCTCCGCGTCCTGCCACCAGCGTCACCGTTCGGCCTACCGTGACCGCCACACCGAACCCGGTCGCTCTGGCGGATCGAGCGCTCTGGCGGATCGGGAGCGCTGGAGGATCGGACGCACCCGAGGATCGAGCGCACCCGAAAGAACGGGCGCGCTCGAAGAACGGGCGCACCGGAAGAACGGGCGCGCTCGAAGAACGGGCGCGCTCGAAGAACGGGCGCACCGGAAGAACGGGCGCACCGGAAGAACGGGCGTGCTGGAGGATCGAGCGCACCGGAATGAGTAGCGGATCAGCTGCGTGTTGTGGGCGCGGGGAGATCTGCATGAGTTACGGACGCTCTCGAAGTCCGCTGCGGGCGGTTCCGGCGTTCGGAGGCGGGAGCTGGTTTCACATGAAACATGGATGCCGGGGATACGCCGCGCAGCGTCGCCGGGGATCCATCGTTCCGTACTCCCCTACGTCCATGGACGGGCGAGCCGTGCGGTACCCCTCTGTTCCACGGACGCATCGACGCTGGCGTTGTGGGGCCAGCCGATGGGTTGTCTGGAGACGGGTTGTCTGGAGGCCGTCCGCGCCGGGTCGACCGGGTGGCGGTTCGGCGCGGATGCTTGTCCGATCCCAACGCCAATCGGTTTCACGGGAAACATGTCTCTTCGCCCCCCCGTCGCCGCCGAGGGAGCGGCAACAAGATCTGCGCCCCCATCCACATCCGGGATCCCGTCTATGGATGCCCGACTGCTAGGACGCCGCTGCCCGAGCAGCGGGCAGAGGCGCGTGGATCCACCCGCGCGTAAGGGTTCTGAGTGTCGCACCGTTTCACGGGAAACATGGCGGCCCCTTCCCCGCGGATTGTGTTCGGGCAATGGACCGAAGTTCAGGCATCGGGTGGCATTCGAATGTGTGCCGACTCGTACGAGGTGGAAGGCCGATCTTCGACGGGCGGCTCGAAGCCGATCAGGTTCGGATTGGGTGCGTGGTGAAGGACGAACCCATCGGGCCGGAGTTCTGAACCCATTGTGTTTCCACACTCCCCCGGGCAACGTCACTCGGGTCGGCACCTCACTCCGGTTGGCGGTGGCGGTGGTCGCGCGCGAGATGCCGTCAGCCCCTGGGTGCCCCGGAGTGCGCTGAAAGCGAGCGTGCGATCACTCCGCTGGAGCGATGTTTCATGTGAAACCGAGATGCGGTGTTGTCGCTGGATCGGTTCGGGAGTTCAGCTGCGGGGTCGCGGAGCGCGGTGTAATCCGTTGGGGGGTGGTGTTTCATGTGAAACATTGAGGTTCGGGGGGTCGAATACGGACAGATTCGAGTGTCGTTCGCGCGTTGCCGCGATTCAGCTTTCTTATCGCGCCCAGGGCTGGCAAGCTAGTGAGCGTCGGGCGTGAGCGTAGATGCCACGGTGGATTTGGTGTCACAGCGGCGAGGGCTCCGCTCGGTCGATCGGGCGCCGCGAACCCGGTTGAGCATCATGTTCGTACCGACACAGCTGTTTGATGACACGGCGCCGACGCTCGTCGGAAGCACGTGATCTGAACGTTTCTCGGGTTAGGAGCTGTCTATGTCGAGCGGTCCGGCGAATGTTTCACGGGAAACGACGTCGCGCGTGCCGGGAATGCTGGACTCCAGCAATTTCGACGCGGAGGCATTCGGAAGCACACCGTTCGGGAACATCTCCCCCAGTGAGACCCCGATCGCGGCCGAAGCACAACGCGCCAGCCAGATTCTCCATCCAGGAAAGGTGACAGTGCAGAAACCGCACGAGCAACGCATCATCACCATCGCCAATCAGAAGGGCGGCGTCGGCAAGACGACCACCGCGGTGAATCTCGCGGCCGCCTTGGCGCATCAGGGGATGACGGTCCTCGTGATCGATCTGGACCCGCAGGGCAACGCGAGCACCGCCCTCGGCATCGAACATCACTCGGGTGTTCCGTCCAGCTACGAACTTCTCATCGGCGAGGTGTCGGTCTCGGATGCGATCCAGCAGAGCCCGCACAACGAGCGCCTGCTCTGCATTCCGGCGACGATCGACCTGGCCGGCGCGGAGATCGAACTGGTGTCGATGGTGGCCAGGGAAGGCAGGCTCAAGGCGGCCATCGAGCAGGCCAACATCGCGGGCTACGACATCGACTACGTGATGATCGACTGCCCGCCGTCGCTCGGTCTGCTGACCGTCAATGCGATGGTCGCGGCCAAGGAGGTGCTGATCCCGATCCAGTGCGAGTACTACGCGCTGGAGGGTGTCGGGCAGTTACTCCGCAATATCGGCTTAGTGCAGGCGCACCTGAATCCGGCGCTGCACGTGTCGACGGTGATCCTCACGATGTACGACGGCCGGACCAAGCTGGCCGATCAGGTGGCCGAGGAGGTGCGCGGCCACTTCGGCGATGTGGTGTTGCGTTCGGTGATTCCGCGCAGTGTGAAGGTGTCCGAGGCGCCGGGCTATGGGATGACGGTGCTCGATTATGATCCAGGCTCCCGGGGCGCGATGAGCTACCTCGATGCCGGACGGGAAATGGCGGCTCGGTCGACCGTGTTGGCGCGGGTCGCCGAAGGCGCGGAGTGATCTGGCCGAGTGCGACCCGGGTCGGTGAGACCCGGTTTGGTGTCGGAACGAGGAAGGGGTCAACAGACCGATGAGTCAGGCGAAGAAGGGTGGGCTAGGACGCGGTCTTGCCGCGTTGATCCCGACGGGACCGGCGACGGCGCCGGGGCTCAGCAGTCAAGCGGCCAGCGTCATCGGTCTGGATCCGATCGGGCCGCAGCCCGCGTCGGCGTACTTGCATCGGGTCCCCGACCCCACCGACGACGATCTCGCCTCCGGCGGTGCCGTCTATCGCGAGATCCCGCCGGAGCAGATCGAGCCGAATCCGAAGCAGCCGCGTCAGGTTTTCGAGCCGGAAGCGCTCAACGAATTGGTGCATTCGATCAAGGAATTCGGTCTGATGCAGCCGATCGTGGTGCGTCGGATCGAGCCGGGTGTCGACCAGTACCAACTGGTGATGGGCGAACGCCGGTGGCGCGCTTCGCAAGAGGCGGGCCTGGCGGCGATCCCCGCGATCGTGCGGGAGACCGCCGACGAGTCGATGCTGCGTGATGCGCTGCTGGAGAACATCCACCGGGTGCAGCTCAATCCGCTCGAGGAGGCGGCGGCCTATCAGCAGCTGCTGGAGGAGTTCGGCGTCACTCATGAGGTGCTCGCCGACCGCATCGGCCGCTCGCGCTCGGCTGTCACCAACATGATTCGGCTTTTGAAGCTACCGATTTCGGTGCAGCGCCGGGTGGCGGCGGGCGTGCTGTCCGCAGGCCACGCGCGGGCGCTGCTCGGGCTGACCGCGGGCGTGGACGCGCAGGAGGAACTGGCCAAGCGCGTTGTCGCCGAAGGTCTCTCCGTGCGCAGCACCGAGGAAGCGGTCATCCTGGCGAATCAGGAGGTGGCCCCGCCGCCGGTGGATCCGTCGGAGCCGCCTACCCCGCAACGCAAGCCGATCGTCATGCCCGGTCTGCAGGATGTGGCCGATCGGTTGTCCGGGTCGTTCGACACTCGGGTGATCGTCAGCATGGGCAAGCGCAAGGGACGGATCGTGGTCGAGTTCGGTTCGGTCGACGACCTCGAGCGCATCGTCAATCTCATGGAGCAGAGCAAGCGCGATATGTGACAAAAGTGACAAAAGTAGACTTGTGAATGCGAGAGGTATGACCCAGGACGGAAACGTCACTGTGACAGCGAGTCGAATCCGTGAATCAGCGGACCAGATGACTCGCCGGGGACATACCAACCACAAGTTCCTGACCAACAGCACAGCGACGTGGAATGAGGCGGGTTCGTTTGATCGCTTATTCTTGCTGGCGAGCAACAGAGTGATGCGGCATGAGTGTGGATGAATCGGACAGCTGGAGGCTGAGCAGAGCAGTGTCGACCAGCGTCACAGCACTAACCCTCGGTGAGCTCGACAAGCTCCCCGCGCACTCCCGGCGCTGTGTGTTCTGGGAGATGGATCCTGCCGTCGCCGAGGACTCCCGCGGCTTCAGCGATCCGGTCTTCGAAAAGGAAGCCTGGCTCTCCACGGTCCTGCTGGAATGGGGTTCGTGTGGGCAGGTCGCAAACGTCGACGGCAACGTCGCGGGGTGTGCCCTGTATTCGCCGCCAAGCGCAGTGCCGCGCGCCGCGCTCTTCCCTACCTCACCGGTAAGCCCGGACGCGGTCCTGCTGACCACGCTGCGGGCCGAATTTCCCTATCAGGACAAAGAGGTTGCCCACCAGTTGATGCAGGCCGTGGTGGCCGATCTGGTGCGTCGTGGTGTGCGCGCGCTCGAGGCGTTCGGCATCCGATTCGATCCGCCCGCGCACGCCCTGTCCGAGCGATTCGGCTCGATGACGCTGATGGAGCGGATCACTGCGCCGATCCTCAAGACTTCCGGCCCGACCATGTCGGGTGCGCTGGCCGAGTGTTCGCCGGAAACCTGCATGATCGAGGCGGATTTCCTGGAGGAGGTCGGCTTCGAGGTGGTCGCACCGCATCACAAGTTCCCTCGGCTGCGTCTGGAGCTCAACTCCGACCACGGCTGGAAGGAAGACGTGGAACGGGCGCTCGATCAGCTGCTGGCTGCCGCGTCGATGGCGCCGCCCGCACGCATCGGCGTGCGCTGAATCGCTGAGACACGAAGCGCCCCTGTCGACGAATCGACAGGGGCGCTTTCCGTGAACAACTCTCTCGGCGGCTGCCGCTACATCCGGTCGGCCGCGGCCAGTTCCTCCGCCAGCAGTTCCGCGAAAGTGTATGTGCCCGTTGGCTGGTCGTCTTGCCCGAGCAGATACAGCCGCTTCACCGAGATCAGGATCGCCTCGGCGATCACATCCCGCATCCGTGGATTGGTGAGCACGTTCGCGTCGTAATCGTTTGTCAGATAACCGATATCGACCTGCACGGTCGGCATCTTGGTCAGCCGCAACAGATCCCATGTCCTGGCGTGAGTCCGGCAGTCCTGCAACGATGTTCGCGCGACGACCTCACGCTGGATGAACCCGGCGAGCACCTGCCCGATCATCGACACCGAGCCGTGCGAATTTCCGAAGTAGAAGCCGGCGACACCGTTGGCCAGCGGGCTCGGGTTGGTCGCGCAGCGCAGCGAGATCATCAGGTCGGCATCGAAAGCGTTCGAGGTGTCTGCACGTTCCGCGTCGGTCGGGTTGGCGCCCCACGGCCGCGAAAGGAAGGTCTCCATGCCGGTGGCCGCCATCCGGCCTTCGAGCCGACTTGCCAAGTCCCATAGGATTTCCGACTCGTACACCTCGCCGTACTCGCTCGGCACCGGGTGGCCCTTGTCCGGCCCGCCTAGCCCAGGATCGATGACGATGCGCTTGCCGGTGAGCTGGGGCCCCGCTCGGTGCACCACCTCTTCCTCGGCGATCCGATGCGGATTGCCGCCGGTGACGCGAGCGCCGAGCAGATCGAGCGACCGTAGCGTGTCCGGACCACAGATGCCGTCGGCCGAGAGCCCGATTTCCCGCTGGAAAGCGGTGAGTGCCTCGTGGGTGTGCGGCCCGAAATAGCCGTCCACCCGATGCACATAGAAACCGAGGTCCTGCAGCTTGCGCTGCAGCGTCGCCACGTCATCGCCGTACAGGGGCGCGGAGAGCTGATAGATCAGCGTCCGCGCACCGAGCCGGTAGGACGCCTCTTTCAGCGCCCGATAGGTGGCCGGGCCGACAACACCGTCGACGAGCAGTCCGCGGTGCTGCTGAAACGCGCGCACTGCGGAGTCGAGTCGGTGGTCGAAGGAGGCTTCGGTGTCTTTCCAGTACTCGCGCGCGTCATCGTGATCGGTGTCGACGTGTGCGTGGAGGAAACCGAGGCTTGCCAGGGTGCTCCGAACCTCTGCTACGGCTGGACCGCTATCGCCGTGACGAAGTCGGTGCATGCGTGAGAGCCCTTTCCTTCCGTCAATCCGGGTACCCACTCATGCGATGGGATACACCTTCGCACGACCGGCGTCGGTCGATTGTCTCAGACCCGGATGGGAATTCGACATTCCCGAGTCCAGGCATCCTACGGCGCGTCGGTCGAACACGACGTCCTTTGACGCCTATGACGTTATAGCGCCAGACGTCAGATAATGCCGTCGAGTTCGCGCAAAAGGGCGGCTTTGCCCTTCGCTCCGACGATCTGCTTGACCGGTTGACCGCCGCGGAACAGCATCATAGTGGGCAGCGAAAGGATCTTGTAATCGCGGGCGGTGCCCGGGTTGGCGTCGACGTCCAGCTTCGCGATGGTGAGCTTGTCCGCGTGCGTGCCCGCGATCTCCTCCAGCACCGGGGCGACCATCTTGCACGGCCCGCACCAGGCGGCCCAGAAGTCGACGAGGACCGGCTTCTCGCTGAGCAGCACGTCGTCGGCGAAGGACGCGTCGGTGACGGTGATCGTCTTCGCGTCGGTCTTCTTGGCAGTCTCGGACATGGGTTTCTCCTTGTTGAAGCGCAGCTCGCCCGCGGGGGTGCCGCGGGCGAGGGACGAACGTCAGTTGGCGGGCACCGCGACCGAGCGGCTCGCGTGGTCGAGCGTGTTCGAGGTGATGTCACCCTGTTCGGCGAGCCAGCGCTCGGCGTCGATCGCCGCGCGGCAGCCGGTGCCTGCGGCGGTGATCGCCTGGCGGTAGGTGTGGTCGACCAGGTCGCCCGCGGCGAACACGCCGGGCACCTCGGTGGCGGTGGACGGGTGCACCACCTGCACATAGCCTTCGTCGTCGAGCTCGACCTGACCACGCACCAGCTCGCTGCGCGGATCGTGGCCGATGGCGACGAACAGGCCGGTCGCGGCCAGCTCCGAGGTCTGTCCGGTCTTGGTGTCGCGCAGCGTGAGACTGGTCACGGCGGTATCGCCGTGCACCTCGGTCACCTCGGCATTGAGCACGAACTTGATCTTCTCGTTGGACTTGGCCCGCTCGAGCATGATGCGCGAGGCACGGAACTCCTCGCGGCGGTGCACGATCGTCACGGTGCTGGCGAACTTCGTCAGGAAGATCGCCTCCTCCATCGCCGAATCGCCGCCGCCGACCACGACGATGTCCTGGCCCTTGAAGAAGAAGCCGTCGCAGGTCGCACAGGCGCTGACGCCGCGCCCGAGCAGCTTCTGCTCACCGGGCACGTTGAGGTAGCGGGCGGCCGAACCCATGGCCAGGATCACCGCATAGGCCTGGTAGGTCTCGTCGCCGACGGTGACCGTCTTGATCGGACCGCTGAGGTCGATCGCGTCCACGTCTTCGGTGCGGATCTCGGCGCCGAACCGTTTGGCCTGCTCGCGCATCTCTTCCATCAGGTCAGGGCCCATGATGCCTTCGCGGAAACCGGGGAAGTTCTCCACCTCGGTGGTGGTCATCAGCGCGCCACCGAACTGGGTGCCCTCGAACTGCAGCGGCTGGAGCTCGGCGCGGGCGGCGTACACAGCGGCCGTGTAGCCGGCAGGTCCGGAGCCGACGATGATCAGGTCGCGAACGCTCATGGGGCCCTTCCGGGGGTGTTATCAACTGGACGTCTCGGTCAACAACAGGGTAATGGCTATTGTTCCGGCATCGGACCGGTGCCGGGTGAGCTTGGGCTCAGTCGTGAGATGTGCCGCACTCCTGGAGCTACGCGAGATCGGTTATCGCGTAGGTCACCCGAGCCTCAGCCGATGTCCTGCAGCGCGAGGCGCTGGGGATCGTCTGTGGTGCAACCGGTTCCGACGATCAGCGCGGTGATCTTCGGCGTGCGCGGCCCGGAGAGCAGCAGCAGGACCGCCGCCTTGCCCTCGTAGACGAAGTCGGTGGAGCCGAGCACGCTTCGTTCGAGTCCGTTGGCGCGCACGCAGCGCTCCTGGGCAGGCACACTGGCGAGCAGTCCGCTGGCGTCGTTGCGGCCGAGCGCCGCGAGCAGGACAGGGGAATCGAGCAGGGTGGGTGCGACGACCTTGGTGCCGACCGCGGTGGTGCCGACGTTGGTGGGGCCCGAGGTCGGCTGCGCGATCGGTGGGGCGTCGTTGCCACGCACCGAGGTCAGTGCGATAGCGGCGCAGGCAACGACCGCGACCGCCGCAGCGGCGGCGGTGAGCCAGCGCAGCCTGCCGCGCCGGTGTTCGTCGAGTGCGACGGGGGCGGCCGGTGTGCTCGTCGGCGGAGTGGAAACCGCAGGGGTATCGGCCTTTTCGGGTTCGGCGGAGTACGGCAGCCGATAGATGGTCGCGCCCTCGTCGGCGGGTTCCTCGGAGAGGTCGAGTCCGTCGACGAACAGTTCGAGCCGGGCCGCGACATCGTCGGGCATCGCATGGATGACGTGGTCGCTGCGGCCGAGCGCGCGCAGTTCACTGCTGACATCGTCGAGCGCATGCAGGTAGCGCAGCGACTCGCCGTCGCCGCGGACCACGGGCCACAGCTGCTCCCCCACTTCGGGTGCGACATTGCCGGCGTGCAGGTCGGCGAGCAGCTCGGCGGAGAACGGAGGCTGCGGCATGGACCTGGTCGCCATCGCACCTCCAGTGTTCTCATCTGACATCACGGAATCCCCTCGGGCCGGGGAGCTGCTTGGACATCGCGTACGGGTTCGTCACTATTACTGACGCATCTCAACTACTTCCGGTTCCCCGGATCGCGGAGAAATTCCAAACGTTCTTGTAGTCGCTGTCGACCGCGGGCGCAGCGGCTCTTGATCGTCCCCTCCGGAACGCCGAGCATCGCCGCGGCCTCCGCCACGCTATACCCCTCCAGATCGATCGCGACCAGAGCGGTCCGCTGGTCCGGCGGCAGCGAGAACAACGCGTGGTCGACGACCAGCGACATCTCCAACTCGGCCACCGCGTCCCGCTCGTCGCGGGGTTCCGGCATCGTCTCCGGTGTGAGGGAGACGGCCTTGCGAATCTTGTTGCGCCGGATCCGATCCAGACAGGCATTCACCACGATCGCGTGCAGCCAGCTGCGTACCTCGGCCTCGGCCCGGAACGACGCTGCGGTGCGATGGGCCGACAGCAGCGCGTCCTGCAGTGAATCCGCGGCGTCCTCGCGCGTGTAGGAGGTGCGCAGCGCGGTCTGCCACAGATGATCGTTGTGCCTGCGCAGCAACTCGGCGAAGGCGTGCCGCTGGCCACGGACATGGGCCTGCAGCAGCTCGACATCGGTGTAGTCCTCGCCAACGAACGGCCGCTCGCGGAACGCGACAGGCCGCGAAGAACCCCCGCGGAAATCCTCGTTCAAATCGGACGACAATGCCAACCCCTTGGACAGCGCTCACGGTGGCAACGGACACGAACGACCATCGCCGAAATTTCGCAGCATCCAGGATCGAGTAACCAGAACCCGGGAAGCTCCCCTGCTGAGAGCGCGAGGAGATCATATCGTCCTGCACGATTCGACAGCAACCAAACGGGAAACGGAGAATGACGCGAGAGCGGGCGTCAGCGCGTGGCCTGCACGGTTACACGACACATGCGGCAGTGGATCCGAAACTAGCTAAGGTGCAGCGTCGAAACGAATATCAGCGATCGAGGTTTGGAACTGACCACCGGAGTTCCCTAGTCCGGTAATCCAGACGAGCACGTAGCGGACAGCTTGATCGGTGCGCACCGTAATATCGGTGATCCCGTCGCCTAGCTTGGCCGAGCCGATCAACTGAGTCTGATCCAGTGTCGGCTGCGCGGTCGGCGAGGTGCGGATCTCCACCGAGGTGCCTGGGCTCGGCGAGTTGATCGAGACGGTTGTCAGCTTCGCCGGGCTGGGTAGCGTCGCTAGTAGCCCGACGCCTTTCTTCAGTGCGGGGAACTGCTGGAAGTACTGGTCCGTCTTCCATAGGGTGCCCGGGTTCTGGTCGATGACCGCGTTCACGGTGCCGACCCCGTCCGGCGTGCCCTCCGGCGAGAACACCGTCACCCCGGTGATCGGTAGCGGTACGCCGCCGGCCGGGGCAGTCGGTCCTGCGGCCGCTGGTGTCGCCGCGGGCGGCGCGCTGTTCGTGGTCAGGCCGATGTTGCGCTGTTCGTTGAGTGGCGCGTCGGAGGCGCCCGGCGCGAACACGCTGACCATCCACCAGATCACGATGCCGACCACGAGCGCGGCCAGGATGCCTAGCCCGACCATGATCCACATCATCCGCTGGGATCTCTCCCGTTCCGCCGCAAGCAGTTCCGGGTCGGCCAGCGACTCGTCCGGCGCCGACGGTGGCCGTTGGCCAAGGCGTAGCACGGGGATGAAGTCGGTCTTCTGGTCGACCACCGACGCCTGCTCCAGCACGTGCTGGACGGTCGCGGCGGTGCGCACACCCTTGTTGGACTCCAGCGAGCGCACCGCGACCGCCGAAATCTCGAAGGGCACTTCCGGTCTGATCTGCCTCGGCTCGACCGGGGTGCCGTCCGGGCCGAAGTCGGCGAGCCGCAGTCCGCCGACGGTCGCGGCGGTGCCGGTGACACCGCCGGAACGGATCGGCCAGCGTGCGGTGATCAGTGCGTAGAGCATCGCGCCGAGGCCGCGCACATCGGACTGCGCGTCGGAATCGGACAGCGTGCCGGGGAAGGCGAGCACCGCGTCACCGGACGCGCTGATCCGCACCCGATCCGGATGATCGATGGACAGCGAGCCACCACCGCGATGGGCCAGCTCGGCGGCCGAGGCCAGCGCACGAATGGCGCGCGCGGCGCCGATCGGCGACGGCACGGTCTCGGCCATTTCACGCAGCGACCGGCCCGGCGTCCACTCGGCGACCACGATGCCGCCGGAGCTCCCGCGCACCACATCGAGCACTCGGGCGAGACCGGGCGAATTGATCCGGCCGAGGCGCAGCGTGCGGGACAGGATGGCCTGCGGGCCGTCGTGGCCGGAGTTGTCCGCGGCTTTCTGGTCGGCGTCGACGAACGTCAGCGCGACCTCGCGGTCCAGCTTGATGTCGAGCGCCTGCCAGAACTTCAGGCCGCGCGCGCCACCGTGCCCGGCGAGTAGCCGGTATCGGCCGCCCGCCACCGACGCGCCGGGAATCAGCTTGGGGCCACGCGGAGTTCGTTTGACACCGCCGCCGAGCGGCGGCATCTCCGGCGACCCGATCGGGATCATCCCGGTGTCGTACATCGGGTCGCGTGGCGGCAGCTGATTCTGGCGATCCTGCGGCTGGCCCGGTTCGGGTGCCTGCGGTGCCGCGTCGTGATCCGCAGGACCGGTACCGGTCTCTCGGTTCGCGTACGCGGGATCCGACGGCTCTCCTCCGGGCGGCGGGGCATCGGTCGAAAGCCCGCCTGCCGTGGTCGCAGAAGAATCAGCGGCTGGGACGCCGCCCACCGCGTCGTCGCTCACCCTCGGTCCTCCTTCGCCCTGGTATGTCGAGGTTTCGGCGATTTCGCCACTTGTGCTTCTCTGCCGAACAGGGTACGGGAACTCGCCCATGCCGGTGATGTCAACGGCGTCGGCTCGGATCACGGGAAGCACCATCGTCTGCGCGTCCATGTACGGGTCGAACCTCGGGTACGCCAGATAGGGGTCAGGCCTGCGGAGCACCTGGGTGGCGTACTGATCTTCGACCGGTCCGTCCAGATCCAGATCGGGTGCGGGCGGGGTCCAGCCGAGGCGGCGCGAGATGGCAACGGTGATGGCGACAACCTCCGGAACACCGGCGAGTCGCATCAGCCCGAACGCTACCGCGAACATGACGACCGCGGTGATCGCGACCCGGATGAGTGACCCCGGTCCGCCGAAGGCATGCGTGAGCCGTTCGAGCCCGAGCACCCGATCCACGATCCACATGACGGCGCCGCCTGCGATCGACGACAGCACCACCCTGGTGACGGTGCGGCTGACATTCGACATCCGCAGATCGCCGAGACTGCGGTGCAGCAGATAGCCGCCGACCACCGCGCCGACCGCGAACCCGAGGCCGTTCGCGACGCCGAGCGCGATCACGACGTGTTCGGCGTCGGTCACCATCGGGGCGATCGCGGAGAACACGATCTTCGCGGCCGTGATGCCGAGGATGATCCAGGTCGGGATCCAGGCTTGTTCCCTGGCGTAGAACACCCGCAGATGAATCAGCACCAGCGCGTAGGGAATCAGCGAGAACGCCGACCAGCTGACGGCGAGGCCGAGGCGCGCGGCGTCGGAGCCGCCGAAGTTTCCGTAGCCGTACAGCGCCTGCCCGACCTGCGGCCCGGCGAGCGTCAGGAAGGTGACGACCGGGACGAGCGCGATCATGGTCAGCCTGGTCGCCGCCGAGAGATCGTCGACGACCGCGGGAGTGTCGTCGGCCGCGGCGTTGCGGCTCAACCTCGGCATGATCGCGGTGAGCACGGTGACGCCGAGGACGCCGTAGGGCAGCTGCAGCAACAGCCACGCGTTGTTGTAGATGGCCGGGCCTGCCGCGTCGGCGTGCGAGGAGATGCGGGTGGCGAAGACGAAGCCAGCCTGGCTGATCAGGACGTACAGGATGATGGCAGCGCCCATCCCACCGAACTGCTTGAGCCGCGCGTCGACACCCCACAGCGGCCGCAGGTCGATGCGCTCGCGCCGGATCGCTGGCACCAGGCTGATGGCCTGCACCACCACGCCGATCGTGACGCCGCCGCCGAGGACAAGCAGTTTCGGATCACTCATCTTCACCGGGTTGAGCGTGATCTCCCCCGGCATCAACACATAGAGGCCGAGCACGGTGAGCACGACGACGTTGTTGAGCACCGGAGCCCACGCACCAGGTTTGAAGTTCTGCCTGGTGTTGAGGATGGCGGTCAGCAACGCCGACATGCCGTAGAAGAGGATCGCGGGCAGCAGGAGGAAGGCAAGCGCCGTGGTCAGCCCGGTGTTCACCTTGCCGTCGTCGGACAGGAACACATAGGTGGTCAAGATCGGTGCGGCCGCGGTGGCGAGCAATGCCGCGGTGGCGAGCACGACGAAGGCCGCCGTGACCAACCGCCGGACGAAGGCGGCGCCGTGGTCGGGGTCTTCTTGTTCGGCACGCACCAGCGTCGGCACCACGATGGCGGTCAGCACCGCGCCGAGCACCAGTTCCGCGATCATGTTCGGGATCTGGCTCGCCACGGTGAACGCACTGGCGATGGCGGGGCCGAGCACGGTCAGCAACAGCAGCTGCTTGCCGAAGCCGGTGACCCGGCTGATCAAGGTCGCGAAGGCGATCGAGCCGGAGTCGCTCAGCAGCCGGGAGCTCGAATTCGGCTTGGCTTCCTTCGAACTCGGCGCGAACTCCTCGGCGACCTCCCACTCCTGGGTTCGGGGACGGTGGCCCTTCTCGGCGACCGCCGCCGGTGGCTGGCGCCGCTGCGGCGGGTACGGGTCTGGCCTGGCCTGCGGCGGCGCGTAGCGCGGGGGTGGCACGCGGCTGGACTGCGGCGCACCCACCGGGATGGGGCCTGACTGGCCCGGCCGAGGTGCGCTGGTCGGAACCGGGTCGGATTGTCCTGGCGCGGGCCTGGACTGGTTGGGCACCGGACGCGGCGCGATGGGTTGGCCCGCAGCCGGGTACGGCGCGCCGGCCGGACCCGAGGCAGGGCGTGGCGGACTGTGCTGGCCCGGCGCTCGGCGCGGTGTGCTGGTTGGTAGCGCTCCGGACTGGTCGGGCGCTTGGCGCGGTGCGCTGGTCGGGATGCCACCCGACTGCCCGGGTGCCGGACGCGGCGCGTTCGGCTGACCGGGCGCTTGACGTGGTGCGCCCGGCGCTTGGCGCGGTGCGCTCGCAGGTAGCTGTCCGGACTGACCCGGTGCCGGACGCGGCGAACTGGTCGGAATTCCACCGGACTGCCCTGGTGCTGGACGTGGTGAGCTTGTGGGGATCCCACCCGACTGACCCGGTGCTGGACGTGGCGAACTGGCGGGGAGCCCACCGGACTGACCCGGTGTCGGGTGCGGCGAACCGGTCGGGCTTCCACCCGGCTGACCGGGAGGTGGTGGCCCGGGGCGCTGGCCAGGCGGCACCGGCCGCTGTTGCTGCCCTGGTCCCTGCGGGGTTGCCGGATATTGCCGTTGGCCTGGATGTGGCGCTGGTGCAGGCCGTTGCGGTGGACCCGGCGGTCGCTGTGGCGGTCCCGGCGGCATGCGCTGACCTGGCCACGGCTGTGGCGGGGCCGATGGCCTACTCACATGTGGGGTGCGCGGCGGGGGCGCCTCGTGCGGATCGGGCTCGGGCTCGAACTCGTCCGCTTCCGCCTGAGGTGGTAATCGTTCCCACGGCGCGACGGGCGCGCGCCGGGCCGGTGGTCGATCGCCGGGGCGAGGCCGGTGCGGCGATGCGTCATCGTCGCTCATCACGCCTCCAGTGTCGTGCGGGACGCCCGCACCCGCTCGGCCACGCTCAGCGCCGCGCGATCGTCGGTCATCGCGCCCTCCCGCGCCGCGCGGGACAGGCCGTATCGGTCGGTCCGGCAAGCGACGTCATGGCTGATCCGCTCACCGTTCCTCCTGGTACTGCCCTTCACCCACACCGCACGCGCGCGGATGCGGGCACTCCGCGATTGTCCTCCACTCTGCCACTGTGGTTTGCCGGACGTCCAAATCTGGTCGCCGTGGCGGGTCTCCGGGTGAGCAACTTCGCAGTGAGTTCGGCACGCGGCGCGGGGCGCCGGTCGACCATGCCTCACTGTGCCTCCTGCTGCTCCTGCTGTTCGATGACCCGCTTCTTGGCGCGCCGGTACCGGTTGACCCGCCGCCGGGTGTTCGGATCGAACCCCTCGTCGGCCGGGTCGGGCTGCCCGCGGAACCGGCGCCACAGGCGGCGTCCGGCCAGCAGGAACAGCAGCACTCCGGCACATGCCGTAATTATTGCCAAGACCTGACCATAGGCGTTGGAACGCACCGATACCTGCGTGGCATTACCCAGCGGGATGCCATCGGGTGTGGTAAGCGAGATCGGAATGATGAAGGTTTCGCTGTCGCGCACCTCGGTCGGAATCTGGAACGAGCGCTTGCCTTTCGGCGGCAGGTCTTGCACGCCGAGGTCTTCGATCTTCACCGCCGCAGGCACCTCGATCTTGATCCTGACCTGGACGGACACCGGCAGATCGTTCTGCGCGACCAGCAGCAGCGGGCTCTGTTCGGATGCGAGGGTGTACACGCCGCCCGGCGGCAGCACTGTCACCGAGTGATAGATCTTGTCCAACGTCCGAGTGGACTGGTCGATCCTGCGCTGCGCGAAGGTGTTCGCCTGCGACGCGTCGCCTGCCCGCCGATCGGACAGGCTCAGCGTCCGGATCAGATCGTCGCGCAAGGGATTCAGGAACTGGCCCGGCTTGAGCTGGGCTTCCGGCACGTCGATCAGTGCGCGCATCAGCTCACTGATCCGCCTGGCCTGGTCGCGCACCGGATCGAAAAACCGGTCGGGGACCGCGTCTTTGGCGGCCTGCGGCAGGTAGTCCAGTTCGTACGGCTGCGGGTCCGGCGGCTGCTCGATCAGCTCCTTGAACGGGCGCGGCGCGGCCAGATTGCTGCGCACCAGCAGCTCCAGCTGGCGTAACAGGGTGGTCGCCTCGTCCCGGTTGGCGCTCCACTGCTGCGGTGGGACGAGCAGTAGCGAGCGCGGCTGGTCGGGCTGCGGATTGAGCGCCGACCACGACATTGCGCCGAGTGCGTCCTGTAAACGGGCGGTGCGGGAATCAATGGTGACGTCGTAGCGCACCTTGGCCGGGGTGAACGAGGGGGTCGGCGGGTTCGAGCCGACCGCGGCCAGTGCGGTCGCCGACCAGATGTCGAATGTCGCCGCATGCAGCGCCGGGTCGGCAGGCGGATTCCCGTTCGGCGGAACCGGATTCGCGGGCGGCACCGGCTCGGCAGGCGGTGGTGCGGCCGCGGTGATCGCGGGCAGCCTGACCACGGGTGGGGCCGCGGGCTCGCTCTGCGAGATCTGGTTCACCGTGGTCTGGGCCCGGCCCCTGGTGGTCGAGGTCGGCCGCACCGCTTCGGACGTGCCCGCCTTGCCCTCCTCGGCGACCGCGGTGTCGGCAAGCACGGCAGTGCTCAAACCATGGCTGCGCAACAACGTTCCCGCGCCGCCGTCGATGCTGCCCGAATCCGGCAGGCTCACCCCGCGCACCGACTTGGTGGTCAGGATCGTATCGATGAGCTCTGCCGGTGCGTTGATCGCCCTCGCCGACAAGTCGGGGTCGTTCACGGCCGCCAGCGCATCGAGGTCGACCTGTCCGAACGGCAACGCCACGGTGCACATTGATGCGGCGAGGGTGCGCAATCGGTCCAGCCAACTCTTCGCCTGCGCGCCACCGGTGCCGTCCCTGATCGCGCCGCCAGGATCGGACGGGCTGGCCAGCACGCGATAGCCCTTGGTCATCGCCTGCGCCGTGAGCAGCAGGTCGGGGTCGATCGCGAGACACACCGAGGAGGCGAGGGTCCGGTCGCGGCCCGGCGCCGGGCCGACCACGGTCTCCACTGCCCCGAGGAGTTCGTCGAGGCGGCCACCCTTGTCGAGTTGCTTGGCCAGCTCGTCGTCGGTGAGTTCGATCTTGCCGTCCACCGAGCCAGCGACGCCGGCCACCACGCGTGGTCGGTCGGCCAGCGGCCACAGCAGTGTCGTCGGCACCGGTGCGCCCGCGGGCATGGGTACCGCGGCGCTGGCGTCCGCGGAGTTCGACGTCGGCGGCAGGCCGAGCACCGGCAACAGGAACCGGGCATCGTCGAGCCTGGACTCGACGCCATAGTCGGGCTTCCCGTTCACGTTCAACAACAGCGGGTACACGCCGGGTTCGTTGATGGCCAGCGAGGTACTCGACCCACTGCCCTGGCGCAGCGGGATGCGCATACTGAACTGCTTGCGCTCGAACGGTTTCAGTTCGGTCGCGATGGCCTGGAACGGCGCCTGCAGGTCGTAGCTGTTCTCTTCGAGCTGCAGCGTCGCGCGCAGGTTGCTCGGCGTGGTGATCGCGGCCGCGCGCTGCATCCGGACCCGGATGTTCTCCACCACGCGATCGCCGATATTGGTGAGCGTGCCCGCCACCGTCAGCACCGGATCGCTGGTCGTCGTCACCGCCGTCGGTGTCACCGAATCCAGCGTCAGCTTCACGAACTTCTTGGCCCCGTCGGACTGCGCAGTCGCGGCGGGCGCGAGCACCGTCGGCACGGTCGCCGCCGTGCCGAGGGCGATCATGGCCACGGCAATGACGCGGGACAGTATGCTCCGCTGCCACCGCCGGTCCCGTCGCTGAGGGCGCGGGCCAACCCATCGCCCGGCTACCACCCCCCGCGGAATCGCTGCGCGATGCCGAGAAGTTTGGGTCATCGCTTGCCGGTCTCCATCCGGTCGATCAGTTTGTTGGCCACTTCGGCCAGGCGCCGCTCGTCCGCGTATGCCAGTCGGGAATTCAACTCGCTCAACGGGACCCACGCCACCTGGGTGACTTCCACGTCGGCGTCGGACAATTCGCCGCCGGCGAAACGCAACAGATAGTGATGCACGGTTTTGTGTACCCGCCGGCCGTCGGTGACGAACCAGTAATCGATGCTGCCGAGCTCTGCCACCACGACGCCGCTGATGCCGGTCTCCTCCGCCACCTCACGGATCGCGGTTTGCTCGGCCGTCTCACCCTCTTCGATATGGCCCTTCGGCAGCGACCACAACAGCCGCCCACGCCGATCCGTTCGCCCGATCAGTGCCGCGCTTCGCTGCTCCCGCGGACCGTCCAAGCCGTCCACGACCAGCCCGCCGGCTGAGGTTTCCCGCACCGTGCGCATGCGCGGTTTCGCCGCGTTGGCGGTCGAACCGCGGCGCCGAGGCTGGCGGCGTCGACTGTTCGCACGATCGGCCGGAGACACCAAGCAATCCTACTGTGCTGATAATTGGCCGCGTGGCCGCGGCCGCGAACGGCGCTCGCAGAACTCGCGCGTGGTGATTGCGTTGGCAGGGCAACGTCACAACCGGCTGTGTGCGCTGGATTACTGTTG
Organism: Nocardia altamirensis NBRC 108246; assembly: GCF_001612685.1. Lineage (GTDB taxonomy): Bacteria > Actinomycetota > Actinomycetes > Mycobacteriales > Mycobacteriaceae > Nocardia > Nocardia altamirensis. The sequence goes on from NZ_BDAY01000055.1 coordinate 57,379, forward strand.
CCGCTGAGGTGGCCGCGGACGTGCTTGTAAGGACTCGCGTGGTGGACAGCGTCGGCAGAAAGTTGTCGCCTGTTGTGTGCGCTGGGAAATGGGTTGGGTGGGCTCGGTAAGCTGCTGATTCGTGGTTTCGCCCAAGTCCGAGGACGCAGAGCTGGATAGACGTACCCGATTGCTGGCTGCGGCGGCGGTGACGTTGGGCAGGCTGTCCGATGTGGTCGAGCCGCTCGGTGAGCTGTTCGCGGCGCGCGGGTTCGAGTTGTATCTGGTCGGCGGCAGTGTGCGGGACGCGGTGCTCGGACGGCTCGGCACGGACCTGGATTTCACCACCGACGCGCGCCCTGAGCAGGTGCAGGAGTTGCTGCGCGGGTGGGCCGATCATCTGTGGGATACAGGCGGTTTGGCGTTCGGCACGGTCAGCGGGTCGAAGGCGGGGCAGCAGCTGGAGATCACCACCTTCCGCAGCGACAACTACGATCGGGTCTCCCGCAATCCCGAGGTCACCTTCGGCGACAATCTCGCCGACGACCTGGTGCGCCGCGACTTCACGGTCAACGCGATGGCGGTGCGCATCGGCGCCTGCGGCGAGCTCGAGTTCGTCGATCCGCTCGACGGGATGGCCGCGCTGCTCGAAGGCGTGCTCGATACCCCTGCGGCGCCGGAGGATTCGTTCAACGACGACCCGCTGCGGATGTTGCGCGCCGCCCGGTTCGTCGCCCAGCTCGGCTTCGAGCTGCACCCGAGGGTGCGCGCGGCGATCACCGCGATGGCCGACCAGATCGATCGGATCACCGCCGAGCGGATCCGGGTGGAGCTGGACAAGCTGATCGGCGGCTTGCATCCGATCGACGGCATCAACATCATGTGCGAGACCGGGCTGGCCCAGCGGGTGCTGCCCGAGGTGCCCGCGATGAAGCTGGAGATCGACGAGCATCACCAGCACAAGGACGTCTACTGGCATTCGCTGACCGTGCTCGAGCAGGCCATCGACCAGGAAGAGGGCGACCCCGACCTGGTACTGCGCTGGGCCGCGCTGCTGCACGACATCGGCAAGCCGGACACCAAACGCAACGAGCCGGGCGGCGGCGTCAGCTTCCACCACCACGAGGTGGTCGGGGCGAAGATGGTGCGCAAGCGGATGCGGGCGCTGAAATACCCGAAGCAGTTCACCGAGGACGTGGCCCGGCTGGTGTTCCTGCACTTGCGTTTTCACGGTTACGGCAAGGGTCAGTGGACTGACTCCGCGGTCCGCCGCTATGTCACCGACGCCGACGAACTGCTTCCCCGCCTGCACAAGCTGGTCCGTGCCGACTGCACGACCCGCAACAAGCGGCGGGCGGCCGCGTTGCGCGCCACCTATGACGAGCTGGAAACCCGGATCGCGCGGCTGCGCGAGCAGGAGGATCTGGCCAAGGTCCGCCCCGACCTGGACGGCAACGCGATCATGGAGTTGCTCGGTCTGCCTGCGGGACCCGAGATCGGCAAGGCGTGGCGGTTCCTCAAGGAGCTGCGGCTCGACCGCGGCCCGATGAGTCGTGAGGAGGCGGAGGCGGCGCTGCTGGAGTGGTGGAAAACGCAGAGCTGATCCACCCTGTCGCCTCCTGCCGACCCACCCCGTCGACGCCAACCGCCGCAGGCCCCGGTGTGCTTAGCAGGCTCAGAAGACGATCAGCCTGGTCCCGGTGACGATCGCGGAGCGGATCTGCGCCAGATCGAACGACCCGGTGATCTCGGGCAGCTCCACCCGGAAGCGCACCAGGTCGCCGTCGCGGGTGGCGTGCACGATGCGCGCCTGATTCGGCAGCTGTTCCAGCAGCAGCGCGGGTGTGCGGATCATCCGCCGCGGCATCCGCAGCCCCAACCAGCTGACTCGGTGCAGGTGGACGGTGACCTGGTTGTCCGTCACGGAGGCGTCGACGAGAGCGGTCAGCAGTCGCCGCCGGTGTTCGGCCCGGATGAGTCCACTCGCATCGATGCTGAGTGCCCAGTCCAGCGGCTGGGTGTTGAGCCACCCGACGAGCGCCGCGGTGGTCACCGTGCCGTCGAGGTCGAGCTGGGTGGTCCGCACCTTCGTCGGCATGCCGGGGATCAGCCGGACGCCGTGCGCGATCACGGTGACGGCCTCGATCGGGTGATCGTCCCAGCGCAGCCTGGACAGCACCGTCTTGGTCTGGAAGTGGGCGCCGCGCCTGCGCACCTTGAGCACCTGCAGGGTGGCGTGCAGGTCGTGCCCGAGCAGGGTGGCGGTGACTTCCTGCCCGCCGAAGCGGCTGAGAATGCCTTCGCTGAGCACGGTCATCAGGACGTCAGGCACCAGCGCCGTTGCGGCACCAGCGCCGAGATCGGCGACCGGATCGACCCAGGAGGTGGTGACCGAGATCCACTGCTCCAGCCAGGACTGGTCGAAAAGGCGCTTGCCGAGATCGACGGCCCGCAACGGCGACCAGGACTTCGGATCGAAATACGTGGCCATGATTGGTCCGAGCGTACTTGCCGACACCGGCCTCGACCATCGCGCTGTGACCCAGGTCGCCGGATCTCCGGCCATCGCATACCGGGGTGAACCGGGGCGGATGTTTGCCGGTGAGCTGCGGATACTTCGCTACGTATCGGGCATTCTTGCTTGTGGAAGGTCGTCGGAACCAGAATCAGGAGTCTGTCTCCGATACAACTCCACGGAAGGGTGCATATGCCGCTGGATCTGAACAGCGATCTCGGCGAGGGCTTCGGTCCGTGGACGATGGGCGACGACGCGGCGATGCTCGACATCGTCACGAGCGCCAACATCGCCTGCGGGTTCCACGCTGGTGACCCCTCGATCATGCGCAGGGCCTGCGCGCTTGCCGTCGAGAAGGGCGTGCGGATCGGGGCGCATGTCGGCTACCGGGACCTGGCCGGCTTCGGCCGCCGCGACATCGTGATGGATCCGGCCGAACTGCGTGATGAGGTGCTGTATCAGATCGGCAGTCTCGACGCGTTCGCCAAGGCGGCGGGCGATCGGGTTCGCTATGTGAAACCCCATGGTGCGCTCTACCATTCGGCGTCGCGTGAGCGCAGGTTCGCGGACGCGGTGCTGGCCGCGCTTGCCGAGTACGACCCGAGCCTGGCGCTGCTCGGCCCTGCCGGGAGCGAGTTGGCACACGCGGCCGAGGCCGCCGCCGTGCGGTTCGTCGGTGAGGGTTTCGCCGACCGTGCCTATACGCCGAGCGGCACCCTCGCCGCGCGCGGCCTGCCCGGCGCGGTGCTGCACACCGACGAGGCTGTCGCGCAGGCGGTTTCGATCGCCGTCTCGGGCAAGGCGCGGGCGGTCGACGGATCGGGCGAGGTAGCGGTGCAGGCTGCGAGCATCTGCGTGCACGGCGATACTCCGGCCGCGGTCGAGATGGCGCGGCGCATCCGCAGCAGCTTGGACGAGGCCGGGGTGCCGGTCGCACCGTTCTGTTGAGTAGTGAGTCTGTCGCGGTGACCGAGGGGTCCGAGAAAGCCGACCCGGATCGGTTGATCCGGGCGGCAGGTGATCGCGCACTGCTGGTGACGCCATTGGGGCGAGCGGAAGTCGCCGAGCTGGTCGACGCCATGCGGGCGCACCCGCTTGGCGGCGTGGAAGACGTGCTGCCTGCGGCGGAAACCGTGCTCGTCACGCTACTTTCGGCCGAGCACGCGGAATCGGTGCGCCGCGCACTCGTGACGCTGCTGCCCGCGGTGCAAGAGTCTGCGGCAGTGGCGAATTCGGGCAGTGTTTCCCGTGGAACATTGTCGGACAACGATTCTCCGGACGACCCGCTCGTCATTCCGGTCCACTACGACGGCGCCGATCTCGCGGAGGTCGCCGGGCTGCTCGGGATGAGTGCCGCCGACGTCGTCGCGACGCACACCGGCACGGTGTGGCGGTGTGCGTTCGTCGGATTCGCCCCCGGCTTCGGCTACCTGGCTTCCCCGGACGACCGATTGACCGTGCCGCGAAGGCCGCAGTCGCGCACCACGATTCCCGCGGGCGCGGTCGCCCTGGCCGGTGGCTACACAGCGGTGTATCCGCGCGGCACGCCAGGCGGCTGGCATCTCATCGGCAGGACGGAGCTGACGATGTGGGATGTGGACCGGGATCCGCCCGCCCTGATCCACGCGGGCGGCTTCGTCCGGTTCGTCGACGCCGATCGATCCTGAACCGGCTCAGTTCGGCGAATCCAGCTCGGTGTGCATGAGATACACGTTGTAGCTGTCCCAGGCCGACAGGGTGTAGTACAGATCCTTGCTGGTCGACCACGGATGGATGAACCCACCATAGGACTTCGGGTAGTCGCTGGTGGAGAGCAACGGCACCGGCTCGGTCCACTCGCCCTGCGGGCTCGCCGCAGTGCGCAGCACGATCTCGCCACGGCCTGGATCGAGATACACCAGCTGCCACCGATCGCTCTCGTGGTCGTACCGCACCGAGATCTCGCTGGCCAGACCGAGAACCAAGGGGGTGGCCTGGTTTTCCGCCGCCGGCGCCCAGCTGCCACCCACCCAGTATTGATAGGCCGACTTGTTGAGCACGTGACCTTTCGGCACCCTGGCCAGCCCGATCACGCCGATCCGGCCGTTGGGCGTGCCGAACATATAGACGTACTCCCCCTGCGGCACCATTGCGGCCACCTGGAATCGGCCGACCCCGAAGAGGTTGTCCCACTTGGCATGCTGGTCCTTGGTCCAGGTGCGCCCGTTGTCGTCGGAGTAGGCGAGGCCGCCGTAGTTGTTCCACCACATGCCGGGGATGCGTTCCCATCGTTTCACCGACATGTAGCTCAGGTACTGGCGGTCGCCGAGGGCGAATCCCGAGGTCGGGATGGTGGTGGTTTCCCAGTTCTTGATCTTCCGGCTGCTCAGGATCTCGGCGGCGTGGCAGCTGCTGTCCTGCACCATGGTGTCCAGCGAAAGCCCGTCGGACAGTTCGCGATCGGTGCTGTAGCCGAGCACGTTGCTGCGCCAGTCCTGGTCGTCGCTGCCCATCCCGCCCGCCTGCCAACCCTTCCCGAAGGTGTCGCCGAAGACCATGGCGATCTCACCGGGCTTGGTTTCCCACATCACGCCGAGGTCGGTGCCGTCCACCTGCCAGCGCAGGTCGGTGCGATTCTGCGAGCCGTGCCCGGTCACCTGGCCGACCAGTTCGGTGGTTGCGACGCGCGGCGCGGCGACCGCTGCGACGCGCGGACCCGGCTCGATCGGGTGCACCACGGTGGGCGGTGCAGGCGGCGCCGCTTCAGCGGCGTCGCCAGGCACCGGGATCGGGATGGGTTCGATCTCCGGTTTGATCGCGATCCGCGGCAGGGCAAGCGGCGCAGGGGAACTCGGTTGCGCTCCGGCGCCGTTCTCGGGGAGTCGGCGTGGATCGGCATCCGCCGCCGCAGGTTTCGCGATGTCGCGGACCTCGGGGCACGGGGTGTGGCATGGGTCGAGCGGCAACCGCGGCGGATCGATCCGCGTTTCGTGCCGCGGCGGGTCGGGCACCGGGACGTGGGTGAGTTCGGGAATCGGCACCGGGATGTCGAGTTGTTCGGGCAGCGTCACCGGAGGCGGCGGTGGCAGTGCCGGATCGGGTGTCCGGTCGCGCGGGTCGAAACCGATTTCGCCGCAACTGTTCACCGGCGCGGGCGCCCACGGGAGCGGACCGGCCTGCGCGGGTGGGACGGGCAGGATGAGCAGTAGTGCACCGACCAGCATCGGTGCCAAGGGCGCGGTGACTCCGGATCGACGCGGCACGGACAGGGGGCTACTCGGCGATCCCGGCCAACGGACACGACCGGGTTCCCCACCCGGGTAGTAGCTTTCGCACCGCGTGTCGCACTGGAAAAGCCATGTCGCGTTGACTCCCTTTCGATTCGGGGCGAGGCGACAACAACGTACCTGACCAGCGAGAACGAATGAGGGACCTCGCGTCGTCGGCGCTGTCGGCACGGAATGCCGCGCGAAGGGGAACCGAACTGCGCTGGCGTGCGTCCAATCTCACATGGACGAGATCGAGTACGTGTTCGGCACGGGTGACGGCACGGTGCACGTCTGGACCAGCGAGGCGGATCTGAATCTGACCGGATCGGGGGCGCCCGACGCGGTGCAGCTCGACTTCGATGGCGACGGTCTCGTCGACGACGCCCTCTGGGATACCGGAGGTGTCGGTCTCGCCGACGTGGCAGCCCTGGATCTGGACGACGACAACGTCCTCGATCATTTCTATACCGACCCCAGCGGTAACGGCACCTGGAACCACCACATCACCGGCACCTCGGCCGACGCCTTCAGCGAACCCCTGAACTGGATCGTGCGCGCCGACCACGCCGCGGCCACCGAGCACGCGCCCCCACCCGAAGCCCTTGCCCCGGAGCCGGATCGACTACTCGACCAGCCCGGCAGTGCCGACGATCAACTGCAGGAGCCCGACGACCCCGCCTCGATGTCCGACCCGTCGCCGGGCAAACACACAGACCTGCCCGAATACCTCTTGGCGCACTGGATGAACCGCGCAGGACGCGATATCGACGACCGTCCGATCACCGCCTGATCCACACCTTCCGACCTGCGGATGTCGACTCAGCGGCGGCGCGCGATGATGCTGCGTCCGCGGGTGAGGACACCGCGTCCGCGCATGTTGACGACGATCGCGGCGATGCCGACGCAATAGATCACGGCGCCGGCCAGCACGACGGCCAGCGACCGTCCGTCATCCGGGATGACCAGTGCCGCAGCGGCAATCGCGACGATGAAGGCGATGTTGAAGACCGTGTCCTGCAGTGCGAACACCTGTCCGCGGCGCGCGTCGTCGATGTCGATCTGCATGGTCGCGTCGCCGGTCAATTTGATCGTCTGCCCGGCAAGCCCGAACAGGAACGCCCCGACCAGCAGCAGCTGGTGTGCACGCGGCACCGCCGATCCGGCGTGGGCCAGCGCGATCGGCGTGACCAGCGTCAACTGCACCACCGTCGCGGTCACCAGCCCGAGCACCACCGTGCGCGGCCGCCCGAGCCGCGGAATCAGGAACGGCGCGACCACGGCCGCCACCAGCATGCCCGAGGCGGCGGCGGCGATCGCCACCCCGAAGCCGAGCAGTCCGTTGCTCAACCCCGACCCGTCGGTCGGCGCCTGCCGCAGCACAAGCACCATGATCAAGGTGTTGGTGCCGAACACGATTCGATGCGCACCGATGCCGAGCATCGCCGTGGTGACGTGCGCCGATTCCCACACCGCCGTCGCGCCCGTGCGCAAGCCGGTGGCGATGGCACGCACCGTGCTCTCGTTCGCTTGGACCTCCGACGGCTCCGGCCCGAGCACCCTCGGCGCGAACCCGGCCGCCAACAGCGCGCTCACCACCGACCCGACGCCGCTGATCGCGACCGCCACCGCCGACCCGAAGTCGCCTGCCCCGACCAGCCCGATCACCGCCACCGAGGTGGCCGCGCCGAGCCCGGCACAGCCGGAGGCCACCGTGGCGAGCACCGAGTTCATCGGCACCAGCCATTCCTGGGCGAGCACCTTCGGCAGCGCCGCCGACACGCCCGACAGCACGAACCGGCTGATCCCGACCACGGCCAGCGCGAGAAGCAGCAGCGGCGTCTCCCCGATCCCGGCGAGCAGCCCCGCGCACACCACCCCGATCAACACCGCACGCAGCACGTTCGCGACGAGCAGCACCGTGCGCCGATCCCAGCGATCCAACAGTGCCCCTGCGTACGGCCCGATCACCGAGTACGGCAGCAGCAACACCGCGAATCCGGCCGCGATGGCCAGCGGATCGGTCTGCCGCTCCGGATTGAACAGGATCGCCCCGGACAGCGCCGCCTGGAACATGCCGTCGCCGAATTGGCCGGCGAACCGCACGACGGCCAGCCGCAACACACCCGGACTTTCGCGCAGCGCATTGCGCAACGGCACCGGCCGCTCGTCCGCGGGGATCGGGCTCTCGGAGCGACCAGTGGACACGCCGTGAGGTTAGTTGCTTCCGCGACGCGGTGCCGAATCAGTGCGCGTCGGTGACCAGCGCGCTGACCGCCTCGCGCATGTCCGGCGCCATCGGCAGTTCGTCGAGGATGTCGGCGTCGATCCATGCGAACGCGTCGTGCTCGCCGGGCGCCAGCGCGACCTCGCCGGGTTCGACGTCGACCATGAAGCTGTATTTGCGGACCCTCGACTTGGTTCTGGTGGCGTAGTCGAAGCCGCCGAGAAAGTCGGTGATGGTGCGGACCCGGAGGCCGGTTTCCTCGTACAGTTCCCTGGCCACGCACTCGGCGAACGTTTCATCGGATTCGACTCCGCCGCCGGGTAGTTCGTACATGCCGCCGTGGTAATCGTCGGGGACGCGGCGGACCACCAGAAGTTTGCGGTCGCGGAAAACCGCGACGCCGACGACGAAATGGGCGATGCCGTCCCGGCGTGCTTCGCTGCGGAGCTGTCGCTCGATGCGGTCGAGCGCTTCGGGTCGCATTCGTTCGTCACCTCCGGTTTCGTTGCCGCACATCATGTTACGAATCCGGTGCCGATTCGGCAGTGGACAGCGCGGTGGTCACCGCCGAGGTCGTGCGCCGGGTCGACGTACCGGTTGGTTCTGCTCGCCTGACGTTCACCCACTGGTCGCTCGCGTAAAATACCGAGTGCAGGACAATTTACTAGGAATATGGAGTACCGCCACGGAAGTGCTCCTACCCTGAAAGGTGATCGGTGCACGGCCCGAGAGGAGGACCATGATGTCCACACTCACGACCCCACACATCGACGTCCATCGAGCCGGCGACCGCATGAAGACGCGGATTTCGTGGCTGGATTCCAAGCATTCGTTCTCGTTCGGCGAGCACTACGACCCCGACAACACCCACCACGGATTGCTGCTCGTCAACAACGATGATGTCGTTTCCCCCGGTCAGGGCTTCGATACCCATCCGCACCGGGACATGGAGATCGTGACATGGGTGCTCGGCGGCAGCCTGGTGCACCAGGACTCGCTCGGCCACAGCGGCGTGATCTACCCAGGGCTGGCGCAGCGGATGAGCGCGGGCACCGGCATCCTGCATTCGGAGAAGAACGACTCGTGGCGGCTCGGCGGCACCGAGCACGCGGAGCCGGTGCATTTCGTGCAGATGTGGGTGGTCCCGGACGAGCCCGGTCTGACCCCCGGCTATCAACAGCTGGAGATCGACGACAGCTTGGCGGCAGGCGGCCTGGTGACGGTGGCCGCAGGCCTGCCGCGCTACCGCGATCGCACCGCCATCGCGATCAACAGCAGCCACGCGGCCTTCCACGTTGCCCGCATGTCCGGCGATCCCGAGCAGGCGATCGATCTGCCCGACGCACCGTACCTGCACGTTTTCGTCGCCCGCGGCGAGGTGGAGATGGAGGGCGTCGGCACCCTGGACGAGGGCGACGCGGTCCGGCTGACCAGGACCGGCGGCCAGCGGGTCATCGCGCGCAGGCCCTCGGAAATTCTGGTGTGGGAGATGCACGCGCGGCTCGGTGCTCAATAGCAGGAGGGGCATTAACATCCGCCGGTAGTGCATGCGATCAGTAGGCGATCCCCGCGCACTCCCTCCGGGCTCGTTCGTCCGGAGGCGCAGTGCGAGGCACTGACGGAGAGGAAGTCCATGTCGCAGTATCCGCCCCCGCCCCCCGGTCAGTACCCGCCGCCCGGGTATCCGCCGCAGGGCGGTTATCCCGGCGGGCAGCCCGCCTGGCAGGAGTCGCCGAAGGGTAAAGGTCTGGCGATCACCGCCCTTGTCCTCGGCATCCTTGCCGTGCTGAGTTGCTGGACGCTGGTCGGCGGCTACCTCTTCGGTGTGCTCGCGATCATCTTCGGCCTCATCGCGGCGGTGCGTTCGGGCGGCAAGGGCATGGCGATCACCGGTTTGGTCCTCGGCGCGCTCGGCCTGATCGCCGCGATCGTGTTCACCATCGTCGGCTACAGCTTCTTCGTCAAAACCGGCGGCAAGGATCTCGTCGACTGCCTGAACAACGCGGGCAACGACCAGTCGAAGATCGAGCAGTGCGAGCGGGACTGGAACCAGAACATCGAGGATCGCTTCAGCATCACGCTGACGCCACGCCCTACTCCTTGATCGCCGCGCAGGCCCTCGTTGCGGCGAGAACATCGCCGAGGTCGCGGCGAAAGTCGCTCTCGGGCGCGGCAATCCAGCTGCGATAGCCGGTGTTCTCGTCGGTCGGCGACGGCAGCACGATGCTGCTGCCTGGCAGCGCGACCGCGGCGCAGACCCGGAACAGGTCGGCGAAGAGTTCGGTGTCCAGATACGAGTTGTCGGTCGGGCCGGTCAGGAAGGTCCACCGGTCCGAGCGCGGGTGCGCGATGATCGGGCCAGGCCGCTGCTCGGGCGGGGTGGCGATGAGTCGCGCACGCACTTGTTTGCCGAGGGCGGCGGGCATCACGACCGCACCGACCGCGCCGATCTCCAACATGATTCGGCCGAGCGCGGGATCGACGATGCCGTAGAGGCCGTGTTCCTTGCGATAGCAGCGGCAGCGGGCGATGGCGTCCTGAATCGCCGTGAAGTCCGTGGTTGCCGGCAGACTGCCTGGCTCAGTGCGGGGAATACTCATGACGAACCTCGCCTCGATGCGGGTGGATCGCGTGAAGTGGGGAGAATCGACCGCTGAGACCAGACCATAGTGCGGTGCTACCTGCTTGACAATAGTCACACGCCGGTGAGTCGGCGGCGCGTACGATCGCCTGTCATGGCACCCGTCTCGCCTACTGTTGCCCGCTGGGAACTGGTGTTGCGGCTGCGGGAGCTGCGCGAGCAACGCGGCTTCGATTCGGCGGGATTCGCCAAGCGGGTCGGTTTCACCCCGGCCAACTGGTCGCACGTGGAAAAGGGCAGGCGCGTGCTCACCACCAACACCATCGGCCCGGTACTCGAGCTGCTCGAGGTGGGGGCCGAGGAACGCGAGGAACTGCTCGCGCTGCTCGACGCGAGCAAGGAACGCGGCTGGTGGACCAAGTCGTCCGCGCTGATCGGCCCCGAACTGCAGCGGCTGTACGGCATGGAATCCGGCGCGCAGAGCATTCGCAGCTACGACAGTCTGATCGTGCCTGGGCTGCTGCAGACCGAAGACTATGCCCGCGCGTTGATCAGCGCCGATGTGATGATCCGCCCGGTGCAGGTCGAGCAGCTGGTCGCCATCAGGATGCGCAGGCAGCAGCGGCTGCGCGGCGCCGAGCCGGTGGAGCTGACCGCGGTGCTCGGCGAGGGCACGCTGCGGCAGCAAACCGGGGGCGGCGAGGTGCTGCGCGAGCAACTCACCCATCTGGCCGACCTGATCGACGAACTCGACACCGTCGAGGTGCGGGTCATCCCGTTCGCCGCGCCCGCGGGCGCGGTGCTCGGCGGGTCCAGTTTTCACCTCATCGACTTCGCCGGTGCGCGCCTGCCGACCTTCGGCTGGGCGGAGAGCGCGGTGTTCGGTGGCGCGGTCGACGACCCCGATCTGGTGCGCGATCTGAGCTTCGCTTACGTTCGCGCACAAGAGCAATCGCTGGACTGTGACGAGTCATCGAGCCTGATCAGGGCCTATGCGCGCGTGTAAAATCCAGCCCATGGCCACCACCGCAACCCCCCGGTCGGTTTTCACTGATTGGTTCACGTCGACTCGGTCGAACAACGGCAATCAATGTGTCGAGGTTCGCTTCGAGGGCGACGCGGTGCTCATCAGAGACAGCAAATACCGCCGCAATCCGGCCAACCACCCCGCCGAAGAGCCCATCGTCACCATCTCCGCGCACGAATGGAATGCGTTCCTCGACACGCTGCGGGCGCGCAGCCGAACGAGCGGTGCGTTGATCGCGCACACCGCCGCCGACGGCAGCACCACATTGCGGCACGGCACCACTGTTCTCGATTACACCCCGCAGGAGTGGGATGCCTTCCTGCTCGGCGTGCACGACGGCGAGTTCGATCGCCTCGCACTGACTGTCTGACCGACCCCACCGCTTATCCCCCCGGCCGTTTCGCGGCCGGGGGCCTACTTTCCCGCCGCTGCACAGACCCCGGCCGCTCAGGCTGCCATCCCTATGCCGACTCCGTCGGGCACTTGTCGTCCGTGGGCATACTGGAGAGCGTGACTTCCGAGCTGACCAGTCCTTCCGGTATCGATCTGACCTATCTCGACCAGGGCGTACGGGTACAGGACGACCTGTTCGCGCATGTCAACGGCGCATGGCTGGACGACTACGAGATTCCGGCCGACCGCGCGGTGGACGGCGCCTTCCGCACCCTGTACGACCAGGCGGAGTTGGACGTCCAAGCGATCATCCAGAACGCGTCCGCCGAGTCTGCGGCACCCGGCACCGATGCCCGCAAGATCGGCGACCTCTACACCAGCTTCATGGACACCGACGCCGTCGCGGCGGCGGGTCTCACGCCGATCGCAGGCGAGCTCGCCGCGATTCACGAGGTCGCCGACCGCAGCGCGTTCGCCGGGCTGCTCGGCAGACTGCAGCGCACGGGCGTCGGCGGGGCCGTCGGGGTGTATGTCGACACAGATGACAAGGACTCCAGCCGCTACCTGGCGCATGCCACCCAGTCCGGCATCGGTCTGCCCGACGAGTCGTATTACCGCCAGGACGAATACGCCGACATTCGCACCGAGTACATCGCGCACATCGGCCGTGTATTCGCCTTGGCCGCCGCCGATTCCAGGGTCGCCGCGGTGCTCCCCGCCGATCTGGACACGGTCGGGCAGCGGGTGTTCGAGCTCGAGCGCAAGCTGGCCGCCGGGCACTGGGATGTGGTGCGCCGCAGGGACGCTGAACGCAGCTACAACCTGACCACGTTCGACGCGCTGGTCGCCGCGCATCCCGAGTTCGATTGGGCGGCATGGACGTCGGGTCTCGCCGAAGGCACCGAGAAGTCAGGTCCCGAGGTCTTCGCCGAGGTCGTTGTCCGGCAGCCGGACTACCTGACCACTTTCGCCGAGGTGTGGTCGGCGGCGTCGCAGGCGGACTGGCAGGCCTGGGCCGCATGGCGGGTGTTCCGTTCGCGCGCACAATATCTCACCGACGCGTTCGTCGAGGAGAGCTTCGGCTTCTACGGGCGCACGCTGACCGGCGCGCAGGAGAACCGGGAGCGCTGGAAGCGCGGTGTCGGTCTCGTGCAGGATCTGCTCGGCGAGGCGGTCGGCAAACTGTATGTTGCGCAACACTTCCCGCCGGAGGCCAAGGCCAGGATGGTGGAGCTGGTCGCCAACCTGCAGGAGGCCTACCGCCGCAACATCGCTCAGCTGGATTGGATGGGGCCGGACACCAGGGCGGCCGCGCTGGCCAAGCTGGAGAAGTTCACCCCGAAGATCGGCTACCCGGACACCTGGCGCGACTACTCGGACGTGGTCATCGATCCGGCCGATCTCGTCGGCAACTTCCGCAGCGGTTACGCCGCCGATCACGATCGCGACCTGAACAAGCTCGGCGGTCCGGTCGATCGCGGCGAATGGTTCATGACACCGCAGACCGTGAATGCCTACTACAACCCCGGCATGAACGAAATCGTCTTCCCCGCCGCGATTCTGCAGCCGCCGTTCTTCGACATGAATGCCGACGACGCCGCCAATTACGGCGGTATCGGCGCGGTGATCGGCCACGAAATCGGCCACGGTTTCGACGATCAGGGCGCCAAGTACGACGGCGACGGCAACATGATCGACTGGTGGACCGACGACGATCGCACCGAATTCGGCAAGCGGACAAAGGCTTTGATCGACCAGTACGACGTGCTTTCGCCCAAGGACCTCTCCGACGAGCACACCGTCAACGGTGAATTCACCATCGGCGAGAACATCGGCGACCTCGGCGGCCTTTCCATCGCCCTGCAGGCCTACCAGATCTCCCTCGACGGCGCCGAGGCTCCGGTCATCGACGGCCTCACCGGCCTGCAGCGCGTCTTCTACGGCTGGGCCCAGGTCTGGCGCACCAAGGCCCGCACCGAGGAGGCCGTCCGCCGCCTCGCCGTCGACCCGCACTCGCCGCCGGAGTTCCGCTGCAACGCCGTCGTCCGCAACATCGACAGCTTCCACGAAGCGTTCGACGTAAAGGAAGGCGACGCCCTGTACCTGGCCCCCGCCGAACGCGTCAAAATCTGGTAATCCACGCAGGCCGAGGGCATTACCGTTCGGGTAATGCCCCGGCTCGCCGCGTTCGCTACGGCTGTGGTGATTCAGCGGAGGCGGAGGCCGGTGGTGGCGTCGAAGAAGAAGATCTCTTCGAGTTTGGGGGTGAGGCGGAGGCGGTCGCCGAGGGCGACTTGGAAGCGGCGGTCGACGCGCGCTACTACCTTGCCGGACTGGCTGTTCCAGTCTTCGGCGACACCGTGGCTGTAGACGAAGGATTCGGCGCCGAGCTCTTCGAGGAGTTCGGCGGCGACGGTCAGGCCGTCCTGTTCGGTGGTGACGTCCCAGGATTCCGGGCGGATGCCGACGGTGACCCTGCTGCCGGTTTTCGCGGTGGGCGGCAACGGGATTCGCAGGTCGTCCAGCACGGCGGCGCCGTCGCGGACCGGGGCGTCGAGCAGGTTCATGCCCGGTGAGCCGATGAAGCCTGCGACGAAGGTGTTGACCGGGTTGTCGTACAGGTCCCGTGGCGCGGCGATCTGCTGGAGCTTGCCGTCGAGCAGAACGGCGACCCGGTCGCCCATGGTCATGGCCTCGACCTGGTCGTGGGTGACGTAGACCGTGGTGGTGCCGAGTCGCTTTTGCAGCGCGGCGATTTGGGAGCGGGTGCTGACGCGGAGTTTGGCGTCGAGGTTGGACAGCGGCTCGTCCATGCAGAAGACCTGCGGCCTGCGGACGATGGCGCGGCCCATGGCGACGCGTTGGCGTTGGCCGCCGGACAGTTTCGCCGGTTTCCGGTCGAGCAGCGGTTCGAGCTCGAGCATCTTGGCCGCCTCCTGCACCCGAATCAGGGTGTCGGCCTTGCTCATTCCCGCGTTGCGCAGCGCGAAGCCCATGTTCTCCGCGACGGTCATGTTCGGGTACAGCGCATAGCTCTGGAACACCATCGCCACGTCCCTTGCCCGCGGCGGCAGACCGGTGACGTCCTTGCCGCCGATGAGGATTCGACCGGCCTCCACCGATTCGAGCCCGGCAAGCATGCGCAGACTGGTCGACTTCCCACAGCCCGATGGACCGACGAGAACGATGAATTCCCCGTCGGCGATGTCGATCTCCAGGCTGTCGACCGCGGGCGTCGGCGCGCCGGGGTACAGGTGCGTCACCCCGTCGAACTGCACTGTGGCCATGGGCGTCGGTCTCCTCGTGTGAACCAGAGGTGGCGGCCACCTGGGTGGCCGCCACCGATACGGGTGCTACTTGGGCAGCTTCGGCGTGATCTGCCGGTCGATGATGGCTTGCAGCTGCCCGGTGAGGCCGGCGAAAACCGTTGCCGGGTCCTGGTTCTGCAGGCCGATCTGCTCGAGCGCGGTGCCGATCAGCTGGTCGCCGCCCGGCACGAACACCCGGGCGTAGTCCTGCGACTTGGTCACGGCCAACTGGTCGATGGCGACCTTCGCCCTCGGGTTCTTCGCCAGGAAGTCCTGCTCGCTCGGATCGCTGACCGCGGACTTGCGCACCGGCATGTACCCGGTGTTCTGCGAGAAGTACGCGGTGTTGGTCGGGTTGGTGATGAACTCGATGAACTTGAGCGCGTTCATCTTCCGCTCGTCGGAGATGCGCGCCGGGATCGCGAGGCCCGCGCCGCCGGTGGTGACGCCCGGCCCGTTCGGGTGCGGCAGGAACGCGGTGCCGAACTGCAGCTTGCCTTCCGCATTCTGCGTGATCCCCTTGAGGTCACCGGTGGAGGCGATGGTGGAGGCGATCACGCCTGCACCGAAGTCGACGGCGATCTGCGGCTTGATGCCCGCGTACTTCTTGGTGTGGATCGAGTCGCGGAAGAACTGCGCGGACGCGATGGTGGCCGGGTCGTTGAACTTCAGCGCCCACTTGTCGGAGTACGCACCACCGAAGGTCCAGTTGGGACCCTGGAACGTCCAAGCGAGGTAGTTCTTGGCGTCGCCCCAGCCGTGCGCGAGCTTGCCCTCGCCGACGACCGACTGGATCTTCGGGCCCCACTCGTCGAATTCCTGCCAGCTGTTCGGACCACGGTCCGGCAGACCGGCTTTCGCCCAGACGTCCTTGTTGTAGTAGAACAGCGGCGTCGACCGCGAGTACGGCAGTGCGTAGTGCTTGCCGTTGAACAGGTAGTCGGCGGCGAGCGAGTCGACGTAGTCGTCGAGCTGCACGCCTGCCCCGCCGAAGTGCGCGTCGAGCGGCTCGATGGTGCCGTTGAGCGCGTAGTTGAACCACCAGACATCCGACAGCACAATGACATCGGGCAGCTCACCACCGGAGAGCGCCGCGTTGAACTTCTGCGACACCTCCTCGTAGTTCTTGCCCGCGTCGATCAGGTTGACCTTCAGGTCGGGGTACTTCTCCTGGAAGCGCTTGATCAGCTCGGTTTCGAAATCCTTCGAAGCGCCAGGGTGGTTGGACCAGAAGTTGATGGTCTTGGCGTCGCCGCCCTGCTTGGCGCCACCGCCGCCGCCCGCACACGCGGTGAGCACCGCACCCGCGGTCGCCGCGCCTGCCAGACCGATGAATCCGCGCCGCGACAATCCGGGGAACTTGGATGGGGACACTGGTTTCTCCTAACCCTTGACCGCACCGGAGGTGAGGCCTTTGATCATGTGACGTTGCAGCACAAGGAACACCACGAGGATCGGCAGCATCGTGAGCAACGTGCCTGCCATCACGGGTCCCCAGTTGGTGACGCTCGGATTCTCGGTGTTCTGCAAGAGGGTGAGGCCGACCGGCAGCGTGGCGACCTCGGGTCCGTCGGCCATCAGGAACGGCCACAGGTATTCGTTCCATTCGTTGACCAGCGTGACCACCGCGAACGCGACCATGGTCGGCCCGGACATCGGCAGCACCACCCTGGTCAGCAGCCGCCACCAGTTGGCGCCGTCCATGCGCGCGGCCTCGATGACCTCCGAGGGCAGCGACAGGAAGTGGTTGCGCATCAGGAAGGTGCCGAACGCGACGCCGCAGAGCGGAACGATGATGCCCTGCAGGGTGTTTCGCCAGCCGAGCTGGGCGATCAGCGCGTAGTTGGAGATGACGGTGATCTGGTTGGGCACCATCAGTGCCGCGATGATCACCAGGAAGATCACCGACTTGCCGGGGAACCGCAGGAAGACGAGCCCGTAGGCGCTGAACACGCCGAGCACGAACTTCACCGCGGAGACGACTCCGGTGACGATCAGCGAGTTGGTCAGGAAGGTCCAGAACGGCAGTTTGGTGGTGGCGTCGGCGTAGTTCTCCGGGCGCCAGCTGTGCGGCCAGTACACCGCGGGCTGCACGTAGATGTCGGGGCGTTCCTTGAACGAGGTGATGACGATCCAGAACAGCGGAACGCCGACGATGATCAGCACACACACCATGGCCGCGTAGCCGAGCACCGTCACCGCGCGTTGCCGTTGCTGGTAGGACAACGGCCGAACCCGCACTGCGGCGGGTGTTTCGATGCTCACTGTTCGTTCCGATCCATGACGCGCACCTGTATCAGCGTGACGACCAGCAGCACCAGGAACATGATGGTGGCCACGGTCGCGCCGTAGCCGGCGCGGAAGTTGACGAAGGATTCCTGATAGACCTGGTAGACCATCGTCGTGGTGCCGGTGCCGAGCGGCCCGCCGCGGGTCATCACGTTGATGATGTCGAAGACCTGCAGCGAATTCAGCAGCACCGTGATCGACAGGAAGAACGTGGTCGGTCGCAGCTGCGGCAGCAGCACCTTGGTGAAGGTGGTCCAGCGCGAGGCGCCGTCCATCTCGGCCGCCTCCATCAGCTCGGCCCGAACTCCTTGCAGCGCCGCCAGATAGATGACGAAGCTGTAGCCGAGGTTCTTCCAGATGTAGGTCACCGTCACCATGAACAGCGCCCAGTTCGGGTTCTGGTAGAAGTCGGGCGCCTTGTCGACGCCGAGGCGGTGCAGCAGATCTTGGACAAGGCCGAAGCTCGGATCGAAGATGAACTGGAAGGCAACGCCGATGGCAGCGCCGGAGATCACGAACGGCGCGAAGATGGCCGAGCGGACCACATTGCGGCCGAACAGTTTCCGGTCGAGCAGCATGGCGAGCGCCAGGCCGAGGACCATGCTGCCGACCACGGCGGCGAGCGTGAAAACCACGGTGTTGGTGACGATTTCCCAGGAATCGGTGCGACCCCACCATTCGGTGTAGTTGTCGAATCCGATGAAGGTGACCAGCGGGTCGGAGATGTTCCAGTCGGTGAACGAGAGCCGGATGTTGTCGACCAGCGGCCGGTAAACGAACAGCGTCAGCAGCGCGAGGTTCGGGACGACGAGCACCAGGAACAGGGCGTAGTCCTGCCAGGGCCGGTTGCGCAATCCGCGTCCGCGCGGTGGGGGGAGAACTCGCTCCGGCTTGGCTCGCACGTCGCGCACTCTACGGACTGGAGCAAACAGTCGGTTAACACCAACCGCCGTAACGCTGAACACTCGGAGCACCGGGATAGTGAATCAAAGCCAGACATACCGAACAGCAACTTTGTGAAAATTGATCATTTAGTGCGGAGAGGTTGTGCATCGGTTCACGGGGCGATCTGCCAGCAGCTTCACGCGAAGAACGCGTTTCGTTGCCGCTCGATAGCTCGCCCGAAAACAGCTGTGGCGCGGGACCTTTGCCTCAGGTCCCGCGCCACAGCGTCGGATTATTCGGTTGTGCTATCGGTCAGGCGATGTCAGTTCCAGTCGCCGAGACCATCACTGGCGCTCAGCGTCCCGCCGTTGGTGTTCGCCACGACGACCGGGTCACCCTTGCGCGAGTTCTCCATGAACCACTTGGCGTTCTCGGTGCTCACGTTCAAGCAGCCGTGGCTGGAGTTGGACTTGCCCTGCTGGCCGACCGACCACGGGGCGGCGTGCACGAAGATGCCGCTGTTGGAGATGCGGGTCGCGTACTCGACCTCGAGTTTGTAGCCCTCTGGGTCGGTGATCGGAACGCCGTAGGTGGACGAATCCATGATCATCTTGCGCAGCTGTTCGCCGACGATGTAGATGCCGTTCGGGGTCTCGTGCTTGGGCTTGCCCATCGAGGTCGGCATCGTCTTCACCACCTCACCGTTGCGGGTGATCGTGATGGTGTGGGTGGTGTCGTCGGCGGTGCTGACGAACGCATCGCCGATCCGGAAGGCGCTTCGCGTGTCGCCCGCCTGCACCTGCACGTCGGTGTTGTCCGGCCAGAAGTCGTTCGGCCGCCAGCGCACCTGCTTGTCGCCGCGCCAGGTGAAGTGGCCCGGCGCGTTCTTGGAGGAGGTGACCTTGATGAACTTCTCGGCGGTCGCGTGGTCGGTGACCGGGTCTTTGAAGTTGATGATGATCGGCTGGGCCACCCCGACGACCTCGCCGTCGGCGATGCTGATCGAGGGTGGTGCGAAGTTCGGCTGCTGCGGACCGGGCGCGGGGGCCGAGCCTGCCGATCCGGTGCCGAGCCCGGGGATGGGGTCGGCGGTGGCAGGCGCGACGAGCAGGACACTCGCCGCCGCGATCGTCGCGGACAACAGGGCGCCCGCCCGCATCCTGCGGGTTAGCTGCGCTCTCCGCTGGTGAGCAGGTAGCGACCCGGTGTGCGAAGCGGCATGCATAGGTTTCTCGTCCATTCCATCCCTCGCCCACCCGCACCTTGCGCGCGCGTGAGGAGATCTCTCATTCGGCGTGGCGCCGACACAGTGGCACCACGGGTATTGACGGCCCGACCCTGCTGTCCTTCCTACCGTCCCGGTGCGGCTCGAAGCCAGTTGCGTTTCATAGTGATTCGAGCAGACCGCACGGTGTGGTAGCCGTCACATAACCCGGCACGCATGGGCCGACTTCGTGAAAGTTACCGGTCACGTCGGCGTGTCCGGTTCGCCGCCGAAGCGTGCTGGTCCGCCGCGATGCTGGGATCATCAAACATCTTGGTGATGTAAATCACTCACCACGTCGAACGGAATCGAGTGATGCGGACCGGTTGCTATGTTGTGCGGCACCGAGATTGGCGTACGGCCGTTCGCGTATCGCGGGGTGAGGCGCAGGCGTACCCGGCTGAGAATGGTAGCCAACGTGATTCGCAGTTCGTAGTCCGCCAGCGACGCCCCGACGCACCGCCGATGGCCACCACCGAAGGGTGCGAATTCGAAGGGCCGGTACTTGCGCCCGACGAACCGCTCCGGCTGGAAACGCTGTGGCTGCGACCACACCTGCGGATCCGAATGCAGCAACGGAACGGCGATCCCCATCGTGTCCCCCGCAGCCAGCTCGACCCCGCGCAGCACGAACGGCTCGGTCAGCCTGCGCAGCACGATCGGCACCGGCGGGTGCAGGCGCAGGGTTTCCTGACACACCGCATCGAGATAGGGCAGCCGTGCCAGGTCGAGCGGATCGGCGTCGGGCCCTGCTTCCTGCAACTCGATGCGCAGCCGTTCCAGCGTGGCCGGGTCGCGATGCACGTGGTACAGCGCCCAGACCAACGTGGTCGCGGTGGTCTCGTGCCCGGCGACGACCAGCGTCCGGAGTTGTTCGCACAGCTCGTCATCGGTGCGGTCGGTGTCCTCGGTCTGCAGCAGCAGACCGAGGATGTCGTCGGAGGAGTCCCCGCCGCGCCTGCGTGCGATGTCGGCGCGGATGAGCCGATCCAGCCGCTCGCGTGCCGCGACGAACCGATCCCACGGTGCCCGGCCGAACATCCCGTGGCGCAACACCGGAAGCAGCATCAGCGGCCCGGAGAAGGTGGACAGGAATTCCGCTACGGCACTGAGGTATTCGGCTTGCCGCTGTCGGCTGGACGCCCCGAACACGGCCTCG
This sequence comes from Nocardia altamirensis NBRC 108246, assembly GCF_001612685.1. Lineage (GTDB taxonomy): Bacteria > Actinomycetota > Actinomycetes > Mycobacteriales > Mycobacteriaceae > Nocardia > Nocardia altamirensis. Next base: position 78,251 of record NZ_BDAY01000055.1, read on the forward strand.
AGGATCACCCGCAGCGTGATCGCCCGCGCCGCCGCCCGCGAGTCGATGCGGGCGCCTGGCCGCCACACCTGCCCCTCGGCGCCGCCCGCCAGCTCCTGCAGCGTGGATTCCCGGATGATGGCGCCGTACTCGCGAATCCGTGTGCCGTGGAAGGCGGGCGCGAGCACTGCGCGGTCGCGGCGATGCCGTTCGCCTGCCGTCAGGATCAGCGACGCGCTGCCGACCAGCGGTTCGATCGGATTCGGCCGTGGTGGCTCGACCCCGTCGGCCGGTGCACGGAACAGCTCGCGGGCGCCTTCGGCGGTCCCGGTGAACAGCCCGGTGCCGAAGTTGGGGAAGCGGACGAAGAACGGATCGCCCTCCCTGGCTCGGCGCCAGCGGAAGTACCTGTCGAAGTCGAGGCCTGCGGCCGCCGCGTGCAGCAAGAAGAGTCGAGGGTGCCTCGGCTCGCCAATGCCGGGCGCGGGTGTGCCGGCGTCCATATCTATAGGTACGAACTCAGGGGCCTTGCGGTTCGACCGACCCTAGGGCCGGGGCCCTGGGACGCATCCGACCGAAACGTCGACCCGGGCCCTAGGGCCAGTGTCGAAGTCCCAGCCGACGCCTCCGGGGGCCTTCGACCCGAGCCCTAGCCCTCGGTCTCGTCGACGACAACGGACGGTTTCGCCCGGCGCACCGTGTTGCGCGCGGTTGCCGCCAGCCGAGCCAGCCTGGCGTCGCCGAGCGCGGTCACCGCGTTGCCGAGCCGATTGGTGACGAACGCGATCGACATCCCCAGCTCCGGATCGGCGTAGGCGCCGGAACCGCCGACGCCGTAGTGGCCGAACGCCTTTCGCGGCTGCTGCTTGGACATCAGCACCGGCCGGTGATAGCCGAGGGTGAAGCGCAACGGCAAACCGAGCACGTAGTCCCTGCTCTCGGCGGGCTGCACCTGGTTGAGCGCCTCGATCGTCTCCGGCAGCAGGAACTGCACGGTCTCCTGCCTGCCCGGCCGTTCGACGAAGACCCGGCCGTTGTTGGCCAAGGCGCCGTACATCCTGCCGAGCGCCCGCGCCGAGAAGACGCCGTTGAAACCGGGCATCACCGCATCGTGCACCCTGGGGTCGCGGATCAGCTCGTCGAAGCTCTCCGGCATGCCCGCCTCGGCGATCCCGCGGATCGGCCGGACCCAGGACAGCACCGACGAGGCGGTGTTCCAGCGGATCCCTGGCGGGCTCAGGTGCGGGAAGATCTTGGCGATCCGATACCGCTGGGATTCCGGCACCCGGAACCAGAATTCGTCGAGGCCGAGCGGCTCGGCGATCTCCCTGCGCACCACGTCGGCGAACGGGTCACCGGTGACGCGCTGCACGATCTCGGCGACCAGCCAGCCGAAGGTGATCGCGTGATAGCCGGAGGTGCGGATGCGCCGCGGGTCCGGCGGGCTCTCGGCCAGCGCGGTGATCACCGCGTCGTAGTCGAGGATGCCCTCGCGGCCGGGGACCAGGCCGCGCACGCGGTGCAGGCCCGCCCGATGCGCGAGCACGTCGCGCACTGTGATGTCGCCTTTGCCGTGCGCCCCGAATTCGGGCCAGTAGGTGGCGACCGGCGCGTTGTAGTCGATCAGGCCGCGCTCGGCCAGCCGGTGCACCACGGTCGACGCGACGCCCTTGCCGGTCGAGAAAGTCAGTGCGACCGTGTCGCCGTTCCAGCGGCGGTCCTTGCCTGCCCAGCCACCCCAGATGTCGACCACCGGTTTGCCGTCGAGGTACACGGACAGTGCGCCGCCGCCTCGGCTCGGCTGGGTGAACATGCCGAAGAATTGATCGGCGAGCCGAATGAATCGCGGGTCGACCAGCATCTCTTTGGGCGCGGCCAACTTACCGGCGGCCGGGTCGGCGGCGTCGAAGCCGCCGGCTGCCATTGCCGAAACCATGGGGTCACCTCCTGACCGCCGAGCATCGGGTGCGTCCCTCAGGGTAACCGCTGCGGCGGGTGTGCCCGCGGCAGCGACGGTGGTGGAGTGATCGATGTCGCCGGTCGTGCTGTTCGGCGAAAGTGCTGGTGCCGGGTGCACCCGGTGGGTGGGCAGGCACGCGGCGGCCGCCGTTCATCCCAGATCGGTTGCGAGCGGCTCGATTCCATTGTGAAGTCGACGGGTGTCCGGTTTATGGTGTATGCATGGCGGGGATTTAGAAGCACCGCAATGTTTACTTCGAATTCCCGCGGGGGTGTGAGTTCGGAGCGTTACAGCTCGGGAGGACTGTACGTGTCTGGTCAACTGACGTCGTCGCGTGTCGTATTCGCGGTATTTGTCGCGACTGCCGCCTTACTGCTGGTCGGCTGTAGTTCCACCATCAGCGGCCGCGCGCAGCCCGCGGTGAACAACGGCACCGTCGACGCCGTCTCGGTCACCAACACACCGAAGGCGTCGCCTGGCCGAACCACCACCGGCAAGCCGTCGACGACCAGTGGAAACACCGACTTCAGCGCCAACATCGGCGATTGCGTCACGCTGGGCGGCACCACCGCCAACGCCACCATCGCGAAGGCGTCGTGCGGGAGCCGGGCGGCGAACTACAAGGTGATCGACAAGAAGTCGAAGAGCAGCCAGTGCTCGAGCGACGCCGACAACTATTACGCCGAGACCCTCAACGGCATCGAGCAGGGCGCGTATTGCCTCGACATCGACTGGGTCGTCGGCGGCTGCATCGATGTCGGCGGCGACGACCCCAAGCGGATCGACTGCGTCGGCGCGGCGCCGGTCAAGGGCGTCAAGGTGATCAAGCGGGTCGACGGCGCCAGCGATGTCGGCGCCTGCGACAGCGGCACCGGCTATGTCTATGAAGTCCGCCGCTTCGTCGTTTGCGTAGAAGAGCTCTGACGAGTCGCGCAGCGATTATGTTGAGGCAGTGAGCAGCACTGAGCTACCTCGGCTGAAATCGGCGAGCGGCCGCTGGATCCTGCTGGCCACCATCCTCGGTTCGGCGGTGGCCTCGCTCGATGCGACCGTGGTGAACATCGCCCTGCCGCGCATCGGGGAGTCGCTGGATACCGATGTCGCCGGGTTGCAGTGGACATTGAACGGTTACACGCTGACGCTGGCGTCGTTCATTCTGCTCGGCGGCTCGCTCGGCGACCGGCTCGGCAGGCGCAAGGTGTTCGTCTGGGGCACCATCGGTTTCGCGTTCGCGTCGGTGCTGTGCGGCGCCGCGATGAACATCGAGATGCTGGTGTTCGCGCGCGTGCTGCAGGGCGTGGCGGGCGCGATGCTCACCCCCGGCAGCCTCGCGCTGATTTCTTCGTCGATCGATCAGCGTGATCAGGGCGCGGCGATCGGCCTGTGGTCGGGCTTCGGCGGTATCGCCGGTGCGCTCGGCCCCTTCCTCGGCGGCTGGTTGATCGATCTGGCGGGCTGGCGGTCCATCTTCTTTCTCAACGTGCCGCTGACGCTCGTCGTCGTGCTCGTCGCGCTGAAACATGTGCCGGAGAGCCATGATCCGCATGCCACCACCCGGCTGGACGTGCCAGGCGCCTTCGTGGTCGCCCTTGCGCTCGGCGCGCTGACCTTCGGCCTGATCGAGTCCATGCCGCTGCTGCTGGTGGCGGGTCTGCTGTTGCTCGCGGCGTTCGTGGCGATCGAGCTACGCAGCGACCATCCGCTGGTGCCGCCTTCGCTGTTCAGCTCGCGGGTGTTCACGGCGGCCAACCTGGTCACCCTCGCGGTCTACGCGGCGCTCGGCGGCGTCTTCTTCCTGCTGGTACTGGAACTGCAACTGGTGGCGGGCTATTCACCGTTGATGTCGGGTGTCGCCACCGTGCCCGCCACGCTGGTGATGCTGGTGCTCTCCGCGCCTGCGGGCCGCTGGGCGCAGCGGCACGGCCCGCGCCTGCCGATGACGCTCGGCCCGCTGCTCGCCGCGGGCGGCATCGCGCTGCTGCTTCGGCTCGGGCCGGACACCACCTATCTCACCGATGTGCTGCCCGGCATCGTGGTCTTCGGGCTCGGCCTCTCGGTGCTGGTCGCGCCGCTGACCGGGGCGGTGCTCGGTGCGGTGCCGTCGAGCGAGGCAGGCATCGCGTCCGGGGTGAACAACGCCGTCGCGCGCACCGCGCAGCTGCTCGCGGTCGCCGCACTGCCTGGCCTTGCCGGAATCTCCGGCGCGCTCGGCGATCCCGTCGCCTTCGACAACGGCTTCGCCAAGGCCATGTGGATCTGCATCGGGCTGCTTGTGGTCGGCGGTGTGCTCGCAGGCGTGCTGCTGCGGCAGCCGCGCCGAGCCGTCCCCACCTTGGACACCGTCGACTGCCTGCCGCAGTGCGCGGCCGCCACGGGCCCCGCGCTTGCCCCCACCCGTTCAGAAGTCCCTGCCGGAAAAGAAAAATGAGCGGGCCGCTTGGCCCGCTCATTTCCACGTGATCTCGGGAGTACATGGGTAACTCCCCGGGTACGAGCTGACTCACTCGCTCCCGCACCGCCGCTCGCCAGGGTCCCTTCGCGGATCCTGGGTCTGGCGCCAGAATCCGCGAAGCGGCCCAATTAAATAGGCCGGTAACCCGCGCCGATGCCGCCGCGGCGGTCGATGTCATCAATGATCGATGTCATGTTGGTGCCGACCTCGGGGCCGAAGCAGGCGATCGCCAGGTAGGCGTTCACCATGCCGACGAGGGTGTCGCCGATGACGACCGGCGCACCGGAATCGCCTTCCACGACACACATCTGGCTCCAGGTCTCCATGTTCGACCCGAAAACGTCGCCGTAGCTGATGCCGCAGGTATTGCCGGTGGTGCGGCCTTCCTTGCAGACGATCATCGGGAAGGCGGCCGGTGCGCCGAGCCTCGCGATGGTCACGTTGCCGATCCGGTTCACCGGGATGATCTTGCCCGGCTCGAATTGGATGATGGCGTAGTCGAGATCGTGATTGGAGTAGACGAACCGGCCGATCACGCCTGCGCCGCGGTTGGCCTCAGCGAAAACCTCGGCACCGGGGTCGCCGCAGTGGCCTGCGGTCAGTCCGACCAGCCGACCGTCCCTGTCGTGGCCGACAGTGGTGACGGTGCACTCGAATTGGTTGTCGATGATGATGCCGGAACCGCCGCCAACGACCGGCGGGCCCGGCTCGGCCTGCGCGGCCCCGGCGCTGGTTCCGAGCAGCGCCGCACCAAGGGCTACGGCGAAGGCAGCATTGGCCACCTTGGCGAGTTTGCTGAACATGTCCCTCCAGACGTCGGAAGCCCGCACGATATCAATCTGTCGCACCCATCGTGTCAGTATTCGGCTCCGGGTGTGTCATCTACGACGGGGTGTCAACAGCGGCGAGCCTCGATCTTATTTTGGACATAATCGCCGACATGTCCCTAATTGTTACCGATAGCTATTAGCTATGAAGAGGCTGAATGTCAGACTCTACTTTGTCGTCTAGTAGTAGTACAGCCCGTTCTGTTCGGTTCTGGAATCAAATGTGATTTTGCATGAATTCTATCCGAATAAAAGGGCAAGAAGATCAACTGTGGGCGGCCGATTCACCGGTCTGACCTGTAACTTGTTCCAGACATACCGCCCATGTTTTTGGGCCAGAACCCAATGTCGGAGACTTGGTACATAGCGATTCGTACACAGTGACCGTGGTCTATGACTGCAATCACAGGAGGGTGGTGTGTTCTGGCTTACTACGTAGTAAGGTGCGTCAAGCAAACAAGTCGCCGGGGCAGCCAACCGGCGTCGAGAGGGGTTAGCCAGTGCAGTCGACCGAGAGTCCACCAACAGGGTCACGGATGAGTGATGCGGTCGATTGGACCAAGGGTTACTGGACAGACCATCCGAAGGCTTCGCTGGAAACCTTCGGCCGCCAGATCACCATGGGCATCGCCGCGGTTGCCGAGTTGTTCGTCGCGATCTTCCGGCGTCGCTTCCCTTTCCGTGAGTTCGTCCGCCAGTGCGCGTTCATGTCCAGCGTTTCCGCGGCGCCGACACTGCTGGTCGCCATCCCGATCGGCGTGATCGTCTCCATCCAGGTCGGCTCGATCGCCGGACAGGTCGGCGCGACCTCCTTCATCGGCGCGGCCAACGGCCTCGGCATCATCCAGCAGGGCGCTCCCCTCGTCACCTCGCTGATGATCGCCGGCGCGGTCGGCTCGGCCGTCTGCGCCGACCTCGGCTCCCGCACCATTCGCGAAGAGATCGACGCCATGAAGGTGATGGGTGTCGACCCGCTGCGCAGGCTGGTCGCCCCCCGGCTCGGCGCGGCGATGCTGGTCAGTGTGCTGCTCTGCGGCTTCGTCGTCTTCGTCGGCTTCCTGACCGGCTATATCTTCAATATCTTCGCGCAGAACGGTACCCCCGGGTCATACATCGGTACGTTCTCCTCGTTCGCAGTCACTCGCGATCTCTTTGTCGCACTGGTGAAGTCGCTCATATTCGGTCTGCTCGCGGCGATCATCGCCTGCGACAACGGGCTGAATGCGCGCGGTGGTCCTGGTGGTGTGGCCAACGCGGTGAATTCCGCGGTGGTGAGTTCCGCCATCATGTTGTTCGGCGTGAACCTGATTATCACCCAGGTGTACAACGCACTGTTCCCATCACAGGTGGTCTGAGTGTCGTCGACTTATGTTCCCCCGCTGCTGCGGCCGTTCCAACAGTTACGCAAGGGTGCGCAGGCACCGGTCGACCTGCTCGCCAAGCTCGGCCATCAGGTGTTCTTCCTGCTGCGCTCGATCGGCTCGATCCCGTTGGCGCTCAAGCACTATCCCAAGGAAGTGTGGCGGCTGCTTTCCGACGTCAGCTGGGGTAACGGAAACCTGGTCGTCGGTGGCGGCACCATCGGCGTCGTGTTCATCCTCAGCGCGTTCGGCGGGATGACCGTCGGTATCCAGGGCTACAACTCGCTGAACCTGCTCGGCCTCAGCCCGATCACCGGCGCGGTCTCGGCCTTCGCCACCACCCGCGAACTCGGGCCGCTGCTTGCGACGATCGCCTTCGCCGCGCAGGCGGGCTGCCGGTTCACCGCGCAATTGGGCGCGATGCGGATCTCCGAGGAGATCGACGCGCTGGAGTCCATCGCGATCCGGCCGCTGCCCTACCTGATCAGTACCAGGATGTTCGCCGCGATGGTCGCGATCATCCCGCTGTACTGCCTCGGCCTCGCCGTGGCCTACTTGTCCTGCTCGCTGACCGTTCAGCTGATCGGCGGCACCGCGAGCGGGACCTACTCGCACTACTTCTACCAATTCCTGATACCGGGTGACGTGATCTACTCGCTGGTCAAGGCGATCTTGTTCGTCGGCATCACCACGTTCATCCAGTGCTACTACGGTTTCTTCGCCTCCGGCGGGCCGGAGGGTGTCGGCGTCGCGGCCGGCCGGGCGATCAAGGTGTGCATCATCGCGGTCGTCTTCGCGAATCTGTTCATGACGTTGGCGATCTGGGGCGTCAACCCCGGCATCCGGATCTCGGGGTAGCGACCAGATGATCATCGATCCCAGTGGGCGTGGACCCACCATGCGACAGCTGCTGCTCGCGGGCGTGGCCGGCTTGATCGTGCTCGCGCTCGTGCTCGGCTTCCTGATGGCGCGCTACACCGGTTATTTCGTGGACAAGGTGAACGTCATCGCGAACCTGACCACCACCGGTGACGGACTGCCCGCGGACGCGGACGTCAAGTTCCGTGGTGTGCTCGTCGGCGCGGTCTCCGGCGTCGAGGTCGCGGCCAAGGGCGAGCTGCAGAAGGTGCAGATCGAGATGAAGCCGGAGTTCGCCAAGGGCGTTCCGGCCAACGTGACTGCCAGGGTAGTGCCGAGCAACCTGTTCGCGGTCACCTCGGTCGAGCTGGTCTTCAACGGTCCGGCCGATCAGTACCTGCGTGAGGGTGCGGTGATCGAGGAGGATCGCAGCGCGGGCACCATCGCACTGCAGGACACCCTCACGACCGTGCGCAACATCCTCGACCGGATTGATCCGGTGCAGTTCGGTCGCGTGCTCGGCACTTTGTCGCAGGCGCTCGACGGCAGTGGCCGGATGCCC
>NZ_BDAY01000056.1 GCF_001612685.1 Nocardia altamirensis NBRC 108246
GCAGGTGCTGCAGGCGGGGCGGCGATCGGGGCGGCGGCCGGAGCCGCCTGCGGGACGCTGCCGCGGTACTGACCCGCCAGGTGCCACAGTCCGGTGAAGTTGTTGAACGGTCCGCCGACGATCTGGCTTGTCCACTCGATCACGAAATTGCCTGCGCCGTCGATGGTTCCGTGCAGCGGGCTGGTCTTGCCAGGCAGTCCGCCGCCCGGCTTCGGCGAGCCCTGATTGAACACCTGGTTGTTCCAGGTGACGCCGAGGCTGCTGAGGTCGCCGGAGACCTGCCCGCCGTCGGAGAACAGCTGCGGCACGCCGGTGCCGCTACCAGTCTGCGGGTCAGTGGGGTTGGTCGCGGTGGCGAAGTCGACGCCGTAGAAGCGCACCGGGGTGGTGACCCGACCCGACTGGGCGTTGCCCGCGCCGTCGAACGCCGCGGCGGGCTGCGGCTGATAACCGCCGCTGACCAGACCGCCGTCGCTGCCTGCGGACAGCGGGGTGACCGTCTGGTCGCTGCACTGCGAATCGCTGTTGGCCAGGTAGGGACCGCCCGCATCACCGGTCGGCAGAATCATCCGGAAGAAGCTGCCGGTCACCGCGCCGCCGGAGCAGACGCCGGGCGCGAGGGCGAACAGCCCGTTCAGCGGCGCGGGTTCCGCGTGCGCGAACGGGGCAGCGAGCATCGAAAGGCCGAGGGCGGCGACCGCGGCGGTGAGCCGATAAGAATTCCGTCCCATTGATTCGTCCTTAGGTGAATTCGGCAGTGGATTTCGCGCCTACGAGCGGAAAGCAGGGCATCGCGTCCCATCGGAACTCGAGCCGGGACCCACTGTCGCTATTTGCGGTCACCTCGAGCAGAACTCGCGCCGCAAATTTTTCGGAATTGACCGGGCGTTTCGACCTGGCGCTGTGACGGGTATCACCGTACGATTAGTTTGACGTCCTACTATCTGGCGTCGAGGAATCGCCGGAGGAATCCCGTGGCCGAGAGCAGCGCACTGCACACGCCGACCAATCCCGTTCGCTTCGTCACCTCCGCCGCCCTATTCGACGGACACGACGCGGCGATCAACATCATGCGACGCATCCTGCAGGCGCAGGGCGCCGAGGTGATCCATCTCGGCCACAATCGCGCGGTGAGCGAGGTGGTCGACGCGGTGCTCACCGAGGACGCGCAAGGCGTCGCGGTGAGTTCCTACCAGGGTGGGCATGTCGAATATTTCGAATATCTCGCCGACGCGCTGAAAAAGGCTGGGGCCGACCATGTTCGGATATTCGGCGGTGGCGGCGGCGTCATCGTCGCCGAGGAGATCGCGCGGCTCGCCGCCGCCGGGGTGACCATCTTCTCGCCCGAGGACGGACAGCGACTCGGCTTGCCGGGCATGATCAATCAGCTGATTCGCGCCTGCGACGTGAACCTGGCCGCCGAGCCACCAGCGCTGGACGCGGTGCTCGCCGGTGAACGTGCCGCGCTGGCCCGCGCGATCACCTGCCTGCAGCAAGACGCCATGTCCGAGAGCGATCGGCAGTCGCTGGCACAGGCCGCGGCCGCGCGCACCGTTCCGGTGCTCGGCATCACCGGCACCGGTGGCTCCGGAAAGTCCTCGCTCACCGACGAATTGGTGCGCAGGCTGCGGTCCGACCAGCAGGACAAGCTGCGGGTCGCGATCCTCGCGGTCGATCCGACCCGGCGGCGTGGCGGCGGCGCGCTGCTCGGCGACCGCATCCGGATGAACGCCCTCGACGGCGACCACATCTTCTTCCGTTCGCTGGCCACCCGCGGCGGACGCGAGCTGCCGAACAATATCGAGTTGATCGTGACCGCATGCAAGGCCGCCGGTTACGACCTGGTGATCCTGGAGACGCCGGGCATCGGCCAGGGCGACGCCGCGGTGACCGAGCACGTCGATGTCGCCATGTATGTGATGACGCCCGAGTTCGGCGCGGCCTCCCAGCTGGAGAAGATCGACATGCTGGATTACGCGGATGTGGTGGCGATCAACAAGTTCGAGCGCCGCGGCGCCGCCGACGCATTGCGGGATGTGTCGCGCCAGCTGATCCGCAATCGTGAGGCCTTCGGTGCCGCGCCCGAGGACATGCCGGTATTCGGCACCAGCGCAGCCACCTTCAACGATGACGGCGTCACCGCGCTGTACCAGCACCTGGCCGGACTGCTCGCGGACAACGGCCTGCGACTGGAGCAGGGCGCGCTGCCACGGGTCGATACCCGCGCGTCCACGCGATTCGCGCAGATCATCCCGCCCGCCCGGGTGCGCTATCTCTCCGAGATCGCTGAAACCGTGCGCGACTATCACGCGGGCACGGCCGCTCAGGTCGTTGCCGCACAACGGGTCCAGCGCCTCGACCAGGTCGCGGCCGAACTGCCGGACGACTGCGCCGTCGCCGAGCTGGCGGCGGCCGCACGCGCCGACCTGACCGCCGACAGTGCCGCGCTGCTCGCCGAGTGGCCCGTGCTCGCCGAGTCCTATCGCGGTGCGGAGCAGGTGGTGCGGGTGCGTGATCGCGAGATACGGACACCGCTGCGGCGAGAAACGCTGTCCGGCAATTCGATTTCCCGGGTGGCGCTGCCCCGCTTCACCGACCACGGTGAGCTGCTTCGCTTCCTGCGCTCGGAAAATCTGCCTGGCCGCTTTCCATTCACCGCGGGTGTGTTCCCGTTCAAACGGGACAACGAAGACCCGGCTCGGATGTTCGCGGGCGAGGGCGACCCGTTCCGCACCAACCGCCGCTTCAAGGTGCTCAGCGAGTATGCGGACGCGAAAAGGCTTTCCACCGCGTTCGATTCGGTGACGCTCTACGGCCACGATCCCGCCGAACGCCCCGATATCTACGGCAAGGTCGGCACATCCGGCGTCTCGATCGCGTCGGTGGACGATATGCGGGCGCTCTACGACGGCTTCGACCTCACCGCGCCGACGACCTCGGTGTCGATGACCATCAACGGGCCGGCCCCCACCATCCTGGCGTACTTCCTCAATACCGCGATCGATCAAGCGCTGCACCGCTTCTCGGAGTCGGCAGGACGCGCGCCGACCGAAGACGAGGCCGCGGACATCAGGGCGAAGACCCTGGCCAACGTCCGCGGCACCGTGCAAGCCGACATCCTCAAGGAGGATCAGGGCCAGAACACCTGCATCTTCTCCACCGAGTTCAGCCTGCGCATGATGGCCGACATCCAGGAATGGTTCGTGCGCAACGGCGTTCGCAACTTCTACTCGGTCTCGATCTCCGGCTATCACATCGCGGAGGCCGGTGCGAACCCGATCAGCCAGCTGGCCTTCACCCTGGCCAACGGATTCACCTACGTGGAGGCGTATCTCGCGCGTGGCATGCGGATCGACGACTTCGCCCCGAACCTGTCGTTCTTCTTCTCCAACGGCATGGATCCCGAGTACTCGGTGATCGGCCGGGTCGCCCGGCGCATCTGGGCGGTCGCCATGCGAGATCGCTACGGCGCCAACGACCGTTCGCAGAAGCTGAAGTACCACATCCAGACCTCGGGCCGCTCGTTGCACGCACAGGAGATGAGCTTCAACGACATTCGCACCACCCTGCAGGCGCTCATCGCGATCTACGACAACTGCAACAGCCTGCACACCAACGCCTACGACGAGGCGGTGACCACACCTACCGAGGAATCGGTGCGCCGCGCACTCGCCATCCAGCTCATCATCAACCGCGAGTGGGGCGTGGCGATGAACGAGAATCCGCTGCAGGGCAGCTTTCTCATCGACGAACTCACCGATCTGGTCGAGCAGGCGGTGCTGGCCGAGTTCGACCGGATCAGCGAACGCGGCGGTGTCCTCGGCGCGATGGAGACCGGATATCAGCGCGGCAAGATCCAGGACGAGTCGATGCGCTACGAGCACCGCAAGCACGACGGCTCGCTGCCGATCATCGGCGTCAACACGTTCCGCAATCCGCACGGCGAGCCGCACCACGAGATCGAATTGGCCCGCGGCACCGAGGACGAGAAACAGTCCCAACTGCGGCGGGTCCGCGAATTCCAGCACAGGCACCGCGACGAGGCGCACGCCGCCCTCGCCAGGCTCGAAGCGGTGTCCCGCACCGACGACAACATCTTCGAGGTGCTGATGGATGCCGCACGTGTCTGCACCCTGCAGCAGGTCACCGACACCTTCTTCACTGTCGGGGGTCAATATCGCCGCAACGTCTGACCCCCCGTGTGACAATCGCCGGATCTAATCCCTCGACGTAGGTTGGCGAAGCCATGGATCTCGCGGGCACCCGGATCATCGATGCGCACATCCACCAGTGGGATCCCTTCGCCACGCCGCGGATTTTCAGCGGGACGGCCAAACTGTTCCGGTTGCTGCCCGTTCCGGTCGGCGCCGCGGCCTGGCTCGCGCCACGGTGCGACCGGGAATTCAGCGGCGATCCAGGGGTCTTCCTTTCGCCGTATCTGCCTGCCGACTATCGGTCCGACGCGGGCGACCTGCCGGTCGATGGGATCGTGCACATCGAAGTCGGCTGGGCAGGCAAGGGCCCGAACGACAAAGCGGGCGAGACCAGGTGGGTGGCGAGCCTGCCGTTCGGCGTCGACACGCCAAGACTTGCCGCGATCATCGGCGGCGGCGATCCGGCGGCCGCCGGTTTCCCCGACCTGCTCGACGCCCATCGCTCGGCTTCGCCGCTGGTGCGCGGGATCCGGACCATGGCCGCGCACCATCCCGACCCCGGCGTCCGTTCCTTCGCCAAGGCCGAAAACCACCTCGGCAGCCCGGCATTCCTAGACGGGTTCGCGCAGCTCGCCGAGCACGAGCTGAGCTTCGAGGCGTGGGTGTACTCGCACCAGCTGCCCGCGGTCGCCGAGCTCGCGAAGCGCTACCCGCAGGTGCCCATCGTGCTCAACCATCTCGGCACGCCCGCAGGGATTTTCGGCGCGGTCGGCAAGCACACCGGCACGAACCCGAGTCTGCGCCGCGAGTTGTTCGTGCGCTGGCGCGACGATCTCGCGGCACTCGCCACGCACCCCTCGGTGGTCGCGAAGGTCAGTGGTCTGACGATGCCGATTCTCGGTCACCCGGTGCCGCCGCGCGGCGCGCCGACTCCGGTGCCGGTGCTGCTCGACCGCATCGGGCCGATGCTCGAGCACGCGATGGACGTCTTCGGCGCCGACCGGCTGCTGTGGGGTTCGAATTATCCGGTGGACCGGCCGATTACGAGCATCGCCAACAGCGTCGAGGCCGTTGCCGCTGCGGTCACCGGCCACGGTGGCGGGCCTGCGGAGTTGGCACGGATCTTCCGGGACAACGCCCGGCGGGTGTATCGAATCGACGACGAGAACGCCTGATCTCGCACCACCGAATGCTCGCTGTGTACCGCCCGGTATCCGTACCGTGGAGGGCAGGGCCGACGAGAATCGCCCTCGTCGAGGACGCGGCCCGGACAGCACGGGCAGTGGCGCGCGCACATCGCCCGTGGGGTGGGAAACACAGGAGGTGGCGCATGAACGGTAACGGGATTGATCACGAGGTGGTCATCATCGGGGCGGGGTTCTCCGGAATCGGTGCCGCGATCAAATTGCAGGAGGCGGGATTCGACGATTTCCTCCTCATCGACGACGCCGACGGAGTCGGCGGGACGTGGCATTGGAATACCTATCCCGGTATCGCCGTTGACATTCCGTCGTTCAGCTATCAGTACTCCTTCGAGCAACGCGCAGGCTGGTCCCGTACCTACGCGCGGGGTAGCGAATTGAAGGCTTACGCCGAATCGTGCGTGGACAAATACGGTCTGCGACCGCGAATCCGGTTCCGCACCACCATCGTCGACGCCGAGTTCGATGCGGACGGCTGCCGCTGGCTGCTGCGCACCCAGGACGGCGACGAACTGACGGCCCGATTCGTCATCGGCGCCACCGGCGTGCTCACCCGCCCCAAACTGCCCGAGATCCCCGGCGTCGACGAGTTCGCCGGCCGCACCATGCACACCTCGCGCTGGGATCACACCCAGGACCTGCGCGGCAAGCGGGTCGCGATCATCGGCACCGGAGCCTCTGCGGTGCAGGTGATTCCGGAGACCGCGCCGCAGGTCGAGCAGCTCGTCGTCTTCCAGCGCACCCCGATCTGGTGCCTGCCACGCTGGGATATGCCGCTGCCCAAGGCATTGCAGTGGGCGCTGCGGGTGCCCGGCGTGAAGTCGGTGACCCGGTTGATCAGCCAGACCTACGTCGAGATCACCTTTCCTATCGCCGCGCACTACCACCGGCAATTGCCCATGGCTTCGGCGCTCGGCGAGCGGCTCGGCCGCGCCCACCTGCGTAACCAGGTGCACGATCCGGCGATCCGCGAAAAGCTCACGCCCCGTTATGCGTTGGGCTGCAAACGGCCCGGGTTCTCGAACGACTACCTGGCCACCTACAACCGCGACAACGTGGTGCTGGAGACCGACCCGATCGAGGCCGTCACACCGACCGGCGTGCGCACCGCCACCGGCACGGAATACCCGGTCGACGTCCTGATCCTGGCGACCGGCTTCAAGGTGATGGAGTCCGGCAACATGCCGACCTTCCAGCTGCGCGGCCTCGGCGGCCTCGATCTGGAGAAGTGGTGGGACGAGAACCGACTGCAGGCATACCAAGGTGTGAGCGTGCCCGGCTTCCCGAACTTCTTCGCCGTCGTCGGCCCGTACGGCTACAACGGCGCGTCCTACTTCACCCTGATCGAGAACCAGACCAGGCACATCCTGCGCTGCCTGCGCCATGCGCGCGCGGGCAAGTCGACGGTCGTCGAGGTGACCCACGAGGCGAACGAGCGGTACTTCCAAGAGGTGCTCGCCCGCCGCGGCGGCCAGGTGTTCTGGCAGGACAGCTGCGCGTTGTCCAACAGCTACTACTTCGACAAGCACGGCGACGTCCCGCTGCGGCCGTCGACCACGGTCGAGGCAGCCTGGCGCAGTGGGCATTTCGACCTGTCCGACTACCGGTTCGCCACCTCGGCGTAACCGGGCGGAGGGTGTCGGTCGGCGCCGCTACGCTCTGGCGCATGAAAGCAATCGGCACCTTCTCCGTCGCCTCGTTCGTCCCGACCGAGGTGGCGCAGGACCCGCCCGTCACCACCGCGCTCCCGGTCGGCCTCGCCACCATCGAAAAACACTTCGACGGCGAGGTCACCGGGCGCTCGGCGACCCTGTTCACCTCGGCGTTCGACCTGGCTACCGGTGTGGGGACGTATGTCGCGATGGAGTCGTTCGAGGGTGCGCTGAACGGCAGCGAAGGCACCTTCAACTTCGCGCATTCGGCGACCACGGGGGGCACCGATCGCTCGAACGAGTTCTTTCTCATCGTCCCGGGCAGCGGCACCGGAGCCCTGGCCGGGATCACCGGAACCGGTGGTCTCAGCGTGGATGCCGACGGCGGACACCACATCTGGTTCGACTACGAGCTCGGCTGACTCAGGGGCAGTACGCCTCGGCCAGTTGGCGGGTGAGGGTGGCGCGCGCGGTGGCCAGGGAAGGCCCGTACCAGGTGAGGCTGCGGCCCTCGACCAAGGCGACCGGGATGCCAGGGAATGCGTCGGGGCCATCGGTGCTGGTGAAAACGTAAGGCTCGTCGGGGAGCACGGCGAGATCGATGCCTGCGGTCAGCTCGTCGTCGGTGAGGTGGGGGTAGCGATCGGGGCGATCGGCGTGCACGAGATGCAGGCCGAGGCGGGCGGCGAGGTCGCCGGTGAAGGTGTTGCGGCCGACCACCATCCACGGATGGCGCCAGATCGGGATGACCGCGTTGCGCGGTGGTGTGGGTGGTGGCGCCGCCCAGGCCTTTTCGGCCTCGGTCAGCCAGTCGGGGACGGCGGTTCCGAGCGCATCGGTGCAGAGTCGAGCCAAGGCGGTGAGCGCCTCGTCGACCGTTTCGATCCTGGTCACCCACACCGGAACTCCCGCGGTGCGCAGCCGGTCGACGTCGATGCGCCGGTTCTCCTCCATGTTGCACAGCACCAGGTCGGGAGCGAGCTCGATGATGCGGCGGGTGTCCGGGTTCTTGGTGCCGCGCACCCGCTCGACCACCAAATCGGGTGGATGCGTGCACCATTCCGTTGCGGCGAGCAGCACATCCGGGCAGGTGGCGGCCACCGCCTCGGTGAGCGAGGGCACCAGCGAGACCACGCGACGCGGCGGTGCGTCGATCGGCACCACCGCGCCGAGATCGTCACGCGGTGCAGCCGCGCCGGCGCGCTGCTCGGCGGATCGGTTCATGACAGCACTCGCTCGGCGAGGATGCGCAGCTCCTCCGGCGGGACAACGGGCAGCATGTTGCTCGCACCGAGCATGAGCAGATAGAGAATCCGCGCCGTCTGGATGGCGTCG
Organism: Nocardia altamirensis NBRC 108246; assembly: GCF_001612685.1. Classification (GTDB taxonomy): domain Bacteria; phylum Actinomycetota; class Actinomycetes; order Mycobacteriales; family Mycobacteriaceae; genus Nocardia; species Nocardia altamirensis. Next base: position 8,344 of record NZ_BDAY01000056.1, read on the forward strand.
GTCTCGCCGTACCCGCTCTCCCGCAACAACTTTCGCAGGAAACCGAGCCGGACGGCGTCGATCCGCTGCTTGACCTCTGCGGCGGCCGGGTCGTCGATCGCCCACGACCGGATCGCCGTCTCCAGCCTGGCAGGCTCGTCGTCCTGCAGCACGAGATCGAGCAGCAATTCGAGTCGGCCGCGGGCATCGAGGCCTTCGGCGGCGGTCACCTCGCGAACGTGGCGCATGGTGTGCACCTCCTCGAAGTGCTCGAGCAAGTCCGCCTTGTACCCGGAGATTCCCGCGAAGTGGTGATAGAAGGAGCCGGTGGTCAGCCCGGTCGCCGCGACCAGCCGGTCGAGGGTGAGCCCGGCCGGGCCCGTCGCACCGAGGATCGCCAGGCCGGATGCCAGCCATAAGCCCTTGCCCGCCACATCCGCCAGCCTAAACAGAGTTCAGGTTCTGGTTTGCAAAACCGCGCGCCCCGGCGTGGTCCGAAGTTCGGTGCAAGGGCAGTGGCCGGGCAACTCTCGGGCAGTTCCGGGGCGGAGTCGGCGCGCGCACACTAGGTGAGCATCCGGTGTCGGGATGTCCCGGTCCCTGTGCAACCGGACCTGATCCCGCCCCGAAGAGTCCGGTGGCAACCGCAAGCCCCGACGCCGGATGCTTACCAACCTCAGCAGGCCACCCGATGCGAGTGCCCCGGGGACGGATCCGCGCACAGCCGTCGCAACCGCACTAAGCCGCCCGAAACGCCGCACAGCGCCCAAACAGCACTCAGCCGTCGAAACTTCCGTACAGCGCAGTGAGTTCACGCAGCCCTGCCGCGGCGACGGACTCCTCGTCGGCCGTCATCCGCATCGCTTTCCGCAGCAGCATCTGGTCCAGATCATCGAGGGCAGGGCGGAATTCGAGCTTCGGCAGGTCCGGCAGTTGGGCGTCGTCACCGTAGGGATCGGTGGCGTCGGTGGCGCGCAGGTCGCGTTCGATGCCGCCGATGAGGGTGTCCAGGTCGAGGCCGCGCAGGGTGAGAATCTCGCGGGGGCGCTCGTCGAGACGTTCGGCGAGCAGGTAGCAGACCGCAGCCACATGCTTGCACGGCCAGCCAGGGTCCGGGCAGCTGCAGCTGAAATCCAGGTCGGCGGCGGTGGTCGGCAGCAGCAGCGGACCGAGGTCGGTCGGCAGTGCGCCGGAAGCGATCTCGGCGAGCATGCCAGGCGCGTCCCTGATCGTCTCGATGAGCAGCTCGATCTCCTCCTCCCGCAGCGGGCGGACGGTGAAGATCGAGGTGAACGGGCGTGGTTGGCTGCCCTGGACCTCCGCGGTGACCGCGCCCAGCTCGATCCGGTAGCTCACCACCTGTCCGGCCCTGGCATAGGTGCGCCCGCGCGACATGCGGCCCGGCTCTGCCATCCGCTCCACGGCGTCGATCAGCGCCTTGCCCCACCAGGTGCGCCCGAAACCGCCACGGCGACTGCGGGCCTCGACCCCGCCGCGCACCGGCCGACGCTTGCCGAATTCGCTGTAGTCGATGTAGGGACTCATTCGCCGACCGCCTCCGCGCCGAGGGCGAACAGGTGCTGCAGTTCGTCGGTGCTCAGCTCGGTGATCCAGTTCTCCCCTGCCCCGATCGCCAGATCGGCGAGTTGCCTTTTACCGCTGATCATTTCGTCGATGCGCTCCTCGATGGTGTCGACGCAGACCAGCTTGCGCACCTGGACATTGCGCTGCTGACCGATCCGGTACGCGCGGTCGGTGGCCTGGTTCTCCACCGCCGGATTCCACCAACGATCCAGGTGCACCACATGATTGGCCGCGGTGAGGGTCAACCCGGTGCCACCGGCCTTCAGCGACAACAACATCAGCGGCGGCCCGTCCGGTTCCTGGAAGCGGGTGACCATGGTGTCGCGCCGCTGCTTGGGCACCCCGCCGTGCAGGAACGGGATCTCGGTGCCGAACCGCTCGACCAGATACGGCGCGATGAGCTCGCCGAACTCGCGGAACTGGGTGAACAGCAACGCCTTCTCACCGTCGGCGAGCACCGCGTCCAGCACGTCCTCGACCAGCGCGAGCTTGCCGGATCGATGATTGCCGCGATGCAGCATCGCGGAGCCGTCGCCGAGGAAATGCGCCGGATGGTTGCACACCTGCTTGAGCCTGGTCAGCGCGCTGAGCACGGCGCCCTTGCGCGCCATGCCTTTCGCGTCCTTGATCTTCTCCAGCATGTCGTCGACCACCGCCTGGTACAGCGCGGCCTGCTCGACGGTCAGGTTGGCGCGCACCGTCATTTCCAGTTTCTCCGGCAGATCGGTGATCACCGCGGGGTCGGTCTTCACCCGGCGCAGCACGAACGGCTGGGTGATCATCCGCAGCCTGCTGATCGCGTTCTCGTCGCGCTCCCGCTCGATCGGCACCGCGAAGCGGGCCCGGAACGTCTGCGCGCTGCCCAGCATCTTCGGCATCGCGAAATCCATGATCGACCGCAGCTCCTCCAGCCGGTTCTCCACCGGAGTTCCGGTGAGCGCCAACCGATGTCGCGCGGGCAACGACCTGGCCGCGCGCGCCTGCCTTGTCCCCGCGTTCTTGATGTGCTGCGCCTCGTCCAGCACCATCCGATCCCACGACTGCCGTTTCAACTCGTCGAGATCCCGCGCAAGCAACGCATATGTCGTGATCACCAGATCCGCGTCGGCTACCGCCGCATCCAGCTCGTCCCCCAGGCGCCTGCCCGCGCCGTGGTGCACAAGCACGCGCAGGTCCGGCGCGAAACGCTCGGTCTCGCGCTGCCAGTTGCCGACCACCGACATCGGACATACCAGCAAGGTGGGATGCGGGGCTCCACCACTCGCCGACTCCCTCATAGCTTCCGGTGACGTCGACTGCGGCACCGCATCACCCGCCGACTCCCCCACGGGTCCCGACGACGTCGACTGCGGCACCGCATCACCCGCCGATTCCCTGACGGGCGCCTGCGCGGTGGATTGCGGCATCGCGCCGCTGACCGACTCGCGCTCGTGCACCAGCAGCGCCAGCACCTGCACGGTCTTGCCGAGGCCCATGTCGTCGGCCAGGATTCCGCCGAAACCCATGCGGCTCATGGTCGCCAGCCAGGCGAGGCCACGTTCCTGGTAGGGCCGCAGCTGTGCCTTCAGGCCGATCGGCGGGGCGATCGGTGCGAGCTCGCGGCTTCGGTCCAGGATGTCCGCGGCCCATCCGGTGGCGGTGACCTCGGTGATCGGCACCTGTTCGACGCGGCCGCCCGCGAGTTCGCCGATCAGGTCGGCGAAGGTGATCTCGGACGTGTCGGTGTGCGCGGCAACGTAGCGCGCGGCGGCGGCCAGCATTTTGTGATCGGCCTGCACCCAGTCGCCGCGCAGCTTGACCAGGTCGGACTTGCTGGTGATCAGCCGAGCCATCTCCGCCTTGGTGAGCACGGTGTCGCCGAGCGCGAGTTCCCAACGGTACGAGACGAGTCCCGGCATGCCGACGGTGCTCTCCGCGGCGGGCACCGCGCTGTCCACCCGCAGTCGCATGGTCGGCGCACTGACATTCCAGGCCCGCGGCAACAGCAGTTTGACGCCGGCGGCCTGCAGCGCATGCGCGCCGTGCTCGACCAGGTCGACGACGACCTCGGTCGGCAGCAGCAGGTCCATCGACCGCGGATCGCTCGGGAGGTCGCGCAGCCGAGGATAGGCGCGCTGCGCCGCGCCGAGCTTGTCCACCGCGATCCGCAGCAGATTCGGATCCGTATGCAGCAGTACCGGATTCGGCGCCGCACCGTCGAGCCGCAGACACACCTCCAGCCGCCACAGCGCGACCGATTCGTCGGCGGTGCCGAGCTCGCCGTCCGGTTCGAGCAGGCGAAGCACCAATTCCGGCTCATCACCGGTCAGCGTCGCCCGCCACTGCTCGAGCACCTCGGCGACCCGATAGCTGCCGCCGTCCAGGGCGATATCGCGAACCAGCGCGTCCACCAGCGGATGCGATGCCGTCGAGGCGTCGATCAGCGTCCGCGCGATCGGATCGGTGAGCTCGGTGACCAGATCGTCGAGCACCGCGTTCGGCCGACCGGCGACCCGCAGCGCGGCGGGCATCGCCACGGCCAGCTCGGCAAGCCAGGCACGCTGCCGCTCGCCCCCGACCAACCGCCAGCGCACCCACCATTGACCATCGGCCCTGCGCAGCTCGGGCACGATCCGACCGGCCCGCACCCAGCGCTCGATGCCACGCGCGACGTGCGCGAGAAACCGCAGATCGCCGGACACCGCCTCGCTCGGCAGTCGTTGCCGCAGCGCGTCCGCCGCCGCGATCGGCGCCATCGCGTGCGCCCGGACCTGCGCGGTCTCCGTGCCGTCGACCAGCACCTCGACCCGGTGCCGGAATTTCGACGCGCGCAATGCGCTGCCCAACGGGTCGGGCAGCGCGACGAGGGGCGAATCGTGCCAGAGCAGCAACCCGGAGCCCGGCGACCACAGACCGTGCAGCATCAACCCATCCAAGCAGGCCGGTCCGACAGCGATCCATCGACCGCGACCTCGCGCTTTTCTGGATTTCTCGGCCTGACCGGCCCATAATTGAATATCCGCTGGTCATCGCAGCAGAACCCCCGGGGATGGCAGCTGGGCGAAGCCAGCGGGGTGGGTAAGCGCAGTCAGGTGTCAACGGAAGCGGAGGCAATCATGACGATTCTGCTCCAGGTTCTCGAGCAGAGCTTCACGCCGACGACGCCGTGGGAACGGCGCAAATTCACCTTCATCAACGCCGAGAAGATCGTCGGGATGAGGTTGGACGGCCAGTCCGGCGTGTGGCTGGACCTGTCCCGCCCCGGTGAATCACAGCGCCTGGCCCGAACTCTCGACCCGCACGAAGCCATCAGTTTCCTGCTCGCCACCTTCGCCAAGCTCGCTGAATGCGAGGAGAACGGCGGTTCGTGGCTGATCGGGCACGACGGCGTGCGCGCCGAGTCGATTTCGGCCACCCGGTTCCCACCGCGGGCAAGCGAGGTCGCCGACGACGACCTTCTCGCGCGCGCGTGGTTGTGAGGATTGCCCGGCCTTCCTGGTGAGAATCGCGCTTTGCTCGGGGTGCACGGATGTCGGTCCGCACGTGTAGATGTGACGCCATGGGTGCGGACGTTCGGCATTGGCTGGCCGGTGCGGTCGTCGTGCTGTTCGTGGCGGGATGCGGCGGGCTCGCGATCGACACGGGTCCGGTGCCGCCTGCGCCAGGCAGTCCGACCAGGGTCGACGTGGAACGGCTGCTCGCGGGGGTGCGGGTGGTGCCGAATCGACCGCATCCCGGTGGTTACGAGCGTGGCTGCAAGGCGGGGCAGGGCTGCGTATTCGGGCCTGCCTGGACCGACGACAACGACGCTCCCGGCGGGCACGACGGCTGCGACACCCGCAACAACGTGCTCGCCGCGCAGCTCACCGAGGTGCGGTTGCGGCAGGGGACCAACGATTGTGTCGTCATCGGCGGGATCTTGACCGACCCCTACACCGGCAAACGAATCCCGTTCGAGAAGGCCGAGGCCGACAAGGTACAGATCGACCACGTGTATCCGCTGGCCGCAGCATGGGACATGGGAGCGGCCTTCTGGCCGATCGACCGACGGATCCGCTTCGCCAACGACCTCGACACCAACCTGCTCGCCACCGACGGACGCACCAACCAGGCCAAGGGCGACAAGACACCGGCCGAATGGCTCCCGCCCGCACGCGCAAACCACTGCTTCTACGCGGGCAAATACCTCACCGCCGCCATCCACTACGACCTGGCGTTGACGGTGGCCGACAACATGGCACTCCAGGCTGTCGCCCGCAACTGTCCCTGATCAGCTTCCGGTGGCGACCGGACGCTTCGGATCGTGCGACCACTGGGACCATGAGCCCGGGTACAGGGCGGCTTCGATGCCTGCGACGGCGAGGGCAGCGACCTGGTGTGCGGCGGTGACGCCGGAGCCGCAGTAGACCGCGACCGGTTCGGCGCGGTATCCGGCGAAGCGGTCGCGGAGTTCGGCCGGTGCCCGGAAACGTCCGTTGGCGTCGAGGTTTTCGGCGGTGGGCGCGCTGATGGCGCCGGGGATATGACCCGCGCGCGGATCGATCGGCTCGACCTCGCCACGGTAGCGCTCCCCTGCGCGCGCATCGAGCAGCACGCCACGCCAGCGGGCGGCGGCGTCCGCGTCGATGACCGGCAGGTGGCCCGGCGACAGCTCCACATCACCGGGCTCGGGGTCCGGCTCGGTGCCGGTCGCGATGTCGCCGCCTGCGCTCGTCCAGCCGGGCAGTCCGCCGTCGAGGATCCGCACATCGGCGATCCCGGCCCAGCGCAGCAGCCACCAGGCGCGGGCGGCCGCCATGCCGCCGGTCGCGTCGTAGACGACCACCGGATCGCCGCGCCGCACACCCCAGCTGCGCGCGCACTTCTCCAGCTGCGCGATATCCGGCAGCGGGTGCCTGCCCCGCGCGGGCGACGGCGGAGCGGCCAGTTCGGTTTCCATGTCGACGAACACGGCGCCGGGGATGTGGCCGTTCAGATAGTGCTGCGGCCCATCCGGGTCACCCAGCGCCCATCGGACGTCCAGCAGACGAACCTGCCTGTCCGACAACGCTCCTCGAAGCTCTACCGGTGAGATCAGTACCGCGCTCAACCCAGCTCCTCGTCCAGAATCGCATCTTCGCGCACCCGAATACCCCCACCCTACGCATCTGATCAGGGCAATGTGGCTGCACCCCAGCGCTACTCGCCGGTAGTCGAGCCGGTTCGCCGCCTTTGGTGACGTGGTGCGACAGGGCTGCACCGGCGGCCGACCAACTCGACACGACTGGACCGGTGGGCTTCCCGAGCTTTGTCCAGGTCGCTTAACGAACACCAGTAGCCGTGCCGGTCACATGCCCTGGTCGACCAGGGAAACTCAGTCCAGTTTCGACCCACTGGCCCGTGACCGCCAGTCCAGTTGCAGGCAGGATCGGCACAATGTCGAACGTTTCCGCGGCGCCGCAGGCACCCACCGAACAGCAGGGGCCCGAGTCCGACGCCACCCCATCGGCCGGACTCGGGCAGCCGATCAGCGCCGGGATCGTCACCGGGCTGGTCGGTTTCACCAGCGCGTTCGCCGTGGTGCTCAGCGGGCTGACCGCGGTCGGCGCGAGCACCGCGCAGGCGGCGTCCGGCCTGCTCGCGGTCTGCGTGACCCAGGCGTTCGGCATGATGCTGCTCAGCTACCGCTATCGCATGCCGATCACGCTGGCCTGGTCGACACCGGGCGCCGCATTGCTCGTCAGTACGGGCGCGGTGGCCGGTGGCTGGCCTGCCGCGGTCGGTGCGTTCGCGATCACCGGGGTGTTGATCGTGATCACCGGCCTGTGGCAGCGGCTCGGCAACCTGGTCGCCGCGATTCCGGTGGAGATCGCCCAGGCCATGCTGGCCGGGGTGTTGCTGCCGCTGTGCCTCGCGCCGGTCAAAGCGGTCCAGTCCAGTCCGGCGGTGGTGGTGCCGGTGATCGTGGTCTGGCTGGTGTTGCACCGCTTCGCCAAGCGGTGGGCGGTGATCGCGGCCTTCGTGACAGCGGCCGTCGGAGCAGGCATCAGTATCGCGGTGCAGCACAAGCACCTCGATCTCGCCGCAATGACTCCCACGGTGGAACTCACACTGCCGCACTGGAGTTGGCAGGCGATGATCGGCATCGCGCTGCCGCTGTACATCGTGACCATGGCCTCGCAGAACATTCCGGGAACCGCGGTGATGAAGTCCTTCGGCTACCAAATCCCCTGGCGGGCAGCGATGTCCGTGACCGGGATCGGCACCGTGCTCGGCGCACCTGCGGGCGGGCACGCCATCAACCTCGCCGCGATCAGCGCCGCCCTGTCTGCGGCCCCTGCGGCACATCCGGATCCGAAGAAACGCTGGATCGCCACCTTCACCTCGGGCGTCAGCTATCTGGTCGTGGCACTCGGCTCCGCCGCCCTGGTCACCCTGATCGCCACCGCTCCCGCGGGCACGCTGGAAACTGTTGCGGGCCTTGCGCTCCTGGCCACGCTCGGCGCCGCCCTCGTCGGCGCCCTCAGCTCCGAGAAACATCGGGAAGCAGGCATCGTCACCTTCCTGATCGCGGCCTCGGGTATCGGATTCGCGGGCGTCGGTGCCGCGTTCTGGGCCCTGGTTGCCGGATTGGTGGTGCGAAAGGTGCTGTCCCACCGCGACTGACACGGTCTGCACTGATGTCGGCGTGGCCGGACCGTCGATGCAGTGCAAGCCGGACGGTATTACGACCCGTCACGGAAGTCGTTGTGGCCGTGGCGGAAAGCGTTGTGCGGCAATGCGTCACGGTCGAGTTGCGGCGCGTCGGGTGCGGTCGGAACTGATCAGCTCGGTGCCGGAGCCGGATCGGCCACCGGTTCCTGTTGCGTGCGCTGCGGCGGTACTGACACATCGGGCACGGACAGTTCCAGCGAGTCAGGCTTGGATTCGCCACGGGCAAAGGCGCCGAGGCGGGTGTGATTGAAGAGCAGGTTGAGCGCGAACACCGAGCCTGCACCCATGGTTATGCCGCTGTCCAGCAGGATCTGGACGGCGGAGGGGAACTTGATGAAGAAGTCCTTGGTCAGCACCGGAAGCAGGCCCAGGCCGAGCGCAGTGGCGACGATGATGGCGTTGACGCGGTCCCCGAGGTCGGCTCGGCGAAGGGTTTCGATGCCGACGATCGCGATGGTGGCGAACAGAACGAGCCCGACGCCGCCGACCACCGGTTTGGGCACCGCCGCGACCAGCGCGCCGAACCGCGGCACCAGGCCGAGCACGATCAGGATGGCGCCGCTGGTCGCGGTCACGTAGCGGCTGAACACGCGGGTGGCCGCCACCGCGCCGACATTCTGATTGAACATCGAGTCGACGAACGCGGTGAAGACGCCGCCGAGCACGCCGGACAGCCCGTCGCCGACCAGGCCGCGAGCCAGCTCGGCCCTGCCGACCGGTTTGCCGGTGATCTCGCTGATCGCCAGCATGCTCGCGGTGGATTCGGCGAACACCACCGCCATCACGATGCTCATGGCGACCACCGCCGTGATCGGGAACTCGGGCGCGCCGAAATGGAACGGCTCGGGCAGGCCGACCCATGCGCTGCTCGTGATGCCGCCGGTGTCGACAAGCCCCATCGGGATCGAGAGAACGACACCGACGGCAAGCGCGATCAAAACCCCGATCTGCGACCACATCCCGCGGGCGAGGCACATGAACCCGACGGCGAGCACGACGACCACGGCGGCCACCCCGATATGCGAGGGCGCGGCGAACGACGGGTCCGTCCGGTCGGTGCCGACGATCAGCCGACCGGCCGTGCCGATCAGCGAGACGCCGACCACGGTGAGCACGGTCCCGGAGACCAGCGGCGGAAAGAATCGGACCATCCGGGCAAACGGCCAGGCAAGCACGATGCCGACGACACCGCCGATCAGCATCGAACCGTAGACCGCCTCGAGCCCGTACTCCCTGGCGATCATGATCATCGGGTCCAACCCGATGAACGTCGCGCCGCAGATGATCGGCAGTCGCGCACCGGCCAGCTTGCCGACGCCGAGGCTCTGCACCATCGTGATGATCCCGGCGACCAGGAGATCCGCGCTGATCAGCAGTGCAATCGTGGCTCGATCGAGCCCCACCGCCGCCCCGAAAACCAGCGGCACCGTAATGCACCCGGTGTACATGATCAGCACGTGCTGAATACCGAACGTGAGCTGCCGTCCGAACGGCAACCTGCTATCGACTGGATGCGCTTCGACTGCCATAGAAATGGTCTAGTCGCCGTTCTTTACATGAACCCCCAGCAAATGTTTCGCCCAGGTGACATCACGAAGACTTCTCTCGGCAACCGTCGAGCAACCCGAAACGGACATTCACGCCGAGTGGGAACTGACGGCGGACGCTACTCGCGAACTGCCGCCACCAGTTCCCACTCGGCAGGAAGTCCTGGCTCAGATTCGGCTGAGGAGGGTGAGGGGATCCTCTAGGAGGCCTGCGGTGGTGGCGAGGAAGCGGGAGGCGAGCTCGCCGTCGATCATCCGGTGGTCGAAGCTGATGCCGAGAGTGGTGACCCAGCGGACCGCGAGTTCGTCGCGGAAGACCCACGGGCGTTTACGGATCGAGCCGAGACAGAGAATCGCCGCCTCACCCGGATTCACCAGCGGCACACCGGTGTCGACGCCGAACACCCCGACGTTGGTGATGGTGAACGTGCCGCCACGCAGATCGGTCGGGCTTGCGCCGCCCGATCGCGCGGTCTCGGCGACCCAGCTGATCTCGCGGGTGAGATCACGCAAACTCAACGCCTGTGCCTCTTTGATGTTCGGCACCAACAGCCCGCGGTCGGTGGCCACCGCGACGCCCAAGTTCACGTAGTGCTTGGTGACGATCTCCTGATTTGCCTCGTCCCAGAAGGTATTGATGTCCGGGAACTCCGCCAGCGCGGCGAGCACCGACTTCGCCACCAGCGCGAGCGGCGTGAGGGTCAGTCCGGCAAAGGATTTGGTGGTGCGCAGGTGGTCGAGCAGCTCCATCGACGCGGTGAAATCCAGGGTGACGAAGGTGCTCGCCTGCGGGATGGTGCGGGCGCTGGCGGTCATGGCGGCCGCGGTGCGCTTGCGAATGCCGCTGATCGGGGTACGCACCTCGCGCGCGGGTTCGCGGATGACACCGGCCGCCGGATCGGTGACCGCAGGGGCCGTGCGGGTTTCGGGCTGTATGGTCGCGCCCGCCTTGCCGGTCGCGCCTACCTTGCGCGGCTGGGAAACCGGTACGGCACCGCGCACGTCCTCGACGGTGACCGCGCCGTCCGGTCCGGAGCCCGCGACGAACCACAGGTCGATGCCGATTTCGCGCGCGAGCCTGCGGGCAGCGGGGGTTGCGGCGGGCCTGGTGACGCCGAGCTGGGGCCGGACCGTGCGCGGCATGCCTTCCGTCGGAGTCGGTTCGGGCTGCCCATCGTATTCGGCAGGTGCCGAAATCACGTCTGCACTATCGGGTTTCGCGACGGCGGGGCGACGTCGCCGCGACACGGTCTCGCCCTCCGGCCCGTAGCCGACGAGCACCGAAGTGCGCCCGGTGCCGTTCGATTCGGCATGATCCACCGCGGCCTCGGCGCTGCCTGCGTTATCTGCTGCGGGCGGCCCGCTTTCGGCAGGCGCCTGATCGTCGCGCACCCGGATCAGCGGCGCGCCGACGAGGATGGTGTCCCCCGGCTGCGCGAGCAGCTCGACCACCTGCCCGGCGAACGGTGACGGCAGCGCCACCACCGCCTTCGCCGTTTCCACCTCGGCGATCGTCTGATTCAGTGCGACCGCGTCGCCGACGCTGACCGACCAGGACACCAGTTCGGCGTCGGCCAGCCCTTCTCCGAGGTCGGGGAGCCGGAATTCCAGCACCTTGCCCGCCCCTGGCTGGGCGCGATCTTCCACGTTGGCACCTCTCACTACGGCGGACCGGCGTCAGGCGGCGAGCGTTCGATCGACCGCGGCGAGAATGCGGTCGGGGTCGGGCAGGTGGAACTTTTCGAGCTTAGCCGGGGGGAACGGGATGTCGAAGCCACCGACGCGCAGGACCGGCGCCTCGAGATGATAGAAGCACCGTTCGGTGATCCGCGCAGCGATTTCCGCACCGAGACCAGCGAATACCGGCGCTTCGTGCGTGACGATCAGCCTGCCGGTCTTGGCGACCGATGCCTCGATGGTGTCGAAGTCGATCGGCGACAGACTGCGCAGATCGATCACCTCGAGCGAATGCCCTTCCTCGGCAGCGATTTTCGCCGCGGACATGGCGGTCTCGACCGTTCCGCCGTACGCGACGACGGTGGCGTCAGTTCCGGCGCGGCACACCACGGCCCGGTCCGCGGGCAGCCCGCCGTCCCGGTCGAGGGCGAGGAAGTCGACGTCGGCCTTGTCCCAGTAGCGCCGCTTGGGCTCGAAGAAGATCACCGGATCGTCCATGGCAATCGCCTGGCGGATCATCAGATACGCGTCGGCGGGGTTGCTCGGCGCGAGCACCCGCAGGCCGGCGGTGTGCGCGAAATACGCCTCCGGTGACTCCGAATGATGCTCCACCGCGCCGATCCCGCCGCCGAACGGGATGCGAATCGTGATGGGCGCCTTCACCTTTCCCTGCGTCCGATAGTGGATCTTGGCCACGTGCGAGACGATCTGATCGAACGCGGGATAGACGAACCCGTCGAACTGGATCTCACACACCGGCCGGTAGCCACGCAGCGCCATACCGAAAGCCGTTCCCACGATGCCCGATTCGGCAAGCGGCGTGTCGATGACCCGGTTGTCGCCGAAGTCCTTCTGCAAGCTGTCGGTCACCCGGAACACGCCGCCGAGCCTGCCGATGTCCTCGCCCATCAGCACAACCTTCGGGTCGTCCTCCAGTGCGCGGCGCAGCCCGGTATTGAGGGCGCTGGCGAAAGTAGTGATCATGAAGGGACTCCTTCCGGTCGCGCGGCAGCCTCGCTGGGATCGCCAGCCAAGTACTCCGCGTACTCCCGCCGCTCTTCGGTGATGAGCGCGTGCGGGGTGGCATACACGTTGTCGAACATGTCCATCGGTGCGGGATCGGGCATTTCGATGGTCGCGGTGCGCACTTGGCGCGCGACCTCGTCGGCATGGTCGGCGACCCGACGCTGGAACGCATCGTCGAACTGCGACTCGCGTTCCAGCAGCCTGCGCAGCCGATCGATCGGATCGCGCCGGGCCCACTGCTCGTTCTCCGCGGACGAGCGGTAGCGCGTCGGGTCGTCGGCCGTGGTGTGCGGGCCCATCCGATAGGTGATCGCCTCGATGAACGAGGGCCCACCGCCGGCGCGGGCGCGCGCCACCGCCTGCCTGGTGACCGCGAGCACCGCGAGCACATCGTTGCCGTCGACCTGGACGCCGGGCATCCCGTATCCGTAGGCGCGCCGCACGATCGGCGTCTGGCTCTGCACCCGGACCGGCTCGCTGATCGCCCAGTGATTGTTCTGGCACAGGAACACCACCGGCGCGCTCCAGCTCGCCGCGAAGCCGAGCGCCTCGGCGATATCGCCCTGACTGCTCGCGCCGTCGCCGAAGTAGGCGATGGTCGCGATCTCGGCGCCGTCCAGGTGCGCGGCGTAGGCGTAGCCGGTCGCGTGCAGACCCTGCGAGCCGACGATGATGTTCGGGTTGGTCATGTTGACCGCGTCCGGATCCCAGCAGGAGTGCGCGACACCGCGCCACATGCGGGTGATCTCGGTGGGATGCACGCCGCGGCAGTAGGCGACGGCCGCCTCGCGGTAGCTGCAGAACACATAGTCGTCGGGGTGCAGGGCGTGCGCCGAACCGACCTGGGTGGCCTCCTGGCCGAGCAGCGGGGCCCACAGTCCCAGTTGGCCTTGGCGCTGCAATGCGGTCGCCTCGGTGTCGATGCGCCGGGTGACCACCATGTCCTCGTACAGCGCGCGTAGCTCGTCCGGGCCGACGTCGGCGACCAGGGCGGCGTTCTCCCGATCGAGGACGCGGCGACCGTCGGGCTGGACCAATTGCACCGGGTATTCGACCTTCTCTGGCATCGGTGACCGCCTCCTCACCCTGGCTGCCGGCGGGCCTGGCTGCTGCCCGGTTCCGCCGCGCATGTGCTCTACCTCACAGCATCCACGATAATGCGATGTGCGCAAGCGAACGACACGCGAATGCGCAGAATGCTCAATTCTGGACGGTCGGTTGGTGTCATACTGCGTCGCATGACCAGAGAAACGGTCGATGTGACCTTGGACGCCACTGATGCCCGACTGCTGCTGGAACTGGTCGCCAATCCGAGAGCAACGGGCGTCGAGCTGGCCGCACGGCTCGGGCTGTCCCGCAATACCGTGCAGGCCAGGCTCGCCCGCTGGGAGGCGGGCGGCGTGCTCGGCAGTTTCGAGCGCAGGGTGCGGCCGCGCGCCCTCGGCTATCCGCTGTCGGCCTTCGTCGCGGTGGTCGTCGATCAACACCAATTGGATTCGGTGGTAGACGAACTCGCCGAGGTGCCCGAGGTGACCGAGGTCTGCGGCATGACCGGTCTCACCGATCTGACGGTCAGGGTGGTCGCCAGGGACGCCGACGATTTGTACCGAATCGCCGGACAGATATTGAAGATTCCCGGCGTCGAGCGGACCAACATGGCGCTGGTGATGCGCGAACTGGTCGGCCCGCGCACCGCGCCGCTGTTGGATCGGCTCGCCGGAACCAACTGAGCAGGCGACATTCGCGTAGGTCGCGAGCGTACGGCCCATGGTGGCCGAGATTCTCGGTCAGGCACCGGTACCGCCTCGCTAAGGTGCGGGGATGGAGATTTCGGGCAAGGTTGCGATCGTGACGGGGGCCGGGGCTGGTATCGGTGCGGCGCTGGCGCGCGGGCTGGTCGCGGCGGGCGCGCGCGTGGTGCTCGCCGATCTCGACGCGGGCGCAGCGGCGCAGGTTGCCGAATCGCTCGGCGCGGCCGCGGTCGCGGTGGGCGGTGATGTCGCCGACGAGCAGGTGATTCGCGAGCTGATCGAGCGCGCGGCCGCCGAATTCGGCCCGGTGGACCTGTATTTCGCGAACGCGGGGATCGGCGGCGGCGCCGGCCTCGACAGCACCGACGCGCAGTGGGCGGCAGCGCTCGAGGTCAACGTGCTCGCCCATGTGCGCGCGGCGCGACTGTTGGTGCCCGAGTGGCTGTCTCGCGGCAGCGGCTACTTCGTGTCCACCGCCTCGGCGGCGGGCTTGCTCACCCAGCTCGGCTCCGCGCCATACGCGGTCTCCAAACATGCCGCGGTCGGATTCGCCGAGTGGTTGTCGGTCACCTACGGCGACAAAGGCATTCGGGTGAGCTGTGTCTGCCCGATGGGCGTCGACACCCAGCTCCTGCACTCGGGTCTCGGCGCATCGGAGCACTCCGCCGAGGCGGAACTGGCCATCAAAGCGGTGACCACCGCAGGCAAGGTGCTTTCCCCCGACGAGGCCGCCGAGGTCGTCCTAGCAGGTGTCGACGCCGAGCACTTTCTGATCCTCCCCCACCCCGAGGTCCTGAAGATGTACCGCTACAAGGGTTCCGACTACGACCGCTGGATCGACGGCATGCGTCGCTTCCAGGCCGCGCTGCTCGGCTGAGGTCAACGGACCTCGCTGATCTCCGTCTCGGTCGGCGGCTGATCGAGGAGCGTGCCGGTCCGATCGCGGAGGAACTTGTCGAACATGGCCGCGACGTAGCCGCGCACCACGATCGACGCCCGATCGGCGGGGACGGGTCCGATGTAGGTCTTGGCGGCCTCCCTGGCCACCGCAGGGACCAGCTGCGGGAAGTCGGTGAAGTCGTAGTGCGCCGAATCCCGCAGCAGCAGTTCACGTTTCCAGCCGGTCGCGTGCTGCCAGAAGGCATCGAGCGAGGGCCGCGCATCGCCGACGTCGGTGGCCTGCTTGCTCGTCAGCACCAGCACAGGCCGATCGACGCCCTCGGTGGCCGCGCGGCCGAACAGCTCGTCGACGCCGAGCTGACCGTCGAGATCGATCGCGGCGTCGATGCGGCGGTCGTTGTAAATCGACTCGACCGCGGTGTATCCCCCGGACGAGTGACCGACGAAGCCGATCCGATCCAGGTTCAAAGCTCCCGCGAGACCCCGAGGCAGGTTGCGGCGCTTGGCATCCGGGTTGCCGCCACCCGCCAGCTGAGTCAGCGCGTCCAGCACGAACGGAGTGTCGGCGAGACGCGCCGCCATGTACTTCTGTCGAAGCTCCTTGTCGAAGGCAGGCGTAGGCGCGGCCGGAACGATCCTGCCCTCGGGGAACTCCACCGGGACCTCGTAGGTGTAGTCGACCGTCACCACCACATAGCCCCGGCTGGCCAGCTCCTCGGCAACGCCGGTACCGAGCACCCGCCAAGACCCGGCCCCCGGCGCGTAGAGCACCACCGGATACGCCGACCCAGCCAGCGCGGGCGCGCCGGTATGCGAGTTCGTGAACAGGCCGGGCAGCGGGGCCCCCAGACGCTGCTCCAGCCCGGGGACCAGCTCCTTGGACAGGTAATGCGCACGCGGATGCTTGTCGACGTCGGTGGCCGGGTAGAACACCGTCACCATCAGCTCACGCGGCCGCTCGGGAACGAACAGATCGGGCCGACCGGCATCGACCAGATGCAGCGACGTTGAGCCGACCGGCAATTGGCCGCTCGGCCGCGGCAATACCGTCGGCCCCAACGGTGCACCGCCCGACCCTGCGGGATTGCCCGCTACCAGTGCGCACGCGGACAGCACCACAATTGCCATGCGTCTGAACAACATTCCCCCACACCACTAGCGATTCGAGCGCGGCACTCCCGGACCGCTCAGTCGACGCTAACAGGTAAAGCGTTGCGCGGCAGGTCTAGCCGGTGACGAGGGCGCCTGCGGCGGTCCGGATCACCTCGGGAATCTCGACGGGTTTGCGGGTCGCCGAGTCGACGTAGACGTGCACGAAGGTGCCGGTGGCGGCCAGTTCGAGGTCGCCGTCGGCCTCGCGGAAGATCGCCAGGTCATAGGTGATGCTCGACCGGCCGAGCCGCGAGATGCGCAAGCCGACCTGCAGCTGGTCGGGGAAGCTGAGCGAGCCGACGTATTGGCACGAGGTCTGCGCGACCACGCCGAGCGCGGGCAACTCGCGGATGTCGGCGCCGGTGGCATGCATCAACCACGCGTTGACCGCGGTGTCGAAGTACGAGTAGTAGGTCACGTTGTTCACGTGCCCGTAGTGGTCGTTGTCCGACCACCGGGTCGGCATCGGCCAGAGGACCGGATACTGCTGTGTCACCCGGCCGACGATAGCTCAGCCGAAGTGGCGCCCTGGCGGTGGTCGCGGGGGCTTACGCCGAAATGGCGTTTGAAGGCCGTGCTCAGCGCGAAGGCGCTGCCGTAACCGACTTGGCGGGCGATGGATTCGATGGTGGCGTCGGACTCGGCGAGCAGGTCGGCGGCCAGTGCGAGGCGCCATTCGGTGAGGAACGCCATCGGCGGCTCCCCGACCAGATCGGTGAAGCGACGGGCGAGCGCGGCACGAGACACCCCGACCGCCTCGGCAAGCCCGGCCACCGTCCAGCCGTGCGCCGGATTGTGTTGCAGCAGCCGCAGCGCCTTGCCGACCAACGGGTCGCTGTAAGCGTGGTACCAGGCGGGCGCGTCGTTGCGGGCGAACCAGGCGCGCAGAGCGGCGATCAGCACCATGTCGAGCAGCCGGTCGAGCAGGACGCCCTGCGCAGGCTCGTCCTTGACGGCCTCGTCGACCAGGATGTCGAGAATGCGGGTGTCGAAATCGCCGCGCTGCAGCACGATGACCGGCGGCAGGGCGCGCAGCAGCCGCTGGCTTGCCGCGCCGGCCGACTCGTAGGTTCCGGTCACCATCATGGTGGCCCCGTCGGCGGCGGTGCCCCACTGCCGGACGCCGAGACTCAGTGTCTCGCACAGGACTTCACCATCGGCGGTCTTGGTCACGTTGCCAGGATGGATGTAGATCTGTGGCGCGGTGGTCGGCTCGTCGGCGACGGTGTAGTGGTCGGGTCCGCGGAAAATCGCGACATCACCCTCGCAGACCTGCCTCGGCGCGTTCTTGCCCAGCATGATCCAGCCGTCGCCGCGCACCATCGAAACCACGGTGAGCGGGGCCTCGTCCTGAATGTGCAGTGACCAGGGCGGTTCGAGCAGCGAACACATGAGAAACGCGCCTCGGGCACGTGGACCTTCGAGCAGACTGGCGAGCGCATCCACGTGACCAAGCGTAGACGATCGCACATGATCATGAGCTGCTGAACTATGTTCCGTCTCGGCGCAGGCCGGTGTACTCATGTCATGACAAACAACACCGCACACCAGCTCCTCATCCTCGTCACCGGCGGCACCGGCAAGACCGGCAGCCGAGTCGCCACCCGGCTCGCGCAGGCGGGCCACTCGGTCCGCGTCGGCTCGCGCACCGCGCCGATCCCGTTCAGCTGGGAGGACCGCGGCACCTGGGCTGCGGCGCTGGCCGACGTGCACGTCGTTTACGTCGCGTACCAGCCCGATCTCGCGGTGCCGGGCGCTCCGGAGACCCTGCAGGCATTCACGGTCGCGGCCAAGCTCGCCGGTGTGCGCACGCTGGTGCTGCTGTCCGGTCGCGGCGAGCCGGAGGCGGTGGAATGCGAGGAGATCGTGCGGGAATCCGGACTCGACTGGACCATCGTGCGATGCAGCTTCTTCGCCCAGAACTTCAGCGAGGGCGCGTTCACCGACCTCGTCATCGCCGGCGAAGTCGCGCTGCCCAACGGCAATGTTCCCGAGCCGTTCGTCCACGCCGACGACATCGCCGATGTCGCGGTCCTGGCACTCACCGAGGACGGACACCACGGCGAGCTGTACGAGCTGACCGGGCCGCGCGCGCTCACCTTCGCCGAGGCGGTCGGCGAGATCGCCGAGGTGACCGGCCGCGAGATCGCGTTCATTCCGGTGAGCCGCACGGAATTCGTTGCGGCACTGACCGATTTCCAGCTGCCCGCCGACGCGGTCAGCCTGCTCGACTACCTGTTCGGCACCATTCTGGACGGCAGGAACAGCAAGACCGCCGACGGTGTGCAGCGGGCACTCGGGCGGGCGCCCAAGGATTTCACCGAGTATGTGCAGGAGACCGCCGCCACCGGGGTGTGGAACGGATAGCGCCTGCGGCACATCGGTACCGTCGGATTGGTGACTCCGACGGTCGATCGCCCCACCCGCGTTGCCCGCGCCGCCGTGTTCGCGGTGTTCGGGCTCAACGGGTTCCTGCTCGCCATGTGGGTGGTGCATATTCCGGTGATCACCGATCGGACCGGCGTCGCGAAATCGACGCTCGGCATGCTCATCCTGCTGATGGCGGGTGCTGGCGTGGCAGGAATGCGCCTCACCGGCCCGCTCGCGGATCGGTTCGGCAGCCGGAACCTGGTCGCCGCGGCCGCGATCCTCATGTCTGTTGCGCTGATCGGGCCTGGACTGGCGACCGGCCCGATCACCCTGGCGCTTGCGTTGGCGTGCTTCGGTTTCGGCAACGGCGCACTGGACGTCTCGATGAATACCCAAGCGGTGCACGTGGAACGGGCCTACGGGCGCCCGATCATGGGGACGTTCCACGCATTGTTCTCCGGCGGCGGACTGCTGGGATCGCTGCTCGGAGCGGCAACCCTGCGGGCCGAATGGGACACCCGAATGACATTGACGCTGGCGGCCATTGCCTGCGTCGCACTGACCGTCGCACTCGTCCCACGGTTGCTTCGCGATACCGAGCACGGATCACCCGCTGATTCGGCTGCGGTGCAGCATGATCCACCTCCCCCGGAGCAGCTCCGGGACAGCGCCGAGCACCGCCGAAAGGTATTCGCCCTGGCCGCAATCGCCTTCGCCGTACTACTCGCCGAAGGTGTCGCGGGCGACTGGAGCACCCTGCAGATGCGCGAACACCTCGGCGCCGACGAAGCCACCGCCGCACTGGCTTTCGGCGCCTTCTCCGTCACCATGACCGCGGGTCGTCTCACCGCCGACCGGGTCAGCGGCGCCTTCGGCCGGGTGGCCGTCGTCCGCTACGGCACCCTGCTCTGCGGCATCGGCCTCACCGTGATCATCCTGTCCCCCTGGATCCCGTTGACCCTGATCGGTTGGGCCATGGCAGGCCTCGGCTTGTCCGGCACCATCCCGCAAATATTCACCGCCGCAGGCAATCTCGGCTCCACCAAGGCCGCAACCGACATGTCCCACGTCTTCAGCATCGGCTACCTCGGCCTACTCGCAGGCCCCGCAATCATCGGCTGGCTAACCGCCCTGATCCCCCTGACCACCGCCCTGATCGTCCCCCTCATCGCCGTCCTGATCTGCTGCCGCTACGCCGGCGCCGTCGCCCCGGCGAGAGCTGGCTAGCCGGTCCACCGCACCAGGCACAGCGTGACAGGCTGGCGCTTCGGGTAGACGATGCCGAGTTCGCCGACATTGCGGGATCGGCACGCGGATTCATCCGCGGTGCCGTCGAGGACCTGGCTGATCCGATGGTCGGCGGCGCGGCAGAACCTGTCGGCGACGATGCCGGACGAGTCCCCGCGCACGCAGTCACCCTTCTTCACGTTGGGACGCAGGCACAGCCTGCTGCCTGCGGTGTTGTCGCCGTTCTCGAAGTAGATGGCGTAAGCCTTGCTCGCACAGTCTTGGTCGGCGCCACTGATCCGGTCCGCCACAACGTAGTTGGCCTCCCGGTCGGAACATTCCTTGACCTCGAACTCAGCGCGGGAATCAGGCCCGGATACCTTTCCGCACCCACCGATATCGACCCTTTGGCTATCGGGCAGACTGAGGATGACGGCGAACACCACCAGGCCGAGCAAGCCGACGATGACAAGCCATTTGCGAATGTTTACGGTTTTGCCCTCGGCCAACTCGTTATGACCGGCCGGGTAGTCACCGGGATGATCTCCCGGTTGGAACTCGGACGGATGGCCGTGCGGCGGTGTGGTCATAGAACCCTCCCCCAGGGTCGACGCAATGTCGGCAGCACTCGGCAGCCGAATGAACTCACCGAATCTAGCCGATCGCATCGAAATCCGCTGCACGGGTGCATAACTGGCTGAACCGGCGTCGTGCCAGACCTCGGGATAAATCCCTACTTGGTCGGGGGGACCAGGCAGAGGGTTACGGGGTCTGGTTTGGGGTAGACGATGGTGGAGTCGGTGAATTTGGAGCCGCAGGCGGATTTGTCGGCGGCGCCTCGGATGATTCGGCCGATCTTGTAGTCGGCAGCCGCGGTGCAGGCGACCTTGGTGCTTGCGCCGAGGGCGTTGCCGTCGATGCAGTCGCCTTCCTTCACGTTGAGGCGAAGGCAGAGCGTGTATTCCTTGCCGCCGGCCTGGTAGTAGCTGGCGTAATCCTTGGTCGGGCAGTCCTTGGCGGCGCCGTCGAGCCGTTCGGCCACTACGTAATTGGCTTCCGGGTCGGAGCATTCCTTGGTGGCGAACTCGGCTTTGAAGGTGGTGCCGGACAGCTTCGCGCACTGGCCGATGCTGACCTTTTCACCGTCGGAGCGCATGGCGTAGACGACGCCGAAGACGACAAGGCCGAGCACAACGATGATGGCAACGATGATGGCGATCGCCTTGCCACGGCCGCCACTGCGACGTGGCGGCGGCGGGAAGGCCCCCGGCGGGAACCCGGGCTGGCCGCCTTGCGGCGGGAAACCTGGCGGCGGGAAACCTTGCTGCGGAAAGCCTTGCTGCGGTGGAAAACCCTGGGGAGGTGGAAAACCTTGCGGCGGTGCGAAGCCCTGCGGCGGCGGAAACCCAGGACCGTAGCCGGGCTGCGGATACCCTGGCACGCCCCCCGGCTGCTGTGGGTACCCCGGACCGTAGCCGTGGCCGTCTGATTGCGTCGGCGGCGGATAGTTCGTGGGTGTTGTCACAAGGTTCCCCTCCCCAGGGTTTACGCGATATACGGCCACATGGGCGGCCGACGAACTCACAGAATCTAGCCGATCGACCCGTTATCCGTGTGGTGGGCAAGACGAGGAACGCGTCACAGGTAGAGGCCGGGATTGACCGGATCCTCGCTGATCGACTGGATCTTGATGTCGCCATCGCGCAGTGCAACCAACTCGGCGCGAGTCGCGCCGTCCGGGCACGCGGCATCGGACGGGGTGTCCGCCTTGCGTTCCCTGGCCAGCCAGGCCGCGGACTCGGCGGGCGACAACCGGCCCACTTCGAGCTGCGCCAGGCAACGTCCCGGTCGGGTGACCGCGGGGTGCAGCCGAGACAGATCCTCGTTGGTGGTGATCGCGACCAGCACGTCCCGACCCTGCCCGAGCATGCCGTCGGTCAGATTGAGCAAGCGGGAAAGGCCCTGTCCCGCTGTTTCTTTCGCCTCACCGCGGATCAGCTCGTCGCAGTCCTCCAGTACGAGCATGCGCCAGCGTTTGGTGTCTTCGTCGCCGTCGATGCCCGCAGCCACGTCCATCAGATAGCCGGGCTTGCCGAACATCACCTCGGGGTCGAGCACACAGTCGAACTGGCACCACGGCGCCCAAGCCCTGGCGAGCGCGCGCAGCGCCGTGGTCTTTCCGGTCCCCGGCGGCCCGTGCAGCAGCACCAACCGTCCGCGGACCTCCGCGGCGGTCAAGGCCATCAGGCGATCCATCGCACCGGAGACCTCTGCGGCGTAGTTGCCGCGAATGGCAGGCCATTCCGGCGCCGAGATGGCCCGACCACGCCGCTGCGGTCCGTGGCTGTGCATGTGCCAGAACCCCATCTCGATGGTCTCGCCGATCTCCGGCTGCGCGGCCGCATCCCGGATGGACTCGGCGAGCACGCTCGCGGCGAGTTCGTCGGTCGCGGCGGTGACCTCGACGGTCGCCGACCCACCCGACCACCGGACGACTCGCGAGGACCAGCCGACGCCTGCCACCAGCGCGATCCCGCTGTCCTCGTCCTGCGTCGAGCGCACCACCCTGCCGTGCGCGGGGCGCAGCGGCGCATCGGGCTTGATTCGCTCCAGATGGGCTGAGCGCGCACAGGGTTGATCGCCGCGCAGGAACGGCGTGAGCGCGAGCACATCGACCACATCGCGCGTGGAGTAGTTGGAATCGACCGTGACACCCCACGGCAGCCGCTCGGCGACATCGGCCGAGGGCTCCCTCGGGTCGATCAACCGAAGAGACTCATTACGTGCGGACACTCCGAGCATGATCAGGCCTGCGGACCGGCCGTGTCCAGCGAATTAACGGTTGCTGTACGGGGCAGCGCCGACAGCAAACGACCCCTCGCCGCATCCGGCGAGGGGTCGTTGCGGGTGAAAACCCGCAGTGCTTTCGGGTGAAACCGCAGTGTTACAGCGCCTTCAGTTCCTCGGTGACCGCACCGACGGACTTCTTCGCGTCACCGAACAGCATCGAGGTGTGGTCGGCGTAGAACAGCGGGTTGTCGATGCCCGCGAAGCCGGAGTTCATCGACCGCTTGAGCACGATGACGCTCTTGGCCTGGTCGACGTTGAGCACCGGCATGCCGTAGATCGGGCTGCTCTTGTCCTCGCGGGCGGCCGGGTTGGTGACATCGTTGGCGCCGATCACCAGGGCGACATCGGTGCGGCCGAATTCGCCGTTGATGTCGTCCATCTCCTTGAGCGCGTCGTAGGAGACCTCGGCCTCGGCAAGCAGCACGTTCATGTGGCCCGGCATGCGACCCGCCACCGGGTGGATGGCGTATTTGACCTCGACGCCCTTGGCCTCGAGCAGCGCCGCCATCTCCTTGACCGCGTGCTGCGCCTGCGCGACGGCCATGCCGTAACCGGGCACCACGATCACCTGGTTGGCGTAGGCCATCTGGATCGCGGCGTCCGCCGCCGAGGTGGCCTTGGCCTGCTTGGCTTCGCCGTCGCCACCGGCGCCGGGAGCCGTTCCGCCACCGCCGAATCCGCCTGCCACGATGGCCGGAATCGACCGGTTCATCGCCTTGGCCATCAGGTTGGTGAGGATGGTGCCGGACGCGCCGACGATCATGCCCGCCACGATCATCGCGGTGTTGTTCAGCGCCAAACCGGCTGCGGCGGCCGACAATCCGGTCAACGCGTTGAGCAACGAGATGACGACGGGCATGTCGGCGCCGCCGATCGGCAGCACGACCGCGAGGCCGAGCACACCGGCGAGGACGAGCACCGCGATCATCCACAGTTGGGAGACACCGTCATTGGTGGCGCCGACGCCGATCACCACGGCCGCGGCGATCGCACCGACGAGCAGCAGCAGGTTCAGCGGCTGCTGCAGCTTGCCGAGACCGATCGGGCGACCGGGCAGGATCTCCTGCAGCTTGCCGAAGGCGATCAGCGAACCCCAGAAGGACACCGAGCCGATGATCGCGGCGAACAGCGAGCCGACGACGATGTGCACCGTCGGCTCTTCGTCGAAGTGCGAAAAGCCTTGGCTGTTGATGAATTCCGACCAGGCGATGAGGGCGACCGTGCCACCGCCGACGCCGTTGAACGCGGCAACCAGCTGCGGCATGGCGGTCATCTTGGTGAACTTGGCAGGCGGAACGCCGAGGGCGATACCGACCACGAGACCGGCGATGATCAGGATCCAATTGCTGGTGTGGCGCACCGAGATCAGGGTCGCGACCACGGCGATGACCATGCCGACGGCGGCGATCAGGTTGCCGCGCACCGCGGTCTTCGGACCGGTCAGGCCCATCAGACCGTAGATGAACATGCCGAACGCGATGATGTAGAGGCCGTTGACCAGGTAAGTCAGGTTATCGAAGGTATGCATCACTTATCCGCCTTCACCGGTGCGGCCTTCTTGCCCTTGAACATCCCGAGCATCCGGTCGGTCACCACGAAACCACCGATGACGTTCAGGGTTCCGAACACGACGGCGACGAACAGGATGATCTGCGTCAGGATCGACGGGTCCTGCACGTTGCCGAGCGTGACGAGCGCGCCGAGCACGACGATGCCGTGGATGGCGTTGGTGCCGGACATGAGCGGGGTGTGCAAGGTGTTGGGCACCTTGGAGATCACGGCGAACCCGACGAACCCGGAGAGCACCAGGATCGCGATGTTCGCGAGAAGTTCGGTATACATCAGGCTTCTCCCTCACGGGTCACGCAGGAATCCGCGAGCACCTGATCGCTGAAGTCCGGCGCGAGCTTTCCGTCGACCAGCATCAGTTCCAGCAGGGCCGCAATGTTTTTCGAGTACAGCTCGCTGGCGTGCTCGGGCATGGTCGCAGGCAGGTTCAGCGGCGATGCGATGGTGACCTGGTGCTTGACCACGGTCTCACCCGGCTCGGTGAGCTCGCAGTTGCCGCCGGTCTCGCCGGCCAGGTCGATGATCACGCTGCCCGGCTTCATGCCCTCGACGGCGGCGGCGGTCACCAGGCGCGGCGCGGGACGGCCGGGCACCAACGCGGTGGTGATCACCACGTCGAAGCCCTTGATCGCGTCCTCCAAAGCCTGCTGCTGCTTGGCCTTTTCGTCGTCGGTGAGCTCGCGGGCGTACCCGCCCTCACCGGCGGCGTCGATGCCGAGGTCGAGCCACTGGGCACCGACCGAGCGCACCTGATCGGCGACCTCGGGCCGCACGTCGTAGCCGGTGGTGCGGCCGCCGAGGCGCTTGGCGGTGGCCAGGGCCTGCAGTCCAGCAACGCCGACGCCGAGCACGAGCACGGTCGCCGGCTTCACGGTGCCCGCCGCGGTGGTGAGCATCGGGAAGAACCGGGTCGACTCCGAGGCCGCGAGCAGCACTGCCTTGTAGCCTGCGACGTTGGCCTGCGACGACAGCGCGTCCATCACCTGTGCACGCGAGATACGCGGGATCGCTTCGACCGCAAACGCTTGCACCCCAGCGGCTTTCAGCTTGCCGATCTGGTTGTCCGCGTTGCGCGGGGCCAGGAATCCGATCAGCGTCTGACCGTCGGACAGCTTCGCCACCTCGGCGTCGCTCGGCGGCGCGACCTTGACGACTACCTCGGCCGACCAGGGGTCGCCGATCGTCGCGCCCGCTTCTTCGTACGCGCTGTCGGGGATGAGTGCGCCGAGTCCGGCTCCGGACTCGACCACCACCTGCGCGCCTTGCTTCAGTAAGGTCGGAATGATCTTCGGCACCAATGCGACACGTCGTTCGCCCGTGTTGGACTCGCGAACGACTCCGACACGCGCGCCGCGTGGCGACTGGTCGCCTACGCTCTGCGTTGTCTCCACTTTGTCTATTCCTTCTCGAGCTGAGCTTCAGGCAACAGAGGGCTGGCCGGACGTTGTTACTTGAGAGTAAGTTCGCCCAAATCCTCGCAACTGTACCCGGCGAGGAGTGCGAGCTGCTGAGACGCCCGTCACAAGATCATGCCGGATTTTGCCGGATTGCCGGATTCCTCGGGTCGTCGCGGCCATCATCGTTGCCTCCTATATTCGTCAGGCGTTCGGGTGTGGCGCCGAGAATGATCGTGGTCGCCTTCGCGGGCCCCGACAAGAGCGAACATGCAGGTCCATTACTTACCCGCAGGTTGGGCTCCTGCTCAGCACCATGGTCCACCACTGCAACCGTGACGTGCATCATGACCATTCCCATGCCGAGGGGGATGCCAAGTAGAGCAGTCGGCGGGCTTGGTGAATACAGGGCTGTTGCCGACCACTCGTACGCCGTAAGGTCCAGCCTGTGAACGACTGCGTCTTCTGCCGCATCGTGGCAGGCGAGGCCCCGGCAACGAAGGTGTACGAAGACGACACCCTCTGCGCCTTCCTCGATATCCGGCCCATTGCCCGCGGACACATGCTGGTGATCCCCAAACGGCACGCCGCCGAGTTGGAAGATCTCGACGCCGACACCGGGTCGTACATCTTCCGGGCAGGCCACCGGCTCGCGCTGGCCATCCGGCGAAGCACGCTGGCCGCGGACGGCGCCAACCTGGTGCTCAACGACGGTAAGGCGGCATTTCAAACCGTCCCGCACATCCACCTGCATGTGATCCCGCGCAAGCACGGCGACAAGATGCGCTTCGCGGCCGGATTCATGCTGCGGCGGCCCTACGATCCGCAATCCACCGCGTCCGCGATCCAGGACGGGATCGCGGCGCTGGAACGCGAGGAAGAACTGAACAACCACAAGCGGCCGGGCACCGACGAAGGAGCGCAAGAATGACCGATCCGACCCTGGACCGCACCGCGCTGACCACGGCACTGTTCGAGGAATGGGACGCGCTCGCCGCGCTGGTCACCGACATCGACGAAAACCGCTGGCGCACATCGACAGCGCTGCCGGGCTGGAGCGTCTTCGACACGCTCGCCCACGTCGCAGGCGTCGAATCGTGGCTGCTCGGCGAGCGCCCGCCCGCGCACGACCCGGCCACGGAGAAGGTCGACGTCAGCACGCTGCCGCACGTGCGCAACCAGACCGGGGTGCTGAACGAGATCTGGGTCGACCGGCTGCGGCCGCTGCCAGGCACCCAGCTGCTCGAGCTGTTCCACGATGTCGTCGGCCGCAGACGAAAGGCCCTGTCCGCCATGGGCGAGCAGGAATGGCAGGCCGAAACTCCCTCGCCGATCGGTCAGGTCAGCTACGGCCGGTTCATGCGGGTGCGGCTGTTCGACTGCTGGATGCACGAGCTCGATATCGCCGACGCGCTCGGTGTGCGGGTCGACGAGGGCGGACGCCGCGGTGAGCTGGCGTTCGCCGAGTTCCTCGGCAGCGTGCCGCGGGTGGTGGTGAAAAAGGGTGGGGCACCGGATGGTTCGCGAATCACGTTCGCGGTGACCGGCGCGTTGGCGCGGCCGTTGCACATCCAGGTCGCGGGGCGGGCGAGCTTCGTCGACGGGTTCGACGAGCCCGCCACCGTCGAAATCCAGCTGCCGTCCGAGCTTTTCGTCCGGCTCGGTGGTGGGCGGACCACCGCCGACGAGCACCTTGACCAGATCGCGATCACCGGAGACGAGCAGCTCGGGCTGCAGCTGGTGCGCAACCTGGCCTTCACGCTCTGACCCGCGATGCGACTGTTCCTGTCCAGCTACCGGTTCGGTGCGCACTACGACCGGCTCGCCGCGCTCGTCGGCGCGCCGGGCCGGGTTGCGCTGATCCCCAACGCCTGTGACGCATGGCCCGACATGTGGGCGGCCGCGGTCACCAGCGACGTCGTGCCGCTGCGCAGGCTCGGCTACACGCCGGAGACGATCGACCTGCGCGACTTCGTCGATCAGCCAGCGGAATTGGCGAAGACGCTGGCCGCCTTCCCACTGATCTGGGTGCGCGGCGGCAACACCTTCGTGCTGCGCGCCCAATTCGCCCGCAGCGGCGCCGATCTCGTGCTGCCGAGGCTGCTGGCCGACGATGCGCTGGTATACGCCGGATACAGCGCGGGAGCCTGCCTGCTGACGCCGGATCTGCACGGACTGGAAGTCGCGGACGATCCCGGCGAGGTGCGCCCCGCCTGCGGTATCGAACCGCAGTGGGACGGACTGGGATTGGTCGATCATCGGATCGTGCCGCACATCGACTCGCCGACCGATCCCGATGGCGACTGCGTCAAGATCGCCGCACGCTTTCGGGCCGATGGCGTCGCGCACTGGGCGCTCACCGACGATGACGTGGTGGTCGTCGACGGTGACCGCACCGAGCTGCTGATCAGTCCAGCGGGGTCATGAACGACCACAGCCGCTGCTCTAGGTCCTTGACGTTGCCGTTGGTGTCCGCCACACCGGTGACGCAAGGAGCTCATGTCGTGTGAGGTGCAAGTTCCTTCGTCACGGCGCCGCGGAACACGACCCAGCGCATCGCGCTGTACATGTAGACAGCTTCGCACGCACCCGCCAGCAGCCGGGACACGTGGTACTGGAGACCGAGCGCGGCGAGGCCGCTGCCGACACCGAGAATGAACGCGACGTAGTTGATCGCGACGACCACCGCGTAGATGACGGCCTGCTTACCGACCGGCGCGTGCGAGTGGAAGTTGAAGGTGCGGTTGAGCACGAAACTCAAGCCGAACGCGCACACGTAGGCGATGGTGACCGAGAGCCACACCGGCAGCCCGAACAGCCCGTGGAACATGGTGAGCAGCAGCAGGTCGACGCCGAACGTGAAGCTGTTGATCAGCGCGAAGCCGAGGAAGGTCGGCGGAACAAGACGACTCAATCCCCACGGCAGGCGGGCGATCACGGCCTCGCACCATCGGGTGAACCGGTCCGCGATGGTGTCGGTGGTCCTCGCCAGCTCGTGCACGCCGCCAGCCTGCCAGCGGTAGGTGTCCGTCAGATGATCAGTCGGCAAACCAGCAGTTCAGCTGATCTGAGCCGCAGAGCTTCCTGCGGCGCCGTTGTCGAGTTCGGCCCACGCGGTCAGACAGCGCCGCCTTGTCACGTCGTCGGCGTCCGCGAGCAGGGCGTCGAGCAGCTGACTCGGGTCACGACGCCACTGGTCGGTGAGTTCGGCGAGTACTTCCTTGCCGAAGACTCCGGACCGGTCCAGCGCGGTGCGCCATTCGTCGTGCTCGCCGCGGTGCACGCGACGCAGCGCTTCGAGATCGATGCCACCCTCGACGAATTCGCTGGAGAACATCGCGGAAACGAGCTCCCGGCGACCTCGCGGTTCGTCCTGCATCCGATCAATCCCTCCGAGTTGTGTTGCGTTGCCACCCTGTGCGCGATGCGCACGCCCCTCCCGGCATTCTTGCCTCGAACGGCCATGAGCACCACTGTGGCAGGCGACCTCACATCGTGATCACCAGGGAAAGTTAGACTCTGACGACTGATTTCGGCCAGCACCACTGTCCCAGTGCCTGGTCTGGCCTGAAACTCGGAGAGGTGGGCGAGCTGTGGACTTCCATGACCTGATCGACGGACTATCCGACGGGGCGGTGGTGACCGACCCCGACCTGCTCGCGAGCTACCGGCAGGACTGGGCGCGGGATCCCGACGCAGGCACTCCGCTCGCTGTCGTGCGCGCCACCAGCACCGATGACGTCGCACGCACGCTGAAGTGGGCGCACGACAGGCGGATTCCCGTGGTGCCGCGCGGTGCAGGGTCCGGGCTGTCCGGCGGCGCCACCGCCGTCGACGGCGGGCTGGTGCTGTGCACCGAGCGGATGCGCGCGATCACTGTCGACCCGGTCACCCGGACCGCGGTCGCGCAGCCCGGCTTGCTGAACGCGGAGGTCAAGAAGGCGGTCGCGGAACACGGCCTGTGGTATCCGCCGGACCCCTCGTCGTTCGAGATCTGCTCGATCGGCGGCAACGCCGCAACCAATGCGGGCGGGCTGTGCTGCGTGAAGTACGGCGTGACAACCGATTACGTGCTCGGCATGGAGGTGGTGCTCGCCGACGGCACCGTGGTCCGGCTCGGCGGACCACGACTCAAGGATTCGGCCGGGCTGTCGCTGACCAAGCTTTTCGTCGGCAGCGAAGGCACTTTGGGCGTGATCACCGAGCTCACCCTGCGCCTGCTGCCCGCACAGCCGCCGCAGCACACCGTCGTCGCGACCTTCGCGTCGCTGACCGACGCCACCGCCGCGATCCTCGCCATCACCGGCGAATTGCGGCCGTCCATGCTCGAATTCATGGATTCGGTGTCGATCAACGCGGTCGAGGACGAGCTGCGGATGGGACTGGACCGCAAGGCCGCGGCGCTGCTGGTCGCGCGGTCGGACGCGCCTGGCGAGTTCGCCGGGCGCGAGGCCGCGATCATGGTCGCGGCCTGTGAGAAGGCCGGTGCGACAGAGGTTTTCCAGACCGCGGACGCCGAGGAGGGTGAAGCCTTCGCCGCCGCACGACGTTTCGCGATTCCGGCGGTGGAGAAGCTCGGCTCGTTGCTGCTCGAGGACGTCGGTGTCCCGCTGCCCCGGCTCGGCGACCTGGTCACCGGCGTCGCGGCGATCGCCGAGCACAATCAGGTGACCGTTTCGGTGATCGCGCACGCGGGCGACGGCAACACCCATCCGCTGATCGTGCACGATCCGGCCGACGCGGCCATGACCGAACGGGCGCACCAAGCGTTCGGCGAGATCATGGATCTTGCCATCGCACTCGGCGGCACCATCACCGGCGAGCACGGCGTCGGGCGGCTCAAGAAGGCGTGGCTGCCCGACCAGCTCGGGCCCGACGTCATGGCGTTGACCCACCGCATCAAGGACGCGCTCGACCCGCACGGCATTCTCAATCCGGGTGCGGTGCTCTGACCCGCAGGCCGCCGTCCCCAGGAACATTCACTGCCGCGAAGGAGTTTCACCAGATCATGACCACCAGACTCGAGCACAACGTCGTCGACACTCGTTTCGAGATCTATCTCGACGACACCCTCGCCGGCTATGCCGACTACGCGGAACGGGACGATCCCAAGGTCCGCGACTTCCATCACACGATGACGTTCCCCGAGTTCCGTGGGCGCGGGGTGGCTGCGCAGGTCGTCGAATACGCGCTGCAGGATTCGCGCGACGCAGGCTACGCCGTGATCCCGACCTGCTGGTACGTCGAGAAGTACATCGCCGAGCACCGCGAGTATGCGGACCTGCTCGCCACCTAGGAGCTCCCCGGCCCGCAGCAGCGGCACTGAGGGCAGGTACCCGACGAGCTCCCGGCGGGACGCGCCTCTCGTCTAGGTTTGCAGTGTGACGCGGTCGCGAAGTGGTTCAGGGCGACCGATGGGTCGGCCGGTGGATCCCGAGCTCGCCGTGCGGCGGCGGGCGGCGCTGGTGGCGGCCGCCTATCAGGTGTTCGGTGAGGTGGGCTACCACGCCGCAGGCATCACCGAGATCACCAAGCGGGCCGGACTCGGCCGCGGGACGTTCTACATCTATTTCGAGAGCAAGCGCGCGATGCTGGACGCGGTCTTCGACGACGTCTTCGCCAGGCTGCTCGACACGGTGGTCGACGTGGTGGGGTCGACGCCGATGACGTCGTGGGCGGACGCCGAGCGGCGGTTGCGGGCGATCACCGAACGGATGTTCGCGTTGTTCGACGAAAATCCGGGTATGACCACGATTTTCGCGCGGGACGGGCTGATCGATCAGGAGATCAGCGCGCGGGTTTTCGGGATGCTCAGTGCGCTAGAGCTTTCGATGGTGAGCACGTTCGAGGAAGCCGTTCGCACCGGCGTGGTGCATCGGGATATCGATCCGGAATTCGCGGCGATCGCGATGGTCGGGTTGCCGCTCGGGGTGTTGCAGCACGAGTTGCGGGAGCCGATGAGCGCGCCGCGGCGAACGGCGTTGGTGGACTTCATGATCAATACGCTCGGCGCGTCGCTGCGGCCGACACGCTGAGGAACGGCTGCCCGGCATCTGGTCGAAAGTTGCTGGCCAGCACCTTCATGAACGGCGGACCATAAAAGTAGCGCAGATCTGTTCACCGCCCGCTCGAGCGGCACATACTTACCTGGTCGATGGTTCATAAAAGTCGACTCCGGCGCCGATCTACCGCCGGGAGCTGGTAACACCGGGGGGATTCACCATGGCAGACAAGCCAGACCACGAGATCGTTATCATCGGCGCAGGGCTGTCCGGACTCGGCGCGGCCATGAAGCTGACGCGAGCAGGCATCAAGGACTTCGTGATCCTCGAACGCGGCGGCGATGTCGGCGGAACCTGGCGGGACAACACCTATCCCGGCGTCGCGGTAGACGCGCCCTCGTTCTCGTACCAGTACCCGTTCGAGCTCAATCCCGAATGGACCAGCGTGTTTCCGAGCGGGGCCGAGGTCAAGGCGTACATCGACGGCCTCGTCGAAAAGTACCGACTTCGGGCGCACCTCCGGCTGAATACCGAGGTGACCCAACCCATCTGGGATGAGGAAGCACATCTGTGGCGGTGCGAACTCGGATCGACGGTGTGTACTGCGCGATTCGTCATCGCCGCATTCGGCGTGTTCACCCAACCGAAACTGCCCGATATCCCCGGGCTTGACGAATTCACCGGCACGGCAATGCATACCGCACGCTGGGACCATGCGTGCGAGATCGCGGGCAAACGCGTCGCGGTGATCGGCACCGGCGACAGCGCCATTCAGATCATCCCGTCGATCGCACCGCTCGTCGACAAGCTCGACGTGTATCAGCGCAGGGCAATCTGGATCCTGCCGCGCCCCAATCACTCACTGCGGCAGGCACATGCACTGTTTCGCCGATGGCCGATCGTGCACCGCGCGATTCGGCTGGCGGTCAGCGCGGTGCTCGACACCGTGATGTTCCTCGGCGTCCTCCGGTATCGGCAATTGCCGTTCATCGTGCGCATGGGTGAATCGCTGGCCAAGTCACACCTGCGATCCCAAGTCACTGATCCGGTGACCCGTGATCGACTGACTCCGCGATATCGACTGGGCTGCAAGGTTCCCGGCCTCTCGAACACCTACCTGCCCACCTTCAATCGCACCAACACCGAGCTGGTGACCGAGGGCATCGAACGCATCACCGCGACCGGCATCCGCACCAGGGACGGCGTGCATCGCGAGGCCGATGTGCTCGTGCTGGCCACCGGGTTCCTGTTCGCCGAGCCGGACAACGCACCGCCGATCCCCGTGCACGGCCGCGACGGTCTCGACCTGCGCGTATTCTGGGCCGAACAGCGCAAGCAGGCCTACGAGAGCGTGTCGGTTCCCAAGCTGCCCAACGCTTTCCTCATCCTCGGCCCCTACTCGCTGACCACGGGCTCGTGGATGCCGATGATCGAAACCTCGACCCAGCACGCGATTCGGGTGATCCAGGAGGCACGCACCCGCGGCGCGACCCACGTCGAAATCCGCCAGGAACCGCACGACGCCTTCTTCCGCGACATCCGCGCCCGCATGGCCGACACTCCCCTTACTCCCGCCACCTGCGGCAGCGCCAACAGCTACTTCTTCGACGCACACGGCGACGCCACCGCGATCCGGCCCGCCACCTATCTCGAAACATATTGGCGTAGTCGGCATTTCGATCTGAACCACTACCGATATCGGACCGACGCCTACCACGAGGACAGTGCGAACCACCGTCGATACATTTCCCTAGAAATGTCCCATTTACCCCTCCCGCTGTGGCGTAGACAGCATTAGGGTCGAGGCATGGATACCACCAGCGCCGGTCGGTGTGCGCGAGCAACGGACCTCATCCACTCGATGACGTATTTCGCCCCCGAAACGGAGCAGCACCTCACCGAAGCAGGTCTGCGACCAGGCCGGATGTGCTATTTCGCCGGCCGCGCTGCCCCGATGGGCGCGGTGGGCCCCGGCGTCGTTGCCGCCACCTTCTTCAACTTCAACCCCGAGCTCGTCGCCCGTCACATTCCGAGGGCATGGACCCTCGCCACTCCCGAAGCAGTAGTCGAGGCCCGGTTTGCGTCCGTAGACGCGGCGCTGCGCCGCCTACTCGGCGACGAGCTGGCCACCTCCGCGGTGATCGCCGAGGCCGCCGAGCTGGCCCGCACGGCAGCCATGGGCTGCACCGTCGAGGGCAGGCCGCTCTACGCCGCGCACGCCGACCTCGACTGGCCGACCGAACCGCTGCTCGTGCTGTGGCACGCAATCACCCTGCTCCGCGAGTATCGCGGTGACGGCCACATCGCGGCCCTGCTTGCCGCCGACCTCAGCGGTCCCGAAGCCCTTGTCACCCACACCGCGAGCGGTCGCGGCTTCACGCCAGCCGCCGCCCAGCTGACCCGCGGCTGGAGCCCGGAGCAGTGGGCCGACACCGAGAACGCCCTGCGCGAGCGCGGTCTGCTCACCGAAGACGGTGCACTCACCGACGCAGGCACCAAGCTGCGCACCGAACTGGAAACCGAAACCAACCTGATGGGTCTTGCCCCTTGGGCCGTCCTCGGCGACGAACGCACGCACCGGCTCACCGAGATCGGCAAAACCCTCTCCGCGACACTTCTTGCGGCAGGTGCACTCCCTGCCAACACCTTTACCGCGGGCTCAAAAAGCTGACGCGCGTTGCTACTTCACCAACGCATCCAGCGCCGCGATTGCCGGGCGGCGGGCTAGCGGCACCCCAAGTCCGTCACCCTCGTGCTGCTGCGCCACGTTGCCGCAC
The DNA here is from genome assembly GCF_001612685.1 of Nocardia altamirensis NBRC 108246. Taxonomy (GTDB): domain Bacteria; phylum Actinomycetota; class Actinomycetes; order Mycobacteriales; family Mycobacteriaceae; genus Nocardia; species Nocardia altamirensis. Next base: position 42,821 of record NZ_BDAY01000056.1, read on the forward strand.
CAGAGGCAAGTAGACCTCGTCGACAATCTCGATGAGGACGTCGTCGGGCGCGATGGGGACGCCGCGGAGGACGAATTCGTTGCGCAACAAGTCGATTGCGACAGTGGCGACCCGCGGGTGCAGGGCTTCGGGGGCGGCTTCACCGCGGGCAACGGCGCGACCGAGCAGGGTCAGCCATTGGGCCGTCATGGTGTCGGTGGATTGTTCCGGCAGTTGCGCGAGCAGGTCGGCGGCGTTACCTGCGGCCGCGAGCAGGTCACGCAGGATCGCGCCGTGCGGCGAACTCCAGTGGCGGTTCGCGCGCCGCAGCAACTCCAGGACGTCGTCGCGGAGGGCGCCGGTGTCGGGAGGTTGGACAGTCGTGGCCAGTTGCCGATATGCGGCAACGCCGAGGGCGAGACGGTTCGGCCAGCGGCGGTAAATGGCGTTCTTGTTGGTGCCCGCGCGGGCAGCGACCTTGTCCATGGTCAGCGCGGCGTATCCGGATTCGGTGAGCTCCGCGGCGGCGGCGTGCAGGATGGCCTCCGCCAAGGCGGTGCCGCGCCGCCGTGTCCGGGTGTCGCCGGACTGTTCCATCCAAATCCTCCTTGCCACTACGTCTGATGTGGTCGAAAGTACCCTAACCCGAGGGGCTTCTACCAAGCTTGTCCTTGATTTAAGGTACGTCCAGTACCTTAAATCGAGCAAAGGTGGAACCATGCGCGCAAAAGGCATCAGCTACGACACCGGCTTTCTGCACAACGGAAGGCTCTCACGCACGAACTTCGACCCCAAGCTGGTCGAGCACGAACTACGCGTCATCCGCGACGAACTGCATTGCACCGCCGTTCGCGTGATCGGCGGCGATCCGGATCGGCTGGAACTCGCGGCCACGTGCGCGGCCGCCCTCGGCCTGGAGGTCTGGTTCTCGCCGTATCCGCTTGGCCTGTCTACCGACGAAATGCTGTCGCTGTTCGCCGACTGCGCCGAGCGCGCGGAACGCGTTCGGCGGCAGGGCGCGGAGGTCGTGTTCGTCACCGGGGCCGAGTTGAGCCTGATGAACAACGGCTTCCTGCCGGGCGACAGCCACGACGAACGAATGGAGTTGCTCAGTCGACCGGAGCGACTACGCGAGCACCTCGGCGAGGCGAGCGCACGGGTCAACGAATTCCTCCGCAGTGCCGCAGCCGTGGTCCGCGAACGCTTCGGCGGCAAAATGACCTACGCCGCAATACCTTTCGAACAGATCGACTGGACGCTCTTCGACATCGTTTCCATGGATCTCTACCGATCGGCCGAGGTCGCCGATCGTTTCGCCGAAGGCGTGCGCACGCTCGTCGCACAGGGAAAGCCGGTCGCGATCACCGAGTTCGGCGCCGCCGGCTATCTCGGCGCAGGCGACCGCGGCGCACGTGGCCTGGAGGTCGTCGAGTACGACAAGGTCACCGGTGCACCACTGCGGTTGAACGACAACTACGTTCGCGACGAAGCCGGACAGGCCAGCTACCTACGCGAGCTGCTCGAGCTCTTCGACACCGAAAACATCGACAGCACATTCGTCTTCACGTTCGCGCTCTACGACTACGTGCACCGCCCCGACGCCGCCCCCGAGGACGACCTCGACCTTGCCAGCTACGGCATCGTCAAAGTCTTCGCAGACCGCGACACCGGCCTGTCATGGGAACCCAAGCCCGCCTTCGCCGCCGTCGCCGCCCACTACGCCTAGCAGGATGCCCTTCGCTGCCGACCCAACGACGAATGCCCACCGGATCTGTTGAGCCGGTGGGCATCTCGTCGACAAGAGGTCAGCGCAGCAGGGCGCTGGACAACGCCACCGGGTCAGTCCAGGTCGTTCCACACCGCGCCAATGCGTCGGCGGAGGTCCTTGATCGTATCTATCTGCCCCAGGCTGCTTGCGTATTCGTCGAGTTGGAACGTGAGTCGGATCGGATCTCCCCCGCGAAGGATTACCCCTTTGGCGCCGGCCACCACGTCATCGGGTGATGCACTACCGTTGCGGGCCGCGTGGTTCAGATAGGCCCGAACCATCGCCATGAACTCGTCACTCTGCACGTCGCTACCTCGACTCTTCATGTCCGGCTCGATAGTTCGGCAATCAGCGTTTGCCTTGAACCGACGATATCGAGAGTCGGGGTCCGCCGTTGTCGTCCGTTTGACCGACCTTCTGCTCTGAAGGCAGATTCGGTTCGGCCAGTGGGGACAGCAGCACGAGCGGATCGACCGGGCGTACCAGTCCCTCGCAGAACGACGAATGCCCACCGGGTCTGTTGAGCCGGTGGGCATCTCGTCGATAGAGGTCAGCGCAGCAGGGCGCGGGACATGACGACGCGCTGGATCTGGTTGGTGCCCTCGTAGATTTGGGTAATCTTGGCGTCGCGCATCATGCGCTCGACCGGGAAGTCGGTGGTGTAGCCTGCGCCGCCGAAGAGCTGGACGGCGTTGGTGGTGACCTCCATGGCGACATCGGAGGCGAAGCACTTGGCGGCCGCCGAGATGAAGCCGAGGTTTTTCTCGCCACGCTCGGCGCGGGCCGCCGAGGTGTAGACCATGAGGCGCGCGGCCTCGATCTTCATCGCCATGTCGGCCAGCATGAACTCGGTGTTCTGGAAGCTGGCGATGGTCTTGCCGAACTGCTTGCGGTCCTTGGTGTAGGCGATGGCCGCGTCCAAGGCGCCCTGCGCGATGCCGACAGCCTGCGCGCCGATGGTCGGGCGAGTGTGGTCGAGGGTCTGCAGCGCGGTCTTGAAGCCGGTGCCCGGCTCGCCGACGATGCGGTCACCGGGGATCCGGCAGTTCTCGAAATACAGTTCCGCCGTAGGCGATCCCTTGATACCCAGCTTGTGCTCGAGCGGGCCGACGACGAAACCCTCGTCGTCCTTGTGCACCAGGAAGGCCGAAATACCGTTGGCGCCCTTGTCCGCATCGTTCACCGCCATCACGGTGTACCAGGAAGACTTGCCGCCGTTGGTGATCCAACATTTGGAGCCGTTGAGGATCCAGTCGTCGCCCTCCTGCTTGGCGCGGGTGCGCATGCTGGCGGCGTCGGAACCGGCCTCGCGCTCGGACAGCGCGTAGGAGGCCATCTCACCGTTGACGATGTCGGGCAGCACCTTCTGCTTGAGTTCCTCGGAGCCGTTGAGGATCAGGCCCATGGTGCCGAGCTTGTTGACCGCGGGGATGAGCGAGGACGAACCGCAGACGCGGGCGACCTCCTCGATCACGATGCAGGTGGCGACCGAGTCGGCGCCCTGGCCGCCGTAGGCCTCCGGCACGTGCACCGCGTTGAAGCCCGCGGCGTTGAGCGCGGTCAGCGCCTCTTCGGGGAACCGGGAGTTGCCGTCGACGTCCTTGGCGTGCGGCGCGATCTCCTTCTCCGCGAGGCCGCGGATGGCCGCGCGCAGTTCGTCGTGGAAGTCCTCGAGCTTGAACAGGTCGAAATCGGGGTTTCCCGCCATGGGGTGCACTCCTGGTCGTCGGTACATGTCGGCACTCAGTGCCACATTCAGCTCAAGTATACGCAAGACGATTGCGATAACGTGCGGATACTTCCTGGCACTCAGTGTCAGATAGGTCGCACTTCGACCTTGATCAAAGACTACTCAGCTTGCGCGCGACCAGCTCGGCAACCTGCCGCGGCGGGGTATCGCGCGGAAACACCGCGACCACCAGCTCGTCCGACGCCGGACGGTGGCCCGCGCCCCGCGGTATCGCGGCCAGCTCGACCCGCAGATCCGCCGCGCCCGCATCCGATTCGCCGCGCACCATCCGTCGCAGCAGATAGTTGTGCGTCGCCGTCACCGCCGCCGTGTACTGCACCCGCGCCAGATCCGGCACCTCGGGCAGTCGCTCCCGCAGAAAATCGGTGAACAACCGCTCGTACCGAAACACCGTCACGATCTCCCGCTCCCGCAGCGCAGGCACCCGCCGCACCACCTGGTACCGCCGCTCCGCGATCGCCCGCCACTGCGTGAACCGCTCGAACACCTGAACCACCGCATCGCACACCGTGTCCCACGGATCCCCCTGCGCCGCAGCCAAGAATTCCGCCGCCTGCGCCAACTGCGATTCGTGATCGGCAAAGATCACATCCTCTTTCGACCGGAACTGCCGAAAGAACGTCCGCCGCGATATCCCCGCCGCCTCCGCGATCTCATCCACCGTCGTCGCCTCATACCCCTGCTCGGCAAACAACCGCAACGCCTGATCCACCACGGTCAGCCGAAACTGCGCGTTGTCCTCCCCACCCCGCAACCGCCCCTCACCACTAGTCACCAGCCCACCGTAGCGAGGGATCCGATCCCACCGCGCCAACGCAGCGCTCTTTCGATTATTTCGTTTGTTTCGTATACTGCGAATAAGGAGGTGGTTGCCGTGGCACGGTTGCAAGCCGCGAAGCGGACGGAACCCGGAAAGATCGATGCCGATGTGGCCGCTCGCGCCATGCGTCGGATCAAGGACTACCTCATGCAGCACCCCACGGAGCAGAACATCCGGGTGACGCGTGAACACCCCGGCGAGGACGCCCTCGTCTTGCCCCGGGAAGCCGTCAGCTTGCTGGCATTCATCCTGGCGCAAGCCGCCGAGGGGCGCGGTGTGTCGGTAGTCCCGTCGCATGCGGAACTCACGACCCAGCAAGCAGCCGACATGCTGAATGTCTCCCGGCCCTATGTGGTCGGACTGCTGGAGGCAGCGGAAATTCCGTTCCGATTCGTCGGCCGCCACCGGCGAATCAGGTACGAGGACCTGAAGCGATATCAGCAGCAGAACCAGGCGAAAAGTAAGACCGCCGCGGACGAGCTGGCCCGCCTCGGTCAAGATCTCGGCATCTGACCGTGGCCTTCGTCGTGGTGTACGACGCCAATGTCCTGTACGGAAATGCCCTACGTGACTTGCTGATTCGAATCGCCATGGCCGGCTTGGTCCAAGCGAAGTGGACCAACAAGATCCTCGACGAAGCACTCTCCAGCCTCGCGGACAAGCGGCCTGACATCCCGAAGGAGAAACTTGTCAGGCTGCGCGGACTGATGAACGAGGCGGTGCCGGATTGCCTGGTCGACGGCTACGAACCACTGATCGAAGGGCTGAAGTTGCCGGACCCTGACGACCGGCATGTCCTCGCGGCAGCCATTGCCGTAGGCGCGCAGGTCATCGTGACGTCCAACCTCGCTGACTTCCCCTCGGATGTGTTGAGCCCCTGGAATATCGAAGCGAAGAGCCCCGACGACTTCCTGCTCGACCAGATCGACCTCGATGACCGGATCGTCTGGGCGTGCCTCCAGCAGATCGCGGATTCACACACCAATCCGCCGGAAACCGTCGAGGACGTACTCGACGCACTCGACAGTGCGGGCCTCGTGGAAGCCGTTGCGGCCCTTCGCGCCGGCGGCCTCGACTGCTGATCAGCCGAGGAGTTTGGTGCGGAGGGCCTCGTCTTTTTCGAGGACCATTTTTTCCAGGCCTGCTTGGAACTGTTGCATGCGGGTGCGGAGGTCGGGGTTGTGGGCGGCGAGGATGCGGACCGCGAGCAGGCCTGCGTTGCGGGCGCCGCCGATGGAGACAGTGGCTACCGGGACGCCTGCGGGCATTTGGACGATGGACAGGAGGGAGTCCATGCCGTCGAGGTATTTGAGGGGGACGGGGACGCCGATCACCGGGAGGGGGGTGGCGGAGGCGACCATGCCCGGCAGGTGCGCGGCGCCGCCCGCGCCGGCGATGATGACCTGGATGCCGCGGTCGGCGGCGTCGCGGGCGTAATCGAGCATGCGCTGCGGGGTGCGGTGCGCCGAGACGACGCCGACCTCGAAGCGAATGCCGAACTCCGCCAACGCTTCCGCGGCGGCTTCCATGGTCGGCCAGTCGGAGTCGGAGCCCATGATCAGGCCGACCTGCGGGCCGAGGGCGTTGCTACTCATGGGGATCCCATCCATCCGTCCAGATAGCGTGCGACATCCAATACGCCGCGCGCTCAGCCTTTTCCCGCACCACGACAACGTCGTCACCGAGAACATTGATGTGCCCGATCTTGCGGTCGGGGCGTTCGCCCTTCCCGTACATGTGCACCTTGGCGTCGGGCATCCGCGCGAACAAATGGTGCAGGCGCTCGTCCATCGACATGGCAGGCGCCTCGGCGGCACCGAGAATGTTGGCCATCACGGTGACCGGGGCCAGCGGGCTGGTGTCGCCGAGCGGGTAGTCGAGGACCGCACGCAAGTGCTGCTCGAACTGTCCGGTGCGAGCGCCGTCCATGCCCCAGTGCCCAGAGTTGTGCGGGCGCATCGCCAGCTCGTTCACCAGCAGCGTGCCGTCGTTGGTCTCGAACAGCTCCACCGCCATCGCGCCGACGACACCGAGCTCCTTGGCCAGGTTCAACGCCAGCGTCTCGGCCTGTGCCGCCAGATCGTCGTCGAGATCGGGTGCGGGCGCGATCACCACGGCGCACTGACCGTTGCGCTGCACCGTCTCCACCACCGGCCACGTCGCGGCCTGCCCGAACGGCGACCGCGCCACCATCGCGGACAACTCGCGCCGCAACGGCACCTTCGCCTCGGCGAGCAACTGCACCCCGTGCGCGAGCTGCTCGGTGACGATCGCCGCGGCCGCGTCGGCCGACTCGGGCATCCACACCCCGCGGCCGTCGTACCCGCCGCGCACCGCCTTGAGCACGATCTGCCAGTTCTGCTCGGCCCCGAACCGCAGCGCGTCGTCGACGGAGGTCACCGGCGCGAACGCGGGCACGGGCAGCGCGAGCTCGGCCAGCTTCACCCGCATCGCCAGCTTGTCCTGCGCGAAGACCAACGCCTGCGGCGGCGGCTGCACGTTCACCCCCTCCGAGACCAGGGCCGCGAGATGCTCGGTCGGCACATGCTCGTGATCGAAGGTCAGCGCGTGCGATCCGACGGCGGCCTTGCGCAGCGCGGTCAGGTCGGTGTGACTGCCGAGCACCACGTCGGGACTGACCTGTGCGGCGGGGTCGTCGGGATGCTCGGCGAGCACGCGTAGCCGCTGGCCGAGCGCGATCGCCGCCTGGTGCGTCATGCGCGCGAGCTGGCCGCCACCGATCATGGTGACGGTCGGCATGCTCGAAGGATCGAAGGAGCGCACGCTCGGCTCCGTCGTGACCGCTGTGTTCATGGGCTCCCTCACGTCGGACCATATTGTCACGTCCGGCGGGAATGGCCTGTACCGGTACACTCGGCCCCGTGTCATTCGTCGACGACGTGGTGAGCGTCCTTCCCAAGCCTCTCGCGAAGATCGCGTACCGGCATCGGGAGCTGATCAAGTTCGCCATCGTCGGAGCGACCACTTTCGTGATCGATAGCGGCATCTTCTACGTGCTCAAGTGGACGGTGCTGACCGAGAAGCCGGTCACCGCGAAGATCATTTCGGGTGTCATCGCGGTGATCGCGTCCTACATCCTGAATCGCGAATGGTCATTCCGGCACCGCGGTGGCCGTGAGAAGCATCACGAGGCGCTGCTGTTCTTCGGAGTCAGCGGGGTCGGCGTTGTCCTTGCCTTCATTCCGCTGTGGATCTCGAGTTATGTCTTCGATCTGCGCCAGCCCGATGTGAGCTTCACCGTCGAGAACATCGCGGACTTCATCAGCGCCTTCATCATCGGCAACCTGCTGCAAATGGCGTTCCGGTTCTGGGCGATGCGCCGCTGGGTTTTCCCCGACGAGATGAACGAAATCGCCGCCGAATTCGAAGATCTGGTCGAAGAGGAATTCGGCCGCAGCTGAAATCGGCCCGCCGTGGCCGCCGAGTTCACCTCGGCTCAGGCACCACCGAATTCTGCGTGCGATACGCCGACGATCCGAGGAAGACCGCGAACAGCGCAGGCCTGCGTCGCTGCAGTTCCAGCCTGCCGCCATCGGCCTCGACCAGGGCACGCGCCAGGGCCAACCCCACACCGGTGGAGCCGCCCGCGGAGAACCCACGATCGAAGATGTGCGGCGCGAGCTCGTCACGCACCCCGTCGCCCTCGTCGGCGACCTCGACACACACCAGCGGATCCCGATCGACGCCCGGCCGCACCGTGCGCACCGACACCGTGCAGGTGCCGCCGCCGTGCATGAGCGCGTTGTCCACGAGCACCGCGACCGCCTCGCGCAGCCGCGAACCGGTGATCGGCGCGAGCAGCGACTCGTCCCCGATCAGGGCAAGTTCGCGGCCGGCCTCGGCGAACGGATGCTCCCACTCGGCCACGACCCCGCGCAGCTCCGCCATCACCGGCACCGGATCGAGATCGGCGGCGTCTTCGTCCCGCGACGCGCGCACCAGGTCATCGATGGCATCGGTGAGCCGATCCACCTGCGCCATCGCCTCCTCGGCCTCGTGCACCACCTCGGGGTCGGCGTGCGCGGAGAGCTCGTCGAGCCGCAGCCGCACGGCGGTGAGGCGGCTGCGCAGCTGATGGGAAACGTCGGCAACCAGCGCATGCTCGCGCTGCAACCGCCCGGCGATCTCGACGGTGGCCGAATCGAGCACGTCGGAGACCCGATCGAGTTCGGAGATGCCGTGCCTGCGCGGATCCGGCCGGAAGTCGCCCATCGCCAGCCGGGCGGCCCGCGCCGCCACATCGCGTAACGGATCGGCGACCCGACGGGCGGTGACCACCGCGACCGAGACCGCGGCACCGAGCGAGGCGAGCACCGCGAGTGCGACAACACCGACCGCCTGCCGCTGCCTGGCATGCATCGGCGCCGCAGGGACCTCGAGCCGCAGCGACCCCCTCGTGCCCATGGAGTACGACTCGACCAGCGGGTCGTGCACCAGGTCTGCGCCGATATCCACCCGGGCGGCGTTGTCGTGTGGGGCCGGATAGACGATGGTCAGCTTGCCGTCCTGCGGTAGCAGCGGCTCCACCGCTCGGGTGTCGAGCTCGCCGAGCACCATGCCGTCGCCCTGTTCCTGGACCAGGATCGCGGCGCCGATGCGCTGCAGTTTGCCCTGTAGATCGTCGCGGGTGATGTCCTCGACCCACAGCCAGGCCGTGTAGGTCAGCGGCACGCCGAGCACCACCGTGGTGAGAGTCAGCACGGTGAGCATGGACCGCAGGATTCTGCGCCGCACGTCAGTCGGTATTCAACCGGAAACCGACACCGCGAACGGTGACGATGCGGCGTTCGGCCATCGGGCCCTCGTCCCCGATCTTGCGGCGCAACCAGGACATGTGCATATCCAACGTCTTGGAGCCGCGCAGCTCGGCGTCGCCCCACACCTCGCGCAGGATCGTCTCGCGCGGGACCACCTGGCCCGCCCGGTCGATGAGCACCTTCAGCAGCTCGTATTCCTTGTTCGCCAAGCCGATTTCGACGCCGTTCACCAGCACCCGGCGCGCGGCGGGCTCGAGCCGAATGCCGCCGACCTCGACGGTGTCGTCGCCGATTCCGCTGCGCCGCAGCAACGCCCGCACCCTGGCCAGCAGCTCGGCCAGCCGGAACGGCTTGCCGACATAGTCGTCGGCGCCCGCGTCGAGCCCGACGACGAAGTCGACCTCGTCGGTGCGGGCTGTGAGCATCAGCACAGCCAGGTCGGCGCCGCGGGCGCGCACCTGGCGACACACCTCTAGCCCGTCCATGCCGGGCAGGCCGAGGTCGAGGATGAGCAGATCGTGATGCCCCTCCAGCGCCCGCTGGAGCACGGCGGGACCGAAACGCTCGACGGTGACCGAATACCCTTCGCGCCCCAGGGCGCGCGACAACGGCGCGGCAATCGCCTCGTCGTCTTCTGCCAGTAGTACGGCCGTCATCTGCCCAGGTTAACCGGACATACCGACACCGGGCCGCTGCGCATCAACGAATGGCCGCGCGACGCTCCGCTCATCGGTAGTCGCCGTGTTCGCGCCGGTGCGCGTCCCAGCCGTTGTCGCCGTGGTCGACGTCGAAGACTTGGTGGTAGAGCAGCGAGTGCACCTGCTGCACGGACGGGATGTCGTCGTATTCGAGCGGTTCCGAGGAGGACGACTCGATGATCAACGTTCCGGTGCCGAGCATCCGATCGAACAGCCCGTGCCGGAACTGCACGCTGGAAATGCGGCTCATCGGAATGTCGATGCCCGAATGGGTGAGCACACCCTGGCGGACCATCAACCGCCGGTCGGTGATGATGAAGTGCGTCGACTTCCAGCTGAGAATCGGTGCGACACAACGCCATACGACGATGATCAGCCAAATCGCGAGTATCGCGATCAGCAGCACCGTGCGTGCGGTCCCCTCAGGAGCCTTGCGCGCCGCGAACCCCCCGGCGAAACCCGCGAGTGCGGTGACGACGACCAACGTCACGATCGGCCAGAACAGCATTTTCCAATGCGGATGGCGGTGAAGAATCAGCTGTTCTTCCGGCGCGAGCACATCCTCCGGATAACCCATGGGCGGAACACTACCGTCTGAAGATGCCGAAATGCCTGACACCAGACCGCGTCGTGCTGCACAATCGTCTGCCTGCGCGTGTCGTGTCCGCGCACGGAGTTCTCCGTTCGATCTTGGCTCGTAGCTGTAGTCCGCAAGCAGTTCTGCTCGAACAAAGTCGCCGAAATACGACCGTGGAGGATTGTGTGACCAAGGATCTGACTCAGCTGGAAATCCTGACCGAACTCGAGCCGGTGGCCGAACAGAACCTGAACCGGCACCTGGCGATGGCGAAGGATTGGCACCCGCACGACTACGTCCCGTGGGACGAGGGCCGCAACTTCGCCGCGATGGGCGGCCAAGACTGGGCGCCGGAGCAGTCGAAGCTGAGCGAGGTGGCGAAGATCGCCATGATCACCAACCTGCTCACCGAGGACAACCTGCCCTCCTACCACCGCGAGATCGCGGAGAACTTCTCCACCGACGGTGCGTGGAAGACGTGGGTTGGGCGCTGGACGGCCGAGGAGAACCGGCACGGCATCGTCATCCGCGACTACCTGGTCGTCACCCGCGGCGTCGACCCGGTCGCGCTCGAAGAGGCCAGGATGATCCACATGACCAACGGGGCGCACTCCCCCGACAACTGGGGCGGGTTCCTGGAAAACGTTGCGTACGTCACCTTCCAAGAGCTGGCCACCCGGGTTTCGCACCGCAACACCGGCCGGGTGTGCAACGACCCCATCGCCGATCGCATGCTGCAGCGCATCGCCACGGACGAGAACCTGCACATGATCTTCTATCGCACCCTGTGCGGCGCAGGCATCGATCTCGTGCCCGATCAGGCGATGATGGCAATCACCAAGATCCTCACCAACTTCGTCATGCCCGGTGCAGGCATGCCCAACTTCCGCCGCAACGGCGTCATCATGGCCAAGCACGGCATCTACGACCTGCGCCAGCACCTGGAGGAAGTGGTGGCGCCGGTGCTCAAGCAGTGGAACATCTTCGAGCGCAACGACTTCGGGCCGCGCGGCGAACAAGCGCGGGAGGAGCTCGGCGTGTTCATCGAGAAGCTGGAACAGGACGTGCTGAAGTTCGAGGAGCAGCGCGACCGCATGTTCGCCAGGGAGGCGGCGAAGGCCGCACTGCAGCCTGCCTGAGCCTGAGCGCGAAAAAGCCGCCCACGTCCGGAGTTTCGCGATGTGGGCGGCTTTTCAGTATTCGGCGCGCCGGTGGCTGCTCAGTATTCGGCGCGCAAGTGGGTGACGTCGGCCGCGGACAACGGCCGATTGCCGACCAGCAGCCGACCCGCGTCGTCGACGTCGGTCGCGATACCGGTCAGCGTCTGCCCACCCGGAAGTTCGGCCCGCACTTGGACACCGAGCGTCGCGCACCGCTCGCGATAGGCGGCGGCCAGGTCCGCCGTCTGCCAGCCTGCCTCGCGCCACGCGGTGAACCGGCGTGCGAATTCGGTCAACATCGACTGCACGATCGCCGTCCGGTCGACGCTCTCGGCGCCAGCAAGCACCAGCGAAGTGGCATGGGGCACTGGCAGTTCCGCCTCGGTGAGGCTCACATTGACACCCATCCCGACGACAACGACGGTCTCCCCGTTGCTTGCCGCGACCTCTGCCAGAATGCCAGCCACTTTGCGGCCATCGACCAGCACATCATTGGGCCACTTGAGGTTCGCGGCGACACCGGCCGTCGCGCGCAGTGCGTCTACCACCGCGACACCAGTGAGCAGCGGCAGCCAACCGAGCGCCTCCGGCGCGATCCCGTGCAGGCGCACCAGCACCGACATCGAAATCTGCGCCCGAGGCGGGCTCACCCAGGTGCGTGCGTGTCTCCCGCGCCCTTGCTCCTGCGCCTCTGCAAGGAGTACCACCCGATCGACGTCCGGATCGTCGGCACGGGTGATCAGGTCCGCATTGGTGGACCCGGTCGACTCCACCACGTCGATGTGGGTGAAGAACGACAGCTCGGGTGACTCGATGAGACTGCGCCGCAACTGGTCTGCAGCCAAGGGGGTCCTGTGCACACCGGGCAGGCTACTCGGTGCCGATCGGACTATCCGACGAGGACATACCCCATGATCAGCACGGACGTGCGGTCGGCGGCGTCGTCATCCCCCTGGTCGGCCTCGGTCCACGATTCCGGGTCGAGGAACTTCGGCTCGGTCTCGATGGGTTGCCAGCTCGTCCACGCTGCCGCGGCCGCGTGTTCGGCGACGGCTTTGCTCCATTCCCACATGATTGGGCTCCTCCCCTGAGCACGAAAACAAGACTCTCCGAGGGTATCTGGACCACCACCCGCGACGATACCGATTTTCTATCGGTGCAAACTCGCTTGACGAGCGAAAACAGCGTGATCTAGCTGCGCTTTTCTACCGACCGGTAGGCGACACTGGGTTACAACGAAGCACTGTCACTGGTTACACTCCGGAGCCATGACGAGTGTCCAGCAGCAGTCCGCGCAAGACCCGGCGGGTGCCCCCGATATCCACACCACCGCCGGGAAGCTGGCTGACCTGCGGAATCGGCTGGATGAGGCCAAGCACCCGATGGGTGAGGCCGCGGTCGACAAGGTGCACGCGAAGGGCAAGATGACTGCCCGCGAGCGGATCCTCGCGCTGCTGGACGAGGGCTCGTTCGTCGAGCTCGACGCGCTGGCGCGGCACCGCAGCGTCAACTTCGGACTGGAGGCCAACCGGCCGCTCGGCGACGGCGTCGTCACCGGTTACGGCACCATCGACGGCCGCGACGTCTGCATCTTCAGCCAGGACGTCACCGTGTTCGGCGGCAGCCTCGGCGAGGTCTACGGCGAGAAGATCGTCAAGGTGATGGACCTGGCGCTCAAGACGGGCCGTCCGCTGATCGGCATCAACGAGGGCGCAGGCGCACGCATCCAGGAGGGTGTCGTCTCGCTCGGCCTCTACGGCGAGATCTTCCACCGCAACATCCAGGCCTCCGGGGTGATCCCGCAGATCTCGCTGATCATGGGACCGGCCGCGGGCGGCCACGTGTACTCCCCCGCGCTCACCGACTTCGTGGTGATGGTCGACGGGACCAGCCAGATGTTCGTCACCGGACCCGACGTCATCAAGACGGTCACCGGCGAGGACGTCACCATGGAGGACCTCGGTGGCGCGCACACCCACATGACGAAATCCGGTGTGGCGCACTACGTTGCGTCCGGCGAGCAGGACGCGCTCGACTACGTCAAGGATCTGCTGTCCTACCTGCCGAGCAACAACCGCGCCGAGGCGCCGCGCTTCCCGGCCACCGACCCGATCGACGGCGCCATCGAGGACTCGCTCACCGAGGAAGACCTCGAGCTGGACTCGATCATCCCGGACTCGCCGAACCAGCCGTACGACATGCACGAGGTGATCCGTCGCCTGCTCGACGACGACGAGTTCCTCGAGGTGCAGGCCGAGCGCGCGATGAACATCATCGTCGGCTTCGGCCGGATCGACGGCCGCAGCGTCGGCATCGTCGCCAACCAGCCGACCCAGTTCGCAGGCTGCCTCGACATCGACGCCTCGGAGAAGGCGGCCCGGTTCGTGCGCACCTGCGACGCGTTCAACATCCCGATCCTCACGCTGGTCGACGTGCCCGGCTTCCTGCCAGGCACCGGCCAGGAGTACAACGGCATCATCCGCCGCGGCGCGAAGTTGTTGTACGCGTACGGCGAGGCCACTGTGGGAAAAATCACGGTGATCACCCGCAAGGCCTACGGCGGCGCCTACGACGTCATGGGTTCCAAGCACATGGGCGCCGACGTGAACCTGGCTTGGCCGACCGCGCAGATCGCGGTCATGGGCGCCTCGGGCGCCGTCGGGTTCGTCTACCGCAAGCAGCTCGCCGACGCCGCCAAAAATGGCGATGACGTCGACGCGCTGCGGCTCGAGCTGCAGAACGAGTACGAGGACACCTTGGTCAACCCGTACGTCGCCGCCGAGCGCGGCTACGTCGACGCGGTCGTCCCGCCGTCGCACACCCGCGGTCAGATCGTCGCGGCACTGCGCCTGCTCGAGCGCAAGATGGTGACTTTGCCGCCGAAAAAACACGGCAACATCCCGCTCTGATCGAGCGATACCCTCGGTAGTCCGCGCACACTGGTTGCAGAGACGCAATGAGTGGATCCGAGGATGATCGCATCATCCGTATGTATCTCGAATAGGGAACACGCCTGATCGGGCAAAGAGAGGATCTGGCACTGTGACGACCGTGGCAGAAGAAGAGGTGTTGACCGCCGCAGAACTCGACCTGACCGTCGAGGAGCTGGCGGACGTGGTCGAGACGGAAGGCGAGGCGCCAGCGCTGGTCGCCGACCTGACGGCCACCACCGGGGAGCCGCTGTTTCGTGTAGTGAAGGGCAACCCGAGCGACGAGGAGCTCGCAGCACTGGTCTGCGTGCTCACCGCGGCCGTGGAAAGTGCCGCGGCCAGCCAGTCCGGTCCTGCCGACATGTGGGGCAGGCCGACCATGATGCACCGGGGCACGTCCCCCTTCTCCCCCTACGCCTTCCCGCAGCTGTCGCACCTGCGCGGGTGAGCGGGCGAACCCCCTTTCCCCCAGCCACCCTCGGTGCGATCGTGCCGAGCGTGAGTGAGGTGTGGCCATGACCCGATTCGTGCTCGCCTCCGCATCCCCCGCCCGCAGGGAAGTGCTGCGCTCGGCAGGCATCGATCCGATCGTTCGCGTCTCCGATGTGGACGAGGACGCCGTCGCCGCCGCACTGCCCGATGGCACCCCGCCCGACGTGATCGTCGTCGAGCTGGCCAAGGCCAAGGCCGCCGCGGTCGCCGTGACCATTCTCGATTTGTCCGCCGATCACGTTGTGGTCGGCTGTGATTCGATGCTGCTGGTGGACGGCGAGCTGCAGGGCAAGCCGCACACCGCCGAGGTCGCCAGGGCCCGCTGGGGCGAAATGGCCGGGCGCAGCGCCGATCTGGTGACCGGGCATTGCGTGCTGCGCTACCGCAACGGCGAACTCACCGCCGAAGCGGTCGATTGCAGTTCCACCACAGTGCATTTCGCCAAGCCGGAACCCGACGAGCTGGATGCCTACCTCGCGACCGGCGAGCCGCTGCAGGTGGCAGGCGCGTTCACCCTCGACGGGCTCGGCGGCTGGTTCGTCGATCGGATCGAGGGCGATCCGTCGAGCGTCATCGGAATCGGGCTACCACTGCTGCGCCGACTGCTTGGCGACGTTGGGGTCTCCGTTACGCAGCTGTGGGGCCACCCGGCCTCCTGACGGCGGCGCGATCAGCGGCTCAGCGGCCGTTTCGCCCACCGGAACGGTCGCGACCTCGCGAGTCTCCGGCTCGCGCCGCGGCTCGTGCTCGCGCCGCGCCATCAGCTCCAGCCGGACGACGCACAATTCCGGTTCGACGAACGGGTGCAGCCGCACATTCACCTCGCCGCGCGCGCCGTTGCGATCGAGGACCTCTTTGATCAGGCCGAGGTGCACGCCGCACACGACCTCGGAGTGGGTGCGCGCCAGTTCGCGCAGCGGGCAGGCGGTGAGCCTGATCAACGCCTGTTCGGCGGTCTCGGTATTCGGATCGCGTTCCGGCGCGAAGCCGAGCTCCGAAAGCAGTGTCATGGTGACGTCTTTGGCGTCTTCCAACGATTCGACCCGATGGTCACCGACATCGAGTTTCGCGCCCCAGGCCCGGCCTGCGGCGATGGCCGCCTCCGAGCGCCTGCGTGGATCCGGGCCGAGCTGATCAGCGAGCACCTGCGCGAGTTCTTGATAACCGACCGATCGCTGCACCGCGCTGTATCCGATGCGCGGACGACCGCGACCGCGGGGCGGTTGCTGAAATTGCCGCACCAGAGATTCCCTGGTGAGGACATCCAGATGAAACCGAACCGTGGTGACGTGTTGTCCGGTGATTCTGGCCAGTTCCTGGGCGTCGAGAGGCTCGCTGGCGCCACGTAGGATCGCGAGCAGTCGCCGCCGCGGCCAAGAATCGGACATAGCTCACCCCTCCTCCCGGGAGACTTTATCGGATGCAGGTGCGATTTATTCGCTCATTCAGCCGATTTGTGATCTGAAACGAGAGCCACTAACGCCCCACACATACCATCACTGTGAGACCCGAACCGCTGTAACCGCCGTCTACCTCGCGTGAAGGACCTACATCGTGCCCGTTCCTCCGGACCCTCATCAGTCATTAGGTTCTTACGCATGCCCTCACCGACTAGTAACCACAGAGTGGCTATCCGCAAACATCGGCACGTCAGGACTCAAGATCGTCGAGTCCAACGAGGACATATTGCTCTATGACATCGGGCACGTTCCCGGGGCGACCAAGATCGATTGGCGAGGCGATCTGAACGATCCGGTTACTCGTGACTACATCGACGGTGCCCGTTTCGCCGAGTTGATGCGCGCCAAGGGAATCGAGCGAGACGATACCGTGGTGATCTACGGTGATAGAGGCAACGCGCAGGCGGCGCACACATTGTGGGTCTTCACATTGTTCGGACACGAGGACGTGCGGTTGCTGGACGGTGGTCGCGGCGCCTGGATTTCCGAAGAACGCGACACCACATTCGACACACCGTATCTCACCGTCAGCGACTATCCCGTCGTCAAACGCGACGACAGCAGCGCGCGGGCGTTCCGCGAGGACGTGCTCGATCACCTCGGTAAGCCCTTGATCGACGTGCGCTCCCCCGAGGAATACTCCGGCGACTTAATCCAGCCGCCGATCAACCCCGAGGACGCGGCGCTGCGCGGCGGGCACATCCCCACCGCCGCCAACATTCCGTGGACCGAGGCGTTCGGCACCGACGGCCGGTTCCGCTCCCGCGCCGAACTCGACACGATCTACGGCACGCTGGCCACCGACGACGATCTCGTCGTCTACAGCAGGGTCGGCGAACGCTCCAGCCACACCTGGTTCGTGCTGCGGTATCTGCTCGGCTTCGACACGGTCCGCAATTACGACGGCTCGTGGACCGAATGGGGCAACTCGGTGCGGATGCCGATCGCCAAGGGGACTGAACCCGGCGCTGCCCCTGTCGGCGCGGGCCGCCGAAGCAGGAGCAGGTAACGCACGCACGGGTTTCCGCAGGACAGCCCAAGTGTGATCCGTGACCTACTGCCCAGTAGGGCTGGCCGAGTTCTGCATCTATTGGCAGACTGCCTACACTCGCCCGAGACGTAGTTTGTCGACCACGGGCGACCGAATATTTGCTTACAGGAGGCTCAGTGCCCAGCCATGCCAGCGCGCGGATTACGAAGGTACTCGTAGCTAACCGAGGCGAGATTGCCGTCCGCGTGATCCGGGCGGCCAAGGACGCAGGCATCGGCAGTGTTGCGGTGTATGCGGAGCCGGATGCGCAAGCCCCCTTCGTGCAACTCGCCGACGAGGCCTTCGCCCTCGGCGGGCAGACCTCGGCCGAGTCGTACCTGGTTTTCGAGAAGATCCTGGACGCCGCGGCCCGCTCCGGCGCCGACGCGATCCACCCCGGCTACGGCTTCCTTTCCGAGAACGCCGACTTCGCCCAGGCCGTCCTCGACGCGGGGCTGATCTGGATCGGCCCGTCGCCGCAGTCGATTCGCGACCTCGGTGACAAGGTCACCGCGCGCCACATCGCCGAGCGCGCCAAGGCGCCGATGGCCGCAGGCACCAAGGACCCGGTCAAGAACGCCGACGAGGTCGTCGCCTTCGCCAAGGAGTACGGCGTTCCGGTCGCGATCAAGGCGGCATTCGGTGGTGGTGGCCGCGGCATGAAGGTCGCGCACACCATCGAGGAGATCCCCGAGCTGTTCGAATCGGCCACCCGCGAAGCGATCGCCGCGTTCGGCCGTGGCGAATGCTTCGTCGAGCAGTACCTGGACAAGGCGCGGCACGTGGAGGCCCAGGTCATCGCCGACCAGCACGGCAACGTCGTCGTCGCAGGCACCCGCGACTGCTCGCTGCAGCGCCGGTTCCAGAAGCTGGTCGAGGAGGCGCCTGCGCCGTTCCTCTCCGATGAGGTCCGCGCGAAGATTCACGCCTCGGCCAAGGCCATCTGCCGGGAAGCCGGCTACTACGGTGCTGGCACCGTCGAATACCTGGTGCAGGGCGAGACGGTGTCGTTCCTCGAGGTGAACACCCGGCTTCAGGTCGAGCACCCGGTGACCGAGGAGACCGCGGGCATCGACCTGGTGCGTCAGCAGTTCCGCATCGCCAACGGCGAAGAGCTGACCATCACCGAGGACCCGACCCCGCGCGGTCACTCGTTCGAGTTCCGCATCAACGGTGAGGACGCCGGTCGCGGCTTCCTGCCCGCCCCCGGCCCGGTCACCGCTTACCGCGAGCCCAGCGGCCCCGGCGTGCGCGTCGACTCCGGCGTGGTCGAGGGCAGCGTGATCGGCGGCCAGTTCGACTCGATGCTGGCCAAGCTGATCGTCACCGGCGAGAACCGCACCCAGGCGCTCGAGCGGGCCCGGCGCGCGCTCGCCGAGTTCCACGTCGAAGGGCTCGCCACCGTCATCCCGTTCCACCGCGCGATCGTCGAGGATCCGGCGTTCATCGGGGACGGCGCGAAGTTCGACGTCTACACCAAGTGGATCGAAAACGAATGGGTCAACACCGTCGAGCCGTTCACCAGCGGTGCGCAGGACGATGAGGACGAGGACCTGCCACGGCAGAAGGTGGTCGTCGAGGTCGGCGGGCGTCGCGTCGAGGTGTCGCTGCCCGGCCAGTTCAGCCTCGGCGGTGGCGGTCCCGTCGCCGCGGGCAACGGCGCTGGCGTGGTGCGCAAGAAGCCGAAGCCGCGCAAGCGTGGCGGTGCCGGTGGCGGCGCTGCCTCCGGTGACGCGGTCACCGCGCCGATGCAGGGCACCGTGGTGAAGGTCGCCGTCGAAGAGGGCCAGTCCGTCGAGGCAGGCGACCTGATCGTGGTGCTCGAGGCCATGAAGATGGAGAACCCCGTCAACGCGCACAAGGCTGGCGTAGTCACCGGACTCGCCGTCGAGGCGGGGGCCGCGATCACCCAGGGCACGGTGCTCGCAGAGATCAAGTAGTGCGCACGTAAACGTACGGCGAACACCGTTTCGAGCGGGCGCTGGGCGACAACGCCCGCGCCCGCTCTGTCGTATCGTGGATCGGGTGATCAGTTCGCGTAGCGTCTCCGCCGTCGCGGAAATGATCCGCGCCCGCCACGCAGCGGGACACCGCACCGACGGGAACCGGCTGGTGCTGGTCGTCGAGGGTGGCGGAAGCCGAGGGGTCTACTCCAGCGGCATGGTGTCCGGCCTCGAAGAACTAGGCCTCGGGTCCGTCTTCGACGCCGTCTACGGCACCTCGGCGGGCGCCATCAACGGCGCATGGCTGCTCGGTGGCCGCGCCAGGGCAGGCATGCGAACGTGGACCGATCCGGCGATCATGCGCCGCGCCATCGACCCGGCCAGGCTGCTGCGCGGGAAGCCCGCTTTCGATCTGCACTACCTGGTGCATCAGGTGTACGACCGGATCGAGCCGATGAACTTCGCGGCGATCCTGGCCAACGACACCACCTTTCACCCGATCGCCACCGACATCCACACCGGCCGCGCGGTCGACCTGAACCCGCACATCGTCGATCAGACCACCTTGAAGGCTGCGCTGCGCGCGTCCGCAGGCCTGCCCGTTCTCGCCGGTCCGCCGGTCCCTCTCGGTGGCTCGCACTACTTCGATGGTGGGCTCACCGAAACCGTGCCGATCCGCACCGCCGTCGCCAACGGTGCGACCCACGCGCTGGTCCTGCGCACCCGCCGGATCGACGAGCAGCGCCCGCCTGCTCCGCTCCTGCATCGTGTCGTCGGCGGCGGCTACATGCGCCTCGCCGCACCCGGCGCCTACCGCGCGTGGCTGCAGCGCCCACAGCAGCAGGCGGTCGAGGATCGCGCGCTCGCCGAGCGCGGCGACACCGTCCTGCAGATCCACCCGCCCCTGGGCTCTCCCGACATCGACAGCGCCGCCCGCGACACCGGCCTGCTCGGCGCGGCGCTGGAGATCGGCCGCAACGCGGTGCTCGCTGCCCTGTCCGCGGGTGCTCGCGTCGCTTGATGCTCCCCTAGGGGTTGTCCCGTCGATCCAGGCTCTAGTCCACGCGGACGGCGACACCGTTCGACAGGACGAAGTCGTGGAGTTCCAAGTGGTTGGGAGTGGTGCCACGGGGAAGATCGAAAACCAGCTGGGTGGTGGCTGATTCGCCGGGGGCAAGTTCGAACGAGTAGTTGTAGCGGTGTTGCGTGGCCTGCCAGATGCTCGCGGGGGCGTTGGGGTCGAACGACGTGCCGGTGGCGTCGTACAAGCGCTGGCCGAACGGCAGGAACCACTTCGGCTCATCGGAGATGTTGCGGACCGCGAGCGTGACGATCGAGAACGACCCTTCCGCGGACTGCAGGCCGACGCGGCGCACCCCGGTGTCCAGGTCGGTCACGACGAACTCGAACTTGCCGTCCCGCACCGGAGTACCCGAAGGCGCTGGTACCTCCGGATCGAACCGATGCTGTTCCGGCGGCGGTCCCGGATCCTCCTCCACGGCCACCGAGGGTGGCGGTGCGCCTGCCCCGCCGCCCGAGTCACTCGCCCGGTTGCCCGATGCCAGCAACGCCATGCACCCGGCCGCCAGCATGAACGGGGCCAGGAAGACGACGACAAGCACGCCGACCACCTTGGACAGCACACCACCGCGCTTGCGCCGCTTCAAACCAGGCAGGATCGGCTGCCATCGGATCAGCGGACGCCGCTGGTACGCAGTCGATTTCGCAGGCTTCGGGAAAACCCGCCGCCCGTAACCAACGGGATAGCGTTGCTGCGCCCCCTGCGGGCGCGCAACTTGTTGCGGCACAACAGCGCCCGACGACTGACGCGGCACGACCGCGCTCGGCGACCGACGCGGCACAAGGGGAACCGCCAGGCGCGTCGCCACCCGGGTCGGGGTGGGGCCGGGCTCCGGCAACATCTTGGTCGGCGCAAGCGGTTTCGCTCCCGGCCGCACAGACGCGATTCCTGCCGCCGCACCGGAGGGCGGTTGGACCCCTGCCACGGAGCGGGACTGCGATCCGCTGTTCGCCACACGGCCCTGACTATTCAGCCGAGACTGGCCGCCCAGGCGGGTTTCGACCCTGGTCGGTCCGCGTTCGGGCAAAACCCTTGTCCGCGCAGGCGGTTTCGCCAGCTGCGCGGCGGGGACGGGTGGCGTGCGTGGACGGGTACCGACAGCGCGGTACGCGGCAGCGGCGAAATCGCCTGCGGTGGCATACCTGTCGGCGGGCTTCTTCGCCATGGCACGGGCGATGACGGCGTCCAGTGCAGTCGGAACAGCGGAGTTGCGTGCCCCCGCGCGGGGCGGGTCGGTCATCAGATGGGCGTGCATCTGCTGCGCCGGGTCGGTATCGCCGTAAGGGCGTGCGCCGGTGAGGCATTCGTAAAGGACGCAGCCAAGCGAATAGACGTCGGCGCGAGCGTCGGCCGTGCCGGTGAAACGTTCCGGCGCCATGTAGGCGAGGGTGCCGATGGCGAGACCGGTTGTCGTGACCGCAGTCTGGCCCATGCCGTGCGCGATGCCGAAGTCGATCAGATAGGCGAAGCCGCTGGCGTGCACCACAATGTTGGACGGTTTGACATCACGGTGCACCAGCCCGGCCCGATGCGCGACGTCGAGCGCGGCCGCCACCTGCCCGACTACCCCGACCGCCGCGACCGGATCCACCGGCCCGGCGGCGAGGGTGCTCGCGAGGTCGGCGCCCGCCACGAACTGCATGTCGATATAGAGTCTGCCGTCGATTTCACCGAACCGATGCACCCGCGGAATGTGCGGATCGGACAGCTTCGCCACGGCCTCGGCCTCGCGCTCGAAACGCTTGCGGTATCCCGCATCAGCCGCCAGTTCGGCAGGTAGCAGCTTCAACGCCACCCAGCGCGCACCCGCATCGTCGAAGGCCAGCCACACCTGCCCCATGCCACCTCGGCCGAGCAATCGCTCCAGCCGATATCCCCCGAATCGCACCTCCCCCATCGCGAACCTCCAGTCACCGTTGACATGTCGGGCCCCTCGGCACCCGATCACCAGTAGCGCCACCGAAACACCAGTTCACGCAGGCGAACACCGAAGGACCGAACCTCCTTCGGAGCCTAACCCCGGCCCACTCCACCAACCAGTGTGTCCTCGACAACACCCTTTCCGCATCCTCGGGTGCCGAGCCGAACATCACTCCCCCGCGGCTCTGCCCGCCACAATCATTCCCGTCGCACCAGACGCTCTGCGGTTAGCCTTTTGTCATGAGCGAGCTACCCGAGATCCGTATCGGCACCGCGGAACGCGAGGACGCGATGCGGCGGCTGTCCGATCATTTCGCGGCGGGACGGCTCAGCGTCGCGGAATTCGACGAGCGCAGTGCGGTGATCGCGGCCGCCGTCACTCGCGGCGACGTGACGAAGGTGTTCACGGATCTGCCGGAGCCGGTGGCCGCCGCGGCGGTGCCTGCGAAGGCCAAGCCGGACTCCGGTTTCCTGTCGGAGTGGCCGGAGCGGGTGATGGCGGTGATCCCGATCCTTGCGGTGATCCTGTTCTTCGTCACCGGCAGCTGGCTGTGGTTCCTGGCAATCCCCCTTGCGGGCGCGCTGCTGTTCGGCGGCAATCATGGCGGCCACGGACATGGCCACGGCCGCAGGCACCGCGACCGGCGGGCGCTCGACTGACGGCACGAAATCATCCCCGCAACTACGCAATCAGGATGACGACCGCGACGCGCGGCCCCGCGTAGCGTCGCAGGCATGACAGGGACACGATCTCGTCGACTGCGACGGTGGGTGCTGTATCCCCTCGCGTTTTGCGTGGTCATCGTGCTCTTGTCGATCGCAGCCGGGTACGCGCACTACCGGCTGACCCTGTACAAGGCGTCGCCGCGGCAGACCGGCAGACTGGCCTTGACCGGCGCCACCGTCCTGGTCGGCCCGGACCTGCAGCCGCGCGCGAACGCGACGATCCTGATCGAGAACGGCGTGATCGTCGCGGTCGGATCCGAGGTGGTGGTGCCGCAGGATGCCGAGCGGCGCGACCTCGCGGGCCGGACCGTCCTGCCGGGGCTGATCGATTCCCACGTCCATCTGCAAGCGCCAGAAGGCCCGAGGGGCAAGAAGATCGGGCCACTCGACATGCCAGGCCTCGTCGCCGACTGGTATCGCTATGAACCAGGCAAACGGCGAAATTTCCTGCGCAGCGGCGTGACGACGATCCGGAGCATGGGCGACGAGAACGCCTGGGTGCACACGCTGCGGAACAAGATCAGGACGGCCGAGCTGGAGGGCCCGCGCATGCTGATCGCGGGACCGATCTTCACCACGCCGGGCGGCCACCCGGTCGCCACCGTCGGCATCGAGGCGAACTCGGATACGGTGCGACTCCCGGAAAACCCGGAGCAGGCACGCGAGATGGTGCGCGCCCTGGCCGGCGGGGACGATCCGGTCGACCTGATCAAGGTGGTCCAGGAACGCGGAAATCCGGAACGCAAAGTGCTCGAACCGATCCGGCTCGACATCCTCACCGCGATCATCGACGAGGCGCACCGCCACGACACAAAGGTCTTCGCGCACTGGGGAACTCTGGCCGACCTCGACGATCTGCTCGCGGCGGGCATCGACGGCCTCGACCATCTGGAGCCGCGCGGCGTGCGCGAAGGCTGGCCACCTGGCATCCCCGAAACCCTTGTGCAGCGCGGCATTACGCTCGCGCCGACGCTCGCCGTCACCGACCAGGTGTTCGACCAACCGATCAAGGACGCGATCTACGCTCGGGTCAGGGAGTTCCGCGCCGCGGGCGGCCGGATCATCGCGGGCAGCGACGCCAGCTTCGGCGGCGTCTACGCGGGCCCCGGACTGATTCGCGAACTCGAACTACTCGTCGCCGCAGGCCTCACCCCGCGCGAGGCCATCACCGCCGCGACGGTGACGCCCGCCGCGACCCTGCACGCCGACGCGATCGGGACCATCGAGCCGGGCAAGGCCGCCGACCTGCTTGTCGTCACAGGCGACCCGCTGGCCGACATCACCGCGCTGCGCCACGTCGACGCGGTACTGCGGGACGGCCGCATCGTCGTGGACAACACCAACTAACCTCGACGAGATGACACAGCCGTTGGGGGATCTCGCGGCGTAATCGTAAGGGGCGTCGGCACAGATGGAACCGATCGAAATCAACGCGGGGACTTGGTATCTGCGTGCGTTGCGGGCCGACGACCGCATCGATGACCGACCTGCCCTCGCCGAGGGCGGCATCACTGATCCAGCCTACGTCGCGTTGCGCATCGCGGGCTGGGTGGAGGAAACCCACTTCTCCTGGGCGGTCTGCGAACCGACGACCGCCGAAATGGTCGCCGAGGTCGGCGCGACACCGGCCGAAGACGGCACCGCCGCGCTCACCGGCTGGGCTCGCACCGGCTACGAACCCGCGCTCGCGGCGGGCCTGACCACCGTCCGCAGATTCGTCGAAGGCGGGCTCGGGCTGCGCCCGATCACGCGCTGACGCGCCCGCCGACCCTGGACCCACACGTCCTGAAACGCACGTCGGGCGCGGCCGGACCAGGTCCGGCCGCGCCCGCACGGGTTCCTATTCGAAGCTGGTGAGCACCCGGTCCAGCGCGTCGACCGCGGCGTCCAGCTCGGTGATGCTGACGGTCAGCGCCGGCCGGAAGCGGATGCCACGGTCACCGGTGCCGAGGATGAGCAGGTGCTCGCGCTCACGCAGTGCGGTGATCACCTCGTCGCGCAGCTCCGCCGAGGCGACGGTGACCGCGCACATCAGCCCGCGGCCCCGCGGCTCGGTGATGCTCCGATGCCGCTCGGCCAGCCCTTCCAGCCGCTCGAGCAGGTGCGCACCGAGCCCACGCGAGCGCTCGATCAGCTCGTCCTGCTCGATCACCTCGAGGATGCGCCGAACCCGGACCATGTCGGTGAGGTTGCCGCCCCAGGTCGAGTTGATCCTGGAGTTGACCACGAACACGTTGTCGGGCACCTCGTCGACGCGTCCGCCGGCCATCACGCCGCACACCTGGGTCTTCTTGCCGAACGCGATCACGTCGGGCTGCACGCCCAGCTGTTGGTAGGCCCAAGTGCTGCCGGTCATGCCGACACCGGTCTGCACCTCGTCGAGGACGAACAGCGCGTCGTTCTCGTGGCACAGCTGCCGCATCGCCTGCAGGAATTCCGGCCGCAGGTGCCGGTCGCCGCCTTCGCCCTGGATCGGTTCGGCGATGAAACACGCGATGTCGTGCGGGTTTTCGGCGAATGCCCGCCGAGCCTGGTCCAGCGCAAGGGCTTCCGCCTCGGCGACGTCGTGATCGTCGGTCAGGTACGGCGAGTCGATGCGCGGCCAGTCGAACTTGGGGAACCTGGCGGTCTTCTTCGGGTCGGTGTTGGTGAGCGACATCGTGTATCCGGTGCGGCCGTGGAAGGCGCCGGTCAGATGCAGCACCTTGGTGCCGAGTTCCGGTGAGCGGCCGTTCATTTCGTTCTGCCTGCTCTTCCAGTCGAACGCGACCTTGAGCGCGTTCTCCACGGCGAGGCCGCCGCCGTCGATGAAGAACAGGTGCGGCAGCCGCGGGTCACCGAGCACCCGCACGAACGTCTCGACGAACCGAGCCATCTCGACGGTATAGATGTCGGAGTTGCTCGGCTTGTTGAGCGCGGCGGTTACCAGCTCGTCGCGGAACTCGGCGTCCTCGGCCAACGCGGGGTGGTTCATCCCCAGCGCGTTGGACGCGAAGAAGCCGAACATGTCGAGGTAGGAGGTGCCGTCCCGTTCGTCGACGAGCCGGCATCCGCGGGATTCGTGGAGGTCCAGCACCAGGTCGAAGCCATCGGCGAGGATGCTGGCCGACAAGATCTCGTGCACCCGGGCGGCGGGGGTGACCGCCGGGCGGGTGCGTTCCAGTTCGATGGTCACGACACCGAGAATACGCAAAATTTACGGAATCTGTACAGGAAAGCGGATTAATTACACGTAACAGCTACCTGTCATAGAATGTCTGCAGGATGATGGTGCTTCGAGTCCTGACGTTGGCGGTCGCTCTGATCTCCTGCAGCAGCTGCTCGAGGTGCCGCGGCGAGGCAACCCGAACCAGCAACATGTAGCTCTCGTCGCCCGCCACCGAGTGGCACGCCTCGATCCCGGGGATGTGCTGCAACACTGCCGGGGCGTCATCCGGCTGCGACGGGTCGAGAGGAGTGATCGCGACGAATGCCGACAACAGCTGGCCGAGTGCCTCCGGGTCGACGTGCGCCGTGTAACCGCGGATTACCCCGCGCGCTTCCAACCTGCGCACCCTCGACTGCACGGCCGACACCGACAGGCTCGCCTTCTCGGCCAGGTTCGACAGCGTGGCGCGTCCATCGGCCATCAACTCACGAATCAGCAGGCGATCAATGTCGTCGAGAACGGGTCGTGCTGGTGTATCCGCCATTTGCGAAGGCTAACCCAGGCGACCCGCTACGTGGCAGAAACCTCACCCCCATCCTCCCAAGACATGGGACAAACACGCCGCAATGCGGCCGAAAGGTACGGCGGAGCAACACATGACAGATGTACTCGGCGATCAGACCACCAGGGAACTCGCGGAGCGCGCGGCGGCGGTGCTGCGCGGACTCGGTGTAGAGCCACCGGAATCCGGCGATCTGCCCGCCCGCAGCCCGATCACCGGCGGCCAATTGTTGACGCTGCAAGCCAGTTCACTGGACGAGGTCGACGCAGCAATCGAGCGGGCCGCCACGGCATTCGACGCCTGGCGCACCGTGCCCGCGCCGGTGCGCGCGGCCGTGGTGCGCAGGCTGGCCGAGCTGCTCACCACGCACAAGAGCGAGCTTGCCGAGCTGGTGACGCTGGAAGCGGGCAAGATCGGCGCCGAAGCCGCGGGCGAGGTGCAGGAGATGATCGACGTCTGCGAGTTCGCGATCGGCCTGTCCCGCCAGCTGTACGGGCAGACGATGCCGTCCGAGCGGCCAGGCCACCGGCTGATGGAGACCTGGCATCCGCTCGGCGTGGTCGGCGTCATCTCGGCGTTCAACTTCCCGGTCGCGGTGTGGGCGTGGAACACCGCGATCGCGCTGGTCTGCGGCGACACGGTGGTGTGGAAGCCGTCCGAGACCACGCCGCTGACCGCGCTGGCCTGCCATGCGCTGCTGCGCCGTGCCGCGACCGAGGTCGGCGCGGATCCCGAAGTGCACCAACTGATCCAGGGCGCGGCCGAGGTCGGCGCCAGGCTGGTGGACGACGAGCGGGTTGCCCTGGTCAGCGCGACCGGCTCGGTGCGGATGGGCAAGATCGTGGCGCCGAGGGTGGCCGAACGCTTCGGCCGCTGCCTGCTGGAGCTCGGCGGCAACAATGGCGCAATCGTCACGCCCTCAGCGGATCTGGAACTCGCGGCACGCGGCATCGTGTTCGCGGCGGCGGGCACGGCCGGGCAGCGGTGTACCACGCTGCGCAGGCTGATCGTGCACGCCGACGTGGTCGGGCCGCTCATCGAGCGGATCGAGAGCGCGTATCAGCAACTGCGCGTTGGCAACCCGCTCGAAGACGGGGTGCTGGTCGGCCCGCTGATCGACGGCAGGGCCTACGCGGGGATGCGCGCCGCGCTGGACAAGGCGCTCGCCGACGGCGGCGAATTGATCTGCGGCGGTGAACGAGTCGATGGCTTCGGGGACGACGCTTACTACGTCCGCCCGGCGATCGTGCGGATGCCTGCCCAGACCGCGGTGGTGCGCGAAGAGACGTTCGCGCCGATCCTGTACGTGCTGACCTATGACGATTTCGACAGCGCGATCGCCATGCACAACGCAGTGCCGCAAGGCCTTTCGTCGGCCGTCTTCACCAGCAATCAGCGCGAGGCCGAACGTTTCCTCGCCGCGGACGGTTCCGACTGCGGCATCGCCAACGTGAACATCGGCACCTCGGGCGCCGAGATCGGCGGCGCGTTCGGCGGCGAGAAGCAGACCGGCGGCGGCCGGGAATCCGGATCGGATTCGTGGAAGGCGTACATGCGCCGCGCCACCAACACGATCAACTACTCCGCCGAACTGCCGCTGGCACAAGGCATCAAGTTCGGCTGATCGGAGTTCGCCTAGGTCAGCGGGTCGAACCGCTGACCTAGGCGACCACTCGTCAGTCGAGCACGGTCGGCAGTTCCTGCAACCCGCGCAGGAACGTGCTCGGCCGCCACTGCACCTCGTCGGCGATCTTCATGTTCGGGTACCTGGCCAGGATCTTCTCGAAGGCGATCCGCGCCTCCAGTCGCGCGAGCGGTGCGCCGACGCAGTAGTGGATGCCGTGCCCGAAGGCCAGATGCCCACCCTTCGTCTTGCCCGCCTTCCCGATCTCGATGTGGTGCGGATCGTCGAACTGGTTCGGGTCGTGGTCGGCCGCGGCCAGCGAGACCGAGACCAGCTCCTCGGCCGGAATGTCGATGCCCGCCAACGTCACCGGCTCGGCGGTGTAGCGCAACGTGGCCAGGTGCACCGGGCCCTCGTGCCGGAGGAACTCCTCGATGGCGGCGGGAATCCGCTCGGGTGTGCGGGTCAGATCCTCGTACAGGATCCGATCGCGCAACATCGCGTAGAGGCCGTTGCCGATGAGGTTCACCGTTGTTTCGTGACCTGCCACCAGGATCAGGAACAACATCGCGATGAGTTCCTTGTCGCTGAGCTTGTCGCCCTCGTAGTTCGCCATGATCAACTGCGACATCAGGTCGTCACCGAGGTTCTTCGAGCGCTCGGCGATCAGCCCGATCAGATAGGTGGCCAACTCGATGCTCGCCGCGCCGCGCTGGGCGGCCGTTGCGTAGAACGCCGACTTGGCCGCCGCCTCTTGGTCTTCGGCGTTCTCGGTCGAGGACGCCGTCATCGTGGTCGACAGCTCCCGGAAGCGGGCCCGGTCGGCTTCGGGCACCCCGAACAGCTCGCAGATGACGGTCATCGGGATGGGCAGCGCGTAGTCGTCGATCAAATCGATCTCGGGCTTGTCTGCCATCTCGTCGAGCAGCTTGTCCGCGATGGCCTCGATCCGCGGGTGCAGCTGCTCGACCGTCCGCGAGGTGAACGCCTTGGTCACCAGCCGCCGCAGGCGGGTGTGATCCGGCGGGTCGGAGCTGAGCATGTGTTCCCACAGATCCGTGCTCACGGTGGTGTATTGGTCGCCAGGCCGCAGCCGCGAGGTGATCGGCGCCAGGGCGGCCGCGCCCTTCTTGATCCTGGGGTCGGCGAGCACCTCGCGCGCCAGCTGATAGTCGACGACCAGCCAGGAGGTGAGCCCGTTGGGCAGCAGGACGTGATGGATCGGCCCCTGCTTGCGCAGCTCGTCGTACACCGGGTGCGGGTTGTAGACGAACTCGGTGCCGAGTTTGAGCAGTGGCTTGGTCATGAGAACTCCCTGGCTACCTTGGTTACGCTGCCCCCGCCGTTGAGGACGGTGAGCGGTTTCAATCCCCAGGCCTCGGCGATGATGCGCGCCAGGAAGCCCAGTTCGTCGTCGGAATGCGCCATTTCTGGCTTGATGCTCTCCAGCACCCACTGGATCTTCCCGTCGAACTCCGAGAGCCAGGTCGCCAGCGCGATCGGCTGCTGCGCGGCCTGCGGAGTGTCGATGCCCTGGAAGACGCCGCGCATCACGAACGCGGTCGGCTCCGCGCCGTGCCGCATCGCGGTCGGCACGAAGGGGTCGAGTACGCCCATGTTGGAACACATTCCGACGGTGATCGGCGGCGTGTCGACGAGTCGTTCGACCACGCCGTCGGGCAGTACGTCGATCAGCTCGGGCGGCATGTTCCTCGGGCGCGAGATCCCGCCGGAGCCGACCTCGTGCACGGCCTCGAACGAGGCCTTGCTCGCCACCCGCAGCGGCGCGAGATCGAACCGATCCAGCCACTCGCGCTGCACCACGATCGGCACGCGGGCAAAGGAATTCGAGTCGATCTGATTCTCTTCCCGCAGCCGCCGGACCGCCGTCAGCAGGACGAGGGGTCCGTTCTCGCCGACCAGCGTGCAGTGCCGCATGAGGTCGGCGACCAGCGCGAGATACAGCGTGTTGGTCGAGCCGCCGCGCTGTGCCGCAAGGTTCTTCCATTGCGCCGCATCGAAAGTCGCGATCACCGAACCCTCACGCCAGCCGAGCGGCGCCGACGCGTGCTTGGCCCGGTGCCCGGTCAGCGCTGTGCGCACCGCAGCACGATGAGCCGGATCCTTGACTGCGCGACGCGCTTCCGAAACCACCTCTCGCGCAACGGCCATCCCGCGTTGCACACCCTCCTTCAGCTCCGTGCGGAGTTGAACGGTCTCGACAAGCCCCTCGGTCGTCGCGAGTTCGGGCTGGACCAGCCCGATGGCCGCCATCAGGCCTGCGTGGCCATCGGCGATGGCGTGCGAGGCGACCGCGGAGCAGACCATGCCGCCGGACCTGGTCGGCACCGCCGACAGCCGCCAGCCGTAGCCGCGCTCCGGGTCGAGCGGGTACTGCGCCTGATCGTTTGCCCACGCCAGCGCGTCGGCGTCGTCGATCGCGGCATGTTCGAGGCTCAGCGGCAGCGCGTCCTCGGCAAGCACCCAACGCCAGCGCGCGAAGGGCACGCCGGGGCGGTGCACGCGCCGCTGGAACGGCCCGGCCCGCAGTGCCTCGTACATCGAGGTGAGCTGCTCATCGGTGAGCCGATGGTGCAGCACCGTCACCGTCTGGCTGATGACAGGGGCGCCGTAGCCGTGGTGCAGCCGCAGAAAGGCCTTGTCGGTGAGACCGACGTACACCGGGGGCATCAGACGGCCGCCTTTTCGACGAAGCCGCGGTCTTCCGGCAGCACGAAGTCCGGGTCGGCCAGTCGCAACATCCGCTCCTGGGCGACCATCGCGACCAATTCGCCGGAGCGGCTGAAGATCCGGCCCTGGGTGAAGGCCCGACCGCCCTCGGCCGATGGCGATATCTCGTCGTACAGCAGCCAGTCGTCGACGCGGAACGGCCGCATGAACCAGATCGAATAGTCCAGTGCGGCAGTCTGAATGGCGATGCCGGGATGCGGCGCGACCGCGGCGCCGAGCAGCGTCATGTCACTCGCGTAGGTCAGCGCGCAGCTGTGCACCACCGAGCAGTCGGGTAGCTCCTCGGTATAGCGCAGCCAAACCTGCTGGCGGGCACTGCCGTTCGGCTCACCGGGCACTTGGCGAATGTCCCAGCGATCCCATTCGTAGCCGGGATCGTTCGCACCGATGCGCGCCAACTCCTCGGGGTTGGGCGCATCGGGGCACGGATCCGCATGCCGCACACCACGATCGCCCGCATGGAAGGACGCGACCATCAGGAAGGTTTCGCGGCCGTGCTGCAGCGCCCTGATCCGGCGCACCACGAACGACCGGCCCGCCTTGACGGTGTCGACCAGGTAGTCGATGGGCAGCTCCGACACCATCGGCCGGACGAAGTAGCCGTGGATCGAGTGGACGGCGAACCCGTCCGACATCCCGGACGAGCCCGCGGCGAGCGCTCGCGCCGCCACCTCGCCGCCGAATGCCCGCACGAGCACTGTGCGGTGCGGAAGTTTGCCACGAAAGAAGTTCGTGTCGATTTGTTCGACCGCAAGCGCGTCGAGTAGCTCAACCATGCGCCATGTTTCCCTTCGGACGCTGAAACAGTTCGACGACCCCGTTGTCGCATCCCCCCGCACGGTTGGTGTGCGAGCGGCAATATGGATTCGCTTGCGTCAGCATCGGCGGAGGGACGACCGAGTGGCCGGCACCAGGTGCCGAGGTCAGGTTTCTGACGCTACGTAACGAATACAGTGAACCTCTGGTGAACTCAATTCAAGCCGCTGTAGTCCATTTCACAAACCAAATGACGACATCTTTACGGAAATGCAGCCAACCCTGACTGACCAGGCATTTTCCTACGCCAGCGAAGGGGCGTTGAGCTGGTCGAATACTGCCGAATTGTCGGGTTTCGGAAGTGAAATAATTCCACTTCTTTCTGTCGATAAATTCCGCGAAGTCGAGCGGAATTGAGACTAATTCTAGAAGTCAGCTGCCATCAATTGTGCAAAGTTCCAACTGGAAGCTATCCGTTTTGTCTTGTTTCGGGGGATACTACCGATTCAAGCCAGGTCACCGGCGCCCAGGCTGGGCGCACCGGCAGCACCGGATTCTCGCAACGGGATTTCCTTCCAGAACAGCACCATGACCAACGCAAGCACCGCGATAGCGGCGGCCGCCAGATACACCGTCGACATGGCATCGGCGAACCCGGTCTGCAATGGCGCGGCAAGCGTCGGATTCAGCTGTTGAATCACCGAGCTATCGTCGAGCACCCGCTGGATCGCGGCCGGATCGTGGCGCACCAGGCCCTGCGCGAAGGCGACCTCGGCGGGATTTCCGCTGTGCAGTCCCGCGATCACGGCCTGCTGATAGGCGGGCTGGGTCGAGGCGGCCTCCAGCGCGGCGGTCACCTTGGACGGCAACAGGCCGAACAGCGTGGACAGCAACGCCGCGACCCCCAGCGTGCCGCCGACCTGACGGAAGAAGGTGGCGGCCGCGCTCGTCACGCCCATGTCCTTCGGTGCGGCGGCGTTCTGGATCGCCAAGGTGATGGGCTGCAACAGATTTCCCAGACCGACACCGGTGATCGCCATGAAGATCATGGTTCGCCACAGCGGTGTCTCCGGCGTCAGATAGTGGAACAGGAACAGGCCGACAGCGACGACGGCGGTGCCGAAGATCGGGAACGCGCGGTAGCGGCCGGTCCGCGCGATGAGCCGGTTGGACACGATCGAGCCGACCATCAGCCCGCCGACCATCGGCAGCAGCTGCAGGCCCGCCGCGATCGGGCTGGCGCCGCGCACCACCTGCAGATACTGCGGGACCAGGATGATGCCGCCGAACAGCGACGCACCGACGACGAACGCGATCGCCACGCCGAGCGCGAAGGTCGGATTCCGGAAGAGCCGCAACGGAATCAGCGCCTGGTCGCCCATCCTCGCCTCGATGCCGACGAACGCGGCAAGGCCTGCCACGCCGACCAGATAGCAGGTCACCGCGCTCACGCTGGTCCAGCCCCAGTCGCGGCCCTGCTCGGCGACGATGAGCAGCGGCGTGATGCCGATCGCGAAGGCCGCCGTGCCGAACCAGTCGATCAGGCCGGTGGTTCGGGTGCTTCTCGGGATCCGGACCACCCGATAGACCACGACCAGGGCGATCAGGCCGACCGGGACGTTGATCAGGAACACCCAGCGCCAGCCGGTGATGCCGAGAATCGTGTGCTGGCTGGCGAACAGGCCGCCGAGCACCGGGCCGATCACGCTGGCCGCGGCCCAGGTGGCGAGGAAGTGTCCCTGATACCTGGCCCGCTCCCTCGGCGTGACGATGTCACCGAGGACGGCCGAGGCCAGCGACATCAGCCCGCCGGCGCCGACGCCCTGAACGGCGCGGAAGACGGCCAACTCGTACATCGACTGCGCCAGCGTGCACAGCAGTGAACCGAGCACGAAGATGATGATGGCGGCGAGCAGAAATGGCCTGCGGCCGTACATATCCGACAGTTTTCCGTACAGCGGCGTCGTCAGTGTCGCGGTAATCAAATACGCCGTGGTGACCCACGCCTGCAACGAGTAGCCGGACAGATCGTCGGCGATGGTGCGGACCGCGGTCGCGGTGATCGTCTGGTCCAGCGCCGCCATGAACATGCCGAGCATCAGGCCGCTCAGGATGACCAGGACCTGCCGGTGGGTGAATCCGCCCGGATTGTCGGCTTTTTCGGGAGGTGGCGGCGTGGTGGGCCGGTCGGTTCGATGTCCGTATTTGAGCAGCGCCATCGGTCACTCCTGAAGATCAGCAGGAAATCACATCAGTTATCGGAATGCGGCCAATCTCTTCCCCGGACCGCGGCGATCTTGCGCCCACCAAACCCACCACACGCGAAACAGCAACGATAATCCTCGGCCTCGACCCGAGAGCCGCGTAGTGACGTCTATCTCAATCATGATCAGTTGTGATCCAGATCACATCAGTTGCGGCAGCGCCGCCGGACCCGCCGACACCCCAAAAACGCCTCTCACCACGCGTTTTCGCATACCGGCGCCGGGTGTGTAAGGTTGGGAACACCCAACGCGGGGTGGAGCAGCTCGGTAGCTCGCTGGGCTCATAACCCAGAGGTCGCAGGTTCAAATCCTGTCCCCGCTACACATGAAATGACAAGGCAGAGGCCGGATTCCAATGGAATCCGGCCTCTTGCTTATCCAGGCGAGCGCGCAGCAATTCCCGAGGGACCAGCCGGGCGTTCGGCGGCTGCCACGCCCGATTTCTACCTATCCACGCCCGATTACTACCTATGCGCGCTGGAACGTCACCTTTTCACAAGTGGGAATACCTAACAGTTGACACGTCAAGACCAGCTTTGCCAGCGTGACCTGCGGCGACCAGAGCTGATCACCGCACGATCGAGGCTCTCGGCGCGCACCGCGAGAACTTCGATCGAACGAGAACGACATGGAATACCGAGAGCACGTAACGAAGCTCGTCGAGTCGCTGTTAGAGGTACCCGAATGTCGGATGGAGATAGCGCATCTCCAGCATCGGCTTTCGGTTACGCAGCAGGAGATCGTCGATGCGTGGCTGTTCTACGACCTTGCCATCATGGACTATTCGAACGAGTCGTACTCGTCGACGACACTGCGCATGGCGATGCATCTGCACAACTACGTGGCCGGAAACTGGCATGATCGTCGACAGGATGTCGTGCTGGGATACCTCGCACGCTTGGAGCCAACAGCGGTGTGCGACATCGGATTCGGCACGCCGCAACGCTATGTCAGGCATTTGCTCGGCACTGCGCAGGCGGAGATCGCCCTCTGTGAATTCGAGTATTCCAGCTTGGAGTTCGCGGCGGTCACCCTCGAGCACTGGCGCCCCGATTGGAGTAGTTCGGTCAAGCTCATCGAGCACGACATGAACCGTGATGAGCTGCCCGCGGGCTACCAGGTCTACCTCTTCCAGGATTCGATAGAACACGCGGCGCAGCCGACCGAGACGCTGCGTCGATATGTGGACAGCGTGGCGGCGGGCACGCACTTCATCTTCTCGCTGCCTATCGAAGTGTCCGATCCCATACCGGGACACAACATCTCGTGGACCGAGGAGACTGCGGCGACCGATTGGCTGGCTGCCGCGGGACTGCTGGTGCTCGACAAAGAAGTGATCCGGTTCCGCTGGGACCTCGATCTCCACGCGCACTCGCTGCACCCGGATACCCGTCAGCTTGCGGTGCTGGCCGTCAAGCAGTGACCTGCGGCGCCGACCGGTCCGGTCATGCAGAACTGTTCAGCGACTTGCCTATTCGCGAATGCGCACGCTGACTCCCTGCGGCGCGAACTGTGCCGCGGCATCCGCTATCGCGGCACGAGGAAAGGTCTCGCCGAACGACATCAGCACGGCGGCTTCGTCCTTGCCGCGAAAGCGGCGGGGAAACACGGGCGCGACCGTCCAGACGCGCACGCGCCCGGACTCGCCCCCGGTGCCGCGCCCGTCGATCCGACGGATATCGCGCCACGGCACTCGGCACGCGGTGCCCTGGTATCGCACGGCCAGCCCGTGGGAGTCGAGGGTCAGCGTGTCCGGCGTGCGCCACCGCGCCCATTCGACCCGGCCGAGGCGACCGAGCTTCCACAGCAGCGGGCCGCAGAGCAGCAGCGTCACGGCGGTTCCAGCGATGGCAACGGACACCAGACCTGAGGTGAGCCAGAAGGCGAGGAGTTTGATGGTCCCACCGGCGAGCACGACGCCGAACGCCAACACGAGCACGCTCGGCCGAGCTGGCCGCGCGGCGAAAACGGGCCCCTTCTCGGCACCGACCGATGGGTCGAGCTCCGTCTTACCCCCTCTGCCGCCACCCGCGTTCTTCATTCTCGAAGTCTATGAAAATCCCTGGTGAGCGGCGCTTGCCTGGTCTGGGAACCCGCGAGACCACGGGCAGTGGAATCCGGCCTCTTGCTAGCGCCGCAGCAAGTCGACGACGCCGGTCGTCGATTCCTTTCCGCCACCCTCGGCGACTCGGCGTTCCATCAATGCCATGAAGGGCGTGAGGAGTTCGGCACTGACACCCTGTTCCGCCGCGGTGCGCAACAGCGTGCCGTTGGTCGTGACCATCATCGCCAGGTTCGACTCGACGCCCTCGGCGTAGTCACCGCGGGCCAACTGCGCCGCGGTACCGTACGCGTAGCCAGCCATCGCCTGCTGATAGGCGACCATGAGCGGCGCGAACGCCATCGGCGAGATGTCCTCCTTGCCGATCAAGGCGAAAGCGTGTGCGGCACCGGCGAACATGCCCCACATCGCGCTGAGCAGCGCAATGTCGTACAAGGCGGCGAATCCCGGGTCGGCGCCGACGTAGTTGACGCCGGCGGGCACGGCCAACGCCTCGGCATTGGCTTCGTGCAATTCCGTTGCGCCGCTGTAGAACACATACGCACCCGAGTCCGCGACGCCGATCATCGAAGGGACGGCCATGATCCCGCCGTCCAAGAAACGTCCGCCGCGCGCGGTGATCCATTCGGACAGCGCGCGGGCCTCGGCGGGCGTGCTCGTGGTCAGGTTGACGATGTCGCGACCGGTGAGGTCGATGCCGTCGAGGGTCGCCCGCACTGCGGCGTCGTCGAGCAGACAGACGACGACAAGAGTGTTCGCGGCGACCGCCGTTGCCGCCGTGGCAGCGACCGCAGCTCCCGCAGGCGCCCGTCGCGGACTGCGGTTCCAGACCGTGACGGCATAGCCTGCGGCGAGCCAGGAACGGGTCAGCGCCGAACCCATATCGCCGAGGCCGAGGACAGTGAGCGCTTTGTTCGAGTGCACGGGCATAACGGTTAGTGTTGGTGGGGCACCCGGATCCCTCAAGTACGTACATGGAAGTGGGTACGCACTTCCGGGTAAGCGAACTGGCAGGTGGAAGGGGCAGTCGTGCCGATCACACGCAGACCGGGCGAGTACACGTGCGGGCTCGACGCGACACTGTCGGTGCTCAACGGCAAGTGGAAGATGCTCATCCTGTGGCCGCTGAGCGAACGCCCGCACCGCTTCGGCGAACTGCGCCGCCAGGTCGGCGGCGTCACGGAGAAGGTTCTCACCGCGCACCTGCGCGAGCTGGAGGCCGACGGGATCGTGCACCGGGAGGTGTACGACGAGGTGCCGCCGCGCGTCGAATACTCGCTGACCCCACTGGGCATACAGCTCAACGAGGCGCTGCTGCCGCTGGAAGCGTGGGGCCGCACCCATCTCATGAGCGAGAGCCCTGCGCCCACGGGGCAACGCTAGCGGCCCGATCAGTCGACGAGAATCTCGTCCAGGAATGCGTCCAGTTGGGCGATCATCTCGGGCGCGGTGCGGTGGCCCGCGAGGCCGTGCAGGCTGAGGCCGTCCACGATGGCGTGCAACCGGGCGGCGAGCATATCGGGGTCCGAAACCGGTTGAGCCAGTAGGTCGCTCGCCGCGAGGTCGGTGATGAGCTTGCGGCACATTGCGTACATGTCGTCGAAATGTTTGCGCTGCACCGCCGCAAGGCTCGGATTGCTCAGGCCGAGGGCGACGAAGGAAAAGGCGATCGATGCCTCGGTGGCACGTTGACCGTCGAGCGGCATGGCCTCGTGCAGGATCGCACGGACCCGCTCGCGGGGAGTTCCGATAGGCGGCAAGGCCTCGATGCGCTTGCCGACCCGGTCGATCACCTCCTCACACGCGAAGGCGAGTAGTTCGGCGCGGGTCGCGAAGTAGTGGCGCAGCGCGCCGGAGGACCAACCCGACTCCGCGGCCACCGTCCGGATGGACACCGCGTCCACCCCGTCGCGCGCGATGACCCGCCAGACGGCTTCGGCGAGCTCGATCCTGCGGGTCTGATGATCAACGATCTTCGGCACGGTTCCATTTTCGCACAGTCGTGTTATCTTTTATTAAGCTCGACTGTGTTAAAAAAGGAGGATCTTGTGATTGCGCTGATCATCGGGTGTGAGATCGGGTTCTGGGTGCTGATCGCGCTCGGACTCGCGGTCCGATACCTGACCTCGGCACGACGGCTGAGCACCGTGCTGCTCGCCTGCGTTCCGCTGGTGGACGTGCTGCTGCTGACCGCGGCCGTCATCGATTTGCGCCGGGGCGGGGAGACGTCGTTCACCCACGGCCTCGCCGCGATCTACATCGGCGTGTCGATCGCGTTCGGACCGCAGATGATCGACTGGGCCGACCAGCGATTCGCGCACCGATTCGCCGGCGGGCCCGCGCCGGTGCGGCCGCCGAAGACCGGGTCGGCACACGCCGCCCGCGAACGAGTCCAATGGGTCAGGCACCTGCTCGCCTACGCGGTGGCCGCGGTGGTGCTCGGACTGTTCACGCTGCTGGTCGGCGAGCTCGACCGGACGGCTCCGCTGTGGGGTGTCCTCGCGCCGTGGACGGTGGTCCTGGCCATCGACTTCGTCGTCTCGTTCAGCTACACCGTGCTGCCGCGGCGGTCTTAGGCACTTCCCGCAGTCTCGACGACCACAGCGCTGGCCTGGTGGGACCGTGGCTGCCCTGCGTCAAGATCTCGACACGCGTCCCGTCGCGGTGGTTGCGTAACATCCCGGTGAACCACAACGCCTTTCACTGGATGTGAGCGCCCCTGCGCGGCAATCCGTTTCGAGTTATGGAGAATCCAGGCTGTGACCTCGCCCTACGACGATGGCTCGCACGGCGGTCGCCCCCCTCGGGGCAGGCAACCGGGACCGGGCGGCTATCCCCCGCCGCGTCCGTCCGGACCACAGCAGGGAACGCGCCCGATGCCACCGCCGCGGCATGGCCCCGGTCCGGTGCCGCCGGGTGGGCTACCGCCGTCGAGCCCCCGTGCCCCGCAACGTCGCGGTCCCGCACCGCAG
>NZ_BDAY01000057.1 GCF_001612685.1 Nocardia altamirensis NBRC 108246
GTCCGGCGCGGGCGGCGGTGCAGGCGCGACCGGGGTCGGGCTCGGCACCGGGCTCGCCGGAGCCGCGTTCACCTGCGCGTTCGCCGGTGGCGGCGCGGTCGGCGTCGCCGGTGTAGTCGTCACCGGCACCACCCGCTCACCACGGGCCTGGGCATTGTTCGCGGGCGGGGGCACCGGCGCCGACGGCGACACGTTCAACGGCGGCACCGGAGGGCCCTGTGCCGGAGTGGGTTTGCCGATCA
Organism: Nocardia altamirensis NBRC 108246; assembly: GCF_001612685.1. Classification (GTDB taxonomy): domain Bacteria; phylum Actinomycetota; class Actinomycetes; order Mycobacteriales; family Mycobacteriaceae; genus Nocardia; species Nocardia altamirensis. The sequence continues at coordinate 243 of NZ_BDAY01000057.1, forward strand.
CCGTGACGGTGCCGTCCGGCGCGACGACCAGGCGAGCCGGGTCCTTGGCCGGAATCATGCCGAGCTCGCGGGCGCGGGCGGCAAGGGCAGGCGCGGAATCGGCCGCCTCCACCTCCCGCTGCAGCGCGTTGCGCTCGTCGAGCAGCTTGCGGTTGACTGCCCTGGCGTCGCCGAGTTGGTAGCTGTCCTCCGCGGCGCGGGTGGTCAGCAGCAGCGTGAGCGCGAGGCCGCAGCCGAGCAGCGCGATGATCGCCGTGACGAACCGGATCCGGCCCGCCATCGCCGTCACCGGCTGCTTCGGCAGATCCGGTGTGTCCGAACGGCTTTCGGCGCGGGTCCGGCGCCGCGCATAGGCCCGCTGTGCGGCGCCCGACTTCACCCGGTCGGACTCGTGCACCCGGCGCGCGATGCGCCCCGGTGCCGCAACGGTCCGTGTCCGTATGCTCATTTCGTTGTCCCCTCGTGAGTCTGCGTGGGGCATCCGGCCTCCCTTGTCCAGGCCCCACACCCGGTCTGCCGGAGACACACTCCTCGTTCGTGTCGCCTCCGGCGTGCTGTGCTGGAGGCGGGACACGCCCGCCTCCGTTCCGCCGAAAGAGCGCTCGTACGATCCTGTCTCCAACGGCTGCGTGCGCGCGCGAAAGTTCCGGTCGTCCGGATGAGCACCGCGCGAGGACGACCCATCCGATCCGGTGTCATGCCGGAGTTCCCACACCCCGTCGGCCGGGTGAGCACGCCGCAGCGGTGACTCATCCGACCTCCTGGATCCGTTCGGCCGCGCGCATCCGGACCGGTGCGGCGCGGGGGTTCTCCTCGATCTCCTGCTCCGTCGCCTTCTCCGCACCGCGGGTGAGCATCCGGAATTCCGGTCCCATGCCCGGCAATTCGACCGGAAGGTCGACGGGCGTCCGGGAGGCCGCGCGCGGCGCGAACTCCTGCTTGACCACCTTGTCTTCCAGTGACTGATACGACATCACCACGATCCGGCCGCCGACCCGCAGTGCGTCCATCGCGGCGGGCAGCGCCGCGCGCAGCGAATCGAGCTCGCGGTTCACCTCGATCCGCAGCGCCTGGAAGGTGCGTTTGGCCGGATGCCCGCCGGTGCGCCTGGTCGCCGCCGGAATGGTCGCGTAGAGCAGTTCGACCAGCTCGGCGCTGGTCGTGAACGGCCGCTGCTGGCGGCGGCGCAGCACCTCGGAGGCGATCTTGCCCGCGAAGCGTTCCTCCCCATAGGTTTTCAACACCCTGGCCAGATCGCCGTGGCCGTAGGTGTTGAGCACATCGGCGGCGGTGGGGCCGGTGGTCGGGTCCATCCGCATGTCCAGCGGCGCGTCGACGGAGTAGGCGAAGCCGCGGTCGGCCTCGTCGAGCTGCATCGACGACACGCCGAGGTCCATCAGGATGGCCGAGACCGAGCCGGTGGTGGCAAGCCCGGCCTCGGTCAGTGCGTCGGCGATGCCGTCGTATCGGGTGTGCACCAAGGTGATTCGGTCCGCGAAGGGCGCGAGCCGCGCACCGGCCAACTCGAGGGCGGCGGTATCACGATCGAGACCGACGAGCCGAAGGCCGGGATAGGTGCGCAGAAAGTGCTCGGCGTGTCCGCCGAGACCCAGTGTCGCATCGAGATATACCGCGCCCGGTTCGGTCAGCGCGGGCCCGAGCAGTGCATCGGCTCGACCGAGCAAAACCGGAACATGGCGGGGGCCGTCCTGTTCGCGGTTCACCTCGACCTCCCGGGATCTGCCTCGCTTCGTCGCGTACCACACGCGGGTCGCTCTGTTCCCACTGCTGAAAACTGTTGCTGGAGACGAATGCCCCGTGGTCTCTGACCGAACCTCGGCACCTGGCGTCGGGGAAGTACGTCAGGGTCCGCGTCCGGGCAGAGGCCACGCGGCACTCGTTCGCTCGGGGCTAGAAGATTCCGCCCAGCGACTCGTCTCTCGCTTGCGAGAAGTCCTCCTCGTGCTCGGCGAGGTAGGTGTCCCACGCCTGCTTGTCCCATATTTCGAGGAAATCGACCGAGCCGATCACCACGCAATCCCGTTGCAGGTTCGCGTACCGACGGTGTTCGGCAGATAACACGATGCGGCCCTGGGCATCCGGACGTTGTTCGTCGGTGCCGGCTGCCAGTGCCCGGACGAATGCGCGTGCCTGCGGATTACTCCGAGATGCCGCCGCGGCCCGCCGAGCGAGCGCGGTGAACTCTTCTCTGGGATACACGGCAAGGCTGTGGTCCTGACCCTTCGTGACCATCAACCCTCCCGCCAGATCGTCTCGAAATTTTGCAGGCAACGTCAGTCGCCCCTTGTCGTCCAGCCGAGGTGTGTAGGTACCGAGAAACAACCCGATACCTCCCTAGTCGATCACCTCGATGGTCGGCCTTTCCGGTAGTGCGCGCTCCACATTACCCCACTTTCCCCCACTTTCAATCGAAACCCGTGGTGATCCGGCTCGCCGCTCAGCCGATTTCGCAGGTCACCCCAGCTATCACCCAGGTGGAGAACTTTTTGCGTGTTCTGCCGACACGCACGGTCCGCATGGACAAACGCCCGGAAACACCCAGCAAACACCCAGGTGTGATCGCTTCGAGGCGAAGGTGGGGTGCAGTGGGTGATCACGGTGGGGCGAGGTGGGGAATCTTGGTGGGGGGCGGTGGGGGAAGTGCCACCCACCGACGCGGAGATCACCGGCGACCCGAAAGTCTCCACACGTGAGCCAGCGACGCCGCACCGAATCGGTGCGGCGTCGCCAGCCGTGCTGAAGTTGTCGGGCTACGAGCGAGCTACTCCTGCTCGAACCTTCGCCGGAATCGGTCTTCCATCCGCTCGGAGAAGCCGCCGGACTTGCGTTGGCGGCCACGGCCACTCGTGCCGCCGCCCGGACCACCGGGCGCGGCGTCGCCGCCGGACCGATCACCCTTCGCGATGCCCTTGGAGCTGCCGACCAGCAGCAGGACGCCCGCGGCGAACATGACGATGAAGCCGATCAAGCTGATGATCGGGAAGCCGCCGGGCTTCACTGGTGCGGCGATGCCGGCGACGAGTAGAAACAGACCGAGGACGAACAAGGCCGCGGCCTGGAGTCTGCGACGACTCGAGGTCGAGCGAAGGCGTCCGCCGCGGACGGACGACGCGAACTTCGGATCCTCAGCATAGAGCGCGCTCTCGATTTGTTCGAGCATGCGCTGCTCGTGCTCGGAGAGTGGCACGGTACCTCCCCCGGCACTAGGCGTGGCTGTCGCCTCCGGGTAGGCGACAGATAGCCGACCTTGGCGGCTATCTGTCACCAATGATACGAGTTCGATCAGGGCCGTACCACCTTATGGGCGCAGCCAGACGAAGTCTGTCGCCAGCCGCGCCGGGCCGAGCGAAGCCGAGGCACTCGCCTAGGAGCCCATAACTATGCGGTCATGCCCCCTGTCCACCCCGGGGCCGGGCGCAACCGGGCCGATGCGTTAAGGAGATCTTCGACGTCGTGAAGGAATGCGCCTACCCGCGAATAGAACTCGTCGGCCTCGGGATCGTCGATGTCGCGATCCAGTCCGGCCTCCAGCGCCGCCCTGATCTCCGAGCGCGCACTGAAATAATCAGCCCACATCACGAACTCGGGCGCGGCGCCTTGCATGAGGACCCACGCGTTGCGGGATCGAGCCCGTGGCGCGGTGTCGGCGCCGGTGAGCGCGATCACTGCCCCTGCCCCGCGCAACGCCGCGAGATAGGCGGTCCGGAACCGCTCACGCGGGTCTCGCTCGCCCGCGGCCTCCATGAGCAGGCCATCCGCTCGTTTCAGTAGCTTGCCCGCTCGACCGGGTTGTCCGGGATGTTCCATCCGACCAGACATGTCCCCGTCCCTCCATCATCGCGCACCCGGGGCCAACACCGCCTTGGTGTGACCGAACAGGTATTCGAACGTTTGAATTGAGATTGAATATAGAGACGCCCACCGACAACTTCCGCGCCCGCGCAGTGACGACCCCGTCGCCGCACTCCTGCCCGCCGGACCGACGAGAGCCATGACCGCCGTCAAGCCCAATCACACGCCAGCACCTGTCGTCGTCGACCTCTCCGTCGCGGCACTGCGCTCCCGGCTGCACGACGCACTCGGGGTGTATGTCGCGGCGATGGACTATCCCCGCGGCACCGAACACCACCGCGCGCCCATGTGGACCGAGCACACCACCCGCTCCGGGTGGCAGGCCGTCGCCGCGGTGGCACCGGACGATTCGGGCCTCGTCGATCTACGGTCCTCGCCGATCGTTGCCATCGCCTACGGGTATCACGGCGCACCGCACCAGTGGTGGCACCAGCAGGTGCACAGCGGGATGCGACGGTCCGGCTGGCCGGAACACTCGGCGCGCGAACTGCTTTCGGACTACTTCGAACTCACCGAGCTGCATGTGCACCCGTCGGCACAGGGCCTCGGCATCGGCGCAACGCTGCTCGAACGGCTGCTGCGGGACCGGCAGGAACGGGCGGTGCTGCTGTCGACGCCGGAGGTCGAGCAAGAAGACAATCGCGCGTGGCGGCTGTACCGGCGGCAGGGATTCGGTGACGTGGTGCGCAATTTCGTGTTCGCGGGCGACAGCAGGCCGTTCGCGATTCTCGGACGGCGGCTGCCGCTGTGAGGACGGTGCGGCGCGCCGGCATGGCGGTCACGTGACGGTCGCGGTGGTCGGCTCCGGCCACAATGCGCTGGTCGCCGCCTGTTATCTCGCGCGGGCCGGGCATCGGGTCGAGGTGCTGGAACGCGACGAGGTGCTCGGCGGCGCGGTGTCGACGGTCGAGCGGTTTCCCGGCCATCTGGTCGATCGCGGTTCGTCCGCGCACCTCATGATCCGGCATACCGGGATCATCGAGGACCTGGCGCTCGGCGACTTCGGGCTGCGGTACATCGATTGCGACCCTTGGGGTTTCACGCCCGGTTCCGCGGGGCATGCGCCGCTGATTTTTCACCGGGACCTCGACGCCACCTGCGTATCGATCGCGGCGGCGTGCGGCGAACGGGATGCCGCGGCGTATCGGCGGTTCGTCGAGGTGTGGGGGCCACGCAGCGCGCGGGTGATGCGCGCGTTCGGCGGCGGGCCGACGCCGGGGCGGCTGGTGCGTTCGTTCTGGGGGCTTGACGCGAAGCACGGTGGCAGCGCGCTCTCGCGAGAGTTCCTGCAGTCCGGTGACGCGTTGCTGGACACCTATTTTCAGGACGAGCGACTCAAGGCGTCGCTGGCCTGGTTCGGCGCTCAGTCCGGGCCGCCGATGTCGGAACCCGGCACCGCGCCGATGGTCGGGTTCGCCGCGCTCATGCACACGCTGCCGCCTGGTCGTGCGGTCGGCGGCAGTGGCGCGTTGAGTGCGGCGTTGGTGCGACGGTTGCAGTCCGATGGCGGCGTGGTGACGGCGGGCGACGCGGTCACCGCGCTGCGGCGCGACGGCGACGGCTGGCAGGTGCACACCGCATCGGGACGAAAGCTGCACGCGGACACCGTGATCGCCGGTGCCCATGTGCTGACCACCCTCGAGCTGTTGCGCGGCGGCGGGTTCGACGCCGCGGTACTCGACGACTGGCGGCGGCGCATCCGTGTCGGGCCCGGCATCGGCATGGTCGTGCGAGTAGCCACCAACGCGTTGCCGAACTATCCAGGCAGTTCGGCCGACGAATCCACGCGCGGTCTGCAGTTTCTCGTGTCGGATCGGCGTCAGCTTCGACTCGCGCACGGTGCGGCATCCGCCGGTGAGCTGCCGCCGCGGCCGGTGGTGCTTGCGATGAGCTTCAGTGCGCTCGACCCGAGTATCGCGCCGCCGGGTGAGCACCAGCTCTCGCTGTGGGCGCAGTGGCACCCGTACCGGCTGGCCGACGGCAGCGACTGGGCCGGGCACGCCGACCGTGAAGCCGATCGCATCATCGCCGAAGTCGACTCCTGTGCACCGGGTTTCGCCGACTCGGTGCTGCGCAGGCATGTGCAGACCCCGGTCGAGCTGGAACGGGAGCTCGGACTGCTCGGCGGCAATGTGATGCACGTCGAGATGTCGCTGGACCAGATGATGCTGTGGCGACCGCTGCCCGAGCTGTCGGGGCAGCGCGTGCCCGGCGCACCCGGCCTGTATTTGACCGGCGCGTCGACGCATCCGGGCGGTGGCGTGTCCGGGGCGAGCGGGCGCACCGCCGCCGCCATGGCACTGCGCGACCTGCGACGTCGTCGATTCTCGTTGCCGCGCAGGCGATGACATCGATCCCGCGGCACACTGTCCGCCCGCCGGTGCGTGCGGTGGTGCCGCTCATCAGCGCCGCGCTGCTGATCCTCGCCCAGATCGCCTACCCACTGACCTCAGGTGCGGCCCGCGACCGGGTCACGGTGCTCGTCGTACTCCTTTCGGCGGGTACGGCATTGGCGCACGCGCGAGCGACCCGCGGCATTCGGTACGCGGTCGGGTTCGCCGTGATCGTCTCCGGCCTCGGCCTGCTCGCCGAGATCGTCGGCACCGCAACGGACTTGCCGTTCGGGTGTTACGCGTACGCGGTGGACCGGCTCGGACCTGCCATGAGCGGAGTGCCGCTGGTGGTACCACTGGCCTGGACCGGCGGGCTGTATCCGGTGTGGGTGGTGGCCGGGCTGATCGCCCGGCGGGTGCCGTCGCGGATCGGGTTGTTCGCGGTGGGGGCGGTGGGCTGGGACCTGTTCCTGGATCCGCAGATGGTCGCCGACGGGCAGTGGGTCTGGTGCGACACCGACTCCGGACTGCCCGGTCTTCCCGAAATCCCGTACACCAATTATCTCGGCTGGTTCGCGGTGGCACTGCTCATGGGAGGGCTGCTCGCGGTCTGGGATCGGGCGGCGCCCGATGCGACGACGTCAGTAGGGCTCGACAGAATCGGACCCTTTCCGACTCGGATCGCCGTGCCGGTGGCGGTATTTCTGTGGACCTGGCTCGGCTCGACCCTCGCGCACGCGGTATTTCTCGGCCTCCCGTTTTCGGCCTGTTACGGCGGCATCGGGCTGAGCATCCTGGGCATTCCGCTGCTGCGCAGGCTCGTCGCAGGCCCGACTCGACAGGACGGGTAGCGACATCGCGACCCGCGTTCCGCCCGTCGCGTGGGCACTACGAGGGATGGCCTGGCACGATGTCTGCGTGCAGCCGAGTCCCATCACCACGATGCCCGATGCCCCGGTCCTATCGCCGCCGCGGACACCCCGTCTCGGACGGCGGATCGCCGCGGCCGTTCTGCTGGCGGCGTTGCTGGTCCCCGTGCTCGCGGGCTGCCTGCGGGTGCAGGTGTCGATGGGTGTGTCGTCGAACGACCGCGTGTCGGGGCGGATCGTCGCCGCGGTCGTCCCCGCCGACCCCAAGGACAAGGGCCCGCAGCTGAAGGCGCCGGACTCGTTGGCCGCGAAGGTGCGGGTAGAGCCCTACACCCAGGACGGGTACGTGGGCAGCCAGGTGTTCTTCGAGGACATGTCGTTCGGTGAGGTCGCGCAGCTCGGTCAGCTGTCCGAGCAAACACAGGGCATGTTCTCGCTCCAGTTCCAGCGGGCCGGCGATCTGGTCAGCCTCAACGGCCGCGTCGACCTGAAATCCGTACCGCCGCACGGCTCCGACGTGCAGTTCACCGTCGCCTTCCCGGCCCGCGTCGCCAAGACCAACGGCAACCGCGAGGGCGACAACATCGTGTCGTGGAAGCTGCCGCCCGGCGACGTCTCCACGCTGCGTGCCGAGGTCAGTTACGCCGACCCCAACACCCGCTCCTTCGCGGGCTGGGCAGGCATCGTCGGCGGCATCACCCTCGCCGTCGCGGCCATCATCGCCGCCATGGCGTACATGGACCGCAATCCCCCGGCGCCGGGCGCACCCACCGGGCTCTCCTGGAGTCGTTGGTGGCGTTCGGTCAAGCAGAGTCGCTGAGCCTGTTCGCTGAGCGCCCCGTGATCGCGGGGCGGAGCGCGAATGCGTTGTGCGCCAAGGTAGTCGGTGCCGCGTGGATCGACATCGCAGGATCGCTCGGATGAGCGTGGCCAGGGCGGGCGCCTTGCGCGTAACGCAGATCGGCGCCGGCATCGCGGTGTCAGGTGCGGCCATCACCTTGTACAACCGGATCACGGTGCGGCGGTTGACGAATCAGCCTGCCAGCGTGATCGAGCCGGTGACCGTGTGCGTGCCTGCGCGAAACGAGGCGACACGGCTGCCGTGGTTGATCGCTGACCTGCGGGCACAGCGTGGGGTCGCGCGGATGACGGTGCTCGTCCTCGATGACGCCTCGACCGACGACACCTTCGCCGCCGCGACCGCGGCGGCCGCTGCCGATCCCCGGATCACGGTGTTGCGCAACGACACCGAACCCGCGCCGGGCTGGACCGGGAAGGCCGCCGCGTGTGCGCGGCTGGCCGAGGGAGTTTCGACACCGTCGCTGATATTCCTCGATGCCGACGTGCGACTGGCGCCTTACGCGATCGCGGGTGCGGTCACCGCGTTGCGCAGGCAGCGGGTGGCGCTGGTGTCGCCGTGGCCGCGACAGCGGGCCGAGTCCGTGGCCGAGGCGCTGGTGCAGCCGCTGCTGTGCTGGTCATGGGCAGCGAGCCTGCCGATCTCCGTGGGCAATCGGAGCTTGCGGCCATCGACCGCGGTGGCCTGCGGCCAGTTTCTGGTGTTCGACACCGCCGCCTACCGCGCCGTCGGCGGGCACGCCGCGGTCGCCGCCAGTGTCACCGAAGATCTCGATATTGCTCGAACCCTGCGCCGGGCCGGACAGCACACCGTTCTCGTTGCCGCGGGCAGCCTCGCACATACCAGGATGTACACCGGCGCCGCCGAAGTCGACGCCGGCTACACCCGCTGGCTCTGGTCCGCCTACGGCGGCACCCGCATCGGCGGTGCCGCAGTGGGAATCTTTGCTGCCCTTGGCTATTGGCTGCCACCGCTGGCGGCCGTCCTTGGTCACGGTGCGGTCCGGCGCGCCGGCCTGCTCGGCTACATCGCCGCAGTCATCGGCAGGCTACTCGCCCGTTCGACCGAGACCGGCGGCCCGCTCGCAGGCGCCGATGTGGTTGCGGCACTGGCCCACCCATTCTCCGTCGCCGCCTACCTGCGGCTCTGGGTGCGTTCCCATCGGGCTCGGCGGCGCGGGGCATTGCGATGGAAGGGTCGTGTTGTCGATACCGCGGGTGTCGGCGCGCGGCTTGCTTCGGACTGACTCGCTTGCCGACCTGGACCGCAGCTGCGTCGAAAACGCCGTCCGGTCAACGGCTTACGGAACGTCGATCACACCAACGGTCGGTAGAAAGAAGCAGGGCACGCCACCGTTCTGCACCGTGCCGAAGACCGCGGCGAGCACGGTGCCCGATCCGGTCTGGACCGGCACCGCACGAATCCCGCCCATCGGCATGGCACCGAGGAAGAAGTCCTGAATCACCCGCTCGGCCATGGGCCGCAGCGCCGGCGGGACCTCGGCGGGAACCATCGTGCGGACCACATCGGACAGCAGCCCCATCGGCACCAGGCCGTACTTGCTTGTGCTCGTGTTCAGCCAGGCGACATACATACCCGTGGTATTCGGCCCATCGGGCCTGAGCCCGTACGGCAGAAAGCTGAACATGGTCTGCCCGGCCTTGACTGCCGTCAGATCGAGTCCAGGAATCGGGATCGTCGTCTTGGGCCACGGCCCAGGCACCGCACCGGCCACCGCGGGCGCGAGCCCAAGTGTGCTGCCCGGCAGACAGAACGGCGCGGCCGTCGGATACAGAAACGGCTGCATCCCGAACGCCCGCAATGCATCGACCGCGGCCTCATAGAGACCGAACAGATCCCCGGCCCCACCTCGTCCGCCCTGAACCGGCCTATCCCCCACTCCGCCAGGCGAGTTGGGTGTAGCACCCCCAGGCGCCACCGGCGCAACACCGGCGGGTGGCGCAAGCACCCCACCGTCCGATGGGCCAGGCGCCGCACCGGCAGCAGGCGCGATGACCATCAGCGCGAGTGCACCGACAGCGGACAATACGGTCGAGCGCAGCACGGCCATGGAGACCTCCTCGTCGACACAACCGATGCCTGACGGTACTCCGGCAAACTCGCTGAACTGCCCGTATTGCCGGTGGCAAGCTCCTGGCGTGTCGCGGCGCCCGCCGTCAACAGTGCAGTCGACGACCATCCGCATGCCAACCGTGCGACGCACCGTCAGGGGATGCGCCGAGTGGACAACCCGGGCCGCTGATCGTCAGCGCCGTGTCGTCGTCAGTATGCGGACACCGAGTTCTGTTCGACCCAGCGCTTTTCGGCGTCGGAACCGCCCGGCGGGGGCACGACACCGTTGATCATCCAGAGGTCTTCGCTGGTTTCGTCGGCGTGAAACTCCCAGTGCAGGTCGGGATCTCGTTCGAGGAAGGGGTGCACGATGCTTTTGATCCACTGAGTCGTTCGCCGGCGGCTTTCCTGATCGGGGTTGCGGCGAGCGATGTGGTCGATGGCGATGCGAACCCCGGCCGGGGTTGGTTCGCCGCCGACGTAGAAGTTCTCCGGACGGACTTCGTGAAACAGGGTCACCACATAGAACCTCGGCAGGCCGACCGATTCGTAGTGGTCGGCGATGCGAGCGGCGAGCCGGTGTTTGTCGGTGTCGGTGAAGGTTCCAGGCGTGTGATGAATTGTCCACAGTGGCATGGTTTTCGGTGCTCCTCTGGTGATCTCAGCGGGCGGCAGCGAAGATCAGCTGCTCCACCGGCCCGGAGAGGGCTGCTTTGACGTCGACGGTGACGGCGTCGGCCAGCACTTCGGTGTGGCCTGCTTCGAGGCCGTCGAGGATGCGGGCGGCGACCTCGACGGGCGTGACCTTCGGCGCTTGGATCGCCGACACCATGTCGGTGTCGATGAATCCCGCATGGACGCCGACGACCTGGGTGTGCTGCTGTGCCAATTCGATGCGCAGCGAGTTCGTCACCGACCACGCGGCGGCCTTGGATGCCCCGTATGCGCCGCTGCCCGCCAGCCAGGACAGCACGGAGTGCATGTTCACCAGCGCGCCGCCGCCGTTGGCGGCCAGGATCGGCGCGAAGGCCCGCGCCACGCGCAGCGTTCCAAAGACATTGATATCGAAAGTCTCAGTGACCCTGTCGAAGTCGCCCGTCAGCAACGAGCCCGGCAGCAAGGCCCCTGCGTTGTTGAACACGAGCTGGGTGTCGGAGGCGAGCTCCGCAAGCGATGCGACCGAGTCTGCGGAACGCACCTCGAGTTCGGCAGTGACCACCTCCGGCCTGCCGTCGACGTAGGCCGAGCGCGCGGTGGAGTACACCTTTCGCGCCCCACGCGCCAACAGTTCATCGACCAGCGCCGCGCCGAGCCCACGCCTGCCCCCGGTCACCAGAGCCGCCTTGTCTTGTATCGCAACCACGGCAATCTCCCATCTCAGTAACGATGACGTTAGTTAGATACAAGCACGGGGATGCTGCATAACGCAAGCGTTAGTTACAATGGCCGGGTGGCGATGGAGTTCGAGAAGCAGCTGCGCGATCGCGACGCGTGGTCGGTCGGCGACGGCTGTTCGGCGGAACGGGTGCTCAGCCTGCTCAGCACCAAGACGGTGTTTCTCGCGATTCGGGAATGCTTCTACGGCACAACACGATTCGAGGACTTCGTCGCACGGATCGGCACGTCGGCGCCCGCTGTGTCACGGGCGCTCAAGCAGCTCGAATCCGCCGGGATCGTCACCCGCGTGCCGTATCGCGAGCCCGGCAAGCGGATCCACGACGAGTACCGGCTGACCGAGTCCGGCGAGGACATGCTGCCGGTGTTCCTGTCCCTGATGCAGTGGGGCGACAAATACCTGCAGGACAGCCGCCCACCCCTCGCCTTCATCGACCGCGATACCGGGCGTCCCCTGAAGGTCAGGGTCACCGCCGAACCCGTGCGGGAGCCGTCCTCGGACGACATCGAGATCCGGTTGAACCCCGCCCTCCGGCGCCGCGCGCGGACCCCCGACCGCGACGAATTCTGAGCGACCGCCCGCTGTGCGACAAGGGCTACGCTCACGGTGATTAGTTCCCTTGCCTAAGGGTTCGGCCGCTGGGCATGATAATTCGGCTCGACCCTGACATCGTGCGGTGTCCGGATCGGCGGCAACCATCCAGAGCGACCGAGAGACCTGGCTCGTCGACGTCGCAGCAACCCCCCGTACAGCGGGTGCGGGTGCTTCCGCCAGGACCGATGGAGGAACCGACATGGTCATCGAAGCTGTCCGCGGCATCCGGTGGGGACGCCGACATATCGACCAGTGCAAGGTGACGTCCGCGAGCTGTCGGGGCTGACCGCAGCCAGACAGTGCACCCGTCGCTGGCCGGGTGAGGTGACCGCGGCCCGATGAGGGGCGGTCACATTTCGTTCTTCCGAAGGACCTACGCCATGAGTGCGTCTGTCGCACCTGATGCCGCTGCCGAGCTGGCGCCGGACGAGCCCGCCCCACCACCGCCCGTCGCGACAGCCACGCCGACGGTAGCCAAACCGTGGCACCCGTGGCGCTGGGTGATCAGCGCCGTCGCGCTCGTCCTGCTCGCGCAGTTCATCCACGGCCTTGCCACCAACCCCGGCTGGGATTGGCCGACCTTCGCCCAGTACATCACCGCGAAATCGGTGCTGTCGGCACTGCGGGTGACGCTGGAGCTCACCGCGTGGGGCACCGCCCTCGGCTTCCTGCTCGGCACCGCCCTTGCCATCGCCAGGCTCTCGAACAATCCGGTGCTGCGGGTCATCTCGTGGAGCTACATCTGGGCGTTCCGCTCGATTCCGCTGATCGTGCAGCTGCTGTTCTGGTTCAACATCGCCTACCTGTACAACACGCTGTCGATCGGAATTCCTTTCGGCCCAGCGTTTTTCACCTTCGAGGTGAACGGGGTGATCAGCGGGTTCACCGCGGCGGTGATCGGGCTCGCGCTGCATCAGGCCGCGTACTCGGCCGAGATCATCAGAGCAGGCATCATCTCCGTCGACGCGGGCCAGCTGGAAGCCGCTGCCGCGCTCGGCATTCCGCGGGTGCGCCAGTTTCGCACCATCGTGGTGCCGCAGGCGATGCGGTCGATCCTGCCGAACGCGACCAACGAGGTGATCAGCCTGTTCAAGGGCACCTCGATCGTGTCGGTGATGGCGATCGCCGAACTCTTCTACCAGGTCCAGGTGATCTACGGCCGCAACGGCCGGGTGGTGCCGCTACTGATGGTCGCCACCGCCTGGTACATCGTGCTCACCACCGTGCTCTCGGTCGCGCAGTACTACATCGAGCGGCACTACGCCAAGGGCGCGCAGCGCACACCGCCGCCGTCGCCGCTGCAGCGCGCCTGGCAGAAGCTGCGCGAGATTGCCGAAACCGGTTCCGCCGCACCGCGCGGAGCGACCCGATGACCGCGGCAGCCGCCGTCGAGGTGCGCGGCGTTCGCAAAGCCTATGGCGCGCACGAGGTTTTGCGCGGGATCGATCTGACCGTGCGGTCCGGCGAGGTGGTCACGGTGATCGGCCCGTCCGGCTCAGGCAAGTCCACCCTGCTGCGGGTGGTCAACCATCTGGAGCCACTGGACGCGGGCACCGTGCACATCGACGGCGAGTTGATCGGTTATCGCCTGCGCCGCAACACCTTGCACGCCCTACCCGACCGTGCGGTGCGCAAGCAGCGCGCCAACATCGGGTTCGTCTTCCAGCAGTTCAACCTGTTTCCGCATCTGCCAGTGCTCGACAACGTCACGCTGGCACCGCTTTCGGCGCAACGGCGCGATCGCAAGGAGGTCGAGGCCGAGGCGCGCGTGCTGCTGGCGCGGGTCGGCATCGGCGAGCTGGCCGACGCCTATCCGCGCACGCTGTCCGGCGGGCAGCAGCAGCGAGTGGCGATCGCCCGCGCACTTGCCTTGCGGCCAAGAGTGATCCTGTTCGACGAGCCGACCTCAGCCCTGGATCCGGAGCTGGTCGGCGAGGTGCTCGACGTGATCCGCGGCCTCGCGGACGGCGGCACCGCCCTGGTGATCGTCACCCACGAGATCGGCTTCGCCCGCGAGATCGCCGACACCGTGGTGTTTCTCGACGCGGGCGTGATCGTCGAGCAGGGCACGCCCCAAGCAGTCCTCGACAATCCGCGCCACCCGCGCACCCGCGCGTTCCTTTCCCGAGTCCGCTGATGAACAGGTACCCGATGAAGCTCTCTGCCCTGGCCACCGCCGCCGCGACCGCGGTCGTGCTGCTGGCCACCGGCTGCACCGACCAGGAGGCGGACACCACGTCCCAGACCGCCGGTGCGATCACGTTCGACCTCTCCGCCGCCCAGACCGGCCGCGTCCGCGCCGCCAAGGTGGACAGCATCGCCGCCGAAGTGCCGCAGGCCATTCGGGATCGCGGCACGCTGGTGGTGACCGGCGCCTCCGGCACCGCGCCGCCGCTGCGCTTCTACGCCAACGACGACAAGACCGTGGTCGGCTCCGAGGTCGATTTCGCCTCGCTGGTCGCCGACATTCTCGGGCTGAAACTCGATGCGCAGGTGGCGGATTGGTCGCAGAACTTCGTGCGGATCGATTCCGGCGAGGTCGACGCGTTCATCTCCAATGTCACGGTGACCGAGGAGCGCAAGGAGAAGTACGACTTCGCCACCTACCGCAACGACACCGTCGCGCTGGAGGTGCCGAAGCAGAGCACCCTCGACTATCAAGGCCGTAAGAGCCTTGCCGGCAAGCGGATCGGCGTCGGCACCGGCACCAATCAGGAGCAGCTCCTGGTGAAGTGGAACGAGCAGAACCGCGCCGAAGGTCTCGCGCCGATCGACATCGCCTACTTCCAGCAGGTCAGCGACTACTACCTGGCGCTGGCCTCGCAGCGGCTCGACGGCTACATCGGGCCGAACCCGACCGCGATCTACCACTCCACCACCACGAATCAGACCAAGATCCTGGCCACCTTCTCCGGCGCGGGCGAGGAACTGCAGGGTGAGATCGCGGTGCTCACCAAGAAGAACAACGGGCTGGTCACCGCCGTCCAGCACGCGCTGGCCTACGCCATCGAGCACGGCACCTACCAGCAGGTGATCGCGCGGTGGGGTCTGCAGTCCGAACAGGTCACCGCGTCGCGGATCAATCCGCCCGGCCTACCGAAGAAGCGGTGAGCCGGTGACCCAACAGCTTTCGCGACCGGAGCTGCGGGTGCACCTCGTTGCCCAGAGCGATCCGCTCGCCGCGCCACTGCTCGCCGAACTCGCGGTCGAATACAGCAACCGTTACGGCGGCACCGCAGGCCAGATGCACGCGTCACTGACCGAATACCCGGCGGCGGAGTTCGCGCCACCGCACGGCGCGCTCCTGGTCGTCACCAGAGCAGGAGAAGCGGTGGCAGGCGGTGCCTTTCAACGCTACGACGCGGAAACCGCCGAGCTGAAACGCATCTGGACGTCGCGGGAACACCGCAGACAAGGCCTCGGCCGCTACGTGCTCCAGCAGCTGGAGGCCGAGATCGTGCAGCGCGGCTACCGGCGCATCTATCTCACCACCGGGCCACGCCAGCCCGAGGCCGTCGCGCTGTACCTCGCGACCGGCTATACCGCGCTCTACGACCCGGCCGTGCCCGCCGACGAGATCGGCCCGCACCCGTTCGAGAAGCACCTGTCCCGTACCGACGATCTGGGGGCGATCGTATGAAGTTTCTGCTCTTCACCCTGGTTACCCGAGTGCCGGATCCGACGACGGGACGCCTCCCCGGCACCAGGGAACGGCTGCGCAATGTCGTCGAACAGGCCAAGCTGGCCGAGGATCTGGGCTACGACGGCTTCGCGGTCGGCGAGCGGCACGAAGATCCGTTCCTGTCCGCCGCGCCGCCGGTGATCCTCAGCCATCTCGCCGCGGTCACCTCCCGTATCACGCTGTTCACCGCGGTCACCACGCTGAGCCTGCTGGACCCGGTGCGTGCGTTCGAGGACTACTCGACGCTGGACAACCTGTCCGGCGGCAGGCTGGAGCTGATCATCGGCAAGGGCAACGGCGCGGCGCAAGCCGAGCTGTTCCACGTCACCACCGACGACCAGTGGGATCGCAATCGCGAAGGCTACGAACTGTTTCGGGCGCTCTGGGCCAGCGACAGCGTGACCTGGTCCGGCCGGTTCCGGCCGGAACTGAAGGCGGCGAAGGCGCTGCCGCGGCCGTGGCAGCCGAAGATCCGGATCTGGCACGGCAGCGCGACGAGCAGAGACTCGGTGGAACTTGCCGCACGCAACGGTGATCCGCTGTTCTCCGCGAACGTCACCAACCCGATCGAGCCGTATGCCGAACTGGTGCGCCACTATCGGGAGCGCTGGGAGTTCTACGGCCACCGGCCGGAAGACGCACTGGTCGGGGCAGGCACGGCCGGATTCCATGTGGCCCGCACATCCCAGCAGGCGCTCGACACCTACCGTCCGATCTTCGAGGCACGACTCGCGTTGGCGCACAAGCTCGGGCTGCCGATCGTGTTCGAGACCCTCGACGATTTCGTTGCCCGCAGCTCGGCCCTGGTCGGCAGTCCCGAGCAGGTGATCGACAAGGTCGGGCGGCAGTACGAGCAGTTCGGCCACGAGGTGATCCACCTGTCCGCCGAGCGCGACGGCCGCCCCGAGATCGACTACCTGGACAGTCTCGCG
The DNA here is from genome assembly GCF_001612685.1 of Nocardia altamirensis NBRC 108246. Taxonomy (GTDB): domain Bacteria; phylum Actinomycetota; class Actinomycetes; order Mycobacteriales; family Mycobacteriaceae; genus Nocardia; species Nocardia altamirensis. The sequence continues at coordinate 16,854 of NZ_BDAY01000057.1, forward strand.
CTGTTCCAGACCGCGGTGGCGCCGGAGTTGCGCCGCCGCATTCCAAGCCGCCCCTTGGCCACCGGCGCCGATGCCGCCGAGCTCGACCCGCGCGACGACCTCGTCCGCACCGAAACCTCTGGAGTAGCACCGTGATCCGAACCAGCCACCGAATCCTCGCGCTGGCAGGCGCACTGGCCGCCGTCGGCGCCGTCGCCGCCTGCGGCACCGATTCGGCCGCTCCCGGCGGTGACGCAGGCCCGCCCAAGCCGGGCGGCACCTTGCGCTACGGGCTTTCGCAGGCGCCGACCTGCTCGGATCCCGCGCAGTCCGGCACCAATCAGACGCTGTACGTCTCCCGGCAGATCGTGGATTCGCTGACCGACCAGGACCCGAAGACCGGCGAACTGAAGCCGTGGCTCGCGCAGAGCTGGGAGGTGACGCCCGACGCGAAGGTCTTCACGTTCAAGCTGGCCGACGGCGTCACCTTCAGTGACGGCACGCCGCTCACCGCGGATTCGGTGCGCAACACCTTCGATTCGATCGTCAAGCTCGGATCGGCGAAATCCCCGCTCGGCGCCAGCTATCTCACCAACTACGTCGGCACCACCGCGGTGGACCGGTTGACCGCGCGGGTGGAGTTCAACAAGCCCAACGCGCAATTCCTGCAGGCGTCCTCGACGACGCAGCTCGGCATCCTCGCCGACGCCACCACCGCCAAGCCCGCCGAGCAGCGCTGCCTCGGCGACAACATCGGCAGCGGCCCGTTCACCTACGCGAGCTACCGCCAGGACGCCTCGGTGACGCTGGCGAAACGCGCTGGCTACCAGTGGGGTTCGGCGGTGTTCGGGCATCGCGGCGAGGCATACCTCGACAAGATCGAGTTCACCGTCGTCCCCGAATCCGGCGTGCGCACCGGCAGTGTGGCCTCGGGACAGCTCGATGCGATCAGCGACGCGCTGCCACAGGACGCGCCGCAGATCGAGGCGGCAGGCGGGCGGGTGCTCAGCACCGCCAATCCCGGTGTGCCGTTCGGCTTCCAGCCCAACGTGACCCGAGGACCGTTGCGCGATCCGGCCGTTCGCCAGGCCCTGCTGCCTGCGATCGATCGGAAGCAGTTGGTCGACACCGTGCTCGGACCCCAGTTCAAGCCCGCGACCAGCACGCTGGCCAGCAGCACGCCCGGCTACCAGGATCTTTCGGCACAGCTGGCCTACGAGCCCGCGAAGGCGCGCACCATCCTGGATCAGGCGGGCTGGGTGCCGGGTGGCGACGGCATCAGGGTGAAAAACGGTGAGCGCCTGTCCTTCTCGGTGCTCTTCAGCCAGGTGTTCGCGGGCAATCAGGCGATCATCGAGCTGGTGCAGCAGCAACTGCGCCAAGCCGGTATCGAGCTGAAGCTGGATCTGGTGTCCGTCGCGGAGTCGACGGCGCGGCAGAACGCCAAGGACTTCGACAGCACCTACTACAACACCACCCGCGCGGACGGTGACATCCTGCGCACCTCGTTCGGCCTCGACGGCCGCAATCTCAATGTGCGCGGCCGCATCCCGGCCCTGGACGACGCGCTCGACGGACAGCTGAGCACCGTCGACGGCGGCACCCGCACCGGCCTGGTCCGCACGGCGCAAACGCAGGTGCTCGATGCCGGACTGTGGATTCCGACGGTGGAGCTGTCCCAGGCGATCGGCGTCGGCGCCGCCGCGCAGGACCTGAGGTTCGAGGCCTCGGCCCGGCTGCAGTTCTTCGACGCCTGGCTGAGCCGGCGGTGACGATGGCACGCTATCTGGCTTTGCGAGTCCTGCAGGCGATCTGGGTGCTGTGGGCCGCGTTCACCCTCTCGTTCATCGTGCTCTACCTGCTGCCCGCCGACCCGATCTCGATCGCGGCCGACGGCGGCGGTGCGGGCACCCCGGTGGACAAGGCCGCGATCGCCGAGTTGCAGGCGCGCTACGGGCTGGATCGGCCGCTGTGGGAGCAGTATTGGACCGCGCTCTGGCATGCGGTGCGCGGTGACCTCGGGCATTCCATCGGCACCGGACAGCCGGTGACGAGCGCACTCGGCGACGCGTTGCCGTCGACACTCGCATTGACCGGGCTCGCCCTGGTTTTCGCGACCGTCGGCGGCGTCGCGGTGGCCTTTGCCGCGACCTACACCCGGCGCCCGTGGCTGCGCACCACGTTGGCCGCGCTCCCCTCGCTCGGGGTCTCGGTGCCGACCTTCTGGACGGGATTGCTCCTGCTGCAGCTGTTCTCGTTCCAGTGGCGGCTCGTCCCCGCCTTCGGCGGGCACGGCTTCGCAGGCACGGTTCTGCCCGCGGTGACGCTGGCTTTGCCGATCGGTGCGGTGATCGCCCAGGTGCTCACGGCCGGGCTCGCGGCAACCTGGCGGCAGCCGTTCGTCGATGTGGCACTGGCCAAGGGCGGTTCGCGCTGGTGGGTGCAGCGCAAACACGTGCTGCGCCCGGCAAGCGTGCCGACCTTCACCATCGCAGGCGTGCTCGTCGGCAACATGCTGGCCGGATCCGTCGTGGTCGAGACCGTTTTCGCCAGGCAGGGCGTCGGGCGGCTCACCCAGACCGCCGTACTGGCACAAGACATTCCGGTGGTGCAGGGCGTCGTCCTGCTCACCTCGGCCGTGTTCGTCACGGTGAATCTCGCGGTGGATCTGCTGTATCCACTGCTCGACCCGCGCATCGCCGCGCGTTCCGGCCGCAGTCTCGCGGCCGAGGAGACGCCCGAGCCGAGCGGGACAGTCGAAGGGGTGGCAATTCGTGGTTGACGTCATCGAGGAGCGGCGGCCGATCGCGCTGCGCGCACCAACGCTGCGAGGGAAGTGGTTGCGCGGCAACGCGATCCTGATCCTGTCCGGATTGATCGCGGCGCTTGCGGTCGGGTGGGCGCTGTTTCCCTCGGTCTTCGCCAGCGGTGATCCGTTGATCGGGGTGCCCGCGGAGAAGTTCCGCAGTCCCGACGCGCAGCACTGGTTCGGCACCGACAACCTCGGGCGCGACCTCTACACCAGGATGGTGCACGGCGCCGGGCTCTCGCTCACCGCGACGCTCGCCGCGGTGGGGATCGCCTTGGTGGCCGGGTCGCTCCTCGGCCTGGTCTCGGGTGCGGCCGGTGGGTTCATCGACTCCGTCGTGATGCGTGTCGTCGACGTGCTGCTGTCCATCCCGGCACTGCTGCTGTCGCTGGCGCTGGTCACCGCGCTCGGCTTCGGTACCCGCAATGTGGCTATCGCGGTTGGTGTTTCGCTGATCGCCAATTTTGCGAGGGTCATGCGGTCGGAGGTACTGCGGGTGCGGCACGCGGCGTATGTCGAGGCCGCCCATGCTGCGGGCACCCGGTGGTACACGGTGCTGCTGCGGCATGTGCTGCCCAACTCCTATCAGCCGGTGCTCGCGCTGGCCGCGGTCGAGTTCGGCATGGCCGTGCTCTCGATCTCAGCGCTGAGCTTCCTCGGTTACGGCGCGAAACCACCCACCCCGGAATGGGGTTCGCTCATCTCCGAGGGCCGCAACTATCTCGCCACCGCGTGGTGGCTGACCACGCTGCCTGGGCTGGTCATCGTCGCGGTTGTCTTGGCCGCTCAGCGCCTAGGGCGCGCCGTAGGAAGGAACGAATAACCATGACCATCACTTCGCCGCCGGCACCACCAACGCACACCCACGCGCGCACCGCCGATCCGCTGCTGCGGGTCGACGATCTCCGCGTCCGCTACCAGGCGGAATCGGGTGCGGTCAGCGCACTGGCCGGGGTTTCGTTGCAGGTGTGCCGCGGCGAAGTAGTGGCGCTGGTCGGCGAGTCCGGTTCCGGCAAGTCAACGCTCGCGCAGTCGGTGATCGGGCTACTCGGCGCCAATGCCGAAATAACCGGTGGCACTATCGCGTTCGACGGGAAGGTGATCGACACCAGGTCAGCGCGGGCGTTGCAGCGGCTGCGTGGCGCGCGGATCGGCTTCGTGCCACAGGATCCCGGTCTGTCGCTGAATCCGGTCCAGCGCGTCGGCGAGCAAGTGGCCGAGGCCCTCGTGGTGCACCGACTAGCCGACCGCAAGTCCGCGCGCGGACGCGCGGTCGAGTTGCTCGCCGAGGCCGGCCTGGATCGGCCGGAGCTGCGCGAAGTGCAGTACCCGCACGAACTTTCGGGCGGTCAACGCCAGCGGGTGCTCATCGCCGCCGCGCTGGCCTGTGCGCCGGACCTGGTGATCGCGGACGAGCCGACCAGCGCACTGGACGCCACGGTGGCGCGCCGGGTACTCGATCAGCTGGCGAGCCAGATCGCGGCCAAGGGCACCGCGGTGCTGTTGATCACGCATGATCTCGCGGTGGCCGCCGAGCGCGCGGATCGGATCATCGTGCTGAACGGCGGCGAGATCGTCGAAAGCGGGCCGACCGCAACGGTGTTGGCCGACCCGCGGCATCCGTACACGAAACGGCTGCTCGCGGCCTCACCGAGCCTGGCGCCCGTCGGCGCCTATCGGACGCCCAAGCCACGCGACGGCGCGACGCCGTTGCTCGCAGTGCGCGAGGTGCGCAAGCGATTCCGGGCGCAGGCAGGCGGGTCGGTGACGGCGGTCGCCGGAGTCGACTTCGAGCTGCGGCGCGGCGAAACCCTGTCGCTGGTCGGCGAATCCGGGTCGGGCAAGTCGACGACGGCGCGCATCGCGTTGCGGCTCACCGATCCCGACAGCGGGCGGGTCGCCTTCGACGGACAGGAGCTGACCCGGCTGCGCGGCGCACGACTCCGGGTGCTGCGCAAGCGGTTCCAAGTGGTCTACCAGAACCCGTACGCGTCGCTCGACCCGCGCTGGCGCGTCGGCGCCATCATCGAGGAGCCGCTGCGCGCCTACGGCGTCGGCGACCGCGCGGCCAGGCAGGCACGGATCGCCGAGCTGCTCGAGCAGGTGGCGCTGCCCGCCGACTTCGCGCAGCGCCGCCCCGCCGAACTGTCGGGCGGACAACGCCAGCGCGTGGCGATCGCCCGTGCCCTGGCCTTGCATCCCGACTTGCTGGTGCTCGACGAGCCCGTCTCCGCGCTCGACGCCTCGGTCCAAGCGCAGATCTTGGAGCTGCTCGACCGGCTGCAGTCCGAGCTGGCACTGAGCTACCTGTTCATCTCGCACGACCTGGCGGTGGTCCGCAGGATCAGCGATCACGTTGCCGTCATGCGGCATGGCCGTATCGTCGAATCAGGCCCCACCGCACAGATTTTCGACAATCCGCAGCACGAATACACCCGCGAGCTGCTCTCCGCCATCCCCCGGCCCGCCGTTGCGAAAGGACTCCCCTGATGTCGGATTCGACCTACCGCAACAGCCGGATACTCGTCCGCACGGAGCGGCCCGTGAGTTGTCGGAGCAGGCCGGACGCGGCGCCCTCGCTGCCCGCCCGCGCGAAGCGATGGTGGCGAACCCACCTGACCGGGCCCGGGACGGATCGCGGCGCCGAGTTGTGGCAGCACGCACTGTTCTTCGCACCCGACGCCGCGGGAACAGGTCTGCACCCGGCGGCACGGCAGTGCCTCGATTGGCGGGAAACCCACTGATGACCGACCTCACCATCCGGCGCGACCATGTCGGCCCGCGTCAGCACAGCACCGTCCACGAAGGAGCACGAGCGTCATGACGACAAGCATCAGCACCGTTTTCGAAACCGAGTGGGCACGCTGGCATCACGCTCGGGAGGACCAGTTGCGTGACCCGCTCGGCTTCCTCAGCCTGACCGGATTGCATTGGCTCACCGACCAACCCGAGCGACTGCCGGACGTGCCAGGCACCTGGTGGGTCACCGACAACAAGGTGTTCATCACCGCCCAGCCCGCCGACCGCCTGGAAGTCGACGGCAACCGCATCGCAGGCGTGCAGATCCTCACGCCCGCCGAGGGTGCGCCGGGATTGTCGGTGCTGCACGAACATCGGGTGCTCGAGGTGATCCAGCGCACCGGCAAGTACGCGGTGCGCGTGCACGATCCGGCCGCGCCGACGCTGGTGAGTTTCGACGGCATTCCGGCCTACGCAGCCGACCCGCGCTGGGTGGTGCATGGCCGGTTCACCCCGTTCGACGAGTCGACGACGGTGACCACCGGTGCCGTGATCGACGGGCTCGAGCACCACCACACCGCCTCGGGCACCATCGAATTCACCATCGGCGAGGCCACCGAGCGGGTCATCGCGTTCGGCGATCCGACCGATCTCCGCCTGCTGTTCACCGACGCGACCAGCGGCATCACCACCTATCCCGCCGCGCGCTCGCTCGCGGTCGGCGCGCCCGACGCGAACGGCATCGTTCGGCTCGATTTCAATCGCGCGGCCAACCTGCCGTGCGCCTTCACCGATTTCGCGACCTGCCCGCTTGCGCCCGCGGAGAACCGGCTGCGGGTGGCCATCGAAGCAGGCGAACAGCATCCACGGCTAGGGAGGACCGCGTGACCGTCCCGCTCTCCATTCTCGACCTGTCCCCGGTCAGCGCGGGCTCGACCGCGCAGCAGGCGCTGCGCAACACCATCGACCTCGCCAAGCACGCCGAACAGTGGGGCTACCACCGCTATTGGCTCGCCGAACACCACTTCGTCTCGGTGGCCAGTTCCGCGTCGATCACCCTCATCGGTTTGGTCGCCGCCGCCACCTCCCGCATCCGGGTCGGCTCGGCGGCCGTCCAGGTCGGCCATCACACCTCCGCGTCGATCGTGGAAGCCTTCGGCACCATCGACGCGCTCTACCCCGGCCGACTGGATCTCGGCCTCGGCCGCTCCGGCCACCGCCGCAGCCAATACGGCTCGGAGCCAGCACATTCGAAGGGCAGCAAGCCCAAGATCGACACCGCGACCGGCCGCACCGAAATCCGGGACGGCGTCGTCGTTCCGCCGCCGTTCGACCCGGGCCGGATCGCCGACCGCTCGAAGTTCCTCGCCTCCATCGGCGCCCTGCAGCAGCGCGGCGCGGAACCACTGGACTTCGCCGAGCAGATCGACGAGATCCGCGCGCTACTCGACGGCACCTTCACCAGTCAGGAAGGCATTGCGCTGCATGCCGTTCCCGGCGAGAGCGCGCAGGTCGAGCTGTGGTTGTTCGGCAGCTCCGGTGGCGAAAGTGCCGAACTCGCAGGCCGACTCGGGCTCCCGTTCGCCGCGGCCTACCACGTGGCCCCCGGTACCGCGCTCGACGCCGTCGACGCCTATCGCGCGGCCTTCCGCCCCTCTGCCCAGCTGTCCGCCCCCTATGTCGTGGTCTCCGCCGACGTGGTGGTCGCCGCCGACGACGCGACCGCCCGCCAGCACGCCGCCACCTACGGCCACTGGGTGCACAGCATCCGCAGTGGGGCCGGTGCGGCCGACTATCTCGACCCGGACACCGCCACCCCACTCACCCCCGAACAGCACCGCCTGGTCGACGACCGCCTGGCCACCCAATTCGTCGGTGCGCCAAGCACTGTCGTCGAGCGGCTGGCCGCTCTCCAAAATCTCACCGGCGCCGACGAGCTCCTCGTGACCAGTGTCACGCACCGGCACGCCGACCGGCTGGAGTCGCATCGACTGCTCGCCGACGCGTGGGGGTTACGCGCAGCCCGCGCCGCGTGAGCTTTCGAACGGCAGCGCAGGCCCCTCGTACAGGAGGGCGTCTGCGCTGTCGTAGACGCGGACGGTGAAGTCGCGCAGCTGTTCGTAGACCTCGGTCTCGACGGCGATCATCGCCGCCAATTCGTCGTCGTTCGATGCCGTCGCCGCGGTGCGCAGTTCGGTCAGTCGCGGCTGGCTCGGCAGTTCGAGTGGCAAGTCCACCGCGAACGTCCGTGCCACGACCGTGGCCGGAATCACTGTCCCGTCCACGGTTTCCACGTCCAGCCTGGCGGCCTGCGGCGCGAGCGAGCCGAGCAGGCCGGGCCAGATCCGCCGAATGGTGTACGGCCGCATGCTGAAGTCGCGCCTGCTGCCTGCCCGGATGATCTCCCTGACCTGAGCGCGTTGCCCATGCCTGAAGTCGAACACCGCTTCGTCGCCCGACTCGGCGTAGACCATCAGCGCACCCTCCGGGGTGCCCGTTCCGGTGCGCGCGCCGACGTGCCAGCCCGCGTAGGTCACCGACTGCGTTGACAGACCGTAGATTTCGGCGGTCCGATAGGCCCTGGCCAAGGTGTCGAGTTCCGCGCGTTCGCGCAGGCTCTTCAGCCCGGCCATCCGCCGCTCGTCCACGCGGTCTTGCGCGGCGATGTACGCGCGGTCGACCGCGGCTTTGAGTTCCTCGAGCATCTTCCAGTCTTCGCGGTCCTCGGCGGCCCGGTAGGCATCCGAGTAGCTCGATTCGAAAGCCTCGATGCTTTGCGTGTCACCCTCGAAGTCGGCGGCCCAATGGGCGCGCCGAGACAAGGGTTTCGGCCGTTCGGCCGGTTGTTCCTCGGTTCCGCAGCATGTCCTGGCGGGCTCGTCGTGCTGGCGCACGACATAGAAGTCCCGTCGGACGGCGTCCATCGACCCCGTCACGTGTGTGTCTTCCTGGTCATCGGCGGTCCGGCAACCTCTGGCCAAAGCCAGGTATCCCGCCGCCATGTGCTGGTCGTGCCGTCTGAACGATCGTTTGGCTGGTGGGGTCACTGCGCCGTGCCCTCCCCTTCTCTTACACATCCCGCAACACAGGCCCGACGGACCGGGAATCCGTCGAACACTCACTCCATCGAGGGCAGTCTCGCCCCCGTTTCACGTGTTCATCAATTTTTGATCATGCGTCCAGGACAGCTAAATACCCCGAGACCAAACAGTTACATACCCGTCGCTACGGAGATCAAACTGGCCGTCGCACCCCTATTTCGAAAACTACCACGAAACATACATGCCTGCATGTATATTTCCGGCCGATTCGGAACGACGGAGGAGATCGATGAGGATTGCTCCAGCCCCACCGGGGACGGCAGCCGACGGAGTCGGCGGGGTGGGCAAGCACCGCGGGACCCGCTGGTTCATCGGAGTGCTCGCCCTACTCGCTGTGTCACAACTACTCGTAGCGCCGACCGCGCCCGCCGCACCAGAGGGGATGCCACAGTGGACCGCGCTGCACGACGGTCCGCAGCAGTACCCGGGGATTCATATCGACTGGGATGTGCCGATCACGATGAGCGACGGCACCGTGCTGAAGGCGAACGTGTACCGGCCCGCAGACGCGAACGGACCCGTTACGACGCCGCTGCCGACCATCGTCAACCTGACGCCCTATACCAAGCTGCTCTCGATGATCGCGCAGACCGGGCTCTCGATCCCGGTACTGTCCGACGCGATCGTCGGGTTCCTTCGCGACTTCGAGCTGCCGGGCACCCCGCTGGAGGGACTGACCGACGCGACGCGGGTCGCGGGCGGCGGGTTCGGGCGCGCATTCGCGGTGGACCCCAACCTGATTCGCAGCGGCTACACGCAGATCGTGGTCGACGTCCGCGGCACCGGCTTCTCCCAAGGGATCTGGGAGCCGTGGGGGCCGAAGGACCAGCAGGACACCCCCGAGGTGATCGCGTGGGCCGCCGCACAGCCGTGGTCCGACGGGAACGTCGGCATGACCGGCGCCTCGTACTCCGGGATCAACCAGGTGCAGGCCGCCGAAAAGCAGCCGCCCGCACTGAAAGCCATCGTCCCGGTGGTGCCCGGCAACGACCTGGTGCGCGACATGATCGCGCCGGGCGGTGCGGCCATCGGGATCCTGCTGCCCTATCTGCTCCTCGTGAACACGGCCAAGTTCGTGCCCGATCTGGTGTCGCTGCTGCAAGGCAGGTTCGATACGCAGTGGCTCAGCGACCGGCTGGCCAGTCCGCTGTCGTTCCTCGACGTCGGCGTACAGACGTTGGGCACCGACTCGTTCGACCGGATTCCGCCGCAGCTGCAGGAGGTCCTCGACCCGGCGAGCCCGATCAGGCAGGCGTGGCTCGGGCAGCCGGACCGTATCGCGGTGCCGACCATGGTGATCGGTGGCTGGCACGACAACTTCGCCAACGGCGAACCCCGTATCTACCAAGACATTCCGCTGCCACCCGGGCAGAAGCAGCTGATCATGGGCAACAGCTATCACGTGAGCACGGGCTTCGACATGCGCGGCAAGCCCGGTGAACCGCCGCGCATCGATGTGCTGCAGCGCGCGTGGTTCGACAAGTGGCTCAAGGGCATCGACAACGGGATCGACGGCTACGGCCCGGTGACCATGTGGCAGCAGGGTGCCGGGTGGACCAGCGCCGAGCAGTTCCCGCGGCCGGAGGCGAGCCACCGGCGGTTGTACTTCTCGGCGGCGCCGAGCGGCACCACCGACACCAGCGTGCACGACGGAACCCTCACCGCCGAACCCACTTCCGAGACGAACCGGCTCACCGTGGCACCAGGACTGGCCAGTCTCTGTTCGGCCGACTCGGTGCAGGGCACCGCGGGCATCCTGGTCTTCTCCGGCTGCGGCAAGGAAGCACGGATCCAGGAACTCAGCGGGCTCACCTTCACCAGCCCACCGGTGACCGCGCCGACACCGATCTCCGGCCCGATCGCGGTGCACCTCAACACGGTGCACGACGCCACCGACGGCTACTGGACCGCGACGCTGAACGATGTTGCCCCGGACGGTCGTTCGGTCACGCTGACGACCGGGCAGCTGATGTCGTCTTTGCGTGTCATCGACGACGGACGAAGCAAGCGTTCACCCGACGGTGCGTACACCGATCCGTTCCCGGTGATGTCGCTCGCCGAGCGCCAGGCGGTGGTGCCGGGACAACCCGTCCAGCTCGATGTCGGCCTCGCCCCCACTGACGCGATTCTCCAACCGGGACACCGGCTTCGGGTCGACATCTTCGCGGGCAACTATCCGAAGGGCCTGCCGATCCGCCCGATGCTGGACGCGACCGAACTCAAACCCCAGCACCTGCAACTGGATCCGTCGGCACCCAGTTATCTGAACGTGCCGCTCGCCGGAAACCCCGGCTGGTAGCGAACAGGGCCGGACGCTCTCGGGTGTTCGGCCCTCAGGCGCTGATCGGCGCCGCGGTGACGCCGTAGCCGAGGTTGGTGAGAACCTCGGTGGTCGCCTTCGCGAAGTTCAATGTGATGAAGTGCAGGCACGGCGCGCCCTCGTCGATCAGCCGCTGCGCCATCTCGGTCGCGATCTCGATGCCGACTTCGCGCACCGCAGCCTGGTTTTCGTCAGGCGCATCGCCCGCCGCCTTGCTCAGCCGGTCGAGCACCGACGCGGGCAGCGCACGGCCACACAGCTCTTCGGCGCGCGCCACCGTGCGCAGCGAGGTGATCGGCATCAGCTCGGGAATGATCGGCTTGGCGCCCTCGATCGGGTCGCACTGCACGAGACGGTCGCGCAGCCGGAGATAGTGCTCGACGTCGAAGAACATCTGGGTAATCGAATATTCCGCGCCCGCACGCAGTTTCGCGGCCAGGAAGGCGGTATCGCTGTCCAGGTCCGGCGACCGGTGGTGCCCCTGCGGGAACGAGGCGACACCGACGTGGAAGTCGCCGAGGTCGCGCACGATGCGCACGAGTTCCTCGGCGTAGGCGACACCCTCGGGATGCTGCTGCCATTCGCCGAGCGGATCGCCGGGCGGGTCGCCGCGCAGCACCAGAATGTTGCGGATGCCCGAATCGGCGTAGGAGCCGACCAGCGAACGCAATTCGGCGAGGCTGTGCTCGACGGCGGTCAGATGCGCCACCGGAAGCAGGGTGGTCTCCTGCGCCAGCTCACCGGTGACCCGCACGGTGCGATCGCGAGTGGAACCGCCTGCGCCGTAGGTCATCGACACGAACGCGGGATGCATCCGCTCGAACTGGCGAACAGCACGCCACAGCCGTGCCTCCGCGGCCGCGTCCCGCGGCGGATTGAACTCCACGGAGAAAGGCACGCCGAGACCGGAATGGGTCCGCAGACTCTGTACAACCGAGGGTGTTCCAGAGACGTTCGGGTGCGTCCGGGGCGGACGGCCTGGGGTCGAGCGTCCCCGCGCATTATCGAAAGTCACCGGTCCAGTGTAAGTGGCGAGCGACGGCGGCCCCGGCGGGTCGGCGCAGCCAACGCGTATTCTTCGGACCAGACCAGCACCCGCCTGACCTTGGAGGCTCCCCTGTCCGCCGGACCCGGTACCCAGACGCCTCACCGCACCTCGGCGGCCGAGCTCATCGCACCCCAGCCTGGCACCCCCGGCTTCGTCACCGCGGTGGAAAACGCGTTGAACAGGTTCTTCGCCACCCGTCGCGGCATCGTCGAGCAGCTCGGCCCGGTCTTCGTCGAGGCGGCAGATGCGTTGGAGCTGTTCGTGTTGCGCGGCGGCAAGCGCACCAGGCCCGCGTTCGCGTGGACCGGTTGGCTCGGCGCCGGCGGCGACGGCGAGAGCCAGGAAGCCGACGCGGTGCTCACCGCGTGTTCCGCGCTGGAGCTGGTGCAGGCGTGCGCGCTGATCCACGACGACATCATCGATTCCTCGCGCACCCGCCGACGCTTCCCCACGGTCCACGTCGATTTCGAGCAGCGCCACCGCGACCGCGACTGGGCGGGTGATTCCGCTCACTTCGGCACCAGCGTCGCGATCCTCATCGGCGACCTGGCGCTGGCCTGGGCCGATGACATGGTGCACGCCTCCGGGCTCGACCCGGCGGCGATCGCCAGGTTCGCGCCGGTGTGGGCAGGCATGCGCACCGAGGTGCTCGGCGGGCAGCTGCTCGACATCCACGGTGAGGCGGGCGCCGACGAGTCGGTGGCGGCCGCGCTGCGGATCAACCGGTACAAGACCGCCGCCTACACCGTCGAACGCCCGCTGCACCTCGGCGCAGCCATCGCGAACGCCGATCAGGGCCTGATCGAGGCCTACCGCACCTACGGCACCGACATCGGCATCGCCTTCCAGCTGCGGGACGACCTGCTCGGGGTGTTCGGCGATCCCGCGGTGACCGGCAAACCCTCCGGCGACGACCTGCGCGAAGGCAAGCGCACCGTGCTGGTCGCCGAGGCGTTGCAGCGCGCGGACGCGACCGATCCGGCCGCCGCGAAGCTGCTGCGCACCAGCCTAGGTACCGATCTCGGCGCCGACGAGGTCGAGCGGTTGCGCGAGGTGCTGACCGAACTCGGCGCGGTGGACGAGGTGGAACGCCGGATCAGCGAGCTCACCGAGGCCGGGCTGGCCGCCATCGAGGCGAGCACGGCGACCCCGGCCGCCAAGGAGCGACTGCGCGCGATGGCGTTGGCCGCGACCAAACGCGCCGCGTGAGAGCTGGTCGATCAGTGAAAACCGTGGCAGGACCGACGGATCGAGTAGTGGTCGTCGGCGCTGGACTGGCCGGTCTCGCCGCCGCGCTGTATCTGACCGGCGCCGGACGCTCGGTCACCCTGCTCGAGCGGGCAGACCAGCCCGGCGGGCGGGTCGGGACCTATCGCGGTCCGGACTACGAGATCGATTCCGGCGCTACCGTTTTGACGTTGCCCGAACTGATCACCGACGCCCTTGCCGCGGTCGGGCGCACCCCGGAGACCTGCAAGCCAGCGCTCCGCATCCACCAGCTGGCCCCCGCCTACCACGCAAAGTTCGCCGACGACAGCACGATCCGGGTGTTCGCCGACCCCGAGGCGATGGCCGAGGAGGTCGCCGCGGCCTGCGGTCCGGCGGAGGCGCGCCGCTACCGGCGGCTGCGCGCGTGGCTGGCCCGCATCTATGCGGCCGAGTTCACCGAATTCATGGACACCAACTTCGATTCACCGGTGGACATGCTGCGGACTCCCGAAAAGCGCAGGGCGCTGGTCTCTTTGGTGCGCCTCGGCGGGTTCGGCAAGCTCGGCGGCCGGGTCGGGAAGTTCCTGAACGATCCGCGACTGGCCAGGCTGTTCACCTTCCAAGCGTTGTACGCGGGCCTGCCGCCTGCCGAAGCGCTCGCCGTGTACGGCGCCATCCCGCACATGGACACCGCGCTCGGCGTCTACTTTCCCGAAGGCGGGATGCGCACGATCGCGGCGGCCATGGCGGAGGCCTTCACCGCGGCAGGCGGCACGCTGGAATTGGGCACCGAGGTAACCGCGGTCGACTACGCGGGCAGGCGGGCCGAGCGGGTACACACGGCCGACGGCCGCACCTTCGACTGTGACGCGCTGGTGCTCACCGTCGACCTCGGCTCCGTCGCCCGCTTCGGCGTGCGCAGGCGCCGCTGGTTGCGGGCCGCGCCCTCCGCGGTCGTCGCGCACGGCACCGTGCCCGCCGCGGTGGCCGCCACCTGGCCGGTGCAGGCGCACCACACCATCGAATTCGGCGCGGCATGGGACGCCACCTTCGCCGAGATCACCGGCCGCCGAGGACGATTGATGAGCGACCCGTCGTTGCTGCTGACCCGGCCCGCGCTCACCGACCCCGGTCTGGTCATCGCGCGGGCGGACGGCGCATACGAGCCACTCTCGCTGCTCGCGCCGTGCCCCAACCTGGACTCCGCCCCGCTGGACTGGGCGCGCGTCGGCCCCGCCTACCTCCGCGAGCTGCTTCTGGTGCTGGAAGAACGCGGATATCGGGGCATTGCTGAGCACTTCACCATCGACCATCTCGATACGCCGCAAACGTGGCACGACCAAGGCATGCTGGCAGGCACACCGTTCTCCGCGGCCCATCTTTTCCGACAAACCGGACCATTTCGCCCACGCAATTTTCCGCGCACCAGCGACAATGTAGTTATCGCAGGTTGCGGCACCACGCCAGGCGTAGGAGTGCCGACCGCACTGCTGTCCGGAAAACTGGCGGCAAACCGTATTACCGGTGATAAGCGCCCTGCTCGAGATGAAACCGCACCTACCAGCGGGATAGTGTTCCCTGCGACGCCGTAAACTAGGCGCCGACCTATTCACGTGCGGTTGCGACCGCTGACCATTCGGGGGGACCGACACCAGATGGCATCCCCCGAAACGCGCGCCGCAGAGGCTCCATTGACTGACACCACCGGCCACGCACCGAGCAATGCGGCGAAGCGCGAATCGGCCGCCACCGAGCGATCCGAGTCGGTTGCCGCAGCACCACGTGCGTCGGCGAGCACCCTGTCCCAGAGTGCGTGGTCCTTGCTCCGCACCTCCGCCGATTTCCTCCGCAGCCCGGAAGGGCATGCCGCGCTGCTCGGCTTCTACGGCGCGCTCATGATCACCGTCGGCGGCTTCGGCGCAGGCAGCACCCGGCGGCAGGATCCGCTGCTCGAGGCGATGCACCTCTCGTGGCTCCGTTTCGGCCACGGCTACGCGCTGTCGACCATCGTCATCTGGATCGGCGTGCTGCTGATGATCACGGCGTGGGTCCGGCTCGGTCGCGCCACCATCGGCAAAGGCACCGGGCTCGACGCTCGGGGACGGCAGACGGCGGAGCCGGCGGGGTGGGTAAGCACCGGCGTGACACTGAACGAATTGCGCGCCATTGTCGGAATCTGGATCACCCCCTTGCTGTTCGCGGTGCCGATGTTCAGCAGGGACGTGTACTCCTACCTGGCACAGGGCGCGTTGCTGCGCGACGGCTACGACCCGTACGTCGACCCGCCGGTCAAGAACCCGGGTGTGCTGCTGGACAACGTGAGCGAGGTCTGGACGGCGACCACCGCGCCTTACGGCCCGGTCTTCCTGCTGCTCGGCCGCGGCATCACCAGCATCACCGGTGACAGCGTGGTCGCAGGCACCATCGCCATGCGCTTCGTGATGCTGCCCGGCCTGGTGTTGATGATGTGGGCGGTGCCGTATCTGACCAAGCACCTCGGCGGCAAGCCGACGGTCGCGCTGTGGCTCGCAGTGCTCAACCCGCTGGTGCTGATCCACCTCATCGGCGGTGTGCACAACGAGATGCTGATGGTCGGACTGATGTGCGCGGCCATCGCGCTGGTGTTGGAACGCCATCACGTGGCAGGCGTGGTTGTGCTCGCCATCGCTGTGGGGATCAAGGCGACCGCCGGCGTCGCGCTGCCGTTCCTGGTGTGGATCTGGATGCTGCACGAGCGCGAGCAACGCGCCGCGCGCCGGGCCGGGCGCGACCCGGAACACCTGCCGGAGAGCGAACAGCCCCACGATGCCGCCGAACCGACCGAAGACATGCCACACCCGACCATGGTGTTCGCCAAGATCGCCGGTCTCGGCCTGAGCGTATTCGCGATCGTGTTCCTGGCCGCCTCGGCCATCGCAGGCGTCGGCATCGGCTGGCTGACGGCACTGTCCGGGTCCAAGAAGATCATCCAGTGGCTCTCGCTGCCCACGATCATGGCGCACGCGACCACCTGGGTGACGCCGCTGAACTTCGCGCCGGTGCTCGACGTGGCCAGGGTGTTGTGTGCGGTGGCGCTGGTCGCCGTCCTCGGGTGGACCTGGTGGCGGTTCCGGCACAGCGAGCGCGAAGCGGTGCTCGGGATCCTGATCGCGTTCGTCGCGATCGTCATCCTCTCCCCCGCCGCGCTGCCCTGGTACTACTCGTGGCCGCTCGCGTTGGCCGCCGCCTTCGCGCTGTCCACCAGAACATTGATGGTGCTGGTCGGCATCTGCACCTGGCTGATGCTGGTCTTCCAGCCGGACGGCTCCATCGGCCTGTACAACTTCGTGCACGTGGCGGCCGCGACCTTCGCCGCCGTGGTGGCGGCGATGTCGTTGCGCACGGTGGACCCGCTGCGGTTGCGGTCCGCGCCACCGAGCATCGAACCGGCCGCGCCAGCCCGCCCATGATCGGCGACGCCTCGTCGACCCAGCTCGACGTCGCGTACCGCGTATGCAAGCAGATCGCGGCCACGCACGGGCGCACCTACTTCCTGGCCACCCGGCTGCTCTCGGCCGAACGCCGACCAGCGATCCATGCGCTCTACGCGTTCGCCCGGCTGGTCGACGACATCGTCGACCACGCGGAAACCGATGCGCCCCAGCGCCTTCCGCAGCGACCCGACCCCGCCGACCTACTCGACCTGATCGAGAAGGACCTGCGGATCGCGCTGGAATCACCGGGACAGCCGCTGCCCGCCGAGCCGCACCGGCTGGTCCTGCTCGCCCTCGCCGACACCATCGGCCGCTACGACATTGCCGCACAACACTTCTGGACGTTCCTGGACTCCATGCGCATGGATGTGCCTGGTACCAGCCGCTTCCGGGATCGCTACGCCACGATGGCCGAGCTCCGCGACTACATGGCAGGCTCCGCCGCCGCCATCGGTCTCCAGGTGCTTCCCGTCCTCGGCACCGTCGTCCCGGTCGCCGAAGCCGAACCCGCCGCCGCAGCGCTCGGCGAAGCGTTCCAGCTCACCAACTTCCTTCGTGACGTCGCCGAAGACCTCGACCGCGGGCGCGTCTACCTGCCCGCGGACGAACTCGCCGCCTTCGGCGTCGACCACGATCTCCTCGTGCACTGTCGCCGCACCGGTCACACCGACCCGAAGCTGCGCCGAGCCCTGGCACACCTCATCGCGATCAACCGCGACATCTACCGCAGGGCCCAACCGGGCATCGATCTCCTCGACCCCCGCGTCCGCCCGGCCATCCGCACCGCAGCCACCCTCTACGCAGCCATCCTCGACCGCATAGAGGGCTCCGGCTACGACATCTTCACCCACCGCGCGGTAGTCCCCCGCCACCGGCGACTCGGGGTGGCGGCGGTGCAATTCACCACCGCGGCAGTGACCCGTCAGCGACGACGCTGAGCGGTTACTCGCCCGGCTTTCAGAACGGGTCGGCGGCCGCTCTACGGATGACCTCGCGAGCGAGGGGGCCGTGGAGGGCGTCGATGGGCTTGCCTGGGAGGCTGTCGTCGTCGGTGAAGATCCACTGGAGGATCTCTTCGTCGGTGTACTTGGCGTCCTTCATCACGGTGATCAGACCGGGGAGCGGCTTGACGACCGCGCCTGCGTCGTCGAAGAACCGTTCGGGGACGCTCGC
This sequence comes from Nocardia altamirensis NBRC 108246, assembly GCF_001612685.1. Classification (GTDB taxonomy): domain Bacteria; phylum Actinomycetota; class Actinomycetes; order Mycobacteriales; family Mycobacteriaceae; genus Nocardia; species Nocardia altamirensis. Next base: position 34,705 of record NZ_BDAY01000057.1, read on the forward strand.
GACACCGTCGCGACGGACGGCGAGCAGCTGGTGGTCGCGCAGCATCTGATGCACTCGGGTCACTACCAGCCCGAGCTTGTCGGCCACCTCGGGTAGCGGCAACAGCGCCACCGACTCCGGAAGGACATCATCACTGCAGGGAAATGCACTCACGCCGATAACGGTAGACGGTCTGCTGCCGCAAGTCGTGAGACACCCGGGTGCGTTTGGTCGATACCATCGTGAGGGCCGCACTGGGCGGTCGATCGCTTGTGGGATGAACCGCGAGGGGTGAGAACTTTGTGAAAGCCGGAGGACATCAATTGATCGGCCAGATGCTGGAAGGGCGCTATCGCATCGATGCGCCGATTGCCCGCGGCGGCATGTCGATGGTCTTCCGGGGAGTCGACACCCGTCTGGATCGCCCGGTCGCCATCAAGGTGATGGACCCGAAATTCGCCGGTGACCCGCAGTTCCTTTCCCGATTCGAGTTCGAGGCCCGCGCGGTCGCCAAGCTCAAGCATTCGTCGCTGGTCGCGGTGTACGACCAGGGTGTCGACGGCGAGTATCCGTTCTTGATCATGGAGTTGGTCGAGGGTGGGACGCTGCGCGAGTTGCTGCGTGAACGCGGGCCGATGCCGCCGCACGCGGTGCGCGCGGTCGCCGAGCCGGTGCTCGCGGCGATCGGCGTCGCGCATGCCGCGGGTCTGGTGCACCGTGACGTGAAGCCGGAGAACGTGCTGATCTCCGATGCGGGCGAGGTCAAGATCGCCGATTTCGGTCTGGTGCGCGCGGTGGCAGCGGCCAACACCACCTCGGCGAGCGTGATTCTCGGCACGGCGGCGTACCTGTCGCCCGAGCAGGTGACCAGCGGCACGGCCGACGCGCGAAGTGATGTGTATGCCTTCGGCGTGTTGATTTTCGAGCTGCTGACCGGGAAGGTGCCGTTCACCGGCGACACCTCGATCTCGATCGCGTATCAACGCATCGAGAACGACGTGCCGAGCCCGAGCCGGTTCATCTCAGGCGTGCCGCCGGAGTTCGACGAGCTGGTCGCCAAGGCCACCGCGCGCGAGCCCGCGCACCGCTACGCCGACGCGAACGAGATGGCGGCGGCGCTGCGCCAGATCGGCACGACACTGAACCTGCCGCCGTACCGGGTGCCTGCGCCGCAGGATTCGGCCGAGCATTTGAGCGCAAGCTATCGGGTTGTCACGCCCAACGGGCAGCAGCCTGCCGCGGCGCCCGTCCCCGAGCCGTACACGCCGCCAACCGTGCAGCACACGAAGGTGGTCACTGCCCAGCGCCCACGGGTGGATTACGGCCCGCCGGACGGCTACGACGAACAACCGGTGCGCCAGCAGCACGCGTCGACGCCGTATCAGGCGTATGCGCCGGCCCGCGCGAAGTCCCGCCGCGCGGTCTGGCTGTGGGTGGCCATTGTGGCGATTCTCACGCTGGTCGTCGGCATCGGCGGCTGGTGGCTCGGCTTCGGCCGATTCTCGCCGATCCCCGCCACCGCCGGACTCGACAGCAATCGCGCGGTCGCCGCGCTGCGCGAGGCCGGGTTCGAAACCCAGATCAGACAGAAGGCGTCGGACACGATCCCCGTCGGCAACGTGGTAGGCACCGACCCGTCGGCGGGATCGCGAGTCACCAAGGGCTCGACGGTCGCGGTCCTCATCTCCAGCGGCAAACCCAAAGTGCCCGACGTCAATCGCGGCGACCAGATCTCGAAGGTCAACCAGCTGATCAAGGACGCGGGCCTGCAACCGGTGGATGCCGGCGAAGTCGGCAGTTCCGCTCCGAAAGGCACCCTCGAACGGGTCGACCCCGGCCCCGGCACCGTCCTTCCGATGAACGCACAGGTGAAGGTCTATCGCAGCAGCGGGGCCAAACCGCTCAAACTGCCGGACGTCCGCGGCAAAACCACCGAGGACGCCACCAAGATCCTCACCGCGGCAGGCTTCAAGATCCGCGACACCCAGCTCAAATTCGACAAGGACATCGCAGGCGACAAAGTCATCGGCACCGACCCGGAGGGGTCGACCACGGTCGACTCCGGTACGGCCGTCACGCTTTTCGTCTCCAGCGCGGTCAGAGTGCCTGCGATGCTCGGCGGCAGCGTCCGCGAAGCCAAAGCCGCGCTGCGCGAACTCGGTCTCCAGGTAGAGGTCAAACAGCTCACGCCCTCCGACAGCTCCGTGGTGATCGGTCAGGTCCCCGGCATCGGCACCAACGTCGAAGCGGGCTCCACGGTCACCCTCACCGCCCTCCCCTGATCCGAACCGCCGGAATCGCGCCAGCGCACAGCGCGTTTCGCGCGTTGCGGGATCAAAGACACTGAGCCGCACAGTTTTCGACTTCTCACATCCGGCATCGGGTGCGAGGAATCGAAAAGAGTGCGGCTCAGGAAATTTCGCGATAAAGCAGCGTCAGCGGAGCATCTCGGCGACGAGGAAGGCCAGTTCGAGGGACTGCTGGGTGTTGAGGCGCGGGTCGCAGGCGGTTTCGTAGCGACCGGACAGGTCGAGATCGGAGATGTCCTGCGCACCACCGAGGCATTCGGTGACGTCTTCACCGGTCAGTTCGATGTGCAAGCCGCCGGGGTGGGTGCCGAGGGCGTGGTGCACCTCGAAGAAACCCTGCACCTCGTCGACGATCCGGTCGAAGTGGCGGGTCTTGAAACCGGTGGACGCCTCGTGGGTGTTCCCGTGCATCGGATCGCACTGCCAGATGACCTGATGCCCGGTGGCCTGGACCTTTTCGATGATGGGCGGCAAGACATCGCGGACCTTGCTGTTGCCCATGCGGGACACGATGGTCAGGCGGCCCGGCTCGTTGTTGGGATCGAGGCGCTCGACGTATTCGACGGCCAGCTCGGGCGTGGTGCTCGGCCCGATCTTCAGGCCGATCGGGTTGGCGAGCAGTTCGGCGAGCGCGATGTGCGCGCCGTCGAGCTGCCTGGTCCGTTCGCCGATCCAGAGGAAGTGCGCGGACAGGTCGTAGAGGACCGGCTCGCCTGCGGCGTTCTCGCTGAGCCGCAGCATCGCGCGCTCGTAGTCGAGCACCAACGCCTCGTGGCTGGCGTAGATGCGGGCCGACTTCAAGCTCGGGTCGTTCACCCGGCACGCGGTCATGAACGCGAGGCCGCGGTCGATCTCCTCGGCCAGCGCCTCGTAACGGGCACCGGCAGGCGACTTCGCGACGAAGTCACGGTTCCAGTCGTGCACCTTGTGTAAATCGGCCATGCCCGCGCCGGTCAGCGCGCGCACCAGGTTCATCGCGGCGCTGGCGTTGGCGTAGGCGCGCACCAGCCGAGACGGGTCGTGCTCGCGCATCGCGGCATCGGCCACCAGCGAGTTGACCATGTCACCGCGGTACGACTTGAGGCCGAGCGAATCAGTGTCGGAGGACCGAGGCTTGGCGTACTGGCCCGCGATCCGCGCGACCTTGACCACCGGCATACTCGCGCCATAGGTCAGCACGACCGCCATCTGCAGCAACGTGCGGATGTTGCCCCGGATATGCGGCTCGGTGTTGTCGGCGAAGGTCTCGGCGCAGTCGCCGCCCTGCATGAGGAACGCTTCACCGCGCGCCACCTCGGCGAGCTGCTCGCGCAGGTCCTCCACCTCGGCGGGCACACAGATCGGCGGCACACTCTCCAGCACGGTCCGCATCACCCTGGCCTGTTCCGGATCCCACGAGGGCTGCTGCAGTGCGGGGCGGGCCAGCGCGTCGTCCAACCGCCTGCGCAGCTCGATGGGCAGCGGCGGCAATTCCGGCAGGCGATCGATCGGTACGTCGACGGTCCAGTTCACCCGTTCAGAATACGGACCACTCGGACGCCTGTGGTACCCACCGTAGGGGTGGGTCCTCCCACCACCGTGTCGAGCCGAGCCCGGATACCGGACTCGGCCCACCTCCACTTAGGGTGGTTCTTCGAGACATCGCGGGGGCAACACCGAACTGCTGAGGAGTGGACCGATCTCGCTTCGATACTTTTACGACTGCGAATTCATCGAGGACGGCAAGGTCATCGACCTGGTCTCCATTGGTGTCGTCTGCGAGGACGGGCGCGAATACTACGCGGTATCCACCGAATTCGACCCGGATCGCGCCGGCCCGTGGGTGCGCAGGCACGTGCTGCCGCAGCTGCCGTCGCCGTCCTCGCCGCTGTGGCGAAGTCGACAGCAGATCCGGGACGAGCTCTACCGCTTCCTGGTGCCCCGGTCCTCGGTGGTGCCGGAGCTGTGGGCGTGGGTCGGCGCGTACGACCATGTGGCGCTCTGCCAGCTGTGGGGTTCGATGGTCGACCTGCCCACCGTCCTGCCCCGATACACCAATGAACTGCGCCAGCACTGGGACGCGCACGGCAGGCCCGAGCTGCCGCCCGTCCCGCCGGACGCACACGACGCGCTGGCCGACGCGCGCCACAACCTGGCGAAGTTCGAAGCCATCGAAGCGTCCCGCCGCAGCACGCCACGCCTGTAGTCACGGCATCGGCCGAATCATCAGCGGCACCGCCGCCGCCGTCAAAAGCAAAGGCCCCGAGTCGGATTCGACTCGGGGCCTTCGTGTTCAGCGATCAGTGGCTGTGCTTGCCGCCGTGTTCCTTCTCTTGGCGCTGCTGCAGCACCTTCAGCTGCTTGTGCTCCTCGGCATGCTCGATCTCGAAGTGCTTTTCGCTCTCCTGCCACGGATCGGCACGCAGGAAGCTGCCGGTACCCGGCTTGCCTGCGGACCCGAGCTTGTTCATCTTCTTGGGCACCGGGGCGCCCTGGTACTCCAGCGGGATCGGGTGGCCGTGGTCGTCGACCGGGCCGAGCGGCTGGTGCACCTCGATGTACTCACCGTGCGGCAGGCGCTTGATGACACCGGTTTCGATGCCGTGCTCCAGCACCGCCCGGTCGCTGCGCTGCAGGCCGATGCAGAACCGGTAGGCCACGAAGTAGGCGACCGGCGGCACGACGAGCAGGCCGATGCGGCCCATCCAGGTGGTGGCGTTCAGCGAGATGTCGAACTTCAGCGCCAGGATGTCGTTGACACACGACAGCGTGAGCACCAGGTAGAAGCCGATGGACATCGCGCCGATCGCGGTGCGGACCGGCACGTCGCGCGGCCGCTGCAGCAGGTTGTGCCCTGCGGTGTCGCCGGTGAGCCGCTTCTCGATCCACGGGTACATGATCAGCACCGTGAACACCAGGCCCATGATCAGCGCAACCCAGAACACGGCGGGCACCGTGTAGTTGCCGATGTACAGCTCCCACGGCGGCATCAGACGTGCCAGACCGTCGGTCCACATCATGTAGAAGTCGGGCTGCGAACCCGCCGACACCTGAGAGGGGTTGTACGGACCCAGGTTCCAGATCGGGTTGATCTGGAAGACGCCGCCCATGATGCCGACGATGCCGAGGGTGAACGCGAAGAACGCGCCCTGGTCGGCGGCGAACACCGGGATGATGCGGGCGCCGACCACGTTGTTCTCGGTGCGGCCAGGTCCGGGGAACTGGGTGTGCTTCTGGTACCAGACCAGCGCGACGTGCGCGGCGATCAACGCGAGAATGATGCCGGGGAACAGCAGCACGTGCGCGATGTAGAGGCGCGGAATGATGATCGTGCCGGGGAAGTCACCGCCGAAGATCAACCAGTGCATCCAGGTACCCGCGATCGGGATACTCATCGTGATACCGCCGAACGCGGCGCGCAGGCCGGTGCCGGACAGCAGGTCGTCGGGCAGCGAGTAGCCGAAGAAGCCCTCGAACATCGCCAGGATGAGCAGCAGGCAGCCGATCACCCAGTTCGCCTCACGCGGTTTGCGGAACGCGCCGGTGAAGAAGATGCGGAACAGGTGCACGATGATCGACGCCGCGAAAAGCAGTGCGGCCCAGTGATGCACCTGGCGGACGAACAGACCGCCACGCACCTCGAAGGTGATGTTCAGCGACGTCTCGTAGGCACGCGACATGGTCACACCACGCAGCGGCTGGTACGCGCCGTTGTAGACGACCTCGGTCATCGACGGATCGAAGAACAGGGTCAGATATACGCCCGACAACAACAGGATGATGAAGCTGTACAGGGCGATCTCGCCGAGCAGGAACGACCAGTGGGTCGGGAAGACCTTGTTGATCGACCGCTTCACGAACTTCGCGGCTTGATACCGCTCGTCCATCTCGTTGGCTTGGGTGGCGACCATAGAAGGGCTCATGAACGACGCTCCCAGTAAGCCGGGCCGAGGGGCTCGATGAAGTCGCCGTTGGCGACCAGGAATCCCTCGGAGTTGACGGTGATCGGCAGCTGCGGCAGTGCGCGAGCGGCAGGACCGAAGACCGGCTTACCCCATTCGGTCGCGAGGAACTGCGACTGGTGGCAGGGGCAGAGGATCTTGTTGGTCTGCGACTCGAACAGCGAGGTCGGGCAACCGAGGTGGGTGCAGATCTTCGAGTAGGCGAAGTAGTCGCCGTAGTTGAAGCTCTCCTGGCCCTTACGCTTGATCGCCTTCTGCGCGTCCTCGGTCCGCAGGCGAATCAGCATGACGGAGTTGCGGATACCGCGCAGCGACTGCAGCGTCTCGTGCTCGTGGCCGCGCCAGCTTTCCTTCCACGGGAACACCGTCTCCATGCCGCCCGCGTCCATATCCTCGGGGCGGACGAGCACGATGTCCTCGGGACGACCGGTGTCGCGGCGGATGTAGATGGTCTCGCCCGGGTAGTCCGGGGTCCAGCCCGACACCCACAGCGGCGACTTCTCGCGCTTGGCCCACGGGTTCTTCACCATGCCGCCGACGAACACCAGCAGCGCGCCGATGCCGAGCACACCGACACCGGCACCGGCGGTGCGGGTGATCAGCTTGCGCCGGGCCAGCGTCGAGGTGTCCAGCGCGTCCGTCAGCTCGGCGACCAGGGTGCGGCGCTCGACCTCGGGCGACGGGCCGTCGTGCCGGTCCTGGATGGACAGCTCGGCGGGGATGAACAGCTTACGGATCAGCACCACCGCGACGCCGATGACCAGCACCGAGACACCGAAGGTGATACCGACCAGCGGGGTGAACAGCGAGTAGGCCGCGTGGCCGTCCTCGCCGGAGGACTTGAACTCCCACGGCCAGAACAGGAACACGCCGACCAGCACCGCCGCGGCGATGCCGGAGACCGCGAACCAGAACGCGACCGCGCGCTCGGCCCGCTTCTCGGCGCGGGTGCCCGGAACCGGGAACCGCTCGCGCCGGTAGGCGACGTCGACGCCGTCCCGCTCGGTGCCGAGCTTGACCAGCTCGTCCCGCGACATCGCGTCGAGTTCCGCCTCGGTCGGATCCGTCAGCGCATGGCCTGCGGACTCCGGAACGGCCGGGGTACGGCTCGCCTGCTCGTTCGACGGCTCGCCGCCGTCGTGGCCCTCATCCGGCCGACCCATGTCGTTTGGCTCCTTATCCGTCATGACCTAGACCCGATCCAAATCGCGGCACCGACCACCGTCGTGATGCCGACCACCCACATGACCAGACCCTCGGTCGCGGGACCGAATCCACCGAGGTCCCAGCCGCCGGGGGCACGCTCTTCCTTGGCGTTCATGACGTAGGCGATGATGTCGCGCTTCTCTTCCGGCGAGAGCTGCCGGTCGGAGAACTTCGGCATGTTCTGCGGGCCGGAGATCATCGCGTCGTAGATCTGCTGCTCGTTGGCAGGCTCCAGCGGAGGCGCGAACTTACCGGAGGACAGTGCGCCGCCGCGGCCGGTGAAGTTGTGGCAGGAAGCGCAGTTCATCCGGAACAGTTCCGAACCGCGGGCGATGTCGTCGCCGCGCAGGGATTCCTGGGCGATCTCGCCGTTCGCGTCACGCACGACCGAAGGACCGCCGCCATTGGCGGCGATGTACGCGCCGAGCGCATCGGTCTGGCGGGCATCGAACTTCGGTGGCTTGCGCATCGCCTGGGCCTCCTGGCGGGCCATCGGCATGCGGCCGGAGGACACCTGGAAGTAGACGGCGGCCTCGCCGACACCGATGAGGCTCGGGCCGCGATCCGCGACACCCTGCAGGTTCGCACCGTGGCAGGTGATGCAGGACGTGTCGTAGAGCTGCTGGCCTTCGCGGATCAGCGCGGACTGGTCCTCGTGCGCGGTCGCGCGCTGCGGGTCCGGCGTCAGGGCCGCTGCCAGGAAGCCTGCAGAGACGAGGCCCACCAACAGCGCGAGCCCACCCGCGATGCGACGGCGAAGGCGGCGCTGCCTGCGTGTCTTGCTGGCCTCGCCGTTCCCGTTGCGTGCGGGCTCTGGCGCTGACGGGGGAGATGAACTCATCTGTGTCCCTTTGGAGTAGACGGAACCGACTTGTGCAAAAGACTGGGGCGTTGCCCGGCTCAGCGGACGAAGTAGATCGTGGCGAACAGTCCGATCCACACGATGTCGACGAAGTGCCAGTAGTACGAGACGACGATCGCGGCGGTGGCCTGCGCGGGGGTGAACTTACTGACCTTGGTGCGGATCAGCAGGAACACGAACGCGATCAGACCGCCGATGACGTGCAAACCGTGGAAACCGGTGGTGATGTAGAACACCGAGCCGTACGCACTGCTCGAAATCGAGGTGCCCTCGTGAACCAGGTGGTAGTACTCGTAGCCCTGACCGCCGACGAAGAAGGCGCCCATGATCAGGGTGATGACGTACCAGCGACGCAGGCCGAACACATCGCCCCGCTCGGCCGCGAACACGCCCATCTGGCAGGTGAACGACGACGCGACCAGCACAGCGGTGACCGGCACGGCGAGCCCAAGGTTCAGCTCGGTCGGTTCCGGCGGCCAGTTGCCATGGGCCTGCGCGCGCGCGACGAAATACATCGCGAAGAGGCCGGCGAAGAACATCAACTCGCTGGACAGCCAGATGATGGTACCGACGCTGACCATGTTGGGCCGATTCAGCGAGTGCACACGCTGGGTAATGGCCGATCCGGGGGTCCCTACTGCGGTCGTCACGGGGGTAAGTATGACTCGTCGTAGTACGACACAAGTACCCGGGTGCGAAACTTGTGTCTCCGTGTCGGAAGACCCACGGACAGACAACCTCTCGACCTGGGAAGATCGTTTCGCGGTGGCCGCGACGCGACCCGTTCGGGGGTCGGGAAAATCAGCACCGCCTAGGCGATTCGACCAGGGGCGGTAGCCGGCGGACGGGTGCGTCTCGCGCCCGAGCGGCCGGAATGTGCGGCTTCGGTGCAGCGGGTCGATCCGGCGGCTGGCCGCTGCCCGTTCCGGCAAAACTCGCGGGTACCGGTCGGGCGTGTCGGCATTGCCGGGTACCAGGATGGCATGCGGAGATAAGGGGAACCTGAGATGGGAATCGATGTGGGACGTGGTTGGCGGCGCTGGTTCGGACGGAGCGGTCCGGCGCCGCTGGATCCGAGCCGGGCCGATCTGGTGGTGGTTGTGGCGAGTTTCGATGACGCCGAGGCTTGTTCGACGGCACTGGCGCGCGCGACCGCGTTGATCGCGGACGCGCCCGCGGTGCTGCGTCATCACCTGCGCGTGCCGCCGGGGCAGGTCGAGGCGGTGTGCGGGATCGCCGCGCAGGCGGGGTACGCGCCTGCGCCGCAGGTCGGCGGGCCGGGGACCGACATCATGGAAACGGTGATCCTGCAACGGGTGCAGGTGCTCGACGCGCTGCACTGTTCGCAGGAACGCTCCAGGATGGCCGGACTCGCGCAACGCCACGAGGGCACAGCCGACGGCTGGGATGCACTGCAGCCGCGCCCCACGAATGGAACTGCCACCGAACAGTGACAATAAGCCCTCGCCCAGTAGGCTTCTTCGCGACAAACTGGTGGGCAGCCGCGCGCATTCGCGCGTCGCGAGCACTCTTTGCGAGCCAGCGTGACAGGGAGAAGTGGACGAGATGAGCGAACGCAGCTGGCCTCAGGTTTTGGGGGCCCTCACCGACGGTGACGACCTGGCTGCGGACGACACGGCCTGGGCGATGGACGAAATCATGTCGGACAACGCGACCTCCGCGCAGATCGCCGCATTCGGTGTCGCCATGAAGATCAAAGGCCCGACGCCTGCCGAGCTGACCGGCCTCGCCACCGGCATGCTGGAACACGCGCGGCTGGTGCACATCGACGGCGACGCCGTCGACATCGTCGGCACCGGCGGTGATCGGTCCGGATCGGTGAACATCTCCACGATGTCCTCGATCGTCGTCGCGGCCGCCGGGGTGCCGGTGGTCAAGCACGGCAACCGGGCGGCGTCCTCGAAGAGCGGCGGCGCGGATGTACTCGAAGCGCTCGGCGTGCGGCTCGCGCTCGGACCGGAATCGGTGGCACGGTGCGTCCGTGACGTCGGCATCGGGTTCTGTTTCGCGCCGGTGTTTCATCCCGCGCTGCGGTTCGCCGGTGCGGCGCGCAGGGAAATCGGCATCCCGACTGTCTTCAATGTGCTTGGGCCGCTGACGAATCCGGCGCAACCGCGGGCAGGTCTCGTCGGATGTGCGTTCACCGATCTGCTTCCGGTGATCGCGGGCGTTTTCGCGGGACGCGGCGCGAGTGCGCTGGTTGTGCGTGGCAACGACGGGCTGGACGAGATCACCACCTCCGACACCACGGCCGCCTGGGTGGTGTCCGGCGGGCAGATGCGGGAAACCACGATCGACCCGACTCGCCTCGGCATCCCCCGCGTCGACCTCGCCGCACTGCGTGGCGGCGACGCACAGGTCAACGCGGGTGTCGCGCGCGACGTCTTCGGCGGGACCAGCGGCGCGGTTCGCGATGCGGTGCTGGTGAATTCGGCGGCGGCGATCGTCGCCTACAACCTGTCGCAGGGCACCGCCGACGCCGACACCGAGGTGCACGAGCTGCTCTCGACCGGCCTCGAACGCGCCGCCGAGGCGATCGACACGGGCAACGCTGCCGCGCTGCTCGAGCGCTGGACCAAGCTGACGGTCACGCTCGGCGACCGCTGACCTGGGCATTCCCTCGCCCGCCAGGCGGGACTAAAGTTGGAGCGACATTCCGGCAAATCGCCCGGATTCGGTGTCCGGGTGTGCGCCGGTCCTTCGACTGGTAAGGAGCACACCATGCGTCGCAGCGTTCGCGCACTACCCAGCGTGCTCGCGGTGGTGGCCGTGCTGGCCGCCGCGCCGACGGCCCAGGCGGACGGCAGTTTGCTGGTCAACAACCAAGACATGGGCAACGCGGGCTGCGTCTTCCTCGGCAGCGACGACACCCGCACCATCGAGAACAACACCAACAGCGTGGTCACCCTCTTCCCGCTCGCCGGCTGCGAGGGTGATTCCAGCGGTGTGCTCGCCCCCGGCGAAGCAGGCCAATACACCAGCAAGTCAGCCCAAATCGGCTGAGCCAGCGGAATCCGCCCGCCACCAAACCCTCAGCCCGGCACAACCGGCCCGAGTCGGCGCGCTCTCCACACGGCATGAACATCGGCAAGCGATCGAGCCGAGCCAACCGGTTCGGTGCGCGGACACCAGCGACAGCTGGTGAAATAGGCGTCCCCGCCGTACATCAAGCACCGCCCCTGTGCGGCGGGGACGACTTCAAGATCATGGGGTACTGGTGCAGGCATCGCCCGAGAGGCCACCTGCACCAGTACCCCCTCGACACGGGGCCGAGCCGACACGATCTCCACGCGGCCAGCCGCACAGTCGGGCCGAGTCGGCGGGCTCTCCACGGACACAACGCCGTCGAGTTGGTGTTGATGGCTGATCGGGCGACCGCGCATTGTCGGCCGCCCGCTCGGTTTCACTCGCCCAGCGAGAAGCCTGCCTCGACATCCACGCGGGAGTAGGACTTGAACGCGATGTGGGTGGTGGTCCGTGCGACGCCGTCGACCTTGTCGATGCGCCCGGTCACCACCTCGGCGATCTGCTCATGGTCACGCACCCGCACAATCGCAATCAGGTCCACGTCGCCTGCACAGGAATAGACCTCGGCAACACCTTCGGTGTCCGCCACGGCCTGCGCGGTCTCGGGAATGCGGCCGTTGTCGGCATGGATCAGCACGATCGCGGTAATCATGCGCTCAGCCTAAGCGGTTCACGTATTCCTCTTCGGCCGGTTGGGTCCTCGCCGCCGCATCAGCCGCCTCCGCCCACCCCGACCACCGCGCCGCCCCATACGCCGGCTCCCGATACCCCTCGCTCGTCCGCACGATCCGCACCCCCGGCCGAGCCAACCACCGCACCACCAACCCCGCCTCCTCCGGCGAAGCCCCCCGCAACGGCGGCACATTGATCGGAACGTCCTCCCACGACCCCACATCCACCCGAACCGGCACGTCCACCAAAACGTCCTGCCCCACCCGCACATCCCCCGAGGCCTTATCTATATGCAAGCCGCCCTCCCCCGCGCGCACGTTCGCTGCCCCACCGTCGCCCGCGCCCTGGTCTCGTGGGGCCTTATCCATACGCACGCCCGCCGAGGCTTCATCTATATGCGAGCCGCCCTCCCCCACCCGAGCGCTCACCGAATCACCCTCCCCTGCCCGCAAATCCGGCGAGGCCTTATCTATACGCAAGTCCCCCTTCCCCGCGCGCACGTTCGCCGAGCCACCCGCGCGCACGTTCGCCGAGCCACCCGCGCCCTGGTCTCTCGGGGCCTTATCTATACGGACGTCCACCGAGGCCTTATCTATATGCGAGCCGCCCTCCCCCGCCCGCACGTCCAGCGTGGCCTTATCTACAGGCAAGTCCCACTCCCCCGCGCGCATGTTCGCCGAGCCACCCTTGCCCGCACGTCTGCCATTTGAGGCCTTATTTATGTGCGCGTCCGTCGAGGCCTTGTCTCTGCGCAGGTCTGCTGAGACCTCACCTTTCGCGCGCAGGCCGCCCTCCCCCGCACGTCTGCTCTCCGAATCACGCTCGCCCGCATCTGCGTCGGAGACGGACCCATCTACTGCACGCACGTGGCGCTCGTCCGGACGCATGCTCATCGAGCCGCCCGCGCCGGTGCGCACGTCATTTGGGGCCTTATCTATATGCGCGTCGGCCGTGGCCTTATCTATCGCACGCCTGCCGTCCTCCCCTGCACGCGCGCTCGAGTCACTCTCGCCCGCATAAGCGTCCGGGTTGGCCTTATCTACGGCGTGCACATGGCTCCCTCCTGAACGCATGCTCATCGAGTCACGCGCAGCGTTGGGGGCTTTATCTATATGGGCGTCTGCTGAGGCCTTATCTATTGGGTGTACTCCGCCCTCGGGGATGACGGTTTCGGCTGCGGCGACCAGACGTTCGACGACGGGCATCGGGGGGACGCCGCGGACCGCGGTGCCTGCGGCGGCGAGGCGGCCGTAGCGGATGACGGCGAACTCCCATCCGCCGGCGCCGTCGGGGTGGGCGGCGATGAGTTCGGCGATGCGCGCCACGGCGGTGAGGCGCTGGGTGCGGTGCAGGGCGCGGATCACGGCGACGGTGCGGTCGCGGAGGCGCGCGGCCGCCTCGAAGTGTTCGGCGCGGGAGTGGGATTCGATGCGGTCGAGCATGGTGCGCAACGCCGCGTCGGAGCGGCCGGCGAACAAGGCGCGCACGCGCGCGGCGACCGGTGCGTATTCCTCAGTATCAAGAGCCCTTCCGTCGCCTGCCGCTGGACAGCCGCCGACGATCGCGGGCGGGCACTCGTGCCTGCCGCGGCTGGGCAGGCGGGTACTGCAGGTGCGCAGGCCGGTGTGTTCGGCGATGATCACCGCCAGTTCGGCCGCCTCGTTGCGAGAGTTGAAGGGTCCGAGGGCGTCCCGATTCGGGGTGCGGACGATCGCGAAGCGGGGGAACGGCTCGGCGGTGAGCGTGATCCACCAGGCGCGCTTGGGGAACTTGGAGCGGCGGTTGTAGGGCGGGGTGTGCGCGACGAGCAATCGCAGTTCCCGTACCCCGGCCTCCAACGCGTGCGCACACACGACGTGGTCGACCCTGGTTGCCAGCGAGACCATTTCTTTCATCCGGCCTCTGGTCTCCGAGCCGGTGAAGTAATTGCGTACGCGGCGGCGCAAATTCACCGCGGTGCCGATATAGAGGACTTCGTCGGACGGTCCACGGAACAGGTACACGCCGGGACTCGTCGGCAGATCGGCGGCGAGGAACCGCTTGGCGCGCTGACGCGGCGTGACGTCGGGCAGGTAGTCGACCAACTCGGTGAGACTGTGCACGCCTTGATTGCCGACTCGTCCGATCAGCGCGTGCAGCACGTCGACGGTCGCCCGTGCGTCGTCCAGTGCCCGGTGCGTCGGCTGGGTGCTCGCGCCGAGCAACTGGGCAAGCGCACTCAACCGCACCGACGGCGCCTCGTCCCTGCCGAGTACGCGCCGCGCCAGCTTCACGGTGCAGAGCACGGTGAAGCTCGGCCATGCGGTCTCGCAGCCGGCCGCTGCGGCCCGCAGGAAGGCCATGTCGAACCGCGCGTTGTGCGCGACGAGCACCGTGCCTGCGGCGAACTCCAGAAACCCGGGCAGTACCGCGTCGATCTTGGGCGCCGCGTAGACCATCGCGGTGGTGATCCCGGTGACCTGAACGATCGCGGGTGGCACCGCCCGACCGGGGTTGACCAGGGTGGCGAACTCGCCGAGCACCTCGCCACCACGCACTTTCACCGCGCCGATCTCGGTGATCGCGTCGGCGCCGGGGCTGGTTCCGGTGGTTTCGAGGTCGACGACCACGAAGGTGGTGTCGTAGAGGGGCGTGTCGAGGTCATCGAAGACCAGCTGCTGAGCGGCGGCCTTGCGCGGCGCGGGGTCGGACACGGGCTGGAGCGTAGGCCCTGGGTACGACAAGGTCGGATCCCTGTCCGATTTGTCCTAAAAGTCCAGAAAACGGCCGGACAGACTCCTCGAGATTTTCGTTTCGATACCCACAAAATGATCTAGAACGCCGAAAAGTGACGCAGCTCACATTGTTGCACAAAAGACATCAATCGCTCGGGCGTGTCGCCCAGTGCCGAGGTGCTGCCACCGGCGCGCTGCGGCCGATCGCGGCGAGTTACCCAACCGACCAGTCTTCTAGCTTGACATGTCACCGAGATGAACGGAGCGACCTGGGGAAATGTCCAACGGGTTCACACCGAAACACCGGCGCGTCGTCATGCCGCTGACCGAGATAGCGACAGAGGCGCCAGTCGATAACAACGCGTTGTTATCGTTCCGTGATTGCTGGGATATATCTCACATCGTTTAGACGAGATTTACATCGCGCGTCCGCAATTTGCCGTTGTCCGACTTTACAAACCACCGTGATGTGTTCGTAACCTTTTCGAGACCTCACGGAGTCCGGCGCACCACACCTGGTGCATCGACACGAAGTCCGCGGCACCAGCCAGGGTGCGGCGTCGTGGGGCAGATTGGGAGTACCGCATCATGACGACCAAATCCGTCAAGCGACGTGCCGTCGCCGCCGGGGCCGTCGGCGCTGCCACCATCGGCGCATTCCTGCTTCCGGCCGCCCCCGCATCGGCGCAGCCGGTGACCATCCCCGGCATCGGCACCTTCGAGGTGCCGAACGAGATCCAGATCCCGCAGGGGATCCCCGGCATCGAGCTGCCCGCACAGCCGCAGCTGTTCGTCGCACCCAAGAAGTCCATCGGCGAGGAGGCCCTCGACGCCGCCATGAGCAAGCTGGGGGCCCCTTACGTGTACGGCGCGGCGGGCCCGAACGCCTTCGACTGCTCCGGCCTGGTCCAGTGGTCCTACCGCCAGGCAGGCCTCGAGCTGCCGCGCACCAGCGGCGCCCAGCTCGGCGCGGGCACGCCGGTGTCGATGGACGACCTGGAGCCCGGCGACCTGGTGTCGTTCTACGGCGGCGGCCACTCCGGCCTGTACGCCGGTGACGGCAACGTCGTGCACGCGTCCACCTCCGGCACGCCCGTGCGGGTGGCGCCGATCTCCTCGATGCCGTTCGCCGGAGCCCGTCGCTTCTGAGAAACCGCTGGTCGGGCCGCATTGTGCGGCCCGGCCGCCGGTTCGCGGTTGTGATCGTTTCGTTCTCTACTGGACACAGACCTAGGCCGTTCCGTAACCTAATCGAGACCTTCTCGGATTACCCGGGGCACGCCATCGGCAAACCTCGCGCATCTCGAAGGTGCTGGGTCGGTTCACAAGCGTCAGTTCACGAGATCGCTTCACCAAGGAACGAGGCACGGCAGGCTGTGGCAGCACACCGGAGACGACACCGCTCGACCCGTCTGGTGGGAGGGGCACTGGCGGCCGGAGTTCTGGCCACCACCGTCCTGTGCGGCGGCAGCCCGGCGGGCGCCGATCCGGTAGCGCTACCGACCACGGCCACGGAGGCCGTGCAGCGGATGATCGACCTCTCACGCCAGTCCGATCAGCTCAACCAGCAGGCTCTCGGTGTCCAGGAAGACCTCGATGCGAAGCTCGGGCTGCAGCACGATGCCGACGCCAAGCTGGCCGAAGCCACCACCCTGGTGAACCAGGCCCGCGACGAGGTGCGCAAGTACCAGCCGATCATCGATCGGACCGCGATCGCCGCCTATCAGGGCGCCCGCACCAACCGGCTGTTCGCCGTGCTGGTCAGCGATTCCCCGCAGCAGCTGCTCGACCAGATGTCCACGCTGGACGTGCTGACCGCGCAGACCTCCGCGCAGCTCGATCTGTACAAGAAGGCGACCGACGCCGCCGACGCCGCGGAGCATCTCGCGCGCCGGGCCGCCGACGAAGCCCGTTCTGCCGCAGACAAAGCCGAGGCGGTGCGTGCCGATCTCGAACGCAAACGCAGCGACCTCGGCGGCGCCATCGCCCAGGTGGTCGGGGCGTGGAGCTCGTTGTCCGCGAAGGACAAATCGGCGCTCGCCGGTTCACCGTTCCCGCCCGGCTTCGACCGCGACACCCTGTTGCAGGGCCTGGTGCCGGGCAGCGGAACGAGCGCGCTGGCCGCCGGGCTCACCCGAATCGGCGACCCCTACGTGTGGGGCGCGACTGGGCCGCACCAGTTCGACTGCTCGGGGCTCGTCCAGTGGGCGTTCAAACAAGTCGGCAAGAGCGTGCCGAGGACCAGTTCGGCGCAGGCGTCCTACGGCACGCCGGTCGCCCAGAAGGATTTGCAGCCCGGCGACGTCGTGTTCTTCTACTCCGACATCTCCCACGTCGGCATCTATGCAGGCAATGGACTCATGGTGCACGCCTCCACCTTTGGTGTGCCGGTCGCGGTGGCACCCATCTCCACCACGCCGTACCACTCCGCTCGGCGATACTGACAAGCTATGAAGATGCGGCGGGTCCGCGCGTGGTGGTTGGCACGACGGAGATTCGAGTTCTGTCTCACCGTCGCGATGGTGGTCGCGCTGACCGGATTCTGCGGTGCGCTGATCATGCTGCCGAACGCCGAAGGGCAGCACGCGGAGACGCCGCGCGCCGTCACGGCCGACGCCATCGGTCAGGCCGCCGCGGCCGACCCGAGACTCGCCGACGTGCGCCGCAGCATCGAGCCGTTCGGCCCGATCATCGCCGAAGAGGTGACGACCGGAAACGGACAGCAATCCCTGGTCGTCGGTCACCCTGAGCAGCACACCGAAATCAGCCTCCTGCAACAAGAACTCGCCGCCGCCACGACCGCGGTCACCGAGGTGTGGGGCCCGGACTGGGCGCAGTCGGCGCTGGTCGTCGTCGCCTCCTCCCCCTCCGAATTCGCCGGTCTCGTGCACGCGGGCTCGACCATGTCCGCCGAGGTCGCGGCCGCTTCAGTGGCCGACCCGTTCGTGGCGGGCAGCTCGCCGACCGGTCAGCGGATCGTGTTCAGCGCCGACGCCGGACGCCGCCTCGATGACGCGGGCATGCGTACCCTGCTGCGGCACGAACTCACCCACATCGCCACCCGCGCCGAAACCCGAGACGGCGCACCGCTGTGGATGCTCGAGGGTTTCGCCGACTACACCGCCCACGTCGGCCATCGCTTCACCCAGGTCGCTCCGACGCTCACCGCGCAGCTCCGGCAGCGCGAACTGCCTCGAGACCTCCCGCAGGACGCCGCGTTCACCGGTCCTGCCGCCGCGGCCACGTATGAACAGGCGTGGTCGGTGTGCGCGTTCGTCGCCGAGAAGTACGACCGATCCCGGTTGGTCGAGCTCTACCGACGGATCGCCGCGGCCAAGCAGAGCCCGGTCACCGAGAACCAGATCCTGCAGGACGTGCTCGGCGCCAGCCGCGCCGATTTCGTCGCCGACTGGCGCAATTGGCTGTCGGCACAAGCGGTCTGAGCCGCGATCCGCGGCAGCAGGCCCCATAATGATCACGGTCGCGCCGCCGACTGCCTGGCTCCGCGAACACCAGGTCGAGGGTGCTGGTCATGCCGGGGTCCGCGGGTGGAACATCGACACCGCCGCACGCTGTCCACGCACTCGGCCCGTGCGCCTGGACTCAGGACCGAGGGAGTGCCGACACGAAAGAACGTCGCGAATACGCAGCGCCGCAATGTCGGCCAAGCGCACACAGTAGGTTGTCAGCATGGCCCGAACTTTGCTGGTGACCAATGATTTCCCGCCGCGGCCGGGTGGTATTCAGTCCTATCTGCACGCGCTGGCCGGACAGCTGCCGCCGGGTGATCTCGTCGTCTACGCCCCACGCTGGCGCGGCGACAGTCATCTGAAATTCGATGCCAAACAAAAGTTTCAGGTGGTCCGCCACCCCACCACGCTGATGCTGCCCACCCCGCTCGTCATGCGCCGGGCCGCCCGCCTGCTGCGCAGCGAGCAGTGCGACACGGTGTGGTTCGGCGCCGCCGCGCCGCTCGCTCTGATGGCGCCGGTGCTGCGGCGCGCGGGTGCCGAACGCATCCTGGCCAGCACGCACGGGCACGAGGTCGGCTGGTCCATGCTGCCCGCCGCCAGGCAGGCGCTGCGCCAGATCGGCGAGCACACCGACGTGGTCACCTATGTCAGCAAATACACGCGTCGCCGTTTCGCCTCGGCATTCGGCCGAAATGCGTCGCTGGAATATCTGCCCCCGGGTGTCGATACCGACACCTTTCGCCCGGATCCGGCCGCCCGCGCGGAATTGCGCGCGCGCTACGGCCTCGACGATCGGCCGACAATTCTCTGCCTGTCCAGGCTGGTTCCCCGAAAGGGCCAGGACGCACTGATTGTCGCGATGCTCGAAATCCGCAATCGGGTGCCCGGCGCGACCCTGGTCATCGCGGGCGGCGGGCCCTACGAGGAGAAGCTGCGCGAGCTGGCGATCGCCGTCGGTGTCGCCGACGATGTCATGTTCATCGGCCGGGTGCCTTCCGGCGAGCTCGCCGCCCACCACACCCTCGCCGACGTGTTCGCCATGCCGTGCCGCACCCGAGGCGCGGGTCTGGATGTCGAAGGACTCGGCATCGTCTATCTGGAGGCCTCGGCCTCCGGCGTACCGGTCGTCGCTGGCCGCTCAGGCGGTGCCCCAGAAACGGTCATCGAGGGCGAAACCGGCCGCGTGGTGGACGGCCGCTCGGTCGAGCAGATCACCGACGCCCTGGTCGACATCCTCTCCGACCCGGCAGCCGCACAACGCATGGGCGCCGCGGGCCGGGAATTCGTCGAAGATCACTGGCGCTGGGACACCCACGGCGCCCGCCTCCGCCAACTCCTGCGTTAGCCATTCTTACTGAGCAGCCTCGGCCCGGTGCCGAAGTCCGGGCAGATGCGCCGGATCGGACATCGACGCAGGGCCTGGCTCCGCCACGATCGGCTCGATCCGGCACCCGGGCCTGCCGACGGAAGCGAAGCGCCGTCGTGCGGTCCCATCCGTTAGGCTCAGCACCGTGACTGACCGAACCGAGCGAGCCGCCGACACCGCGACCTCCGGCGAGGTTCGGTCATGACCAGCATCACGGTCGCCGACCAAACCTTCGTCGCCGCCTCGGGGGCCGAGGTCGCCGATGTGCTGTCGGCGCCGAACAATTGGCTGCGCTGGTGGCCCGACCTCATCCTCGAGGTCCGGGAAGACCGCGGCGACAAGGGAATTCGCTGGACCACGAAGGGCGCGCTGGTCGGGACCATGGAGGTCTGGCTGCAACCCTCGCTGGACGGGGTGATCCTGCATTACTTCCTGCACGCCGAACCGCATCCCGCGCTGCCGCCGAACCGGATCGCCGCCGCGAATCGCGCGCGCCGGGTCGCGGGCAGGAACATGTCGTTCGAACTGAAGACGCGGCTGGAGGCGGGCCGCCCGGCGGGCGTCGCCCCTGCCAACGCCTCTTGACGCTCCCCCATCCCGCCGGCTCCGCCGGCTGCCATCCCCAGGACCGACGCTGAAAGGAACCGCTGTCCGCCATGGCCGACAGGACCCAGAGGTCGATCATCATCGAGGCCCCGTCGCAGCAGGTGATGTCCGTCATCGCCGACCTGGAGTCCTACCCGGAGTGGGTCTCGGCGGCGAAATCGGTCGAAGTACAGGAGAAGGGCCCGGACGGGCGGGCGCGCACCGCGCGGTTCGTGCTGGACGCGGGCGTGGTCAAGGACAGCTATGTGCTCGCCTACGACTGGCGCCCTGACAACAAGGCGGTCAGCTGGACGCTGGTCAGCGGTGAGCTGCAAAAGGCGCAGAACGGCACGTACGAACTCATCGATCAGCCCAACGGCGGCACCGAGGTCGTCTACACGCTGACCGTCGACCTGAACATCCCCATGATCGGCATGTTCAAGCGCAAGGCCGAGAAGGTGATCACCGATACCGCGCTGAAAGAACTGAAGAAACGGGTCGAAGGCTGACGACGCAGAAGCCAGGGGCCGGAGCAGCCGCCGAGCGAACGCGGCTCGAGCTGTTCATCGGCAAGGGTGGGGTAGGCAAGACGACGCTGGCGTGTGCCACCGCCGTGGCCTATGCCAGGTCGGGTCAACGGGTGCTCGTCGCCTCGCTGGATCAGGCACATTCACTCGGCGACGCCCTCGGCTTCCGCTTCCCGCGCGACCCAGGCACGGTCACCGGCATCGTGCGCGTGCAACCCGGCCTCGACGTGATCGAGGTGGATTCCCTTGCGCTGCTGGAGGATCGGTTCCGCGACGTGGTCCGGATGCTGTCCTCGGCCGCGGGCCACGACCACGGCGTGGACCTGTCCGCGCTCGATCCCGCCGAGTTGACCGGCCTGCCCGGCGTGCAAGAACTGCTCATGCTCGTCGAGATCACCGGGTTCGCGAACGAGAACGACTGGGATGTGGTCATCATCGACTGCCCACCCTCGGCCGACATGCTCCGCATCATCACCGCGCCGGACACCCTGCTCGGCTATCTCGAGCGGATCTGGCCGCCGCACGCCAGGGCGATGAGCACCGTCGGCACCGACCTGCGCCGCGCGGTGCTTGCCGTGACGGTCGAACGAATCGTCAAGGCGGTCAGCGAGGTTCGCGATCTGCTCGCCGACCATCGGCGCACCGGCGCCAGGCTGATCACCGTCGCCGAGCGGGTGACGCTCGCCGAATCGGAGCGCGTCCGGTCCGCCGCCGCGCTGCTCGGGCTGCGCCTGGACGCGGTGGTCGTCAACAAGGTGCTGCCGCCGACCGCCCCGCCGGAATCCGACCACCCTGCGGTGCACTGGTATCTGAACCGGCGGGCCGAACAGTTGGCCGCGATCGCCGAGTTACAACACTCGATGCCGGGTATCCCGGTGCTGATCGCGGAGCACACCGGGCCGGAGCCGATCGGACTGAACTCGCTCACGACCCTGTCGTACGCGGTGGACTCGAGCAGGAACAGCAACGATCCAGCCTTTATGCTGAGCGACAGTCCGGCGGAGGTTGACGCGAGTTCCGGCGAACCGGTGGTTCGATATGAATCGGGCACCGGTCTGCGCGCAATATACACACTGCGGATGCACCTGCCCGTTGTCGATGCGGCAACGCTGCGACTTGGCCGAGTGGAGGACGATTTGATCGTGGGAGCGGACGGGGTCCGGCGGCGCGTCCGTTTGGCGCCGGTGTTGCAGCGGTGCACGGTTGACGGCGCAGAACTCGACGGTGGTCAACTCGTGGTGCGGTTCCGGCCGGATCCGGACGTCTGGCCCGAAGGCGGTGCCGATGAGTGAACGGGATACGCCGCCGTCGGACGCCGCCGATCCGGTGGACGGCGTCGCCGAATTCGCGGCAGAGCTGAAGCTGCTCGCCGAAACCATGCTGGAGCGGGTGGAGCCGGTGCTGCGCCGGGCGGCCGACGGCCAGACCGAGTGGGCGAGCTGCGGCTGGTGCCCCGTGTGTGCCGCGGCCGCGCTGGTGCGCGGCGAACACCACGAAGTACTGCAGACGGTCGCCGATCACGGCACCGCGATCGTCACGGTGCTGCGCGAGGCGCTGGCCGGCGTGCCGGTCGATCCGGTCATGCCCGACGTCGACCAGGCAGGTCACGAACACGGTGTGCGACAGGAGGATTCCGATCCCATGACGGCGACGTCGGAATCCGGTGCCGGACAGCGCACCTCGCGATCCCGTTATGTCAGCATCCCCGTGACGATCAAGGCATGACGCACCGGATGGCAGGTGCGCGGCCGCTGACCGTCGGAATCGACGTCGGTGGCACCAACATTCGCGCGTCGGTGATCGACACCAGCGGCGAGGTACTCGACACCGTGCAGGCGCCGACCCCGCATTCGGCGAAGGCACTCGAGGACGCGCTCGATCGGTCGGTGCGCGAACTGTGCCGCAGGCATCCGATCAGCGCGGTGGGTCTCGCCGTCGCCGGGTTCATCAACGGCGACCGCTCCACCGTCCGGTTCGCCCCGCATTTGCCGTGGCAGAACACCCCCGTCGCACAGCGGCTCACCGAACGGCTCGAGCTGCCGGTCACCCTGGAGCACGACGCGAATGCTGCGCTCTGGGCCGAATACCGGTTCGGCGCCGCTGCGGGCGGACACAACGTGGTGCTCGTCGCGATCGGCACCGGAATCGGCGCCGCGCTGCTCATCGATGGTCGGCTCTATCGCGGAACCCACGGTGTCGCACCGGAACTCGGGCATCTACAGGTCGTCCCCGATGGGCGGGCCTGCCCGTGCGGTAAGCGCGGCTGCTGGGAAAGGTATTGCAGCGGAACGGCACTCGCCGACACCGCGATCGAAATGCTGGCCACCGACCCGGTGCGCTCGGTGCTCGCGCGCGACGTCTACCGCGATCCAGGCTCGCTCACCGGGCGCAGGGTCGCCAACGCCGCGCAGGACGGCGATCCGCTCGCCCAGCTCGTCATGGCCGATTTCGCGCGCTGGCTCGGGCTCGGGCTCGCGTTCGTCAGCGACATCTTCGATCCCGACCTCGTCGTCATCGCGGGCGGAGTCAGCAGTTCCGCGCCGCTGTACCTCGACGAGGCGCGCGAGGAGTACGCCAGGGCCGTCACCGGTGCCGGGCATCGTCCGCTCGCCCGCATCCGCACCACCCAACTCGGCGAAGCGGCAGGCATGATCGGCGCCGCCGACCTGGCCCGCGCGGCCCTGATCGAGAGCGAACGCAAATCCTCCCGAGTAGCCCGCAGCCGCTGATCATCAAGCGTGAGCGTGCTGCGGGCGGTTGACGTTTCATCGTGGGCATCGGTGGTACTCGACAGACAAGAACGCTTGCTTCGGTCGCCGATGACCCCCCGATTTCCGGCCGCCGAGGACGCTGCGGTCGGCCGCCGATTACGGCGGGCGGGTGCACACATGGCAGAGTGTGGTGAGATTTGCCGCTGTGGTTGGATGTGATCTCGCACCAGCGGTAAAGTCGGCAACTGACGCAGGTGCCCGCCTCTATCCCGGTCCGGGGGAAGGACGTCATGTTCTACTGGCTGCTGAAGTACGTGCTGCTCGGACCGTTCATGCATCTCTACAACCGGCCGACGGTCGAAGGTGTGGAGAACATCCCGGCCGACGGCCCTGCGATCATGGCGGGCAACCACCTGTCCTTCGCGGACTGGCTGTTCGCGCCACTGCTGAGCCCGCGGCGCATCAACTATCTGGCCAAGGCTGAATACTTCAACACCCCCGGCATCAAGGGTGCGTTCCAGAAGTGGTTCTTCACCACCTCCGGCCAGTTCCCGATCGACCGCACCGGCGCCGACGCCGCCGAGGACGCGCTCAACGCCGCCCGCAAGCTGCTCGACCAAGGTCGCCTCGTCGGCCTGTACCCCGAAGGCACCCGCTCCCCCGACGGCCGCCTGTACAAGGGCAAGACCGGTCTCGCCCGGCTCGCACTGGAAACCGGGGTTCCGGTCATCCCGGTCGCGGTCATCGGCACCGACGACGTGAGCCCGCCCGGACCGTTCCGCTGGCGGCGCCGCAAGGTGACGGTCAAGTTCGGTACTCCGATCGACTTCTCGCGGTACGACGGCATGGGCGGGAACCGGTTCGTTGAGCGTGCGGTGACCGACGAGGTCATGTACGAGCTCATGCAGCTTGGTGGGCAGGAGTACGTGGATGTGTATGCGGCGAGCTTGAAGAAGGGCGTGCCGAGTGGGGCACGTGAGGCGGCTCGGATTCCGCATACTGCGGCTAGCTGAGGTGCTGCCGGGCTGAGGGTTCGGGAGGGTTGGGACAGCTTCCGGTCCGGGAGAGTGTGGGGCAGAGAAACTTCTGGCTTGGGCGGAGCAGCAGGGATAGAGCAACTCCGGCATAGGCCGAGCGGCAAGGGGCAGAGCAACTCCCGGCTCAGGCCGAGCGGCGGGGGCAGAGCAAATCCTGGCTCAGGCGGAGTGGCGGGGACAGAGCAACCCCCGGCCTCGGCCGAACGGCAAGGGGCACAGCAACTCCCGGCTCAGGCCGAGCGGCGGGGGCAGGGGAACTCCCGGCTCAGTCCGAGCGGCAAGGGGCCACAGCAACTCCTGGCTCAGGCCGAGTGGCGGGGCAGAGCAAATCCTGGCTTGGGCGGACTGACGGGCAGAGCAACTCCCGGCTTGGGCGGAGTGACGGGACAGAGAAACTCCAGGCCAAGGCAGAGCAGCAAGGGGCACAGCAACTCCTGGCCCAGGCCGAGCGGCGGAGGCAGAGGAACTCGCGGCTCAAGCGGAGCAGCAAGGGGCAGAGCAAGTCCTGACTTGGGCAGGGTGGCAGGGGTGGACCAGGTTCTGGACGGGTGCAAGGGCTGCTCTTGGCGAAAAGGGCGTCGTCGGACCAACTCTGGGCCCGAACTCCACACGACGGCAAAGCCTGGATCGACGGGCGCGAATTGGCTGCGGAGCCTCAGTGGCGGTAGTCAAACGGTTGCTGACCCAAACTTGGCGTGAGAGAAATGGTTACCGATCGTCATTGGCGTGAGAGAAGTGGTTGCTACACGTGTCGCAACACGCACCATTTCTCTCACGCCAAACACTTCAAGATCCTTGGCCCGGACCACGACCGGATGGCCCGGGCCGAAACCTCGTGACAGTGCCGCGGCGCGGCTCGGGCTGACCTGCCCAACGCCGGGTGCGCGCAGCTGGACTCGTCGTCGCTGCCCATGGATGGTGCGGCACGCCCAGTTGATCGGAGAGAGATGGTTGACCGGAGAGAAATGGTTGCTGATCAGCGTTGAGCGGAGTCTTATGGTTGCAACACGCCGCG
>NZ_BDAY01000058.1 GCF_001612685.1 Nocardia altamirensis NBRC 108246
CCAGTGCAAACCCCGAGACCGTCCCGCTCGCTAGGCGACCGTCAAACCCGCGGAGAAGAGCACACCAAACTCGGATCCCCAAACCCCGAGACGGCCAACGCAAACCGTCCAACAAAGCCGGACTTACCCAGGTCTCGCGAAGAGCGGAAAGATTTCCCCGGCTTTACGGTTGCCTACGCGAGTACGGCATCTCGGTGTGTGCACCGGATTAGCGTGGTTGCTTCGCCTGCCGTACCCGGCTGACCTCCGCAGTCAGTCACGCGGCGTCTTGTCCCAGCCGGGTCACTTGGCTGTGGTCCGGTTTCGAGAGCTTTCGAAATAAAAGGGTCGGCGGGTTCAAAGGGTCTGCGGGCTTCGAGATCGGCCACGTCGAATGTTCCTGCCTGCCGACCGTTTCCGCCCTACCCCCTGCGCTCTTTACCCACCGAGCACGCACTCGCCCTGCCTACCCTTGCGCTCTTGAAGTGCCGCGAACGCACTCGCCCTGACGGGCACGGGCTCACCCCAAAGCGCCACCGCCGCCTCATGGGTGGCGCAACACCTTCCGCATGTCCCACCCAGCGAGATGCGTCCGCACGAGTGGTACATGACGGAGGCGATTACGGCGTGTCGCCTCCACCATGTACCACTCGTGACGCTGCGCGCGGGCGAGTGGGACGTGTCCGTGCCAGCTGTCGACATGGGCTGCTGCGGGTCTGCTGGTTGGGGCTTCGCACGCGGGTGGATCGTGTTGGCGCGGTGCGTGTACAGCGGGGTGTGGAACGCAGCCAGACCAAGGTATTCGGGGCAACCGTGCCGATAACGACGCTCGGGTGTGTGCCGACTTAATAGGCATGAGTCTGAAAAATAGTCCGCTACAACAGTTCTCGGTTCGTGCCGGGGTTATCGTCACGACGATCGCTGCCGCGGTAATTGGGTTCGCCGGATCCGCTGGCGCTGTCCCCGGCGACCCGGTCGTCCAGTTCACCCCGACGCTGACCCGGGTCCCCGGCAACTGCGCCGCGATCATCAACGCCGAGACTGTGCCGCAACCGCAGTCCGGCACGTTCGGCGTTCGGGTGAAGATCACTCAGTCCGGCCAGAACTGTTCGCCATATTTCGTCGGGGTGAGCTGGAAGAACCTCGACTCCGGAGCAACCAATGGACAGGTGCATCCTGTCGACGCGAACGGCGTCCTTCAGCAGGCACCGGACGGCGTGATCACCGGCTTCGGCACAGCACCTGGCACAGGCAAGGTGGAGGCGTGGCTAGTGACGTACTCCGAGCACTACCCGCAGCCCAAGGAATTGGAACACCTGTCCGGCCGTGCGACGTTCACTCTCCGCTGACCACAAGGGGGAAGACAGGCTCGGCGGCTGCGGGAA
Source organism: Nocardia altamirensis NBRC 108246 (assembly GCF_001612685.1). Lineage (GTDB taxonomy): Bacteria > Actinomycetota > Actinomycetes > Mycobacteriales > Mycobacteriaceae > Nocardia > Nocardia altamirensis. Next base: position 1,365 of record NZ_BDAY01000058.1, read on the forward strand.
GCCGTCCGAGCCAACCGCCCAGGTGAAATCGCCGGAGCAACGGCGCGACCACCCGATACTGGCCACACGCATTCGGCCGTCGAGGTTGTCTCGGGTGAAATCGTCTGGGCGGCGGGGCTGATCACCCGATACCGGCCAGGTTCGCAGGGGCGACGGGTGGGTGGGGTTTCGGTGCGGGCGGTGAGAGGGAGGACACCTTGTGGGGGAAGGGGCGTTAGCTAGCCGGACCTGGGCTGTTCACTTTGCGTTGGGATAGCTGGGTCAGGGTGAGCGCATGAGTGGATCGAACTTTTCCCGGCGCAACCTGTTGCGGACCTCGGCGCTCGGGCTGGTGGCCGCGCCCGCGTTGGCGGCGTGTTCGTCCAATGACGGGCCGGGGCTGGTTCGGCAGCGGCCCGCGCTGACGCACGGTGTGGCGGTGGGTGATCCGCGCAGTGACGGTGCGTTGATCTGGGCGCGGGCGGACGGTCCGTCGAAGCTCATCGTCGAGACGTCGTCGAGCGCGTCGTTCACCGACGTCAAACGATTCACTGGGCCGTTGCTCACTCCGGATAGTGATGGGACCGGGCGGGTGCGGGTCAACGGGTTGCCCGCGGGCCAGCAAGTGCATTACCGGGTGACATTGGAGGGCGAGAACGGCGCCACCTCCGAACCGATCACTGGCGTGTTCCGCACGGTGCCGACCAGCGCCTCGGATATCAAGCTGCAGTGGTCCGGCGATGTTGTCGGTCAAGGTTACGGAATCAACCCGGATCTTGGCGGCATGAAGATCTTCTCCACGATGGCCGCCCGCGACCCGCACCTGTTCCTGCACTCGGGCGACAGCATCTACGCGGACAACCCGGTCAAGGAATCGGTGACGCTGCCGGACGGGCGAATCTGGCGCAACATCGTCTCGGAGGCGAAAAGCGCTCCGGCACAGACACTTCAGCAGTTCCGCGGCAACTACGCCTACAACCTGACCGACCAGAACTACCTCCGTTTCAACACCTCGGTCGCGCAGGTGGTGCAGTGGGACGACCACGAGACGGTCAACAACTGGTACCCGGGCGGTCAGGTCGCCGAGTCCAAGAAGTACACCGAGCGCAGCATGGACACCCTGGCGACGCGCGCCTGGCAGGCCTTCCACGAATGGATGCCGGTGGAGCCGAAGGAGGCGGTGGACGGCCGCCTCTACCGCAAGATCTCCTACGGCCCGCTGCTCGATGTCTTCGTGCTCGACATGCGGACCTACAAGGACACCAACAACGCCAACAACGGCCCCGACGGCCGCATTTTCGGTGCGGCACAAACGAAGTGGCTGATCGAGGGGCTGCGTGACTCCAAGGCGACCTGGAAGATCGTCGCCAACGATCTGCCGCTCGGCCTGGTGGTCAAGGACGGCGAGCAGCCGAACACGACCGCGTTCGAGGGACCGGCGAACAACGATCCGGGCGCACCGTCGGGCCGGGAAACCGAGGTTGCCCAGGTGCTGTCGGCGATCAAGGCGAACAAGGTCGCGAACGTGGTGTGGCTGACCGCCGACGTGCACTACACGGCGGCGCACCACTATGCGCCGGAGCGCGCGGCGTTCACCGACTTCGACGAGTTCTGGGAGTTCGTCTCCGGGCCGCTCAACGCGGGCGCGTTCGGCCCGAACGAGCTCGATGCGACGTTCGGCCCGGAGGCGGTGTTCGTGCACGCCCCACCGGTGCAGAACAGTTCACCGCTGGACGCCTTCCAGCATTTCGGCGAGGTGTTGATCGACGGCAAGTCAAGGGAGCTGACGGTCAGTTTGTGTGACGCGGCCGGATCTGTGCTGTTCAGTAAGCGGCTGGCACCTGCGGGCGGATAGCGCTTACCTGCGCCTCGCGGACGTCCGGCGCCGGCGTCCGCTGAGGCGCGCTGTGCGGGCGGTTTACTCGCTCTCGAGATCGGGTGAGCGCCGCGGGCCGTGCTGTGGTTAGCTTGCGTGCCATGAGCACGCCGCAGTTTGTCTCCGCTGAGGAATATCTACCCCGCGATACAGCGGATGTCGTTCGCACGGTTCGGGATTCACGAGGCCGCACGGAACGCCTTACGGTGCGTGGCGGCGAGCAACTCGACGATGGACTCACGCTGCCCGCCCAGCCGACCGTGGTGTCGCTACGACGGATGAATCAGGTGCTCGACATCAACCTGGGGCGGCGGACGGTGCGGGTGCAAGCGGGCGCCAAACTGTCCGATATCGATCGGCGGCTCGGCGCGCACGGACTCGGCCTGCCGATCGTCGGCGACCATCGCGACATCACCGCAGGCGGTTTCGCGTCCGTCGGCGGGGTGAGCGCGGCGTCGCACAAGTACGGCATGTTCATCGACCAGGTTGTCGATCTGGAGTACGTCGACACCGATGGCCGCATCGGCACCTGCGGGCGCACCCATCACACCGAGCGGTTCCACCGCATCCTCGGCGCGGGCGGGCGTGCGGGCATCATCACCGCGCTCACCCTCGACGTGATCGACATCGACAAGGACCGCACCTGGCTCAACACCAACGCGGACCGGTTCCTCGATTTCGATTCGTTCGTCGAGCACGCCTACGCGGAGATCACCCGGCCGGGCAATGCGGCGCTGCAGGTCGGCCGGTGGGTCGACACCGCGCCGCTGAAGGTCGCACGGCCGGGTGGCACCGGACATGTGCAGTTGGGCACGGTGCGGTTCGGCCAGTGGTCGAGCCTGTACCCCACCGAGCCGACTCGTGGGCTGCGCGCACGGCGTGAGGTCGGGTCGCGTGCACGAAAGTCGCTCGGCGTCATCGCTTCCGCGGCGGCGGGGCCCGCGGGTATGCCGTTGCGTAATGCGGCGGCGGGCGCGGTGTTGTTCGCGCCGAAGGTGCAGACCCTGCGCGATGCCGAGTATTTGGCCGATACGGCGCTCAGTTCATCCGAGCGTGGTCCGGCCTACCGGGTGGGCGTTTTCGCGCCGCTGTCGAGCTATACGTCGGTGTTCTACCGCCTCCACGATCTGTTCGCGGGCCACCGTGAGCGCACCGGGTGCTTCACCGTCATCTCGGCGATGACCTACGGTGTGCGCTCGCGTTACCTGCGCACGGAATCCGCCGCGCGCGGTCTGTCCCCCGAGGACCACGGGCTGATCACGTTCACCTCGCGCCTGCGCCCCGCCGCGCTGCCCTCGGAACAGTTGCGCGACATCGTTTCCGGGATCGACGAGATCTGCCGCTCGGAGAACGCCCTGCGCTACGAATCCGAGGAGTAAGACCGCGCACAACCACCAGCCGCACACTTTCTGATCTCTCGCGTAGCGACTTTGCCGCACCAACACGCGTACGGATCTCAGAAGGTGTGCGGTTGTTTGCGTTTGGGGCCTGAGCTCGCTGCGGCGGGTGCCCGTCGCGGTTCCTCGGTCGTCGAGGCCATGCGCGCGCTGGTGGTCTTCTCGATCCGGTCCGGCGATCGGGCAGTTGCCGAGACTTTCCTCGGCTCGGGCAGACCTCGGACGGGACAGCGCATGTCAACCTCGCAACGGTGAGCACTGGTCGGGCCAGCGTGCCTGCGCGAGTTGCCGAGACTTTCCTCGGCTCCGGCACCTCGCGCAAACCCCGGACGGGATGCTGGACGTTGTCCCCGCAACGGCGAGCACCGGCTTGCCCGTTGTGCCTGCGTAGCACACGCCGAGCATGGCGTCGGCTACAGTCGCGGCGCCGGTCTTCGGCAGCGTCCGATGAGCTGCACAAGGCAGGCCGACACCGTGAACATTCTCGGGAACGACCTGATCGCCTGCGCGATCCAATCGTGGAGTGACGCCGTCGGTCCCGCGAACGGTTGAGCAGTCATCGCAGAGCAACAGTCACGCTGACGAACGGAGTCGGCGAAACCGCGGTGCGGAAGGTGGGACGGCCCTTAGACTGTCACGCGTCGCACCCGGTCGCTGATCGTTAGCGATACAGGCGATTCGGCACTGTCGGCGGGGTGCCGCGCGTTCGTCCAGCTCATTCGCATGTGAAGGTTGCTGTGCCGATGCTTGAATTTCGCCCTGCCCCTGCCCTGTTCGCGAAGCGCCTCCGCTCGACCGAGGAAACCCTCACAGGTAAGCGGATTCTCATCACCGACGCCTGCTCCGAGATCGGGCGCACCACCGCGGGACTACTAGCCGGACGCGGCGCTCAGGTGCTGTTGGTCGCGCGACGCAGCGACCAGCTCATCGATGCGTGCGCGACGATCCGCGCGGACGGCGGTGAAGCACACTGGTGCCGGTGCGACGTCGCCGCGCTCGGCGACGTCGACCAGCTGGTCACGTGGGTGCTCAGCGAATACGGTGCGGTCGATGTGCTGATCAACAACGCAGGTCGCCCGCTGCAGCGGTCGGTCACGCAGACACTGCATCGCTTCCGCGACTACCAAACCATGATGGCCGCCAACTACTTCGGCCCGCTGCGCCTCACCCTCGGCCTGCTGCCTGCCATGCTGCGCGCCAGTGCGGGCCACGTCGTCAACGTCGGCCCGTGGAGCGCAAACATCAGCGCCGCACCGAATTTCGCGTCCTACGCGAGCGCACAGGCCGCCTGGATCACCTTCGGCCAGTGCGCCGACGCCGAGCTCGCCCCGCACGGCATTCAGGTCTCCAGCGTCCACTACCCGGCCTTCCAGGCCGATATCGACCCCGAGGCACCCCAGGACGAACCGCACGTCCCAGCGGCCGATCAGGCCGCCCACCGGGTCGAAGCTGCCGTCCTCAGCCGTTGCCCCCGCGCCGACCCCCGGTTCAGCCGCACCCTCTACGCCCTCGCCGCCGTCGCCCCTCGCTCGACGGCCCGCCTGATGCACGCCCTCGGCAGCTAGCGCTCAACGGCCCATTTCGCTCAACGGCCCATTTAGTGCACGCCCTCGGCATCTAACGCGCGGCAAGACCACACGCCCCCACCCCCAATGCACGCCCCTCAACAACCAACCCGCGGCAACACCACACGGCGCCGCCCCCAATACACGCCCTCAACAACCAACCCGCGGCAACACCACGCGCCCCCACCCCCAATGCACGCCCTCAACAACCAACCCGCGGCAACACCACACGGCGCCGCCCGATGCACGCCCTCAGCAACAGACACCCGTCAAGACCACATCGCGCCACGCTCCTCGTTGAGGATTCCGCGCTGGATCGCGATGCTGGCGGCTGCGCTCTGTAGCGGCGCCTCTGCATCATGAGACCTTGAGGCGCAGTCGATTTCGTGGTGGTAGCGCACCCTCACTGTGCGCTGCTGCCCACATATGCCACCAGCGCAACGTGTTTCGCGAGCGCTCGAACACCGATGCAGCATCTCGAATTTCGAACACCAGCCGCGCAGGCAGCCCAGCACCCGCTGACCCACGCGGTCTCGGCGCCGTGCCGCCGCTAGTCGCCGCCCGAGAAGGCCTCGGCGGCCTTCACCTTCCGCGACGACGTCGGCCCAACACCCTAATAGCTTGCGCCGAGCCGCATTTGGATCTGCTCTTCGACGAACTCGTAACCCAACCGCTGATAGATGCCGTTGCTCGTGCGATTCGACTTGTCGGTGAACAGCAGCACCTCATGGTGGCCCGCGTCGAGCGCAACTCGCGACACGTGGTGCGTCACCGCAGCCGCATAGCCGTGCCCGCGATGTTCCGGTGGGGTGGCCACCAGGCCGATCCGCACCATCCCGGCAACGCTGCGGGAGAGCGCGGCGACCGACACCGGCTGCCCGTCGACTTCCCACAACCAGATGCCGTTGTAGGACAGCCGCTCTCCGACCTCATCGAACGGCACCGAAGTGTCCTCGTGCGCGAACACCTTGGTGAAATCCTCCAGCACCTCCCGGTCGGACTGTTGAGCGAGCCGGGCCTGCCCGACCGTCGGGCGCGGCGCCACCAGCCCATTCAACCGGTAGAGCAGCTGGTGTTCAACGACCTCGTATCCGCATCGCGAGGCTTCGGCGAAGCCCTGCGCGACACCGACCGGGCCGAGGACATATTCGACGTCGCGACCAGCGTCGCTCAACGCCGCGACCAACTCGGCCGTGTCGGCGGCAGCAAGTCCGAACAGACCCAGCGGGGCAGGCCTGGCATGGACTATCGCTCCCACTACCCGGCCGTCCCGCGACAACCAGCCGAACAGCGGCGGGTTCCCATCCCCCGGCATGTTGCCTGCGGCAACGGTCGCGCTCACCGTCAACGCGAGATTGTGTTCGGCAGGCCGAGACCGCAGGAACTCGCCCGCCGCCCTCAGATACTGATCGACATCGTCGGTGAAGCTCCAGCCCATGCCCTCATGCTGCCGAAACGGGCCGCGCGGCGCATCCCAATTGATTGCGAGTACCCCACGGCGGCAACCGGTTACCGCGTCGCTCGTTATTCCGAACCCGAAAACAGCAAGAGCCCCTCCCGCACGCGGAAGGGGCTCTTGTCAGCAAGCTCAGTGCTTTTCGGGTCCCACGTAGTACTCGAAGACCAACCCAGCGGCGGCGATCAGGATGCAGATCACGCCGAGCCCGATCAACCAGAACTGGAAGAACGCGAAGCCGGTAGCGGTGATGGCACCGGCCGCGGCCAGCGTGATGGGCCAGAAGCTGCCGGGCGAGAAGAACCCGAGATCGCCTGCACCGTCGACGATTTCAGCGTCTTCGTAGTCTTCGGGACGCAGGTCGAGGCGACGCGCAACGAAGCGGAAGTAGGTGCCGATGATCAGCGACAGGCCTGCGGTCAGCACGATCGCGGTGGTGCCTGCCCATTCCACGCCGGTACGGGACACGCCGGTGAAGTATCCGTAGATCACCGCGGTGATCACGAAGAACAACGTCAGCAGTTCGAAAATCCGCGCTTCGATCTTCATATCAGATCAGTCCTTACTTTGCCTCGGCCGCGGTCTTGGTCGTGCGCTCGGTGTTGAACGGCCGAGTCGACGTGGCGACCGGCGACTCCCCGATGGAATCGAGCGCTTCGGCGTTGGTCTTGCCCGCCTTGCGCGCGTCCAGGTACTTGGTGAACTTCTCCGGCGAGACCGCGCGGACCTCGAAGTTCATCATCGAGTGGAAGGTGCCGCACATTTCGGCGCAGCGGCCGACGAACGCGCCTTCCTTTTCGATCTTGGTGATCTGGAAGACGTTGTCCGAGTGGTTTTCCTTCGGGTTCGGCATCACGTCGCGCTTGAACAGGAACTCCGGCACCCAGAAGGCGTGCACCACGTCCGCGGCGGCGAGCTGGAACTCGATCACCTTGTTGGTCGGCAGCACCAGGACAGGCACCTCGCTGCTGGAGCCGTAGGTCTCGACCGTGTTGTAGTGCAGGTAGGACAGGATGTCGTTCTCCGGCTTGCCGTGCACCGGGCCCGGCTGCGGGTGACCGTCCTTGGTCCGCTCCTTGTACTCCTCCAACTGCTCCTGGTTCGACGCCTCACGCGTGGTGTCGATGCCGTTGAAGGTGTACTTGGCGCCGTCCTTGAAATCGACGTTGCGGTAACCGAACTTCCAGTTCCACTGGAAGGCGGTCACATCGACGGTGACGTCAGGGTTGGGGATCTTCTCGTGCACGTAGTTCTGCACGACGACGGTGAAGTAGAACAGCACCGCGATGATGACGAACGGCACAGCCGTGTAAGTCAGCTCGAGCGGCACGTTGTAGCCGGTCTGCCGCGGGAACTCCGGGGAGTCGGCCTTCTTGCGGTGGAAGGCGACGGTCCAGAAGGTCAGGCCCCACACCAGCACGCCCATCAGCAGTGCGGCGATGACCGACCAGGTCCAGAGCTCGCGCATCTTGGTGGCCTGCGGCGTGATGCCCGATGGCCAGCCGAACCGCAGCCAAACATTGTCGATGGAGCAGCCCGAGACGAGCACCGCGGTGATCCCGAGGGACACCGCCAGCCCGGCCCGCCGAAGGATACGGCCTCGACCCGAGGGTCGTGCCCCGATCACTTCGCTCGCCTTGTGCGCCACGCTCACGCCTTCCTGGTCGCCACACATTCCGACATTTGCACCGCCTGGGCTGCGACCGCCCGGCGATACGTTCTAAGCACATGTCAGGCCGGTCTCCGGTGCGCATGCGCCGCCTGAGAATGGCCTGAGTACTACGCAGCGTAGACCAAACGAGCGCCCTGTTCGTCGTCGGGTCGGATTCGACACTCCGCCGATCGCGCCCCGACCCGGGTCACCTGCGCGTCCGCTCCGGCGGGTCCGGTCAAAAGCCCTGGACAGGGTGCGCGCGAGGCGCGAACCCGGCGTGTGCGGCATACTCGGACACAACATTTCGGCCGCTGTGTTCTCCGCGAGGGCAGGCTCCGGCACGTCCCGGAACGACCGCTCGCGACAGACACCGCCCGCCGCCCCCGCAAGACATGTGGACGCCACGGTTCGGTGGCGCCCCGACCGGAGAAACGAGGTTGCCGACGCCGTGTGTGGACTGCTCGGGTTTCTGACATCTGACGAAGCAGCACCCGGCGTGGTGGAGCGGGTGTACGACGCGCTGCACTGCGTCCGGCACCGCGGCCCCGACGAGCGCGGCACCTGGCACGACGATCACATGATCTTCGGCTTCAACCGCCTGTCGATCATCGACATCGAGCATTCCCACCAGCCGCTGCGCTGGGGCCCGCCGGAGAACCGGGAGCGCTATGCGCTGACCTTCAACGGTGAGATCTACAACTACCTGGAGCTGCGCGAGGAACTGGCCGCGGCACACGGCGCCGAGTTCGCCGACGGCTCGATGTTCCTGACCGAGGGTGACGGCGAGGCGGTTGTCGCGTCGTTCCACTACTGGGGTCCCGAGGCGGTGCGGAAGCTGCGCGGCATGTTCGCGTTCGCGATCTGGGACACCGAGACCAACGAGCTGTTCCTGGCCCGCGACCCGTTCGGCATCAAGCCGTTGTTCCTGGCCACCGGGCCCGGCGGGACCGCGTTCGGCAGCGAGAAGAAGAGCCTGCTGGAACTGCTGCCCGCGCTCGACCTGAGCGATGCGCTGGATCCGCGTGCGCTCGAGCACTACACGGTGCTGCAGTACGTCCCGGAGGCGGAGACGCTGCACAAGGACATCCGGCGGCTGGAATCCGGCAACTACGCGACGGTGCGGCCCGGCGAAGCGCCGAAGGCCACCCGGTACTTCCAGCCGCAGTTCAAGGTTCGTCCGTTCGCGCCGGGCTCGGCGGCCGCGCGCTACCGCGAGATCGCCGAGGCGATGGAAGATTCGGTCGCCAAGCACATGCGTGCCGACGTCACCGTCGGCTCGTTCCTGTCCGGCGGCATCGACTCCACCGCGGTGGCGGCGCTTGCCATGCGGCACAACCCGAAGCTGATCACCTTCACCAGCTGCTTCGAGCGCGAAGGCTATTCGGAGGCCGACGTCGCCGCCGAGACCGCGGCGGCGATCGGCGCCAAGCACGTCATCAAGACCGTCTCCCCCGCCGAGTTCGCCAACGCGATTCCCGAAATCGTCTGGTACCTCGATGATCCGGTCGCCGACCCGGCGCTGGTGCCGCTGTACTTCGTGGCCAAGGAAGCGCGCAAGCACGTGAAGGTCGTGCTGTCCGGTGAGGGCGCCGACGAGCTGTTCGGCGGGTACACGATCTACCGGGAGCCGTTGTCGCTCAAGCCGTTCGAATACCTGCCCGGCGGGCTGCGGCGGCTCGCGGGCAAGCTGTCCGAGCAGATCCCGGACGGCACGCGCGGCAAGAGCCTGCTGCACCGTGGCTCGTTGAGCCTGGAGCAGCGCTACTACGGCAACGCGCGCAGCTTCAGCGACGCCCAATTGCGTTCCGTGCTGCGCGAATTCCGGCCCGAATGGACCCATCAGGACGTGACCGCGCCGATCTACGCGCAGTCGCGCGGCTGGGACCCGGTGGCGCGCATGCAGCATCTGGACCTGTTCACCTGGTTGCGCGGCGACATTCTGGTCAAGGCCGACAAGATGACCATGGCGAACTCGCTCGAATTGCGGGTGCCGTTCCTGGATTCCGAGGTGCTTAAGGTGGCCGAGGGGCTGCCGTTCGAGCAGAAGATCACCAAGGAAACCACGAAATACGCGCTACGCCAGGCGCTCGAGGGCATCGTGCCGCCGCACGTGCTGCACCGCGCCAAGCTCGGCTTCCCGGTCCCGCTGCGGCATTGGCTGCGCGGCACCGAACTCTACGACTGGGCCCAGCAGCAGATCACCGAATCGCAGACCGATCACCTGCTGAACAAGAAGGCGATCAGCGACATGCTCGTCGCCCATCGCGCAGGCGCGTCCGATCACAGCCGTCGGCTGTGGACCCTGCTGGTGTTCATGGTGTGGCACGGCATTTTCGTCGAGGACCGGATCAAGCCGGAGATCCAGGAGCCGGTCTACCCGGTCTCGCTGTAAGCCTTTCAAGATCATGGGGTACTGGTGCAGGTGCGCTCTCGGGCGATGCCTGCACTATTACCTCCTGATCTTGAAGCTTGCTCGTGCGCAGGCTAGCGGAGACGACAGAGTGCCCCTCGACCGAAAGGTCGAGGGGCACTTCGTCTTCAATACCGACGACTCACTTCGTCTTCGATCCTGTCGACTACTTCGTGTTCGATACCGCCGACTCCGGCGCTCGCCGGAATGGCGCCGACCTCAGAGCAGCGGCTTGATCTCCGCCGCCGCCTCGGCGCCGTACGCCCCTGCCAGCCGCTCGAGCGCGGCTTCCTTGTTGAGCGTCCACTCCTGGGTGCCCATCGTCTCCAGCACCAGCACGGCGATGAGGGAACCGAGCTGCGCGGAACGCTCCAGGCTGAGGCCAGCGGTGTGGCCGGTGAGGAAACCCGCGCGGAACGCGTCACCGACACCGGTCGGCTCCACCTTCACGGTCTCCGGGACCACGCCGACGGTGATCTCGGTGCCGTCCTTGTCGACGATGTGCACGCCATTCTCGCTGAGCGTGGTCACCCGGATGCCGACGCGCTGCGCGATCTCGTCCTCGCTGAGGCCGGTCTTCTGCAGCAGCAGCGCCCACTCGTACTTGTTGGTGAAAAGGTAAGCGGCGCCGTCGATCAGCTGAATCGCCTGCTCACCGTCGAGCCTGGCCAGCTGCTGGGACGGATCGGCGGCGAACGGGATGCCGAGCTCGCGGCACTGCGCGGTGTGCCGCAGCATCGCGTCCGGGTCGTTGGCGCCGACCAGCACGAGGTCCAGCGAATGCGCTTGCGCGAGTTCGGCAATGGAGATGTCGCGGGCCTCGCTCATCGCACCCGGGTAGAACGAGGCGATCTGCGCCATGTCGTCGTCGGTGGTGCAGACGAAGCGGGCGGTGTGCGCCCGCTCGGAGATCAGCACGCCGGAGCAATCGACACCGTGCGATTCCAGCCACTGGCGGTACTCGGCGAAGTCGGCGCCGACGGCACCGACGAGCAAGGGCGTGCGGTTCAAAAGCCCCATGGCATAAACGATGTTGCCCGCGACACCGCCGCGACGGATCTGCAGATCGTCGACGAGGAAGCTCAGTGACACGTGGTCGAGTTGATCGGCCAGCAGTGCGTCGGCGAACCGTCCAGGAAAACGCATGAGGTGATCGGTGGCAATGGACGCGGAAACGGCGATGGACACGAGGCTGAGCCCTTCAACGGTAGGCGACAGGCGGGTGAAGACCGGGAAAACCAAGGTCCCTGCATCACCGTAGCTCGTTCCGCCTCCCCGAGTCTTCAGCGAACGGGTAAGTGCCACGAAATTCACGTTGCGGAGCGGCAGTAGAGCAGGGACTGAGTGCTTGGCGTGCCCGGCGAGTTACGAAATCTGTTGTTCCGCTGGCATACATGCGCAACCCCACGTAACCAGTGGTCACGTGGGGCGGGCTGTTTACGCGGTTCGCCCGGTTCGGGCCAGTTTCAGTTGAACGAATCGCCGCAGGCGCAGGAGCCGGTGGCGTTCGGGTTGTCGATCGTGAAGCCCTGCTTCTCGATGGTGTCGACGAAGTCGATGGAGGCACCCTGGATGTACGGGGCGCTCATCCGGTCGACAGCCAGCTTGACGCCGCTGAATTCGACAACGATGTCGCCGTCGAGCGAGCGGTCGTCGAAGAAGAGCTGGTACCGCAGGCCGGCACACCCGCCGGGCTGCACGGCAATGCGCAGCGCCAGGTCGTCGCGACCCTCCTGGTCCAGCAGCGCCTTCGCCTTGCTGGCGGCAGCATCGGTCAGCACGGCACCGTGGGTTTCGGTGGCGGTCTCGTTCTGCACAGTCATGAACTCTCCTCGAGGAACCTGTCGTCGACCCGTGAACAGCGCACGGGTCGTGTCGGTCAACACCACTCGGCGGGCTGCTATTCCCCATCTTGCCACCACCGGGTCCTGAGCAACACACGCCCACGTGTTCAGCAACCCCAGCGGCCGTCGTCCCCACCGTGACCTGTCACACCTGCGCGAATCGGACCGCATTTCCCGCCGCGTATGTCATCGAATAGCCTGGTCGGTGTGAAATTGTTCCGTCGCGGCGAGTCCAGCACCACCGACGCGGCCGCCGATCAGACGGCGGTCGTGGACGACAGCTCGGCCGCGGGCTCCACTCGCACGGCGGTTTCCGCCACCGCGGGCAAGGGCCGTCCCACTCCGAAACGCCGTGACGCGCAAGGCAAGCGCCGCGGCCCGGTCGCGCCTGCGCCGATGACGACGAAGGAAGCCCGCGCCCGGCGCAGGGCCGCGCGTGGCAGTAAGGAGGACCGCAAAGCGGCCTCTGCCGAGCGCAAGGCTGCGGCCGCTGATCGCCGGACCCGCATGCTCGCCGGCGAAGACAAGTACCTGCTGCCGCGCGATCAGGGACCGGTGCGCGCGTTCGTCCGCGACATCGTCGATGCCAGGCGCAACCTGGTCGGCCTGTTCATGCCGATGGCGCTGGTGCTGATCCTGTCGATGTTCGTCGCGCCTGCGCTGCAGACGATCGTCACGCTGGCGATGCTGGTGATGATGGCCTTCATGATCATCGAGGGTTTCGTGCTCGGGCGGATCGTGAACAACCGGGTCAGGGAGCGTTTCCCGGACAGCATCGACACCGGCTACAAGATCGGTTGGTACGCGTTCGTGCGCGCCTCGCAGATCCGCAAGATGCGGGCGCCCAAGCCGCGCATCGGGCCTGGCACCGCCGTCTAGCCCCGTACACGAGTGCGGCCCGGCTCGGGATCCGAGCCGGGCCGCTTTTGTAGGCGGACACATGGCTTAACTGGCTCTGCAGCCGCGGAGTTGCCGCGGTCTCGGTGTTTGTCTTATTCCGTCGCGCATGTTGTCGATTCCTCTTCTGGGAGCCGTCCCGGCAGGGGCAGCCTGCGGGGATTAGTGGTGAGCGCCGCGGGCGACCATCGCCGTCAGCTCGGCCTGCATGCGCTCGGCGTCGCGGTCGGTGAGGGCGGGGGTTGATGCTGCGCTGGAGAAGCTCTGCACGAGGATCGCAAAGCCGACGATGACTGCCAGGGTGAGTACGAAAGTAACCATGGCAGTAATTTTGCGCTCAATGAGTTCCCGCCGAAAGTGGCGGTACTGCCACCCTTCGTAAAGATTCAGCCAGTACACTGATTGCATGCTGTCCAAGGTTGCGGTGGTGCTGTCCGATCGCATGGCGATGTTCGAATTCGGGGTCATCTGCGAGGTGTTCGGACTGGACCGATCCGCCGACGGCCTGCCAGCCTTCGACTTCAAGGTCTGCGGCGCCGAACCAGGAAAGCCGTTGCGGTCCACCGCCCCCGGTGTCTCCATCACCCCCGACTACGGCCTCGAAGAGCTGGCGAAGGCGGACCTGATCGCCATTCCCGCCGCCAACGCGAAGCACGGATTCGACCCGCGGGTCGTCGACGCCATCCGGGACGCCGCTGCGGCAGGCGCCATCGTGCTCACGGTGTGCTCGGGTGCGTTCATGGCCGGCGCGGCCGGACTGCTCGACGGGCGCAAATGCACCACGCACTGGGGCCACGTGGACGAGCTCGCTGCGCTGTACCCGAACGCGACCGTCGACCCCGACGTGCTGTTCGTCGACGAAGGCAACCTGATCACCAGCGCAGGCACCGCGGCAGGCATCGACGCGTGCCTGCACCTGGTCCGCCGCGAACTCGGCAGCGCGGTTGCCAACGCGATCGCCCGGCGCATGGTGGTGCCGCCCCAACGTGACGGCGGCCAACGGCAATTCATCGAACGCCCCGTCGCCACCTGCACCTCCGACAGCCTCGTCTCGACGCTCGAGTGGATGAACGACAACCTCGACCTCCCGCACACCATCGAGGAACTCGCCGCCCGCTCCACCATGTCCACCCGCACCTTCGCCCGCCGCTTCGCCGCCGAAACCGGAACAACCCCGGTGAAGTGGCTGACCAACCAGCGGGTCCTGCTCACCAAACAACTGCTCGAAGAAACCGACCTCGGCCTCGAACAAATCGCCACCCGAGCAGGTTTCGGCTCCGGCGCCCTCCTCCGCCACCACTTCCAACGCCTCGTCGGCATCGCCCCCACCGAATACCGCCGCCGCTTCGGCCCCTGCGAACCCGTCGAAACCTCCGCCTGAATCCCGCCCTCGCGCGACGGAACCAAGTCACCTCGCCCCACCCAACCGAAAGCGCCTCGCCCAGTTGACTTG
>NZ_BDAY01000059.1 GCF_001612685.1 Nocardia altamirensis NBRC 108246
CAGACCCCCTGAGCGCGGGCCGACCCCCTGAGCGCGGGCCGACTCCGTGAGCGCGGCTGCCCCTCAGTGCAAGCCGACTCCCCAAACCCGGTTGACTCATCGGGCGCGGTCGGCTCTGGCCAGCTGAATCAGGGAGCCGCGGACTTGCACCGACCCACGGGTTCGCCTGGCGCGGCCGGTGTCGGCGGTTGGTAGCGTGCTGACGTGCCGCACAGTGTCCCGCCCTCCGAACCGCGCCGGATCCTCGTCCTCGGCGGGGCGCGATCGGGCAAGTCGGCCTACGCCGAGGAGTTGGCGGCGGCGGCCGGTCCCGTGCGCTACCTTGCGACCTCGATCCCCGACCCCGCGGATCACGACTTCGCCGAACGCATCGCGAAACACCGCGACCGCAGACCAGCCGACTGGGACGTGATCGAAAGCGCCGACCCGGCAGCAATACTCAGCACTGCGCCATCCGAGGGCACCACCCTCATCGACGACATCGGCACCTGGCTCACCGCCCGCATCGACGCACTCGACGCCTGGGAATCCCCTCGCGGCACCGTCGCCCCCGACGCCGACGCCCTCGTCACCGTGGTCGCCGCCTACCCCCACCGCCTGATCATCGTCACCCCCGAAGTCGGCATGGGCATCATCCCCGCCACCCGCTCCGGCCGCCTCTTCCGCGACGAAATCGGCACCCTCAACCAACGCCTAGCCCAAGCCTGCGACCACGCCGTCCTCGTAGTAGCCGGCCTCCCCCTCCCCCTCAAATAGTCCCCGCACACGCGCACCGACCACGAGTGGCACATGGCTGCGGCAAACACCGAGAAGACCCCTCCACCATGTGCCACTCGTCACCACGTCGAGACACGAAAAGGCCACGCCAGCCAGGCCACTCGCACCGGCGACCGAATCGAAGCAACCCCACGAACACGCGGCACACCAGCGACCCACCCACGCGCGACCGATGTAACCACGCGGGTGCAAGACCACCCAGGCCACTCGCACCGGCGACCGAGTCGAAGCAACCCCACGAACACGCGGCACACCAGCGACCCACCCACGCGCAGCCGACGTAACCACGCGGGCCCAAGACCACGAGTGGCACATGGCTGCGGCAAACGCCGAGAAGACCCCTCCACCATGTGCCACTCGTCGCCACGTCGAGGTACGAAAAGGCCACGCCAGCCAGGCCACTCGCACCGGCGACCGAATCGAAGCAACCCCACGAACACGCGACACACCAGCGACCCACCCGCGCGCGGCCGATGTAACCACGCGGGCCCAAGACCACGAGTGGCACATGGCTGCGGCAAACGCCGAGAAGACCTCTCCACCATGTGCCACTCGTCGCCACGTCGGGGCACGAAGAGGCCGCGCG
>NZ_BDAY01000060.1 GCF_001612685.1 Nocardia altamirensis NBRC 108246
TCTGGTTCCAGCCGGGTTACTTGGCTGTGGTCCAGTCTCGAGAGCCTTCAAGAAGACCTCGAATATTCGTGCCCATCGGCGGTAGTCGCATGGTTGCCGTGCTTGATCGACGGGAGAGAAATGGTTGCTGATCCTCGTTGAGCGGAGTCATATGGTTGCAACACGCCGCGCGACACGCACCATTTCTCTCCCGTCAACATCCCCCGAGATCACTTCCCGAGGACCTTCGGCCCGGACCGCAGCCCGATGCAGCGGCTGGGTCGTGTCGAGGTGAGAATTGCGGTGGCTTCCCTCGTTGGCGTGAGAGAAGTGGTTGCCGACCATGTTGGCGTGAGAGAAGTAGTTGCTGAACCTGATTGGCGTGAGAGAAGTGGTTGCGACGCGTGTCGCGACACGCACCTTTTCTCCCACGCCAACGCTTCAAGATCGCTTTGGAGGTCTCTGAGTCGAACCCCCGGCCGATGACCGGGGACTGTTGCCGACCCCATCGACGGTAGTCAAACGGTTGGGCCTCGTTGACGGTAGTTGAATGGTTGCTGACCTCCGTTGACGGGAGTCAAATGGTGGCAAGACGAGTCGAGACGCCCACCATATGACTCCCGTCAACCTCCCTCAGGATCACTTCCCCGGAGGATCTTTGAACCGGACCACTCGACCCACGCCGCAGCGTGCGCCACAAGCACATTCGTACGTCAAGCGCTACTACGGCACATGCCTATGGCACATCGCCAACTCACGATTCCGACGGCAGGCAGTGTCTTCTGTTACCTACCTTCCCCTTCGGAACCCCAGCCCTTACCGAGTATCGCCGAGCACCGCTCCCTCGCGGCGAGGGTCGGCGCCGCCGGTCCAGCCGTCGGGTGCGCGTTGCAACGCGCTGAGGCCGCTGGACTGGGGAGCCACCGAGACCTGGTGGCCTAGTTCGCGGAGGCGGAGGACGAGGGCGTCGTGGTCGCCGTTGTCGGCGGCGTTGATGGACGGGTGTTCGCCGCCGAGGCCGGTGGTGGGGGTGTTGCCTGCGCCGAAGGAGAGGGCGGAGACGGCTTGCTGCGGGTCCAGGCCCCAATCCAGCATGCTGATCAGGGTTTTCACGACGAACTGGATGATCACCGAGCCGCCGGGGGAGCCTGCGACATGGGTGAGGGCGCCGCGGGTGCCGTCGGGGCCCTTGTCGAAGACGAGGGTGGGGGCCATCGAGCTGCGGGGGCGCTTGTTGGGTTGGATGCGGTTGGCGACGGGGGCGCCGTCGGTGCCGAGCGGGTCGGCGGAGAAGTCGGTGAGCTGGTTGTTCAGCACGAATCCGTCGACGAGGTGGAATGCCCCGAACTCGGATTCCACGGTGGTGGTCATCGCGGCCGCGTTGCCGTACTGGTCGACGACCGAGATGTGGCTGGTGCCGTGCTCCGGCGGCTGCGGGCCGACGCCGAGCGGAACCGGCCCGAAATCGCCGGGCTGGGCGGTGCCCATGCTGCGGTTGCGGTCGATCAGGCCGGACCGCTGCTTCAGGTAGTCCTTGTTCACCAGGGTCTGCGGCGAATTACCTGGCAGCGGAATGAAATCGGTGTCGGCCACGTACTTGTTGCGGTCGGCGTAGGCGAGGCGCTCGGCCTCCGAGATGAGGTGCACCGCCTCGGCTTTCGGTTTGCCGCCGTTGCGTGCGCTGTCGCCGCCGTCTGCGAGGTTGTCCGGTCGCAGCGCGGCCAAGTCGAAGTTCTCGAGGATGCCGAGGGTCGCCGCGACGGTGCTGCCGCCGGACGACGGATTCGGCATGCCGCAGATCTGGTGGTTGCGGTAGTCGGTGCACAGAGCGGTGCGCTTCTTCGCCTGGTAGTTGGCCAGGTCGGCGGTCGTGATGAGGCCGGGGGTGCGGCCGCCGGAGCCTGCGGTCACGGCGGCGACGATGTCCTGCGCGATGGCGCCGGTGTAGAAGGCCTGCGCACCATCGGTGGCGACGGCGCCGAGCACCTTCGCCATCGCGGGGTTGGTGAGCACGGTGTCGGTGGCTTTCGGGGTGCCATCGGGGTTGAGGAAGTACGCCTTCGCCGCGTCGTCGACGGCGAGATTCTTGGCCTGTTCCGCGATCTGCGCCGCGAGCCGCGGACCGATCGGGAACCCCTTGTCGGCGAGTCCGATGGCCGGGTCGAACAGTTCGCGCCAGCTCGTCTTGCCGTGATCGCGGTGCGCCATCTCCAGCATCCGCAGCACGCCTGGGACGCCGATGGACCGGCCGCTGGCCCGCGCGTTCGGCTTCGGCGCGGACTGATCGGTGTCGCTGACCCAGCGCAGATAGTTCTCGGTCGCCGCGGCGGGGGCAACTTCGCGCCCGTCGTAGGCCTCCACCGACTTGGTCGCTGCGTCGTAGTACATCAGGAACGCGCCGCCGCCGATGCCGGAGGACTGCGGCTCCACCAGCCCGAGCATGGTCTGCGCCGTGATGAGCGCGTCGGCTGCGGTGCCGCCGTCGCGCAGCACCTCGCACGCGGCCTTGCTGGCCACCGTGTTCGCGGTGGCGACCGCGAAGGTCTTGGTGCTGGCCTTCGTCATCCCGGACCGATAGCCGGTGGACAGCTCCGGATTGGTGCTGATGTCCTTGGTCTTGCCGCTCGCCTCGGACTGCGTGGCCGCCATCAGCGTCCCGTTCGGCGTCGCCTCGCAGACGCCGACTGCCTTGTCCGCCTCCGACGAACAGGCGGTTGCCATCCCCGCGGTGAGCAGCACGGCCGCCACAACGCTGGTCCAGGTTCCTCGCGAGCGCCTCATGCCAGGGACTCTAACGGTCGGTACCGACAACGGGGGACGGTTTAGCGGACGAGCCGTGCGGCGGGTTTTGTCCGGATCGGCGATGAACGCTCTTGCGCGCCACCGCTTGTCGTCGACCCGCCGGAAAACCCGGGCCGGACCTGGCCGGATGGGGTGCCTGCGCGGCGCGAATTCCGACCGGTGCGCATCCGTCGGTAGGCTGGTCCGGTGACGATCGAGGCGGTGCTGTTCGACTATTCCGGGACCTTGTTTCGACTGGGCGAGAGCCAGGCTTGGGGTGATGGGCTCGTCGCGGCCGACGGCCGCGCCTTCGACTTGGACGAGAAGACCGAGATCCTGCGCAGGATGACCGCGCCGGTCGGCCAGCTCGTCGAGTTCGACGCCGAGGGCCAGCATGCGTGGGAGAACCGTGATCTGGACCCGAAGCTGCATCGGCACGCCTATCTCGAGGTGCTGCGCAAATCCGGCGTGCCCACCGACGACCAGGCCGCCCTCCTCTATGACCACATGGTCGATCCCACCAGCTGGACGCCCTACCCCGACGTCGAAGCGGTGCTGACTTCCCTTGCGGCTCAGGGCTTGCAGATCGCGCTCGTGAGCAACATCGCCTTCGACGTGCGCGCGGCGTTCACCGCCCGCAACTGGGACAGGTACATCGATGCCTTCGCCCTCTCCTTCGAGATCGGCGCGATGAAACCCGACCAACGCATCTTCGCGGCCACCCTCGACAAGCTCGGCGTCGACCCGGAGTCGGCCCTCATGGTGGGCGACAGCGCGGAGGCGGACGGCGGCGCGACTGCCCTCGGCTGCCGATTCGCACTGGTCGACCCGCTACCCACTTGGGAACGCCCCACGGGTTTGATCGACGCGCTACAGGAGCACGGTTTCACGATCGACCGCTGAAACGCAGGGACGAAGTCGCCGCTGGCCGGCCGAACGATGCGGCGGATCCGCCTGATATCCAAGGTCATCCGGCGGCCGTCGGCAAACTCCAGCTCAGCCAGTGGACAGATTCGCTGAATCATCCGATGAGTGCGCCGGTTTCGCGGCACCATGGATTCGCGGCGCGGTGGCGCCATGGATCTGGCCGTGCGATCGGGAGACGTCGTGACAGCGGAGTTATCGGATTGGGATCGGGCACTGGTCACCGAGTTGCTCGGGCGAGCGGCGCTACCTGGACCGGTCCGCGATGCGCGGGATATGGGATTCGGGCTCGGCGCGGTCGGTCTCGCGTATCCGCTGATCATGTGGCTGACGATCGGCGACGCTGCAGGCCTCACCGCGGCGACGCAGTATCTGTTCGGTGTCCCGCTCGGCCTCATTGCGCTGCGTTTCACCCGCCACAGCAGCCGGGTACGCACTGCGGCGCTGGCCGCGGCGCTCGCCCAGGGCGCGATGGGCGTGCTCAGTGGCACGGGTCCGGTTCCGTTCCCACTGTGGGTTGTCGCCTCCCTCTATTCACTGGTCACCTCGTGCGCCATCCTCTACCAGCTGAACCGGTCCGAAGCCATGGCGTGGTTCGACCAACCACGCCTCGCCCACTGAGCAGGCGCACGGGCGGCGATCTTCCTGCGGTGCAGCGTGTTTCGTCGATCCGATGTCGGCCGGGCGCGCTGAACCGGCGAAATCCGACAGGCCCCCAACACCTCGGCGGACCTGTCGGACCTGCTCGTTAGGCTGGATGGGTGGCAGATCCAGCGACGTACCGGCCGAAGCCGGGCACGATTCCCGTAGAACCAGGGGTGTACAAGTTCCGGGACGCGCACCGGCAGGTCATCTATGTCGGGAAGGCGAAGAGCCTGCGCAGCAGGCTGAACTCGTACTTCGCCGACGTCGCTTCGCTGCATCCGCGGACGCGGCAGATGGTCACCACGGCGGCGAGCGTCGAGTGGACGGTGGTGTCCACCGAGGTCGAGGCGCTGCAGCTCGAATACAACTGGATCAAGGAATTCGATCCGCGGTTCAATGTCCGCTACCGCGACGACAAGTCGTACCCGGTGCTCGCGGTGACGTTGAACGAGGAGTTCCCCCGCCTGTTCGTCTACCGCGGCGCGCGCAAGAAGGGCGTGCGGTACTTCGGCCCGTACGCGCACGCCTGGGCGATCCGGGAAACCCTGGACCTGCTGCTGCGCGTGTTCCCCGCTCGCACTTGCTCGAACGGAGTGTTCAAGCGGCACAACCAGATCGGGCGCCCCTGCCTGCTCGGCTACATCGACAAGTGTTCGGCGCCGTGCATCGGCAGGGTCAGCGCCGCGGAGCACCGCAGGATCGTCGAGGACTTCTGCGACTTCCTGGCAGGCCGCACCGACCGCATGGTGCGGCAGCTGGAACGCAGGATGCAGGACGCCGCCGAGGACCTGGACTTCGAGAACGCCGCCAGGTTGCGCGACGACGTGCAGGCGTTGCGTCGCGCGCTGGAGAAGCAGGCGGTGGTGCTCGGTACCGGCACAGACGCCGACGTGATCGCCTTCGCCACCGACGAGCTGGAGGCCGCGGTGCAGATCTTCCACGTGCGCGACGGCCGGGTCCGCGGCCAGCGCGGCTGGGTGGTGGACAAGTCGGGTGACGCCCTCGACCTGGTTCGGTCGAGCCGGGAGGAGGCAGCTGGCGGCGCCTCGGAGGGCGCCGAGCCGGATCGCGACACGCCCGAGGCGGGCAGCGAACTGGCCGTACTCGTCGAGCAGTTCCTCACCCAGTTCTACGGCGAGCAGGTGGCCGCCGCCGAGTTGGGCGAGGGCGAACAGCCCGCCACCGTGGTGCCGAGGGAGGTGCTCGTTCCCGCGCTGCCCGCCAACGTCGAGCAGATCCAGGAGTGGCTGTCGAATCTGCGCGGTTCGACGGTGCACCTGCGAGTACCGCAGCGCGGCGACAAGAAGGCGCTGGCCGAAACCGTGCAACGCAACGCGATGGAGGCACTGCAGCAGCACAAACTCAAGCGCGCGGGCGACCTCACCTCCAGATCGGCTGCGCTGCAAGCCATTCAGGACGCACTCGACCTCGACTCGGCCCCGCTGCGGATCGAATGCGTCGACATCAGCCACGTGCAGGGCACCGACGTGGTCGCCTCGCTGGTTGTCTTCGAGGACGGTCTGCCGCGCAAATCCGAGTACCGCCACTACGCGATCAAGGAGGCCGCGGGCGACGGCCGCTCCGACGACGTCGGCAGCATTCGCGAGGTCACCCGGCGACGGTTCTACAAGCTGCAAAAAGAACGCGACCTCATGGCGAGCGCGGATCAAGCCGAGAACGACAGCGCCGATGTTGTCGAAATCGGCGATACCGCACTGGAACTCAACACCCGCCCCGGCATCGACCCGCAGACCGGTCGCCCGCGCAAGTTCTCCTACCCGCCGAACCTGTACGTCGTCGACGGCGGCGCACCTCAGGTCGCGGCCGCCGCCGAGGTGCTCGACGAGCTCGGCATCACCGATGTCGCGGTGATCGGCCTCGCCAAACGGCTCGAAGAGGTGTGGGTGCCGGGGGAGAGCGACCCGGTGATCATGCCCCGCAACAGCGAGGCGCTGTTCCTGCTGCAACGGGTGCGCGACGAGGCGCACCGATTCGCGATCACCTTCCATCGCAGCAAACGGTCGCGCCGGATGACCGCGTCCGCGCTGGACTCGGTGCCCGGCCTCGGGGCGGCGCGCCGGACCGCGTTGGTGACTCACTTCGGTTCGGTGGCCAAACTCAAGCAGGCAACGGTGGAGGAAATCACCGAGGTCCCCGGCATCGGGCTGGCGACCGCCAAGGCGGTGCTCGCCGCGCTGCAATCGGAATAGTCGCTCGACCACCACACCGGAAGTTTCGGTTTCGCGTACGTTGTGTGTCTGCGCCCGATACCGGAACCGGTGCGGGATGATTCGAGAGGTACCCAAGAGACGGATCCGGTAGGACATGACACGCGTCGAATCGAACAACACTGCGGGCACACCGCGACAGACCGCGGAGCAGGCCAGCCCCGCGAGCGCTGTCCCAGCGGTGAACCCGCAGGTAGAAGTCGTGATCGTGACCGGGCTATCCGGCGCGGGCCGCGGCACCGCCGCCCGCGTACTCGAAGATCTCGGCTGGTATGTCACCGACAACCTGCCGCCGGAGCTGATCGGCAGGATGGTCGAACTCGGCGCCTCCGCCGAACCGCCGATCCGCAGCCTCGCCCTGGTGATGGACGTGCGCAGCCGGTTCTTCACCGGCGATCTCTCGGTGGTCACCGAACAGTTGCGGAAGCTCGGCATCCAGACCAGGGTGCTGTTTCTCGAAGCATCCGACGAGGTACTGATCCGTCGGTTCGGCTTCGCCAGGCGCCGTCATCCGCTGCAGAGCGAGAGCAGGGACGGCACGCTCTCGGCGGGTATCGCCGCCGAACGGATTCGGCTCTCCGCTGTGAAGAGCGCCGCCGACCTGGTCATCGACACCACCGAACTGTCCATCCACCAGCTGCACCGCAAGCTGGAGGAGGCGTATGGTGGCGGCGCGCCGAGCGCGCTGCAGCTGACCGTGCAGTCTTTCGGCTTCAAGCACGGGGTTCCACTGGACGCCGACATGGTGTTGGATGTGCGTTTTCTACCTAATCCACATTGGATTCCAGAATTGCGGGACCACACTGGTCAGGAACCAGTGGTGAGCGAGTATGTGCTGTCGCGCCCCGGCGCAGGCGATTATCTACGTACCTGCCACCACCTGGTCGATCTGACGATGAACGGTTACCGCCAAGAGGGGAAGCGATACATGACGGTCGCAGTGGGCTGCACCGGAGGCAGGCACCGCAGCGTGGCGATAGCCGAGGCTCTTGGCGAGCTGATGAGCGAGATCACCGGCGGCGCCGAAGGATCCGCCGACGTGGTGCGGGTCGTCCATCGGGATCTGGGGCGCGAATGACGGGTTGGGAAACCGATCCCAGCATTGTCGCGCTGGGTGGCGGGCATGGTCTCTACGCGACGCTGACCGCGATCCGGCGACTGACCAGAAAGATCAGTGCGGTCGTCACCGTCGCCGACGACGGCGGATCGTCCGGTCGGCTACGTGCCGAACTCGGCGTGCTACCGCCCGGTGATCTACGCATGGCGCTGGCCGCACTGGCCGCCGACGCCGACGGCGTCTGGACGAAGACCGTGCAGCACCGCTTCGGCGGCACCGGCGCGCTGGCCGGTCATTCGGTCGGCAACCTCATCCTGGCCGGGCTCACCGAGGTCCTCGGCGATCCGGTGGCCGCGCTGGACGAGGTCGCGAAAATGCTGAACATCACCGGCCGGGTACTCCCGATGTCGCCCATCGCGCTCGATATCGAAGCGGATGTGGCTGGGCTGGAAGCAGATCCGCGAGTGAGCCGGTGCATTCGCGGACAGGTCGCCATTGCGACAACACCCGGCAAGGTGCGGCGCGTGCGGTTGATTCCGTCCGATCCGCCCGCGGGCCAGGAGGCCACCTCGGCCATCGAACACGCCGACGTCGTCGTGCTCGGTCCTGGTTCTTGGTTCACCAGCGTCATCCCCCATGTGCTCGTCCCCGAACTCCGAGAGGCGCTCGTGTACACCCGAGCCAGAAAAGTCCTGGTGCTGAACCTAGCCGCCGAACCTGGCGAAACGGCGGGTTTCTCCGCCGAACGGCACCTGCATGTATTGTCCCAGCACGCACCGGAATTCGTGGTCGACGAAGTACTTGTCGATTCCGGGTCCGTGCCCGAAGGTCGCGAGCGAGAACATGTGGCCAGAGCTGCGGAACAGTTGCGGGCGCGAGTAACCTTCTCCGATGTCGCCGAAGCGGGAACGGACCGGCATCACCCCGGAAAGCTTGCCGCCGCACTGGATCAATTGATCCGGCAACCTCGGTCGCAAATGGCAGGGCTTCGAGTCGAGGGACGGCACATGGGTCAGGATGTGCGTTCCGGGTTGGGTGGAAAGGAGCGCGTCTCGTGGCGATGACAGCCGATGTGAAGGACGAGCTGAGCAGGCTCACCGTGTCGCAAGTCAGTTCCCGCAAGGCGGAACTGTCGGCGTTGCTGCGGTTCGCCGGTGGCCTGCACATCGTCGGCGGGCGGGTGATCGTCGAGGCCGAGGTGGACATGGGTTCCATCGCGCGCAGGCTGCGCAGGGAGATCTTCGAGCTATACGGCTATGGCTCCGATGTGCACGTGCTCGGTGCCGGCGGTCTGCGCAAGACCTCCCGGTATGTGGTGCGCGTGTCCAAGGAGGGCGAGGCGCTGGCCCGGCAGACCGGGCTGCTCGATGTGCGTGGTCGTCCGGTGCGCGGGCTGCCTGCACAGGTGGTCGGCGGCAGCATCGCGGACGCCGAAGCCGCTTGGCGCGGAGCATTTCTCGCGCACGGGTCGCTCACCGAGCCGGGCCGTTCCTCCGCGCTCGAGGTGAGCTGCCCGGGTCCGGAGGCGGCGCTCGCGCTGGTCGGCGCGGCCCGCAGGCTCGGCATCACGGCGAAGGCACGTGAGGTGCGCGGCACCGACCGCGTCGTCGTCCGCGACGGCGAGGCGATCGGCGCGCTGCTCACCAGGATGGGCGCGCACGGCACCCGCATCGTCTGGGAGGAGCGCAGGCTGCGCCGCGAAGTGCGGGCCACCGCGAACCGGCTCGCCAACTTCGACGACGCCAACCTGCGCCGTTCGGCCAGGGCCGCAGTCGCCGCGGCCGCCAGGGTGGAGCGCGCGCTGGAGATCCTCAGCGACGATGTGCCCGACCATTTGGCCGCGGCAGGCAAGCTGCGCGTGCAGCATCGCCAGGCCTCGCTGGAGGAGCTCGGCCAGCTCGCCGATCCGCCGATGACGAAAGACGCTGTGGCGGGGCGGATTCGACGGCTGCTTTCGATGGCAGACCGTCGCGCCAAGGAACTCGGTGTCCCTGACACCGAATCCGCAGTCACCGCCGAACTCCTCGACGAGGCGTAGGTACGACCCACCCCCTTCCCGCCAACCGGAAGGGGGAACGATCGAAGTACCGGTAACCCATGCCGGTTGGCTGGATTCGCACTCTTTCCGTGGATCCGCGCTCACTCGGGGTGCCCCAAGGGGGTGCGGATCCACAGAACGGGTGCGGATCCAGACCGGTGCCGAGCGTGGCCTCGAGGTGCCACGCCTGGTCCTGAAGGATTCGTACCCCTTCCGCGGATCCGCACTCCTTCTGGGCCTCCAGAAGGAGTGCGAATCCACCAAAGAGTGCGGATTTCCAGAACCGTGCGAACTGTGCGGGCCGGTGTGGCCGTGGGGCCTGCTGTCGGAGGTGCGCCGCACGAGGGCGGTTGGCAGGATCCGCACCGTTCTGGAGTTGGTCGCCCGATCACTGGGTACTGGTGTAGGTATCGCCCGAGAAGCCACCTGCACCAGTACCCCCTCGACACCAAACCATCGGCGGATGGTGTTCGGCGGGTGGACGGTTCGGACAAATCGGATTGCCAGTAGGGTTGACGCCGGTTCTGTGCTGGTCGGCGGGCCGGGTTGTGAGGAAAGAGACCGGTCGGTGATCAACTTCCCTGGTTACGGTGGTGGAGTGTCACTCGGACGGTTCGCACCCTGGGAACCGGATAACCGCAGCGAGAGCATCAGTTCACAACGGACAGGTGCATGTCGGTGCGGTTACGGTCGGGCACTACTGTTACAAGACATCGGAATGATCCGCTTGAAAGCTGAGGAGCGATAACGTGACTGTCCGGGTTGGTATCAACGGCTTCGGTCGTATCGGACGTAACTTCTTCCGGGCGGTGGAGGCGCTGAAGGCGCAGGGCACCACCGACATCGAGATCGTCGCGGTCAACGACCTCACCGACAACGCGACTCTCGCGACCCTGCTGAAGTACGACTCGATCCTGGGCCGCCTGCCGCAGGATGTCTCGCTGGACGGCGACGACACCATCGTGGTCGGCGACCAGCGCATCAAGGCACTGGCCATCAAGGAGGGCCCGGCGGCCCTGCCGTGGGGTGACCTCGGTGTCGACGTGGTCGTCGAGTCCACCGGCATCTTCACCGACGCGACCAAGGCGAAGGGCCACCTCGCGGCCGGCGCCAAGAAGGTCATCATCTCCGCGCCCGCCAAGGGCGAGGACCTGACCGTCGTCATGGGCGTCAACGACGACAAGTACGACGGCAGCCAGAACATCATCTCCAACGCCTCGTGCACCACCAACTGCCTCGGCCCGCTGGCGAAGGTGCTGAACGACAGCTTCGGCATCGAGCGTGGTCTGATGACCACCATCCACGCCTACACCCAGGACCAGAACCTGCAGGATGCGCCGCACCCCGACCTGCGTCGTGCCCGCGCCGCCGCGCTGAACATCGTGCCGACCGGCACCGGTGCCGCGAAGGCGATCGGCCTCGTGCTCCCCGAACTGCAGGGCAAGCTGGACGGTTACGCGCTGCGCGTTCCGGTCCCGACGGGCTCGGTCACCGACCTCACCGCGACCCTGCGCACCTCGGCCTCGATCGACGAGATCAACGCCGCGTACAAGGCCGCCGCCGAGGGCCCGCTGAAGGGCATCCTCAAGTACAACGTCGACCCGATCGTGTCGAGCGACATCGTCACCGACCCGCACTCGTCGATCTACGACGCGCCGCTGACCAAGGTCATCGACAACCAGGTGAAGGTCGTGTCCTGGTACGACAACGAGTGGGGCTACTCCAACCGTCTCGCCGACCTCATCGGCCTCGTCGGCAAGTCGCTCTGAGGCCATGGCAGTCAAGACACTTCAAGATCTGCTGACCGAGGGTGTCGAAGGTCGGGGCGTGCTCGTGCGCTCCGACCTGAACGTCCCCCTCGACGACAGCGGCCAGATCACCGATCCCGGTCGGATCATCGCGTCGGTGCCTACCATCAAAGCGCTGGTCGAGGCCGGCGCGAAGGTGGTCGTCACGGCGCACCTCGGTCGCCCGAAAGGCGAGCCGGACCCCAAGCTTTCGCTGGCGCCGGTCGCCGCGAAGCTGGCCGAGGAGCTCGGCCGCAACGTGCAGCTCGCCGGTGACGTGGTCGGCCAGGACGCGCTCGCGCGCTCCGAGGGGCTGACCGACGGCGATGTGCTCCTGCTGGAGAACATCCGCTTCGACGCGCGCGAGACCAGCAAGGACGACGCGGACCGGGCCAAGCTCGCGGCCGCGCTGGTCGAGCTGGTCGGCGACGACGGCGCGTTCGTCTCCGACGGTTTCGGTGTAGTGCACCGCAAGCAGGCGTCGGTGTACGACGTGGCCAAGCTGCTGCCGCACTATGCGGGCACGCTGGTCGCCGCCGAGGTCGAGGTGCTCGCGACGTTGACGCAGGATCCCGAGCGGCCGTACGCGGTCGTGCTCGGTGGTTCCAAGGTCTCCGACAAGCTCGCGGTCATCGAGGCGCTCGCCCCGAAGGTCGACACGCTGGTCATCGGTGGCGGAATGTGCTTCACCTTCCTTGCCGCACAGGGCCTTTCGGTCGGCACCTCGCTGCTGCAGGAAGAGATGATCGACACCTGCAAGGACCTGCTCGACCGGTTCGCCGACGTCATCCACCTGCCGCGCGACATCGTGGTGGCCAGCGCCTTCGCCGCCGACGCGGATTCGAAGGTGGTGCCAGCACACGAGATCCCGGACGGCTGGATGGGTCTCGACATCGGCCCCGAGTCGGCCGCCCGCTTCGCGGCGCTGCTCACCGAGGCGAAGACGGTGTTCTGGAACGGCCCGATGGGTGTGTTCGAGTTCGAGAACTTCGCCGCAGGCACTCGAGCGGTGGCCGAGGCCATCGGCACCGCGACCGGTAAGGGCGCGTTCACCGTCGTCGGCGGCGGCGACTCGGCCGCGGCCGTGCGCGCGCTCGGGTTGCCCGAGGACGGTTTCTCGCATATCTCCACCGGCGGCGGCGCGTCGCTGGAATACCTGGAGGGCAAGGAACTTCCGGGCATCGCAGTGCTGGACGATTGAGGAGTGCTACGGCAGTGACTAGGAAGCCGCTCATCGCGGGCAACTGGAAGATGAACCTCAACCATCTCGAGGCCATCGCCCTGGTGCAGAAGATCGCGTTCGCGTTGCCGGAGAAGTACTTCGCCAGGGTCGACGTGTCGGTGTTGCCGCCGTTCACCGATCTGCGCAGTGTGCAGACGCTGGTGGAAGGCGACAAGCTGCTGCTCACCTATGGGGCGCAGGATGTTTCGATGTACGACTCGGGTGCCTACACGGGCGAGATCAGCGGCGCCATGCTGGCCAAGCTCGGTGTCACCTTCGTGACGGTCGGGCATTCGGAGCGGCGCCAGTACCACCACGAGGACGACGCCACCGTGCTCGGCAAGGCCAAGCAGGCGCTCAAGCACGGGATCACGCCGATCGTGTGCATCGGCGAGGGTCTCAACGTCCGCGAGGCGAAGACCCACGTCGAGTACAACATCGAGCAGCTGCGCGGATCGTTGAAAGGCCTGACGGCGGAGGAGATCTCGAAGGTCGTCATCGCCTACGAGCCGGTCTGGGCGATCGGCACCGGCAAGGTCGCGACCCCCGCGGACGCGCAGGAAGTCTGCGGCGCCATCCGCAAAGAGCTGGTCGAGCTGGCCTCGGCGGAGGTCGCGGCGGGTGTCCGCGTGCTCTACGGCGGTTCGGTCAACGCCAAGAACGTCGGTGAGCTCGTCGCGCAGCCGGACATCGACGGTGCGCTGGTCGGCGGCGCCTCGCTGAAGGGTGACGAGTTCGCCACCCTGTCCGCGATCGCTGCGGGCGGCCCACTGCCGTAACAGTTTTCACGCGAAAGGGCCGGGCCTCGCACTAGCGATGCCCGGCCCTTTCGCGTTGGCTGCCGCTTGCTGCACTGTCGTGAGTTCACGTATGAGTCGGGTGCCGCAGTAGCGGTGCCTGGGTCTATTGTGTCTGCACATCGTTCGCCGAGCCGGTATTGCGCGTCTTGTCGTCGATACGCACTTGTGCCGCGAGCGTTACCCGCGTGTGGGGATCTGGCAGTCCCTCGCCCTCGGGGCGCGCGCCGAGTTGTTTTCCGCGCACAGGGATTCGGCACGTTTGTCGACGGGGATGCGCTGGAAGTGTTACTCCGCGCGCGGGATCTGCCTCGTCCTCGGGGCGCGCGTGCCAAGTTGTTCTTCGCGCACAGGGATTCGGCACCGTTTGTCGACGGGATGTGCTGGAAGTGCTACTCCGTGCGGAGGGGGATCTGGCGCTGCCTCGGTGCGGTGCCGAATTTTCTTCGCGCGCGGGGGATTCGGCACATTGTCGACGGGATGGGCTGGGAGTGTTACTCCGCGCGCAGGGTGAGGCCGCTTCCGTTGGCGTTGCGCAGGGTGAGGACGTTGGCGTCGACGGTGGCGGTTACCTTGCCGTCCAAGGCTTTCAGGACCGCCTGCTCGACTTCCATCACTTCGGGGCCGCAGAGCATCTTGGTGGTGCCGATCTGGAAGGTGAGGTCGGCGCCAGCGCCGGTGGCGGTGCCGATCATCCGGTTGCAGCCCGCACTGCCGGAGACCGCGCCGTCTTCGGCGATGGTGAGGGTGGGTTTCACGTCATCGATGGCCTGCGAACGGATTTGGGCGTCCGGGGTGATGAGGCCGGTGACGATCCAGGTGGTGCCCTTGATCGGCTTGTCGGGTTGGGCGACCTTCTTGTCCTGCAGCGTCACCGTCACGTTGTTGCCCTGCAGCGTCAGCATGTCGCCGTCGACCTGCCACGTCGGCTTCGCATCCAGCAGGCCGCTGAGCCACCCGTCGGCGCCCTGCCGGTCGTCGGCACAGGCCATGAGGGTGCTCGACAAGCCGGACACGGTGAGCTTGTTGTTGTCGAAAGTAACTGCGCCGCCGTGAGAATTGCAGCCGGCGTCCGCGCCGATGCGGCCGTCCTTGAAAGTGATGGTCAGCGGTCCGCCGCCGGGGATCGGCGTGCCGTCGACCTTGGTCGAAATGAAGGTGCGGCCCATCGGGACCGGTCCACCACCGGGTATCGGCATGCCGGAGACGGTAGTCGAGGTGGTGGTCGATTTCGAGCCCGAGTCCCCGTCCGAGCAGGCGGCGACGCCGAGAAGTGCGAGGAGAACGACCGGACCGAACCACACCAGTTTGACCGACATGGGGCCGATGCTACCGACGCTGAGCGATCCGGTCCGGTCTCCGGCCGGTCAGACCGGCATGCCGAGCAGGGAGGCCAGGGTCTGCCCGACCGCGTTGGCGAACGCGGCGGCCGCACCGGGATCGAGGATCTGCAACGGCACATCCCGGTTGGTGCAGCCCGGCTTGGCCGGCACGCCGTTGAGTCGGTCGTTGAGCCACAGCGCGGCCGAACCTGCGCCTGACACGGCGGCGATGCCGTGCTCGCTGATGATCTCGCGGGTGTAGTAGACGCTGGCGTTCGGATCCTTGCAGTAGGCGTCGTAGAGGTTGTTGACCGCGTTGATCGGCATCGCCTCGTCCAGTGGCGCCTCGTAGATGTACACCGGGAACTGCGGAGTGCCGCGCCGACCCAGGGTCATCTCGTCCAACAGCGGTTGCAGTTCGGGCGCGGTCATCGGGTCGCCGCCGGGGTAGTTGAACAGTCCTTTGATGTTCACGAACGGGAACGCGGCGAATTGCAGTGCGACGCACTGACCTTCGTGAACCACCCGGACCGCCTTGCCGAGCGGATTCATGTACTGGTCGATGAAGGTGTTGAGTACCGGATATTCCCGTGCCACACCGAACAATCCGCCGAGCACCGCGCCGCCGAAGGTCGAGGTGCCGTTGTTGTAGTCGAGCGACATGCGCAAATCGGCAAGCAGGCCGCCGACCGCGGAGCCGACGATGTTCAGTTCCGGCGCGTAGGTGCGCTGCAGTTCGGCGGCGTGTGCGGTCGGAATGGCGCCGCCGGAGTAGCCCCACAGCGCGGTCCGGGTGGCGGGGCCGTTCAATCCGGCCTGTTCGAAGTTCTCGGCGGCCCGGATGGCGTCCAACGTGATCCTGGCGCCGAGCGGTCCGGCCGCGTACGCCGCGTTCGGGCCTTGATGGTCGGGGACGACCACCGCGTGGCCGAGTTGCAGCATGGCCTGGACCTCGATGAACTCGGCCGAGATCACCGGGTTGGTCGGGTTCGGCAGCGAACCCATCTGCAGGACATAGGACGGCGCGCAGTTCACCGACAACGAGTCCTCGGCGAATTGGAAGGCGACCAGGTTCCGCTCGGGGGTCGGGGAAGGCCGATGCGGGACGATCACGGTGGCGACCGCGGGGATGGCCTCGCCGCGAGTGTTGGTGCTACGGAAGGACACTTGCCATGCCCGCACGTTCAGCGGGATCACGAAGAAGTTGGCGAGGTTGACCTGGCGTGCCGAAAGGATCTCGCCCGGTTCGGCCGCAGCGACTCGGGCCGGGTCGGGGTTGTAGAACCCGGGATCGAGATAGGGCGGGGCTGGCGGCACCGGGAAGGGGAGGGGCGGCGCGACCGGCACCGGCTCCGCATGCGCCGTGGCGACCAGCGCCGGGCACAGTGCCACGGTCAATCCCGCGGCCAGGGTGAGGCATGCCTGCGCGACCAGCTTTCTGGTGCTCCCGGTGGTGCCCATCGTCATCTGGAACTCCTCGACATCTCCGCATCGGCGCGGCTCACGAAAAGAAAGAGAACATTTGCTTCTTAACAGCGGATTGAATGTAGGGCCCGCCTCTTGCTGTGTCAACGGTCACGCAGGCCCGAGTGCTGTGGCGACGGTCACGCCCACCCGATGGGCGGCGGCACCGACCGCACGGGGCAGGATGGTTCGTCATGACCAGGAGCGCAGAACCGGCACGGCCGCGCCGCACCCAACAGGAGCGCCGCGAAGCCACCGTGACCAAGCTGGTCGACGCGACCATCGCCGCGATCGGCGAAGTCGGTTACCAGCGCACCACCGTGCAGGAGATCTGCGGGCGGGCGGGATTGTCCGTCGGCGCGATGTTCCGGCAGTTCGACAGCAGGCTCGACCTGATCGTGCGGACCGCCGAAGAAATCGTCGCGCGGCAGCGCATCGCCTTCACCGCGGTGATGGAACAGCTTGGCGCGCAAGCGAATCCGCTCGACACCGCCCTGCGTTTCCTGCGTGCCGCGCAGTCGGACAACATCACCCACGCGCTGCGCGAGATCTACCTGGCGGCCCGCTCCGACGCCGACCTGCGGGAGCGGATCGCGCCGACGGTCGAAACCTACTACGACGAGATCGTCGCCGCCGTCGAGGACACCGGCATCCTGAATCGGTACCCGCAGCGCCTGCGCGAGCCGATGTTCTTCCTTGTGCTGCATCTGTTTTCGGGACAGGCAGTGGTGCGCGGGGTCTATCAGCGCCCCGAACTGGACGACGCGGTGCTCGCGCTCATCGAGGACATGCTGCAGACCTACGCCGACGCGGTCGACAAGTAGGCCGCGCCCGTGCGGGTATGGACACTGCAGGCGGCGGAGGTGGTCGCCACGGTGCGGTCGACGGGTGTCTACCGGGCCGGCTGGGATCGTGTGCCGCTGAACCTGCGCCCCGCCTACGCGGCGTTGGTGGCCGAGATGGCACGCCGCGGCATCGACTGCGGTTCGGCGCCGCCGGTGTGGTGCTGGCCGGGCCGCGGCCGTCGCCGGTCTGTTGTTCGGCAGACGGCGAATGAACTACTCAGCCTGTACGAATGGGCACAGGGGCGGTGGTTGCTGACGCTCGACGTGCCCGACGATCGCACGCTCACCACGTCGTACTCGCTCTGGAACGATTACCTCGCCTACCAGCTGGGTTCCGATGGTTCGTCGGAGATGGACTGGACTTGTCGAATAGCAGACAAGTGGGACCAATCACAGGTGACAGTGCCTGAGCTGCGCCAGGATTGGATCCTGCGCGCCAGGCTGTACCCACCCGACGCCGACACCGCGGCCCGCATCGAGGCAGACCCGATACTGCTGGCGCGGGCCCGCGCGACAGACCCCGGCGGCGGGCATTAGTATCGTCCGCGTGCACCGGTGCTTTCCGATAACCCCGCCGCCCGCCTCCTGAGCGAGGTGTAGGACTCCGCGCGCCACCTGATCGGTGAGTGCGCCGGTTCGGCATTCCGGAGATCAATATCGGCCCGCGTCCGCGTTCGGTATCAAGGCTTTCCGCAACTCCGGCGTTTCGGTGTGTTCCAGCGTTTCTGGACAACCCATGCACCTCGCTTCCGCGACCCCAACCCTTCTGTCGCAGGAGCGCGAACCCATCATGTCTGTATCCCTGTCCACGGCAGGCCGTTCCGGCCTCGTCTACCTCGTCGGCGCCGGAATGCTCTGGGGCACCGGCGGTTTGCTCGGTACCCTGCTCGGCCGCTCCACCGGCCTCTCACCTGTCGCGGTGGCCGCCTGCCGCCTCGCGGTCGGCGGCTTGTTGCTTGTCGCGCTGTTGGCCGTGACCCGACGGCCGTGGCCGCGAAACCCCGTGGCCTGGCGCAGAATCGGCGCGGTCGCCGGTCTGGCCGCGGCCTTCCAAGCGAGCTATTTCGGTGCGGTCGCCGCGTCCTCGGTCAGCGTCGCGACGTTGATCACGATCGGCGCGTCACCCGTCCTCGTCGCGCTGCTCGAACAAGTCACCGGCCGCCGCGCACTGGACCGGCGCCGAGCCGTGACCATCGGGATCGCCCTCGCCGGTCTGGCTCTCCTGGTCGGCGTGCCCTCCGACGACATGAGCGCCGCCGGACTGCTCGGCGGCGCCGCACTGGCCGTTGCCGCGGCCGCCGCGTTCGCCACGGTCACCGTGCTCAGCGCCCGCCCAGTAGTAGGCCTCGACGCGATGACCACCACCGGCCTCGGCTTCACTGGCGGCGGACTCTTGCTCGCACCACTGGCCGTAACCACCGGGGTGACATTCCACCTGACCGCAGGCGGCATCGCCTTGATCCTGGTGCTCGGCCTGGTCCCGACGGCGATCGCCTACACCCTCTACTTCCGCGGCCTCCCCGACGCAGGCCCAGGCACCGCCGCTGTCCTCGCTCTCCTCGAACCCCTCACCGGCGCAGTGCTCGCCGCCCTCATCCTCGGCGAACGGCTGACCACAACGGGTTTGCTCGGCGGCGGTCTCCTCGTACTCGCCCTGATCCTGACGAGCGCCCAATCGCGCGAGAAGGACACCCTCTAGCCCACGCCACGCACCGTGACCGCTCCGCGCGAAGCCTGTTGTCAGTGAATCGGTTCCGCGCGGACCACCGATCATTCGGCGGCGCGCGAGCGGGACATGGCGGAGCCGTCCGCGGCGTGTCGCTTCCACCGTGTCCCACTCGCGGGAGCGCGTCACGCCGAGAGGGACATCATCGCGGAATCCGCGTGTTGTCAGCGAATCAGTTCCGCGCGGACCAACGATCGGCCCCACCGGCGCCGCACCGGTTCCGGACGCGCCATCGCCGTGCGGTGGTGCATCGGGCGTTCGGGATCACCCGGCCGTTTCAAGATCATGAGGCACTGGTGGCGGCATCGTGCGAGAGGCCACCTGCACCAGTACCTCATGATCTTGAAGTCGTGGCTGGACGACACAAGGGGGGCCCGAGCAGGCGGTCGGCAGGGTGGTGGGGCGGGAAAGCTAAGCTTCGGTAAGTGATTACTGCCGCCCCTGCCGCCGTCTCCACCTGGGCTCCGTTGCGGTCGAAGGTGTATCGCGCCCTGTGGATCGCGCAGCTGGTATCCCAGCTCGGGACGTGGATGCAGACCGTCGGAGCGCAGTGGATTCTGGTCGATGAGCCGAATGCCGCGGTGTTGGTGTCGTTCGTGCAGACCGCGATCACGCTGCCGGTGATGCTGCTGGCGATCCCGTCGGGGGTGATCGCGGATCTGGTCGACCGGCGGTGGCTGCTGCTCTGTGCGCAGTCGTCGATGGCGATCCTCGCCGCGGTGCTCGCGGTGTCGACCGCGACCGGGCACACCACGCCTGCCGTGCTGTTGACGCTGCTGTTCCTGCTCGGCTGCGGGCAGGCGCTCACCGGGCCTGCCTGGCAGGCGATTCAGCCGGAACTCGTTCCGCGCGAACAGATTCCGTCGGCGGCCGCGCTGGGCAGCATGAGCATCAACGTGGGGCGGGCGGTAGGCCCTGCCATCGCGGGCGTGCTGGTCTCGCTGTCGGGGCCGACGCTGGTGTTCACGCTCAACGCGGTGTCGTTCGTCGGCATCGTGGTGGTACTCGCGCTGTGGCGCAGGCCCGCGAAGGATCGGCGGTTGCCAAGCGAACGCCCGTTGGCGGCGTTGCAGGCCGGGACCCGTTTCATCCGCGCGGCGCCCGCGATCCGCCGGGTGCTGCTGCGCTCGATCCTGTTCATCGCGCCGGCCAGCGCGCTGTGGGCGCTGCTCCCGGTGATCGCGCGGGACGAACTCGGACTGTCCTCGTCCGGCTACGGACTGATGCTCGGCGCGCTCGGCCTCGGCGCGGTGCTCGGCGCGATCGGGTTGTCGCGGCTGCGTACGCTGCTGACCCCGACCCAGCGATTGAGCACGGCCGCAGTGCTGTTCGGGGTCGCGACGGCCGCCGCCGCGGTATTGCATGTC
The DNA here is from genome assembly GCF_001612685.1 of Nocardia altamirensis NBRC 108246. Classification (GTDB taxonomy): domain Bacteria; phylum Actinomycetota; class Actinomycetes; order Mycobacteriales; family Mycobacteriaceae; genus Nocardia; species Nocardia altamirensis. Next base: position 20,183 of record NZ_BDAY01000060.1, read on the forward strand.
GTGCCGATCGTGCTGGTGCTGCTGGTTTTTGCCGGTTTCGCCTGGCTGCTCGCCATGTCGACGATGAACTCGACTATGCAGTTGTTGCTGCCTGCCTGGGTGCGGGCGCGCGGGCTCTCGGTATATCTGCTCGTGTTCATGGGTGGGCAGGCGATCGGCTCGCTGCTGTGGGGACTGGTCGCCGGCGCGGCCGGACCAGTGTTCGCGCTCCTGTGCGCCGCGGCGCTGCTCGCGTGCTGCGCGGTGAGCACGGTGTGGCTGCCGATCAGCCACAACGCGGAGAACCTCGACCAGACACCTTCGGCGTTCTGGCCGGAACCGCAGCTGGCGGTCGAACCCGATCCGGCCGACGGGCCGGTGCTGGTGCTGCGCACTTACGACGTGCCGCCGGAGCATCTCGACGAGTTCACCAGCGCGATGGCGTTCGTCGGCCGGTCGCGGCAACGCACCGGCGCGATGGAGTGGCGGCTGTACCGCGACGTCGGTGTGCTCGACCGCTATGTGGAGGCGTTCGTCGTCCGGTCGTGGGCCGAGCACATGCATCAACACCAGGTTCGGCTCACCGCGCAGGATCAGATCCGCGAGCAGGCGGTGGCGGAGTACACCAACGGCGCGGACCGGATCACCCATCTCGTGGCGATCTCACCGCACTGAATTGTCTGCACCACGGGGCAGGATCGTCTGCACCACGGGGCAGGATCGTCTGCACCACGGGGCAGGATCGTCTGCACCACGGGGCAGGATCGTCTGCTGCACGGGGCAGGATCGTCTGCTGCACGGGGCAGGATCGTCTGCTGCACAGGGGCGGGGTGGTGTGTCGCACCGGGGCCGGGTCGGCGGTTGCACCGGGGCCGGGTCGGCGGTTGCACCGGGGCCGGGTCGGCGGTTGCACCGGGGCCGGGTCGGCGGTTGCACCGGGGCTGAGTTGTCCGTCGCGCAGGGCAGAGTTGTCTGTCGCACAGCGCGCGGTTCGGTTGCCCAGTGACAGTTACCGAGTGCCTGATTCGGTGGGATTCGATCGACCGCATACACTGTCCCGCATGCGGATGTTCCTGGATATCCTCCTGATCGTCACCAGCGTGCTGCTGGTGCTGCTGGTGCTGCTGCACCGCGCCAAGGGTGGAGGTTTGTCCAGCCTTTTTGGTGGTGGTGTGCAGTCGAGCCTGTCCGGCTCGACCGTCGTGGAAAAGAACCTCGACCGTCTCACCATCTTCACCGGCGTCGTCTGGCTGATTGCCATCCTCGGCATTGGTCTGGAGATCAAGTTCGCCTGATCAGGCGGGTCACTACACCGGCCGCGATCGTCGCAGCCGCCAGTACCAGGGCGGCGATGACGAACGCGGCCGGATAACTGTTGCCGATCACCGGCGCCACCACCAACGGACCGAGCATCTGTCCCGCGCCGTAGACGGCGGTGAGCGGTGCCGCCGCGGTGTCATCCGAGAGCTCGCCACCGATCCGCATGGCCAGCATGACGATGCCGAGGAACGTCGCGCCGAATAGCGCCGCCGAAATCACGGCGGGCACCACCGCGGCGGAGACGGCCGGCAGCAATGCCGAAACACATTGCGCCACTAGCGCTATCGGCATGGCCACGGCGGGGGACCAGCGTCGAGCGGCGACGCCCCACAGCACCGTTGCCGGCACGGCGGCCGCACCGACCACCACCCAGATCGCGGAGCCGACCACCGGTCCGCGTTCGTCGCTGACCGCGGCGACCAGGAACGTGCCGATCACGATGTAGCCGAGGCCCTCGAGGAAGTAGGCGACGAGCAGTGCGCGCCACGCACCGGTCGATCGGATGGTGGCCTTCCCGGCGCGCAGGCCCGGCCTGATGTCGAGCCGCCACGCGGGCAGCAGCAACACGGCGGTCAGCACGGCCGACACCAGCCACATGCTCTGCCAGCCGAGAAACGGCCGCACCGCGAGGACGAGCACTCCGGTCAGCGCGATGCCGAAGCCGACGCCGCCGAACGCGATGCCCGCCGCCTCCCGGCTGCTGCCCGGCCTGGCGGCGACGCCCGCGCAGGCGACGAAGATGACGGCACTGGTGACGCCGGCGATCAGGCGCAGCGCGGCCGGGAACAGCGCAGGGGCAGGCACGGCCATCAACAGCTCGCTGAGCACCAGCAGACCGGCGGCGATGCGGAAAGTGTTGCGGCTGTTCAATTCCGGCCAGCGGGTGAGCAGGATGGCGCCGAGCAGGTAGCCCGCGTAGTTGGCGGTCGCGATCATGGCGCCGTCGTGTGCGCTGATCCGGTGCGCGTCCACCATGATGGGCAGCAGCGGTGTGTAGACGAAACGGCCGACGCCCATCGCGGCGGCCAGCCCGGCGGCGGCCGCGAAGGCCGGTGCGAGGCTCTTGCGGGGAGCGGGCGCGAGAGTAGCGGTCACCCCGCGAACGTACGGCCCGTTTCGACGTCTGTTAAATGCTTTCTACGCACCATGTATACGCTTGATGCATGGATATCGAGCTGCGGCATCTGCGGGCGTATGTCGCGCTGTGTGAGGAGGGGAGCTATACCAAGGCCGCGGCCAGCCTGCATCTGAGCCAGCCCGCGCTGACCAGGACCATCCAGCAGTTGGAGCGGATCGTGGAGGGCAGGCTCATCGAGCGCACCTCGCGGCGCTTCGACCTGACGGACGACGGCGCCGAGTTGCTCACCCACGCCCGGCGGATCGTCGCCGACGTGGATGGCGTTGTCGCGCAGCTGCGGTCGCGGGCCACCATCGAAATCGGGTTCGCATGGCTGTTGCCGACTACCTGGCTGGCGGCGACGCGACGTCGTTACGAGGCGCTCGGTGGCCGCATCACGCTGCGTCGAGTCGACGATCCGTTGGCCGCGCTCGAGGCCAGATCGCTCGATATCGCCATCTACCGCAGGGAAACTCGGCTACCGAATCACCTGGCGTCGCGGGTGATCGCGACCGAGCGCCGGGTGCTCGCCGTCGCCGCGAGCTCGCCGTTGGCTGAGGCGACCGGGCTGCGCTGGGCCGACCTGGCAGGCTATCCGCTGGTGGTGAACGTGGTGTCCGGCACCACCGATGCCGGGTCGTGGGATCCGGCGGACCCGCATCGGCCGATCATCACCTGCCAGAATTTCGACGAATGGATCGAACTCGTTGCGGCGGACCGGGGTATCGGGGGCGTGCCCGCATTGGCGCGCAGCCGGGCACCGCATCCCGGTGTGGTGTACGTGGACATTCCGGATGCGCCGCCGTCGCATGTGTACCTGGCGTGGCACGCCAAGCCGACGACTTCGCCTGCGGTGGCACGGTTTCTCGGGGTTGCCTAGGCGTTCATGGAAAGTCGGGACCTCCTGGCCTGCATGGCAATCCGGCTCTTCTGGCTGCGTGGCGATGCGACTCTTCTGGCCCGCGCGCGGTGATGCGGTTCTGCTAGTCCGCGCGCGGGATGCGGCCGTCTACGTCGGTGAACCCGTACTCGTCGGCGAGATCGGCTACCCGCCAGGCGGTTCCGGTGCGGGAGCGGCGGTCGGGGTCGGTGGCCAAGGCGACAACGGCGCGGCCGGGGAAGCGGGGGGATTCGGCGGCGGCGAGGTCGAAGGTGCCTTCGCCGGGCAGCGTGACCAGTCGTTGGCCGCGAGCGTCGGCCGGAACCAGTTGCAGCAGTTCGGTATCCACGATGCCGGGCCAGAGGGAGACCGCGGTGACTGCGGTGTCGGCCAGATTGTGTGCCATGTCCGCGGTGAGGCGATCCACTGCGGTCTTGGCGACGCCGTACACCGCGTTGTGCATATAGCGCTGCGCGCCGGGTGAGGAGATGTTGACGATCAGCCCGCCCGCTTCGATCAGCAGCGGCGCCGCGAAAACGCTTGCCACGTAGTGGGATCGAACGCCGATGTCGAAGGTCTCGTCCCACGCGTCCGGCGGTACCTCCCAGAACGGCTTGCCGAGCCAGCGGGCCGCAGCGGGGGAGTTGTAGACATTGTTCACTAGCACGTCGAGCTTGCCGTGCTCGGCTTTGATCAGCTCGAACAGTCGCCGAACCGCGTCGTCGTCGCGATGGTCGCAGACGAACGGGATGCCGGTGCCGCCCGCGGCGTCGATGGCGGCGGCCGTCTCGTGCACCGTTCCAGGCAGTCGGCCTGGCGTGGCTGAGCGGCCGGTTACGTACACCGTCGCGCCTGCCGCGCCGAGTTCCATGGCGATGCCCTTGCCGATGCCGCGGCTCGCGCCGGTGACCACGGCGATCCGGCCGCCGAGTGCGCTGGGTATTCCGTTCACGACTACGGGACACTACCTTGAAATAGGAACACGTTCTAGATTTTGCGCAGGCCCGGTCGCAGGCGGCCTGGTTACGGACCCCGTGTTGTGGAGGACGCAGTGGAGTTGACCCATCGATTCGTGACGACCAACGGAGTCCGCATGCACGTGGCCGAACAGGGCGCCGGGTACCCGGTGATCTTCTGTCACGGCTTCCCGCACACCTGGTACATCTGGCACCACCAGCTGGCCGCAGTCGCCGCCGCCGGATACCGCGCGATCGCGCCGGATCTGCGCGGCTACGGGCAGACCGATCGGCCGGACGAGGTCGAGGCGTACACGAACCGGGCGGTGATCGGCGATCTGCTCGGCCTGCTCGACGACATCGGCGCCGAGCAGGCGGTGTTCGTCGGCCTCGACTTCGGTGCGGCACTGGTGTGGGAGTTGGCATTACGCGCACCGGAGCGGGTGCGCGGTGTCATCGTGCTGAACAACCCGTACGCGCCGCGCCCGCCGCGCTCCCCGTCGCAGCTGTGGGCCAAGGCCGCCGCGCGACATTTCCTGCACCTGCACTACTTTCAGCAACCCGGCGTCGCCGACGCGGAATTAGGTGCGCGCACAAGGGAGTTCCTGGCCCGGGTGTACTTCTCGCTGAGCGCCGACTACCACTACCTCGACACCTGGCAGTTCCCCGCGGAGGGCACCGGCTACCTCGACGTGCTGCCCGAGGCGCCGCCGCTGCCGTGGCGGTGGCTGACCGAGGACGAATTCGACACCCTGGCGCGGGATTTCGAACGCACCGGGTTCACCGGCGGCCTGAACTGGTATCGCGCGCTCGACCGCAACTGGGAATTGACGGCGGACTACGCCGACGCACTGGTCACCGTGCCCGCCTACTTCATGTACGGCGAGCGCGATCCCGACATGGAGGGCTTCAGCGGCCGCGACCCGCTGACGACGTTGCGCAACTCCGTGCCCGAGCTGCGGGAGGTGACCAAGATCGCGGGCGCCGGGCACCTGGTGCAGCTCGAGCGTGCGGCCGAGGTCGACGCATTGCTCACCGCGCACCTGCGTCACCTCGTGCCGAACCCGTCGGACGTGCCCGCATAGCGCCAAACGCCTTCCGTCGGCGTGCCGTTCGGTGTCGGTGGGTGCCGCTAGTGTTCGATCATGAGTTACAGCCTGAGCATCTACGTCGCCGAACTGGACAGGGTCAGAAGCGCTATCGGCTCGCGGGACGACAAGCTCCGGCGGATGATCGGCGGTCGCTTCAAGGCCCAACTCGCGCACGCCGACGACTGGTTCGCCGACGAGATCGACGCGGGGGCCCCGTCGCGCTTCGACGCGGTGCGCGCCGTGATCGACGGCGGCCCGTTCCAGTCCGAGTACGGCTTCCAATACGCGTACGCCTACCAAACGATCTGCCAGTTCTATGGCCGATTCCTGGACAACCGCTACTTCTCCCCGTTCCGCGGCAGCTGGCTGGAGCAGGTCGACGAGGGTCTCGCCGAGCTCGGCATCAAAGCGATCAGCGTCGCCGACTTCAGGTACCACGCGCTGCCCGCGGCGCTCCCCGCGCCGGACGACTTACCCGGCTACGGCGAGTGGACGCCGGAGCAGTGCGCGGAAGCCTTGGTGCAGTGGGAATCCGCGACCCCGAAGCAGCGGGAGGGCATCGATCACGAGGTCCTCGCGGCCATCGAATCCTGCGTGGAATGGATCCGCGAGGCGCAGGCCAGACCGGGCTGGGGCATCGCGGGCTTCTTCTTCTGAACGCCTAGTTCGGTGGGTTCACAGAGGCCTCGGACTATTCACAGAGGTTGCAGCCCATGTGAATAGTGTGTTGGGTTTGTGGAACCCCGATGGCGGGTGGGGTAGGGGCGCAACCACCGAGCTGGGCTAGCGGTACTCGTTGGGTCGCTTCGGGTAGTCGGTCCAGCGCGGTAGGGGTTGTTGGGAGAGGTGGGCGGTGAGTCGGTCGAGCAGGTACTGCCAGCGCGGGCCGACTGCGCCCGCGTCGGCAGGGCAGAGGTGGCGGCGGATCAGCTCGACGGTGGTGACCACGCCGACCTGGGTCAACCGCAGCTCCAGCACGCAGTCGTCGATGCGGACCGTCAATTGGTGTGGGGCCAGGCAGTGTTCGACGCGCACCGCGACGGGACCGGCGACCGGCCCGTCGAGCGGCGTGATCGTCAGCGCGCCGTCGTCCGCGTCGGCGACCGTGCCGAGCCACGCGGCCAGCTGCTCGCGTTCGGTCGTCGCCGACCACACCGCGAGCAGCGGCTGGTGGAACGAACGCAGGTAGTGCAGGAGAACCAGGTCGTCGCTGGAATCGTGCTCCGGTCGGACCTCGCCGAGCATGGACATCATCGCCGTGTCCCTTCGCCGCTGGATACCGTCACCCTCACTGTATTTCCAGTATTCCGGCGGCGAATTCGAATCACGGGATCCCGGTGCGGGGTGTCGGACGCCGCGCTTCCCCGGAATCCGGGGCGACGGCGGCGACGGCACCGCGGAGTTGTTGAAAACAAAAGTAACGCAATAGGATCCGCCTATCGTGCGACCTAGTGACCCTTCCCAGCCTTGGCATGTCCGGCCGAGATGCGAAACCGATTTGTGATCTGTACATTTGGTGCAGCCCGAACGGGCAGAAGGGGTCGGGGGAACGACGTCACACCTTCTCGGCGAAACGTGAAAGTACGGAACTTGTCACAGTCATTGAACGCGCCGGAAGGCGAACATCGCGAGTCTGTCGTTCAGCGTCTGAGTATGCCGCTCCTAACGTCGATCTACGCGGCCGTGCTCTCGGTTCTCATCGTGGTCGCCGCGGTTCTCCTTGCGCTCACCGACTTTCGCCTCCCGCTGACCGTCGCCGTCGTCGCCGCGATCGTGCTGTTCATCGCGCTGTGTGCCGCGGTCACCGTGGCTGTGCACTATCGCACCGAGACCGTGCGGGCCAGGCAGGATGCGGCCGCGCTGACCGCCGAGGCGAGCGCGCGGATGGCGGCCGCCGCCGAGGCGACGAACGCGCATGTGTGGGAAGCGAAGAACAGCGAGAACCGCAGGTCCGCGGCGATGGCCGCGTTCGCGGGCGCGGCGGGTCGCATGCAGGCGATGACCACAAGCATGCTCGCCGAACTGCGCGAGATGGAACACCGGCACGCGGACCCGAAGGTGCTCGCCGACCTGCTGCAGCTCGACCATCGCACCGCCCAGGCGGGCAGGCTCGCCGACAGCATCGCGGTGCTCAGCGGCGCCCGCTCCGGTCGACGCTGGGCCAAACCGATTGCGATGGAATCGATTCTGCGCGGCGCCATGGGCCGGGTGGCCGGCTATCAGCGGGTGCGGTTGCGAGCCATCGCCGAGATCGCCATCGCAGGGCACGCGGCCGAAGGCGTGATGCACACGCTCGCCGAGCTGCTCGACAACGCGTGCAACTTCTCCCCGCCGACCACCGAGGTGCACGTCTACGCCGCCGAGGTGCCGGCAGGCGTCGTGCTCACCATCGAGGACAGCGGTCTGGTCATGAGCGAGTCGGCGCTGCGGCGGGCCGAGCAGGCCGTGTCGAGCACCGGCCCGAACGGGCGCGGCCAACACTCGTCGGACCTGTCGTCGTTGAGCGGGACCCGGCTCGGCCTCGCCGTCGTCGGGCACCTCGCGCGCAAGCACGGGCTCACCGTGTCCTACCGGCCGTCGGCCATCGGCGGCACCGCGGTGGTCGTGGTGGTGCCGCGGGATCTCACTGCGCGCCTGGATCGTTCGCAGCCGACCGCGCTGTCCACCGCACCCTCGTTGCCCGTCGCGGCCACACCGCCTGTCGTCACCCCGCAGCCGGAGGCCGTTGCCGAACCCGAACCCGAACCCGAGCTCACCAGCATGGGGTTGCCGAAGCGGCGGCGGGGCAGCACCTTGGCCGCGGTCCACCCCGCAGGCCTTTCCATTCCGAAGCCCGACGACCCGCCCGCGGCCACCCCGCCCGCGTCGACGCCTGCGTCCTTCGGTGCCTTCCAGCGCGCAGTGTCCGGTCGTGATACCGAAAGCTCTGCTGTCGCAACACCTTCCCCGTCCCCTTCCGTTGCCGTGGAGAATGATCGATGACAACGTCTGCGCCGTCACAGCTCAGCTGGCTGCTGGAGCAACTACTCGCCCGTACCCCGCGCACCAGGCACGCATTGCTGCTCTCCGGCGACGGGTTGAAGATCTGCCACACTCCCGAATTGGGCATGGACAAGGCCGATCAGCTCGCGGCCATCGCGGCGGGCATCCAAAGTCTCTCGCACGGTGCGTCTGTCGAGTTCGGTGACGGCAGAGGCGGTGTGCGCCAATCGATGACCGAGTTCTACGGCGGCATCCTGTTCATCGTCGAGGCGGGGCTGGCCGCGCACATCGCGGTGGTCGCCGCCGAGGACGCCGACGCGGGCCTCGTCGGCCACAACATGCGAGAACTGGTGGAGCAGTTGGGCCATTACCTCGCATCCGCGCCGCGTGTCGGGGGAGCGAGCGTGTCGTGAGAAGGCCAGGCCGCGACGACGACCCCGACCGGCTCTACACGCTGACCGGCGGGCGCAGCAAACCGGACTCCGACAGTTTCGACCTGGTCACGCTCGTGGTCAGTGAAAGTGCGCCGACACCAGGCATGCAGTCCGAGCACGTGGCGATCCTCGACATGTGCCGTGCGCCAACGGCCGTCGTCGAGATCGCGGCCGAATTACGGCTCCCGGTCGGCATCGCGACCATCCTGCTGTCGGACCTGCTGCACGCAGGCAAAATCACTGTCCGGCATCCGAATACCGGCCCCACCGTACCGGGCGCGCCGTGGAACGCGGTGCCCGATTCCGCCACCCTCGAGAAGGTGCTCGTTGGACTCCGCAGTCTTTGATCCTCGGCCCGCCCGCGCCGACGCACCGCTCAACAGTGCGAGCAAGCACGGGCTGAAGATCGTCATCGTCGGCGGCTTCGGCGTCGGCAAGACCACCATGGTCCGGGCGGTCAGCGAGATCCGTCCGCTCGACACCGAGGCGACCATGACCAACGCGGGCGTCGGCATCGACGACCCCACCGGTGCGCCGGGCAAGTCGACGACCACGGTCGCCTTCGACTTCGGCCGGATCTCCATCGACGCCGAACACGTGCTCTATCTGTTCGGTGCGCCTGGGCAGGAACGGTTTTGGTTCCTCTGGGATCGGCTGTTCGCCGGTGCGCTCGGCGCGATCGTGCTCGTCGACCAGCGCCGCATCGCCGACTCCTGGTACGCCATCGATCGACTGGAAGCCCAGCGCACCCGGTTCATCGTGGCGTGCAACAACTTCGGCGGCGCCTTCCGGCCGGACGAGGTGCGCGACGCGCTGGACCTGGAACCGCATGTGCCGCTGATCGAATGCGATGCCAGGTCGCGCGAATCCTGCAAGAGCGTCCTGATCAGCCTCGTCGAGCACATCTACGCCGACGCACCGCGAGTGGAGACCGCATGACCAGCTCGAGCGCCACCTCGGCCGCCACCGGCGGCTGCCCGGTCCACCCGGAATCCGCCGCCGTGCCGTTGAGCGGCCCGCGCTTCCACACCGATCCGGAACATCTCTACCGCGAGATGCGCCGCGAGCAGGGGCCGGTCGTCTCCGTCGAGCTGCCAGGAGGCGTCCCGGCCTGGCTGATCATCGGCTATCGCGAGCTGCATCAGGTCACCAGCGATCCCGAACTGTTCCCGCGCGATGTCAGCCTGTGGAACCAGTGGCCGAACATTCCCGAGGATTGGCCGCTGCTGCCGATGATCGGGCAACCGCGGCCCTCGATCTATTTCACCGCGGGCGCCGAACATCGCAGGCATCTGGCGATGGTCGAGCCTGCGCTCGAATCGGTGGACCCGTTCGAATTGCGGCGCACCTGTGAGGATGTCGCCGACCGGCTGATCGACGGCTTCTGCGGCCGTGGCACGGCCGACCTGGTCGCCGAGTTCGCCGTGCCGATGCCGGTGCTCGCACTGGCCTGGGCGCTCGGCTTTCCCGACGAGGACGGGCCGCAGCTGGCCTGGAACATGAAGCAGCTCGCCGACGGTGGCGCCGATGCCCAGGCCGCCTACGGGCGGTACTACGAACAGATGTCTCAGGTGCTTGCCGCCAAGAAGGCAAGGCCCGGTGGCGATTTGGTGTCGCAGATGCTGGCCTACCCGGCCCCGTTCACCGACGAGGAGTACGTGCAGGACCTGATGGCGGTCACCGCCGCCGGGCACCTGCCGACCGCCGACTGGATCGGAAACTCGGTGCGGCTCATGCTCGTCGACGACCGGTTCGCCGCGGCGCTCGGCGGCGGACGGCGCAGTGTCGGCGAGGCGATGAACGAGGTGCTGTGGGAGGACTCCCCGAACCAGATCCTGGCCGGCCGCTGGGCTGCTCGCGATACCAGGTTGAGCGACAAGATCATTCGCTCCGGTGACATGCTGCTGCTCGGGTTGGCGGCGGCCAACCTCGATCCGCATGTGCGCCAGCATCTCGCCGAGGGCGCCGAACCGGCGCACACCGGCAACAGCGCGCACTTCGCCTTCAGCTACGGCGAATACCGTTGTCCCTTCCCGGCTCAGCAGCTCGCCGAGATCATCGCGCGGACCAGCATCGAGGTCCTGCTGGACCGGCTGCCCGATATCGATCTCGCCGTGCCTGCGCAGAACCTCGTCCGGCGGCCGTCACCGTTCTTGCGCGGAATGTCCTCGCTGCCGGTTCGTTTCACACCAGTTCGTGCAGTTGGAGGTACCCCATGAGTGAGACGTGTCCGTTCGCCGTCGCGATCGATCCGATGGTCGGCGACCTGGCCGGGGAGACCGCCCGATTGCGTGCCGCTGGCCCGCTCGCCAGGATCGAACTGCTCGGCGTGCCCGCATGGACCGTCACCGAGCATGCGGTGGCGCGGCAGCTGCTCGTCGATCCTCGGCTGATCAAGGACATCAACGGCTGGTCGCTGTGGAACTCCGGTGTGGTGACGCGGCAGTGGCCGTTGATCGGCATGATCGACGCGGGGCGTTCGATGTTCACCGTCGACGGCGCCGAGCATCGGCGGCTGCGGATCAAGACCACGCAGGCGTTGTCGCCGCGGCGGCTCGACGAGATCCGGCCGACCATCGAACGGCTGACCGTGGAACTGCTCGACGCTATCGCCGCATCCGGCGAGGACGTCGTCGACCTCAAAGAGGTGTTCGCCTACCCGCTGCCGATGCGGGTGGTCGGCGAGCTGATGGGCGTCGACCGCGCCGATCACCCGATGCTGCTCACCTGGTACAAGGCGTTCTTCTCGCTGATGACCCCGCAGGACGAGCGACTACGGGTGATCGACGAAATGGACGTCTATTACACCGAATTGGTGCGCAAGAAGACTGCCGACCCGACCGACGATCTCACCAGCGCGCTCATCTTCGCCGCCGACGGCGGCGATCCGCTCACCGAGGAAGAGGTCGTCGGCAATCTGAAGGCGCTGGTCGCCGCCGGCCACGAAACCACCGTCGGCCTCGTCCTCAACACCGTCCGCGCCCTGCTCACCAGGCCGGAACAGCTCGACAAGATCCGCGCGGGCGAATTCGAGTGGAAGAACGCCGTCGAGGAAACCCTGCGCTGGGACAGCCCGGTCACCCACCTGCTCATGCGTTTCGCCACCGAAGACATCACCGTCGGCGACACCGTCATCGAGAAGGGGGAGGGTGTCGTCATGTCCTACCGCGCCATCGGCCGCGACACCGCCATCCACGGCGACGACTCCGACGCCTTCGACATCACCCGCGCAACGTCGCACCGCCACATGACTTTCGGGTACGGCCCGCACATCTGCCCAGGCGCCGCCCTCTCCCGCCTGGAAGCCACCATCGCCCTGCCCGCCCTCTTCGACCGCTTCCCCGACCTCCAGCTCGCGGTCCCCGTCGAAGAGATCCGCAACCTCCCCGTCCTCACCCAAAACGACCTCGCGTCGTTCCCGGTCCGCCTCGGCTGACTCTCGCCTGGTGCAGCAGGTCCGTGCCGTGCGGGTGCACGACACGGACCCCCTGACGACTACTCGGCCAGGAGTTTTCCGGCGGCGGTTTCGATCTTGGTTTCGTCGAGGAGGACGGTGTCGGCGGCGGGGCCGAGGGGGATGAAGGTGTCGTCGCTGGTGACTCGGGCGATGCGGCCTTCGAAGCCTGCGTCGATGAGGGCGGTGCAGACGGATTCGGAGACGCCGCCGCTGTGGCGGGTTTCGTCGGCGATGAGGACTCGGCCGGTGGCGCGGGCGTGGTGGAGGATGTCGTCGTGGGGGAGGGGGGAGAGCCAGCGCAGGTCGAGGACGCGGGCTTGGATGCCGCGGTCGGCTAGACGGCGGGCGACGCGGAGGCTCATGGGGACGCCGTTGGCGAAGCTGACGATGGTGAGGTCGGCGCCGTCGCCGTAGACGCGGGCGCGGCCGATGTCGACGTGTGTGTCGGAAGGTGTTGCGAGCCAGGCGTTGTCGCCGGGTTCGTGGAGGTCGCGGGTGTGGTAGAGGGCGATGGGTTCGAGGTAGAGACAGACTCGGCCGTCGATCCGCGCGGCGGAGACGCAGGTGCGCAGGAGGGCGGCGGCGTCGTCGGCGCGGGAAGGGGAGGCGATGACGAGGCCGGGGATGTCGCGGAGGGCGGCGATCGAGTTGTCGTTGTGGAAGTGGCCGCCGAAACCCTTCTGGTAGGCGTAGCCGGCGATGCGCACGACCATCGGATTGCGGTACAGGCCATGGGAAAAGAACTGGAGGGTCGCCGCCTCGCCGCGGAGTTGGTCGATCGCGTTGTGGACGTAGGCGAGGTATTGGATCTCCGGAATCGGCACGAAACCAGCGAGTGCACTGCCGAGTGCGGTGCCGAGGACGCTCTGCTCGTCGAGCAAGGTGTCGAAGACGCGGCGGCGGCCGAATTGTTTTTGCAGGCCCTTGGTTACGCCGTAGACGCCGCCCTTGCGGCCGACGTCCTCGCCGAAGACCAGGACGTCGGTGTCGCGGGTGAGCAGGTGGGCGAGGGTGCTGTTGATCGACTGCGCGAGCGTCATCGGATCGCCGGTCACCGAATTCAGCGCTGGGGCACCGCTTCGCCGTGCGTCGGCCTCAGGGAGGCTCGCTGTCGAGGCTGTCCCTGCGTCTCGGCTCGATGCGTTGTTCGTCGCACCGGTCTGAGTTGTGCTGGCGGACAACGGGGATCCGGCTCGCTCGGGCTCGCGGGTCTGGCTCGGTAGCGGGGCGGCGCGGAGAACGTCTGCGCGCACCTGCTCGGGGTGCGCGGGTGCGAGCGGAGCAAGCACAGCGGACGCCGAGGTCAATTTCGGCTCGCCCGCAACGAGTTCGGCCATCGTGGTGACGCGGTGGGTGATGTCGGCGTAGCGGTCGAGTACCTCGGCGGGGGTGGCGATGCCCGCGGTGACCAGCAGCCGTGCGGTCGCGGTGACGGGGTCGCGGAGCAGGTCGGCGGCGATATCGGCGGGCTTGCGGTACGCGGCTTCGACATCGGAGCCCGCATGCCCCATCAGGCGGACGGTGCGCAGCCGGAGGAAGGCGGGCCTGCGGTGCTCGCGCACCCACGCGGCGGCGGCGGTCGCCGTGGTCAGCGCGTCGAGGAGATCGGAGCCGTCGGCATCGAAATACTCCAAGCCAGGGCGGCTTCCATAGGCTTGGCGGATCCAATCCGTCGGGGTCGGCACGCTGATGCCGATGCCGTTGTCCTCGCAGAGGAACAGGATCGGCATCGGAACCCCTTGGCGGGCCGTGTGAATCGCCGAGTTGATGGCACCCGTTGCGGTCGAGTGATTCGCCGACGCGTCACCGAAACTGCACAGCACCACCGCGTCCGACGGCCACTCGCTCGGAACTCCCAGGCGCGCAGCGCGATCGATGGCGAACCCGAGCCCGACGGCGCGCGGCAGATGGGACGCGATGGTCGAGGTCTGCGGGATGATCCCGGCCTGCTTGCTGCCGAAAACCTTGTGCCGCCCACCGGAAATCGGATCCGCGGCCGCCGCGACCACGCCGAGCAACACGTTCCTGATCGGATCGAGCCCCGGCACCTGTCGCGTGCGTTGCACGAAGAACGCGCCCGAACGGTAGTGCAGCAGTGCGGGATCGGTGGTCCGCAGCGCGACGCCCAACGCCGCGTTCCCCTCATGCCCCGACGAGCCGATGCTGTAATACCCGCGCCGCGCGGCACCGAGCCGCCGCGCCGCCAGATCCAGTTGCCTGCTCGTCGCCTGTGACTCGAACACCTCGAGGCAGACCGCGCCGGTGATCGCGCTCCCCGGCACGACCGGTTCCTCGACAGCCCGTTTCGTCCCCGTCGTCAGCGCGGCAACTTCGGCTCTAAACCGCTCGTCCAGATCAACCATGTGCTCAGCCACCGCACGATTCTCCCGGAAAGCGGCCACCTAGTCGACCTATTCGGCGGCATTTTTCCTGATTTGACCCGCAACCGACGGATTAGTTCGCAACGCATGAGTGATCGACCCGTGCGGCTCGGGGCGACGGATCAGCGGTATGGAACGCGGTAAGTATGCCGAAAACACCACTGTAGGCGACCGCAGGGCAGCCGCCACAGTGGTGGCGTGAAACCTCAGCTCAGTGCCGAGGCGACGTTCTGATCAGCAGCCGGGTGGCGGACTCGAGGCAGCGGCGAACGACTCAGTCCGGCAGTTGCAGGGCCGACGCCGCGTCCTGGTCCAGCAGCCAGGTGGTGGATTCGAGCCCGACAGCGCCGGCCGAGGGGATGTCGACCGGATCCGCGCCCGCGATGGCGGCGGCAACGGCCTCGGCCTTGGCGGCACCTCCGACGACCAGCACCACATGGCGGGCACGGCGGATGGCCGGGACGGTGAGGGTGACCCGGACCGGCGGCAGCTTCGGTGAATTCGTCACGGCGACAACGAGTTCGTGTGCCTCGCGGACCGCATCGGTGTGCGGGAACAGCGAATTGACGTGCCCTTCGCCGCCCATGCCGAGCAGGTGCAAGTCGAAGGAGCCGTGTTCGGCGAGGTAGGCGTGCACGGCCGCGGAGTATTCGGCGGCGGCCTCGACCGGGTCGGGGTATTCGCCATCGGAGGCGGCGACCCGATGCACTCGGGCCGGGTCCACCGGTACATGGTCGAGCAGAGCCTGGCAGGCCTGCAGATCGTTGCGCTCCGCGTCGCCCGCGGGCACGAAGCGCTCATCGCCCCAGAAGAAGTCGACGGTGGACCAGTCGATATCGCCGGGAGATTTGCGGACCAGCTCGAGCAGCGCGATGCCGGTGCCACCGCCGGTCAGCACGACCGACGCGGTGCCGCGTGCGGCCTGGGCGGCGACCACAACGTCGACGAACCGCGCCGCCGCCCCCGCGACGAGCGATTCGGTATCGATGTGGACTTCGACTGTGTCGTTCGCAGAGTCACTCATAGGTCACCTTCTCCAGTCCGGCCAGCGCCTCTGCGTAGATTTCGTCGGCGTCGAGCCTGCGCAGTTCCTCGGCGAGACAGTCGCGGGTTTCCCTGCGGGCCAAGGCGATGCGCTGATCCGGATCGCCGGTGCGGGTCAGCGTCGCGGTGCGGCCGGTTTGCGGGCGTTCGATCGAGACCGACACCGAGGGGCGATGGATCTCCACCCGCAACGCGCCGGTGCGGCGGCGAACCGGGCAGTCGAGGCGGGCGGCGAGCCACCCGGCCAGGATGTCCAGGGCCGGTTCCTCGCGGAGACCGGACACCAGCACCGAATCGACCGGTTCGAACGGCGGCTCGTCCAGCGCGGCGGCGAGCAGCGCACGCCAGTAGGTGATGCGGCTCCACGCCAGGTCGGTGTCGCCGGACGCGTAGGAGCCGAGGCGCTTCTTGATGGTGGCCTGCGGGTCGGCGGCGAAGGTGGCGTCGGTGATGCGGCGAGTCGCCAAGCGGCCCACCGAATCCTTGGACGGGAACTCCGGGGCTCCCCGTGGCCACCAGGCGACCACCGGGGTGTCGGGCAGCAGAAATGGGATGACGACGCTGCTTTCGTGGTTCACCAGCTCGCCTTGCAGCCGAAGCACGATCACTTCGGCCGCGCCCGCATCGCCGCCGACGCGGATCTGGGCGTCGAGCCTGGTCGCCGCTTCCCGATCACCGCGCGCCAGCACGACCACCCGGCACGGGTGTTCCCTGCTGGCGTCGTTGGCGGCGTCGATCGCGTCTTCGGCCTCGGAGCTGTCCAGCGTGCACACCACCAGGGTGAGCACCCGCCCCATGGTGATCACGCCGTTGCTTTCGCGCAGCTGCACAATGCGTTTGGTGACTTCGCCGGTCGTGGTCGCCGGCATGTCGATGATCATGGCCGCCGCCATTCGCGCCCGGTGCGGGCCAGCATCTCGTCGGCCGAGGACGGGCCCCAGGTGCCTGCCTCGTACGATTGCGGCTTGCCGTCCTCGGCCCAGTGCTCGATCACCGGATCCAGGATGCTCCAGGACAATTCGACCTCCGCGTTCACCGGGAACAGCGACGGCACCCCGAGCAGTACGTCGAGGATCAGGCGTTCGTAGGCCTCGGGGGAGGACTCGGTGAACGCCTCGCCGTAGCTGAAATCCATGTTGACGTCGCGTACTTCCATGCTGGAGCCCGGCACCTTCGACCCGAAGCGGGTGGTGATGCCCTCGTCCGGCTGCACCCGGATGACCAGCGCGTTCTGCCCGAGATCCTCGGTCATGGTCTGGTCGAACGGCAGGTGCGGCGCCCGTTTGAAAATCACCGCGATCTCGGTGACCCTGCGGCCCAACCGTTTTCCGGTGCGCAGGTAGAACGGCACGCCCGCCCAGCGGCGGGTGTCGACCTCCAGCGTGATCGCGGCATAGGTCTCGGTGCGCGACTGCGGGTCGAAGCCCTCCTCGTCGAGCAACCCGACGACGTGCTCGCCGCCCTGCCAGCCTTCGGCGTACTGGCCGCGCGCCGTCGTCTGGTCCAGTGGCTCAACGAGTTTCGTCGCCGAGAGCACCTTGATCTTCTCGGCCTGCAACTGCTTGGGCTGGAAGCTGATCGGCTCCTCCATTGCGGTGAGCGCGAGCAGCTGCAGCAGATGGTTCTGGATGACGTCGCGGGCGGCGCCGATGCCGTCGTAATAGCCTGCGCGCCCACCCAATCCGATGTCCTCGGCCATGGTGATCTGCACATGGTCGACGTAGTTGGCGTTCCAGATGGGGTCGTACAGCTGGTTGGCGAAGCGCAGCGCCAGGATGTTCTGCACCGTCTCCTTGCCGAGATAGTGGTCGATGCGGAACACCGTCTCCTCCGGGAACACCCGGTTCACCAGCGCGTTGAGCTCCTGGGCGCTTTCCAGATCGTGCCCGAACGGCTTCTCGATCACCACCCGGCGCCACGGCTTACGGCCCGCGGCGTCGGTGGTGGTCGGCTGGGCCAGTGCGTGCTCGGAGAGCTGATCGAGCACCACCGGGAACATGTTCGGCGGAATCGACAGGTAGAAGGCGTGATTGCTGCCGGTGCCGCGTTCCTTGTCCAGCTTCGCCAGGGTGTCGGCGAGCGTCGAGAACGCGGCGTCGTCGTCGAAACTGCCCTGCACGAACCGGATGCCCTCGGCCAGGTGATCCCAGACCTCCTGCCGAAAGGGCGTGCGCGCGTGCGCCTTCACCGAGTCGAGCACGACCTTGGCGAAATCCTCGTCCGCGTAGTCGCGCCGAGCGAAGCCGACGAGCGCGAAGCCTGGGGGCAGCAGCCCCCGGTTCGCCAGGTCGTAGATGGCCGGCATCAACTTCTTCCGGGACAGGTCACCGGTGACACCGAAGATCACCATGCTGCACGGGCCCGCGATGCGCGGGACCCGCTTGTCCCGCTCATCGCGCAGCGGGTTCTGCCAGGGCTTGGGTTTGGGGCCGGCCATCTGCTCAGTTGTTCCCGGCCCCGGCAGGAGCGTCAGGCCCGGAGGAGGTAGCTTGCGTAACCACGGAGGGACCCGCTCCTGCCGAATCGGCACGAGCAAGCTCTTCCGTGGTCGCGGAAAGCAGTTCCGCCCAGGACTTTTCGAACTTCTCCACGCCCTCGCGCTCCAGCAGGTCGAACACGTCGTCGAGGTCGATGCCGACGGCGGTGAGCTGGTCGAAGACCTCCTGCGCCGCCGCCTCGGTGCCGGTGACGGTGTCGCCGCGGATCTCGGCGTGATCGGCGACCGCCTCGAGGGTCTTCTCCGGCAGCGTGTTCACCGTGTTGCCCGCCACCAGCTCGGTGACGTACATGACATCGGAGTACTCCGGGTTCTTCACGCCGGTCGAAGCCCACAGCGGCCGTTGCCGATTCGCGCCCGCCGCACCGAGGTGCGCGTAGGTGGAGGTGTGCTTGCCGCCGTCGAACACATCCAGGTACTCGGCGTAGGCCAGTCGCGCGTTGGCGATGCCCGCCTTGCCGCGCAACGCGAGCGCCGCGTCGGTGCCGATCGCCTCGAGTCGCTTATCGATCTCGGTGTCGACCCGGGACACGAAGAACGACGCGACCGAGTGGATCTTGCCGATGTCGTGGCCCGCGGTCTTGGCGCTGCGCAGCCCGTCCAGGTATGCGCCCATCACCGAGCGGTAGCGCGCGACGGAGAAGATCAGCGTCACGTTCACGCTGATGCCCTCGGCGATCACCCTGGTGATCGCGGGCAGGCCCGCCTCGGTGGCCGGGATCTTGATGAACAGGTTCGGCCGGTCGACGGTCTTCCACAGGTCGATGGCCTGCGCGACGGTCTTGTCCACGTCGAACGCCAGACGCGGATCGACCTCGATGGAGACGCGGCCGTCGACGCCGTTGCTCGCCTCGAACGCGGCAGCGAACACGTCACAGGCGGCGCGCACGTCGTCGGTGGTGATCGTGCGGATCGCGGCATCGGCGTCCGCGCCCTGGGCGGCAAGCTCTTTCAGCTGTCCGTCGTAGGCGTGGCCCTTGCTGAGCGCACCCTGGAAGATCGTCGGGTTGGTGGTGACACCGACGACGTTGCGGGTGTCGATCAGCTCGGCCAGGTTGCCGGACTGGATCCGGTCCCTGGACAGGTCGTCGAGCCAAACCGACACGCCTGCCGCGGAGAGGGCGGCGGTGTTCTCGTTCTGTGCCATTAGCGCTATCCCTTCACGTTCTCGAGTGTGCGCTGCGCGGCGGCAACGACGTTTTCGGCAGTGAATCCGAACTCGCGGAACAGGGTCTTGAAGTCGGCGGAAGCACCGAAGTGCTCGATCGAGACGACCTCGCCCGCGTCACCGACGAACCGGTGCCACGGCATCGCGATGCCCGCCTCGACGGCGACGCGTGCGGCCACCGAGGGCGGCAGCACCTCGTCGCGGTAGGCCTTGTCCTGCGCGTCGAACCACTCCACACACGGCATCGACACCACGCGGGTTCCGATGCCATGCGACTCCAGCGTAGTGCGGGCCTCGACGGCGAGCTGGAGCTCCGATCCAGTGGCGAGAAGGATCACCTGCGGAGTGCCGGTGGAGGATTCGGCGAGGATGTAGCCGCCCTTCGCGACACCCTCGTAGCTGGTGCCCTCCTGGATCGGCAGATCCTGGCGGGTCAGCGCGAGCGCCGAAGGGCCGTCCTGGTGCGCTGGCTCGGAGACCGAGAAGTGCGAGGTGTGCTCGGCGCTGTCGCGCTCGAGGATGGTCCGCCACGCGTAGGTGGTCTCGTTGGCGTCGCCGGGGCGAACCACATTGAGGCCCGGGATGGCGCGCAGCGCGGCGAGGTGCTCGATCGGCTGGTGCGTCGGGCCGTCCTCGCCGAGGCCGATGGAGTCGTGCGTCCACACGTAGATCGCGGGCACCCGCATCAGCGCGGCGAGCCGGACCGCGGGGCGCATGTAGTCGCTGAACACCAGGAACGTGCCGCCGTACGGGCGGGTCGGGCCGTGCAGTGCGATGCCGTTGAGGATCGCGCCCATCGCGTGCTCGCGGACGCCGAAGTGCAGCGTGCGGCCGTACGGGTTGGCCTTCCACATGCCGGTCGAGATCGACTCGGGGCCGAAGCTCGGCTCGTTCGGCATGGTGGTGTTGTTGGATTCGGCGAGGTCGGCCGAGCCGCCCCACAGTTCGGGCAGCACGGGCGCGAGCGCGGCAAGCACCTTGCCGGACGCCTTGCGGGTCGCCATGCCCTTCGGATCCGCCTCGTAGGTGGGCAGATTCGCGGCCCAGCCCTGCGGCAGCTCGCGCTTGGCGAGCCGATCGAAGAGCGCCTTGTTGTCCGGGTTGGCCTGCGCCCACGCGTCGAACTGCGCCTGCCACTCCTGGTGCGCCTGCTTGCCGCGGTTGACGGTCTCGCGGGTGTGCGCGATGACCTCGGGGGCGACCTCGAAGCTCTGCTCCGGATCGAAGCCGAGGATCTTCTTGGTGGCGGCCACCTCGTCGGCGCCGAGCGCGGCACCGTGCGCGGCGCCGGTGTTCATCTTGGTCGGGGCCGGGTAGCCGATGATGGTGCGCAACACGATGAGCGAGGGCCGCGAGAGGTCTTCCTTCGCCGCGCGCAGTGCCGACTCGAGGGCGACGACGTCCTCACCACCCTCGACCACCTGGACCTGCCAGCCGTACGCCTCGTAGCGCTTGGCGACGTCCTCGGTGAACGCGATGGTGGTGTCGTCCTCGATGGAGATCTTGTTGTCGTCGTAGATCACCACGAGATTGCCGAGCTGCTGGGTGCCTGCGAGCGACGACGCCTCGGAGGTG
The DNA here is from genome assembly GCF_001612685.1 of Nocardia altamirensis NBRC 108246. Lineage (GTDB taxonomy): Bacteria > Actinomycetota > Actinomycetes > Mycobacteriales > Mycobacteriaceae > Nocardia > Nocardia altamirensis. The sequence goes on from NZ_BDAY01000060.1 coordinate 41,064, forward strand.
ACGCCCTCCTCCATGTCACCGTCGGAGGCGATCACGTAGATGAAGTGGTCGAACGGGCTGGCGCCTGCCGCGGCATTCGGATCGAACAGCCCGCGCTCGCGGCGCGCCCCCATCGCCATGCCGACCGCGGAAGCCAGGCCCTGACCCAGCGGGCCGGTGGTGATCTCGACGCCGTCGGTGTGCCGGAACTCGGGGTGGCCAGGAGTGAGAGAACCCCACTTGCGCAACGTCTTCAGATCATCCAGCTCCAGACCGAAGCCGGCCAGATACAGCTGGATGTACTGGGTCACGCTGGAGTGTCCGCAGGACAGCACGAAACGGTCCCGGCCGACCCAGCTCGGATCGCTCGGGTCGATCCGCATCGTCCGGTGGTAGAGCGAATACGCCAACGGCGCCAGGCTCATCGCAGTGCCGGGGTGACCGTTGCCCGCGTTCTGCACCGCGTCGGCGGCCAGCACCCGGATCGTGTCGACGGCCTTGGTGTCCAGATCCGTCCAGTCGTCCGGGTAGTTCGGCTGAGTGAGGGCGCGGATGTCATCTGTGACTGACACGACCGAGGTTCTCCTGACATTGGTTTCGTCGACGGCGATGGTGTGGCGGCGATGAACGCGCGGCGGCGACGGCGTGCACACCGAGTCTGTACCCAACACCCTAGATGCGCGCCATGACCGGCACGCGAGGAACCCTGTGTTTATGGGCCGCTCGGGCATCGCCCGCCCGACCCGCGCACAGGGTGGGGTGGGCCACATCTTGGAAGGTGTTGTGCGGGGCTCGGGATGGGCACGGTGGGCGGGGGTCTACCATCCTCTGTAGTAGTAGCCGCGCCGCAACGGCTGAAGGGGCGCCGAGGCGGGCGAAGGTCCAGCTCTCGCGCATCCAGCACAGCGGGACCGAGCGCGCTGCTTGGTCCATGCCGGATGCGATGCACAGCGTGCGAGGAGAAACAGTGCGGATTGGGCAACAGCCGGGTGGCAATGGCGCGCACGGCTCCTCTCCGACGGCGCTGGACGACCGGTTCACGGGTCCCGGCTTGCCGTCGCGGCTGGTGCGAAGGGTGCTCGCGTACATCGCGCTGACCAAGCCGCGGGTCATCGAACTGCTGCTCGTCGCGACGATTCCGACGATGCTGCTCGCCGACCGCGGCCACATCGACATCAAGCTCATCCTGGCGACGCTGCTCGGCGGCTGGATGGGTGCGGCCAGCGCGAACACGCTGAACTGCGTGGCCGACGCCGACATCGACAAGTTGATGAAGCGCACCGCCAAGCGGCCGCTGGCCAGGGAAGCGGTGCCGACCTCGCACGCCTTCGTGTTCGGTGTTGTACTCGGCCTCGCGTCCTTCGCCTGGTTGTGGTGGACGGCGAATCTGCTCAGCGGTGTGCTCGTCGTCGCCACCATCCTCTTCTATGTTTTCGTCTACACCCTCGGCCTCAAGCGCCGCACCTCACAGAACGTGGTGTGGGGCGGCGCCGCAGGCTGCATGCCCGCGCTGGTCGGCTGGTCCGCGGTGACCGGCGGCATCGGCTGGCCCGCGATCGCGCTGTTCGGCGTCATCTTCTTCTGGACACCGCCGCACACCTGGGCGCTGGCGATGCGCTACAAGGAGGACTACCGCGCGGCGGGCGTGCCGATGCTTCCGGTGGTGGCCACCGAGCAGGTGGTGACCAAGCAGATCGTCATCTATACGTGGCTCACCGTGCTCACCACGTTGGCACTGGCGCCCGCGACCGGCGTCGTCTATACCGCCGTTGCGCTGGTGGCCGGAGCGTGGTTCCTGCTGATGGCACACCAGCTGTACGCGGGTGTGCGGCGCGGTGAATCGGTGAAGCCGCTGCGGTTGTTCCTGCAGTCCAACAACTATCTGGCCGTGGTGTTCTGCGGTCTCGCGGTGGACTCGGTGCTCGGCTGGAACACCATCGGCAGTTACTTCTGAGTGCTGCGTCGAGCGACGTAGCCATCAGGCCTGACCAATACCCGGGTGCCTTCGGTGGCGTCGTATGCCGCGAAGGCGTGGCCGTCGACGTCGACGAGGTGCGGTCCGTCGACTGAGGTGCCCGGCCGGACGATCACGTAGGCGGCGGTGCCGGATTCGGTCGGCAGCTCGCGGGTTGCGCCGAAGTGCAGCAGTGTCGCGTGCGGGCCGCGGAACACGTCGAACAGCCGGATCGGTTGACCGGTAGCGTCTTTCAGCGGTGCGTCGGGGGCGCGATCGCCCGCGACGAGCTGTCCCGACGCGGCGGGTTCGCGGTAGCTGATGTCCAGCTGCTGGGTTTCCGGGCCGCGTTTCATCGCGTCTTCGTCACCGTCGATCAGCTTGTCGAGCAGCGCCGAGCTCAGCCCGAGTACCCGGGCGGCGACCGTCCTTCGCTCGGATTCGTAACTGTCCAAGAGTGATTCGTCGCCGTTGACGGCGGCGGCCAGCTTCCAGCCGAGGTTGTACGCGTCCTGGATGCCGGTGTTCATGCCCTGGCCGCCGGTGGGCGGGTGCACGTGCGCGGCGTCGCCTGCCAGGAAGACGCGCTCGTCCCGGAACCGTTCGGCCAAGCGGACATTCGGCCGCCACACGGTGGACCAGGCGAGGTCGGTCAGGGTGATGTCGGTGCGCCCGGAATAGCGGTCGACGTACTCCTGCAACACCGCGAGGCTCGGTTCGGCATCGCCGGTCAACGGCGCGCCGAACTGGAAGTGGCGTCCGCCGGACAGCGGAGTCAGTGCGATGCCCTCCATCGGCTGCTCGGCCGAGGCGAACCAGTAGCCGAAATCGTGATCGAGTGCGTCGGCGCGGACGTCGCCGAGCAGCATGCGCAGCGACTCGTCGGTGCTGCCCTCGAACGCGATGCCGAGCGTCTTGCGCACCGTGCTGCGGCCGCCGTCGGCGCCGATCAGGTACACCGCGCGCACCGTCTCTGTGTCGCCGTCGCGAGTGAGGGTGGCGGTGACGCCGGTGGCGTCCTGCGTGAATGTGGCAAGGGCGGTGCCGAGTTCGACCCGCACCCCGAATTCCGCGAGCCGGTCGCGCAGGATCGCCTCGGTCCTGGACTGCCCGAGGAACCAGAGGTTGGGGTAGGGGACGGTCGGCGTCGGCTCGACTGGCTCGCTCACCCGATGTTCCCCGGCGAACTCGCCGCCGAGGTAGGCGCGCAGCACCGGGGCCGGCATGCCTGCGGTGCGTACCGCGTCGAGCACGCCGAGGTCGTCGAACACCTCCATGGTGCGCGGCTGGATGCCGTCGCCGCGCGAGCCTGCGAAGAACTCGGTGGCCTGGTCGATGATGCGCACCGGGATGTTGCGGCGTGCCAGTTCCAGCGCGAGCGTCAGGCCGGTGGGTCCGGCGCCTGCGACGAGTACCTGGTCCTGCATGATTCCTCCATCAGTGAATTATAATTCAGTGAATACGCATTCAGTATCGGAGTTGGTACCTTGCCTGTCAAGGAGGTGGGTGCGGTGTCGATGAGTCGTAAGGAGAAGTCGGCCGAGACCGAGCACGCGCTGAAAGCGGCGGCCCTGCGGCTGTTCGCCGAGCGTGGGTACCTGAACACCAAGATCGCCGACATCACGACCGAGGCCGGACGCGCGGCCGGGTCGTTCTACAACCATTTCGCGGGCAAGGAAGAACTACTCCAGGCGCTGCTGAACGACATCGAGGCGCAGGCCGACGTGGTGGTCGAGGGGCCGGACCACAACGCGGACTTCACCGACCCGGACGCGGTGCGCTTCCACATCGAGCAGTACTGGCTGTCCTACCGCAAGCATTGGGCCGTCTACCGCTCGATGCAGCAGGCCGCGCTCGTCAACGACGATTTCGCCAGGCAGCTAGGCGAATTCGCGAAGCAGCAGCTCCGCGACATCGCCGATCATCTCGACGGGTTCGCCGCGAAGGGCTTGACGCTCCCCAGCACGCCGAATGCCAGCCTGGCCATGATGTTCCAGCTCACCACCGCGATGGTGCAGGGCATCGAGGACGGCACGGTGGAGCTCACGGACAAGCAAGCCGTCGACGGGCTCACCCGATTCATCTACCGGGGACTAACCGGTCGCGACTGCTGAACGTTCTTGTCTGGCAGGAGTCATCGTCACGTCGACACCGGAAGTCCTTGCCGCGCAGGAGCACCGGCGGGCGGCTAGGCCCGCCGGTGCGCTGGGTCATGGGATGAGGACGATGGAGCCGGTGGTCTGGCGACCGGCCAGATCACGGTGCGCCTGTTCGGCCTCGGCGAGCGGATAGCTGGCCCCGACCCGGATCTGCAGGGTGCCTTCGGCGATGGCGTTGAGGACATCGGTTGCGCGCCAGAGGAGTTCGGCGCGGTCGCGGGTGTAGGCGCCGAGCGAAGGGCGGGTGACGAACAGCGAGCCGCTGGTGTTGAGACGCTGCAGATCGAACGGCGGCACCGGTCCGCTCGCGCCGCCGAACAGCGCGAGCATGCCGCGCACGCGCAGCGAGGCGAGGCTGCCCTCGAAGGTGGCCGCGCCGACGCCGTCGTAGACCGCCGCAACGCCGACACCGTCAGTCAGCGCGCGCACCCGCGCCGGGACATCGTCGTAGCGCAGCACCTCGGCCGCACCCGCCTCCCGCGACAGTTTCTCCTTCGCGTCCGAGGACACCGTGGTGATCACCCTGGCGCCCTTGGCCGTCGCGAGTTGGGTCAGGATCAGGCCGACACCGCCCGCGCCCGCATGCACGAGCACGGTCTCGCCTTGCTTCGGCGTGTAGATCGATTCGAGCAGGTAGTGCGCGGTCATGCCCTGCAGCAGCGCCGACGCCGCGACCGCGGGTTCGACACCGTCGGGCACCGCGATCGCGACGGCGGCGTCCACCGCGACCCGCTCGGCGTAGCTGGCGGGGGCGCCGGCCCAGGCGACCCGGTCGCCGACCGCGAACTCGGTGACATTCGCGCCGACCTGTGCGACCACACCCGATGCCTCGGAACCGGGGATATAGGGCACCTCGCGCGGGTACTGGCCGATGCGGAAGTAGATATCGATGTAGTTGACGCCGACCGCCTGGACGTCGACGAGCAGCTGATCGGGGCCGATGACCGGGTCGGGCACCTCGGCATATCGCAGGACTTCGGGACCGCCGAGCTCGGAAACCTGGATGGCGCGCATGAGATCTGTTCTACACCGCAAAGGCTGGACCGTTTCCTACTGGTCGGTAGACTCCCTGTCATGAGTGCTCACGCCGCCACGGCCCCGGTGAAGTTGTCGGGCGCCCTCGTTGAGTCCGTCAAGGGATTCGTCGCCGACCACGGCGAGACCGCAACGGCCGTCCTGCAGCCGATCGGCCGGATGGGTGTCCGGGTCACGCTGGTCGGCGCCGACGGCATCCTCGGTGATCGGGTCGTCGACACCATGGACATCGCCAAGGAACTCGTCGCGACCATCGATGGCCTCACCGAGGCCGACGAGTGGGACCGCGAGCTCACCTCGATCGTTACGCCGCGCTCGGGACACTGGGCGCAGATGGCGGGCTGGGTCGCCCGTCAGCGCCGGTTCCCCAAGGCGCGCAACGAGAGCTGACGTGGGCGGGCGCGCGCGACTCGGTGCCGGGTGGCAAGGCCGCCTCGGCGTCGTGCTGCTCGCCGGGTGGACAGTCCTTGCGGCGCAAGCCGTTCCGGCCGCTGCTCAGGAGCCGGCGAACGCGCTGCGCGTCTGCACGCCGGGGGACTACCCGCCGTACTCGGTCACCGACGGCACGGGTGCTTACCGCGGCGTCGATATCGACTTGGCTCGCGGCTTCGCCGACGTACTGCGCCGCCCCCTCGTTTTCGTGCCGCTGACCTGGGCAAGCCTGAAGACGGATTTCGGTGCGCTGCACTGTGATATCGCCGTAGGCGGCATCTCGGACCAGCCTGCCCGCCGCGCGTTCGCCGACTTCTCGATCGTCTACGGCACCGACGGGAAGACGCCGATCACCCGCCGCGAGAGCGGCACGGACTACTCGACGATCGAGCAGATCAACCGGCCGGAGGTGCGGGTGATCGCGAACCGCGGCGGCACCAATGAAGAGTTCGCGCGCAAGAACTTTCCGGACGCTCAGCTCACCCTGTGGCCGGAGAACCTGACGATCTTCGACGAGATCGAACACGGCCGCGCCGACGTGTTCGTCACCGACGCGGTCGAGGGCCGCTACCGGGTGCGCCAGCACCCCGGTCTGCAAGTTCTGCACCCGGACAAGCCTTTCGACTCGTTCGCCAAGGTGCTGCTGGTGCGCAAGGACGATCCGGTGCTCGCGATCGCCCTCGACGCGTGGTTGGCCACGCAACTCGCCACCGGCGCGGTGGACCGCCTGTTCGATCAGTGGATCGGACCCACCGCGTCGGCCGGCTGACGACCGCTACGCCAACGCTGGCGGCTTGGCTGTGCTGTCGGCCCGATAGTGTCGCCATGGTTCGAGCTGATCGCCGGGGAACGGGTTGTATTCCGTTAGGAGAGAGCGGAGTTCGTCGGTCGTGGTCGCGAGCTCCAGGCCGTGCGTGCTCACCCACGCGTCGTTGTAGATCGTCTCCAGATATCGATCGCCGCCGTCCGGTGCGACGGCAACCACGTTGTGTCCTGGTCCGAGCAACTGGGCGACGCGCAAGGCGATGAAGACGGCCGCTCCGGAGGACCCACCGAGGAGCAGGCCTTCGGTGCTGGCCAACAGTCGGCAGGTGCTGAACGCTTCGGCGTCGCCGCACCAGTAAGCGTGGTCGATGACGCTGCGGTCGAAGTTGCCAGGGGTGAATCCGGAGCCGAGGCCGATCAGCAGATGCTGTCCCATCGGTCCGCCGATGGCGGTAGAACCTCGACCGTCCACCGCCACAGTGAGACAACGACTTCCGGCTTGTTTGAGCGCTCGTCCGATTCCGGTGAGCTGGCCGCAACTGCTCGTGGTGCACACCACCGCATGCACATCGCCATCCAGGTCGGTGAGGATTTCCTGTGCGGTCGTCATGCTGTGTGCGGCCGGGTTGCTCGGGTTGTTCCACTGGTTGGGCATGTACGCGCCCGCTGTGTTGCGCGCGATCTCTTCGGCGGCGCGGATCCGTGGGATTTGATACTTGCCGTGCTCGTCGCTGGTGCTGACGAGCGTGGGTTGCGCCCCGTACGCGGCGATGCTGCGCACGCTGAACGGTGGGGTGCGTGGGTCGACCATGATCTCGGTGCGGATTCCGAGGGCGGCGCCGATCATGGCCAGCGCGATGCCCAGGTTTCCGGACGTGGCCTCGACGATCGCGCCGTCGGTGTCGAGTTCGCCGGAGCGGATGGCTTCGCGCACCATGGCGGCGGCGGGGCGTGCCTTGACGCTGCCGCTGGGGTTGAGGCATTCGAGTTTGACCCATACGGTCGCCTCCGTTGCTCGGGTGAGCCGGTTGAGCCGGACGAGCGGAGTGCCGCCGATGGCCTCAATAATGTTGTTGTACTTCATCGTTCTGTCCTCTGGTGCGCAGTGCTGTGTGGTTGGAGGGGTGGAAAGAGGGAGCGAGCACGCATCACGGCGATCAGCACGGCGGCACCGATCCCGTGGCCGATCAGCAGCAGCCACGGCAGCCATGGCATGTGCATCCGAGCACCGAGGTCGACGGTGTAACCGACAACGATGTTGCTCACGACCGCCGCCAATCCGGACGCGGTCGCGAACACGCCGAGATAGGTGCCGGTCAGTGCGGGGCGGGCGAACTCGGATGTGAGATCAAGCGCCACCGGCTGCGCGATCGCGACGCCGAGCGTCAACACGATCGTGGCCAGCATCGTCGGCAGCAGAGCGGGGATGGCCGCCCACAGTCCAGTCGCGCCGGTCGCCGCGGTCGCCCCGCTGCCGAGGGCGGTCGGCGCGAAGGCCAGTCCGCACAGCGCGATCCCGACGCCGACGGACATCGGGGAGGTCCACCGTTGTCGACACCATTCGGTGATCCGCATCTGCAGGCCGAGGGTGACGAGCGTGGACACGAGGAACAGGACCGCGACAGACCCCGCGAAACCCGAAGTGCGGGCGGCTTCTAGGGGCAGTGTCAGGTAAAGCTGGTTGTACAGCACGAAGATCGCGGACGTGGCACACACATACAGCAGGAACCGACGATCTCGGAACAGTTCCCGCCAGTCGGCCAGCACCGACTGTTCCGGGAGCGCCACCGGACGCGGCGGGAGCAGCGCGAGCTGCGCGATGGTCAGCGCGGCGAACACCAGCGCCGCCACGGTCGCCACCACCCGGAAGTCGACCATGAGCAGCAGTCCGCCGAGTAGCGGGCCGATCAGGGTCCCGCATTCACCCGCGATATTCAAGAGTGAAAACGCTTGCAGCCGTTGCGTTCCCGACTCGTGTGCGAGATAAGCACGGGCCGCCGGACTGAATATCGCCCCTGCCACCCCGGTCACTATCGCGGCCGCGATCAACCCGACGACGCTGTCCACCACCGCGAAGGCGCCGAATCCCACTGCGCGGAGCAGACATCCGGCAATGATCATCGGTCGGCACCCGATCCGGTCGGCGGCCGAGCCGCCGAACAGGGTCAAGCCCTGCTGGCTGAGGCTGCGGATGCCGATGATCGCACCCACCACCCCCGTCGCCAGGTGCAGGTTGTCCCGCAGATGCGTGGCGAGAAACGGAATCAGCAGATAGAAGCCGAGATAGACGCCGAACTGATTGACCAACAGCAACTGCACGGTGGGCGGGAGGGTGCGGGCGGCACGGTATGCGGTCAGCACGGCGCCCGATCCTTGCCGTCACGGTCGGCTCGGCGGCACGGATCGATGATGCGGGTGCAGCGCGTCCAGCGGCGGACCACCTGTTCGGTCGGGTGCGCGATCGTGTCCGGTTCGATCGGCGGATCGGCGTCGAGCAAGCCGTGCTGCTCGCAGAAGGCGTCGTGGTAGATCGTGTCGAAGTAGCGGCCAGGCCCATCGGGAAACACCGCGGCGATGCGAGTTCCGAGGTCGCTCGTGCGGGCCAGCCACCCCGCGACCAGAGCGACGGCGCCGACGCTCCAACCGCCGGTGGCATGGTGTGTCGCGGCAAGTGTGCGGCAGGCCCAGACCGCCTCCGACGGTGCGACCCAATGGATTTCGTTGAACGCGGGATAGTCGACATTGCGCGGATAGATGCTGGAGCCGAGGCCGCGCATCAGCCGAGGTCCGGCCGGTTGGCCGAAGATCGTCGACGCCACGGTGTCGACGCCGACCAGTCGCAGCTCGGGGTTGAACCGGCGCAGTACCCGCGCCACCCCGGCCGAGTGGCCGCCGGTGCCGACCGAGCACACCAGCACATCTATCCGGCCCACCTGCTGAACCAGTTCGAGTGCCAGCGCTTCGTAGCCGTCGACGTTGTCCGGGTTGTGGTATTGATCCGGGCACCAGGCGTCCGGATCATCCGCGAGCAGTTCGACCACTCGGTCGCGCCGCGCCTGCTGCCAGCCGCCGCTCGGATGCGGTGTGCTCACCAATTCGACCCGAGCCCCGTAGGCCGCAAGCATGTGTGCGACGAACGGTTCCATCCCCGGATCGGTCACCACCGTGATCGGGTGACGATGCAGTATTCCGGCCAGGGCTAGTCCCAAACCCAAAGTGCCACTGCTTGATTCGACGATCCGCGCGCCTTGGCGGAGATCGCCGCGCTGCTGCGCGCAGCGCACCATGTGGAGGGCGGGGCGGTCCTTGATGCCACCGGGGTTGAACCCCTCCAGCTTGGCCCAGAAACCGCGGCCGGTCGGCGCCAGCGGCGCACCGACCCACAGCACCGGTGTGTTGCCGACGAGGGCCCTCGGACCTCGCGCCGCCATCGGCGCGCGAACCAGCGTCGTCGCTATTTCGTCTTGTCGGGCCAGCACGATCTTTTCCATGCTGTCGCTTTCTCATTCGAGGCCGCCGAACGGGCGGCAGATCCGAGTGGGCAGCGGACACCGGCCGACCATGAACTATGTCGGCCTGGCGCTGACCCCTCAGTTCCGAGCGACACACAGACGCGTAGTGATACCTCGGCCGCTCACGGCCGGCAGGGCGCTGATCGCAGGCGCGCGAGCCCCGGGGCGGCCGGATGGCGAAATGCCAAGAACTCCAACGATTATCAGGCCGAGAGCCATAAGCAACAGTGAGACGATTGGTTTACTGACCACGCTCGGCGCGATCAGCTTCGGCACGCAGTGCGTCAGATGGCCTCGGCACTCGCGGTCGCTCGGTGCGTCGACCAACTGAGACGGCTCACCGGGCATGGGACCGGCGAGGTGGTCGACAACCGAAACAGTCGCGGGGTGGGCATGAATCTCTTCGGTCAGCAGGCAGTCGAGCATCGGCAGTGCGAGCATTACTGCCGTCAGTAATGCCAGCAACGAGTTACCGAGCCGCAACCGGCCGAAGAGTCTCACGATGCCTCCAGGTGGAGCAATCGGGGTCGTGGTACACCTCACCTGTCCGCATAACGAAAGGTGAGGGGTCGGCGACTCTCCTCGGCGGCTTTGCCGGTATCCAAGCCATTGGCGTCACGGTATGGAATCGCAGACCGAAAACGCTTTTGCCTTGGCAGATGCTAGTGAAACTTGTTGACAGTGAACCGATTTGGAGATACCTATGCGCGCTCACTATACGTGATCGCAATGCTTCCACCAAGAACTGTCATTCCCACTCGAATACGGCTCGGCATCAAACCTATGAATGGGAACGAGGCGGAATGGCTGGATGGGCGAATGCAGGGACTCGTGCGCGTTGCCCCATCACGCCTGACAGGTCTTACGTTGCCAGCGCCACGCTGCCACGCTCAACTGTCAGTTCACGCACAGCAATTGATTCTAGAATTTCTCGGCAATTCAGTGCCCCAAGGGATTCGGCACGTGAATTCGAGACAAGTTTCGATGCACATTGTGCAGTCTGCCGCAGCCGGGTCTCCGTTTTTCGGGCATTGTGACTGGCTTCAATATTCGCCGAGCACCAGGTTTTTCGGGGTTTCGCCGTTGACGAAGCGGAGGATCTCGGCGCGCGCAACCGCCCAGCCGCGTTCGTAGCTGCCGGTGCTGTTGCCTGCGACGTGCGGGGTGAGCAGTAGGCCGGGGGCGGTCCACAGGGGGTGGTCCGGAGGGAGCGGCTCGGGATCGGTGACGTCGAGGGCGGCGCGGAGCCGACCCGAACTCAGTTCGGCCAGCAGCGCATCGGTGTCGACGATCGGTCCGCGGGCGACGTTCACCAGGATGGCGTTGTCGGGCATCGCGGCGAGAAAGTTCGCGTCGACCATGCGAAGGGTGCGGCTGGTGACCGGGACAGTCAGCACAACGACATCGTGTGCGCCGAGCAGCACGGGCAATTCGGCGACACCGCGCACCCCGTCGCGGGCCGTGGTGCCGACGAGGGTCGCCGTCGCGTCGAACCCGGCCAGCCTGCGCACGAGCTCGCCGGCCAGGTCGCCTGCGCCGACGATGAGAATCCGCTTGCCGACCAGGGTTTCGGTCTGATGGGAAGTCCACGCCTTGGCCCGCTTGGCATCGGCGAAGCTGCCGAGGTCGCGGTAGATGTGCAGTAGTGCGGCCAGCACCCATTCGGCCGAGCTGCCGCCGTGCGCGCCGCGTCCGGTGGCGACGCGCACCCCGTCGGGGAGATTGTCGACCCAGCCCTCGGCGCCCGCGGTAAGCATCTGCACCAGGCGAAGTTTCGGCAGTTGGGTCAAATCGACCGTGTCGGCACGACTGAGGAAACGGGGGACAAGCACTTCCGCTCGCTCGGCGCCGTCCGGGAAAGGCTCGCCGTGGTCGTATCGCATCGGTTGAACTCCGTCGATTCCGGAGAGCGCCGCGACTCCGTGGTCGTCCGGCACCAGAACAATAACCGCCATGCTCGTGAGATTAGTGGCCTTGCCAACGGGCGCAACGGGTTCCGTCGGACATTTTCCGGCGAATCGGACTCTCCGGACGCATTTGTCGATTCCCACCACAGCTGTCTCAGTCAGTGCGATGATTTACTTCGGTTCTGCCGCAGAGTGACGTATCAGTCGGCTAAATTGTGCCCCAGCCGGGGGTGGAGCCGGTGGAAACGAGGTTGCGGTGGTCGTCGACAGGGTCGCTCGGGTGTCCGAGCCGGTGGCGCGGTGGGGATTCGATCTGGTCCTCAACAGCCTGCGAACCTTCGGGCGAACCCTGCAGCTCGCGATCGCCGCGTTCGGCTACCTGGTCACCGACATCGTCAAGCTGCGCCATCCCTGGCGCGACACGGTGCAGCAGGGCTGGTTCATCGTCAGCGTCACCGCGATTCCCGCTGTGCTGGTGGCGATTCCGTTCGGCGTCATCGTGTCCGTCCAGGTCGGCAGCCTGACCCAGCAGGTCGGCGCGACCTCGGTGGCGGGCGCGGCGGGCGGGCTCGGTGTCATCCGGCAGGGCGCGCCGATGGTGACCGCGCTGCTGCTCGGCGGCGCGGCAGGCTCGGCGATCGCCTCCGACCTGGGGGCGCGCACCATCCGCGAGGAAGTGGATGCGCTGCGCACCATGGGCATTGATCCGGTGCGGCGACTGGTCGCGCCGCGGCTCGCGGCCATGCTCGTGCTGACGCCGCTGCTGTGCCTGCTCGTCATTTTCATGGGGGTCTTCACCGGTTATGTGGTCGCGGTCGGCTTCCAAGGGGTGACGCCGGGCAGCTATCTGTCCTCGTTCGCGGCCTTCGCGACGATGGCCGATCTCGGGGTGGCGATCGTGAAGTCGGTCATCTTCGGGGTGATCGTGCTGATCGTCGCCTGCCAGCGCGGACTGGAGGCGGCGCACGGACCGAAGGGTGTCGCGAACGCGGTGAACGCGGCCGTGGTGATCGGGGTGATCGCGGCGTTCGGCGTGAATCTGGTCATCACCCAGCTGGTTTCGATGTTCCTGCCGCAAAAGGTGGGCTGATGACCGAGGTTCCCGCCAAGTACCACGCGTTCGGCAAGGCAGGCCGGGTCGCCGAGCGCGGCGCGAGTGGCCCGCTGACACTCTTCGAATCACTCGGTCACCAGCTGACTTTCGTCATTCAGGTGCTCGCCGCAGTGCCGCACACCCTGCGCTCCTATCGCCGCCAGACCATGCTCACGCTCACCGATATCACCTGGGGTAGTGGCAATCTCATCGTCGGCGGCGGCACGGTGGCGGTGCTGATCTTCCTCGGCGTCGCGGTCGGCGGCTCGATCGGCGTCGAAGGATTCACCGCGCTGAACATGGTCGGCATGGGCCCGCTCACCGGGTTCGTCTCCGCCTACGCGAACACCAGGGAGATGGCGCCGATGGTCGCCGCGATCGGCTTCGCGGCCCAGGCAGGCTGCCGGATGACCGCGGAGATCGGGGCGATGCGCATCTCCGAGGAGATCGACGCGCTGGAAGCCATCGGCATCCGCCCGGTCCCGTTCGTGGTGACCACCAGGGTGATTGCGGGGCTGATCACCATCGTCCCGCTCTACCTGCTCACGCTGATCCTCAGCTATCTCTCCTGCGCGGTGGTCGTGAATGTGCTGCACGGCCAGTCCTCGGGCACCTACTACCACTACTTCGATGCCTTCCTGCAACCCGGCGACGTGCTCGCCTCGCTGCTCAAGGCGACGGTCTTCGTGGTCATGATCATCCTGATCCACGGCTACCAAGGCTTTTACGCGACCGGCGGGCCGGAGGGGGTCGGCAGGGCGTCGGGGCGGGCGATCCGCGCGAGCCTGGTCCTGGTGGTGATCGCGGACATGATCATGACGATCGTCTTCTGGGGCCTCGATGTCGGAATCAAGATCTCGGGGTGACGTGTGCCGCTTTTCGTTGATCATTCAGGGCGTTCGGCCGGGCAGTGGATGCTGCGACTCCGCGGGCTGATCGTGGCCATCGTCATCCTGGTGGTTGCGGTGTTCACCACGCAGTACGCGCAGGGGAGGTTCGCGGACCGGTTCCGCCTCACCATCGACGCGGCCACCCTCGGCGAGGGTCTCACGCCGGGCGCCGAGGTGAAGTTCCGTGGCTTCGCGATCGGCACCGTGCGCAAGGTCGACACGGTCGGCTACGGGCATCAGCGCATCGAACTGGAATTGGACCGCACGCAGGCCGGCGCGCTCACCGACGATGTGTCGGCGCGATTCACCTCGTCGAACATCTTCGGTTCCAGCGCCATCGAATTGGTGAACACCGGCAAGGGTGATCGGCTGCCGGAGAACTCCACCCTGTTCATCGGCGCCAATGCGAGCAATGCCACGGTGTCGAGCGTGTTCCGCCGGGCGGCGCGGTTGACCCAGGTGCTCGATTCGGAGACCGTGCGCGCGCTGTTCGACTTGCTACTCGACAACACCGCGGCGCTGGGGCCTGCCGTGCAGTCGTTTTTCGCCACCGCGCGGGTGCTCGCCACGAATCAGCGTGCGTCACTTGGCCATTACCTGGATATCGGGGCCGACGTCAGCACCGGCGTCGCACAGACGACGCCGCCGGTGGTCGATGTGATCCTCGGCGTGCTGGACAACAGCGCATACTTCGGCACCGCCGAGAATCGGGAGCGGACAAAGCATTCGCTGTCCACCCTGGACACCGCGCTGCTGCTGCCGGTCGCCGATCTGCTGCGCAGGGACAACCCGGATCTGGCCGTGATCATCGGCGGCGTACTGGATCTGGTGGTGCCGATCAGCGCGTCGATCGGCACCGTGGCGCCCGCGTACAACCGGTTGCCCGCGTTGCTCGCCCGGATCGATAGTGCGTTTCCGGTGATCGACGGCCGGGTGCAACTCCAGCTCGAGGTGATCGTGAAGAACATGCCCTACCTTGCGGATTCGATCATCGCGTCCCGGCAGGGGATGCCGCGATGAACAGCGTGACCGCCGCAGGCGTCAAGCTCGCCGTCTTCGTCGCGATCGTCGCGGTGTGCTCCGCTTTCGTGGTGGCCGCGCTGAATACGCCGGTGCCGGAGGACAAGGTGTCCTATGACGCTGTCTTCACCGATGTTTCGGGGCTCTACCCGGGTGATGTGGTGCGGATGTCGGGCGTTGCGGTCGGGAAGGTCGACGCTGTCTCGCTGGACGGCACGCTTGCGCGGGTCCGGTTCACCGCCGATCGGCAGCGCCCGCTCTACGACACCACCGAAGCCGCAGTGCGGTACCAGGATCTGATCGGGCAGCGCTATATCGAGCTGATGACCGGACGGCCCGGCGGCGTCCGGCTCGCGGCGGGCGCCACCATTCCGGTGGCCCGCACCATCCCGAGTTTCGATGTGTCCAAACTGTTCAACGGCTTCAAGCCGCTGTTCGAGACGCTGGACACCGCGCAGCTCAACCAGTTCGGCACGAACATCCTGCGGGTGCTGCAAGGCGACGGCAGCGGCATCGCCCCCGCACTCGCCGATCTCGACCGGCTGACCAAGCACGCCAAGAGCAGCGAGGCGGTGGTGGTGCTGCTGATCCACAACCTCGGCGAGATATCTCGATCGATCAGCGGAAAGTCCGCGGCGGTCGGTGCGCTCGTCAAACAACTCAACGGGGTGCTCAGCGCGTTCGGCAGCCGGACCGCGACCATCATCACCGCCACCGAACAGGCCAATCGCACTATGGTGCCGCTCATTCCGCTGCTCGAGGAGCTGCGGGCGGCCTACGACGACAGCTACCTGCCGCTGGACGGCCTGCTGCGCAGGGTGCTGCCGCAGACCGATCAGCTGGTCGAAATCCTGGCGCTGGTGCCGTCATTGATCTCGGGGCTCAACCAGAACGTTCCGGCCAGCGGGGTGGCCACGACGTATTCGTGCGCGGACGGTGAGCTCGGGCTACCGGGCATCGGCACCGTCGTCCTCGGCAATCAGAAGCTGGTGGTGTGCAAATGACCGGCGCGACACAACAATTGATCGGGTTGCCCGGTCGGTTGTTCACCGAGCTCAAAGAGCTGCGGGCCGCACGAGCCGAGCCGTGGCGCCAATTGCGGTGGGGGATAGCCGGGGTGCTGGTGAGCGTGCTCGGTTTGCTTGCGGCCGCGGTGCTGTACGTGGTGCCGTTCGGGGAGCAGGCGTACACGGCCGACTTCCGCACATCCGGCGGAGCGAGGGTCGGCGACGAGGTGCGGATCGCGGGTATCAAAGTCGGCCAGGTTCGTTCGGTGGAGTTGGTCGGCGACCATGTCGAGGTGCGGTTCGGCGTGGCCAGGGACGTGCACGTCGGCGACGAGTCGGCGGTGGAGGTGAAGATGCTGACACCGATCGGCGGGCACTATCTGACGCTGCTGCCGCGCGGCGACAAGACGCTGGGCGGCAAGCACATTCCGCGCGAGCGCACCACCACACCCTTCGAGCTGACCGACATCATCGACCTCGCCACTCCGGTGTTGAGCAAGGTCGACGCGACCACACTGCGCGGCACGATCGCCCAGGTGAACGCCGCGCTTGCCGGGCAGCCCGACGCGGTGCGCTCGGTCATCGGCAACTTCAACGATCTGACCGGCGTGCTGGCCGAGCGTTCCGGACAACTGAATTCGGCGCTGCAGGTGACCGACGAATACATCGGCGCCATCGCGACCGATCGTGCGGTGCTTGCCGACTTCGTCCGCGAACTCGGCACGGTCGCCGTGGTGCTCGGCGAGCGGCGCGGGGAGATCGTCCAAGTCTTCGAGCTGCTGAAACGGCTGTTCGTGATCATCCACCGGCCGGTGCTGGCCTACGGCGATTCGATCGAGCCGTCGGTGGCCGAATTCGAGGAGCTGTTCAACAAACTCGTCCAGGATCCGGGCCGGATCGACACGGTGATCGCGGGGATCAAGGACTTCATCGGGAAGATCTCGGCCATGCTCGGCCCCGACGGGGTGACCATTGACCAATCCGCCAGCGTGGTACGGGGTCCGGCGCTGTGCATCCCGTACGAGGGGAGGGCGTGCTGATGAAGCTCTGGGGCAGAACGGGTGTCGTCGTTGCTGTCGGGGCGGTGCTCGCCTCGGTCGCGGTGGTGGTCGGCGTGAGCGGTGCCGGCGTGGTGGACCGCGTGCAACCCGCCAAGCAGAGCCTGTGCGCCGAATTCACCGACACGGTCGGCCTTTACGAAGGCAACAGCGTCACGATGCTCGGCGTCGAGGTCGGCACGGTCGCGCGGATCGAGGCACTCGGCGATCGGATGCGGGTGACGATGCGCATCGACGGAAAGCTCGACCTGCCCGCCGACGTGCAGGCGGTGACCATGTCGAGCTCGATCGTCACCGATCGGCATGTCGAGCTGACCAAGACCTATACCGGCGGACCGAAATTCGATACCGCACACTGCGTTCCGCTGGCGCGCACCAGGACACCGGTCGGCATCAGCGACGCGCTCGACGCGCTCGGACGGCTGTCCGGCGACCTGCTCGGCGGTCAGCAGTCGCCGACGCCGGGTGCGCCGACGGACGCGCTGCTCGACCAGACGATCACCGGCGCGGTGCGGGCGCTGGACGGCACGGGTCCGCAGTGGAACTCCCTGCTGCAGCGGCTGTCTCAGGTGATCGGCGATCCGGCCGATCGGGATGTGGTGCTGCGCAGGCTCGTCGACAACCTCGACGACCTCACCACCATGTTCATCACCAACTGGCCCGACATGCAGCAGCTGCTCGACAACCTGAAGAACGGCATCGCCCTGGTCGACGGCTTCTCCACCGAGCTGTCGCGAGCGGTCGATCTCGCACTGCAGTTCCTGCCGGTGATCGCCCGCAATGTCGGCAAGTACGACCACCAGTCCTTCGAGTTCCTGGACCGGATCATCCCGGAGGTCCACCGGTACGCCGTGCTGGCGGGCAGCATCGTCGATCTGCTCGCGCAGCTGCCGCCGCTGTCCGGGAAGCTGGCCTCGGTGTTCGATCCGGCCACGGGTGCTGCCATGGTGAATTACCGGCCGCCGCGCTACGAGGCGGCGGACGGCAGCCAACCCGGCCTGGTCCAGGTGATTCTCGGCTCGCTGGGGGCGCCGTGAAGCGCCTGATACCGGTGCTCGCCGCGCTGACGCTGCTGCTGACCGGCTGCGGCCTGCGCGCGACGGACGTGCCCATTCCAGGGACCTATCTGTCGGGGGACACCTTCTCGATCAGGATCGAATTCGGTTCGGTGCTCAACCTGCCCGACCGCGCGAAGGTCATCGCCGAGGGCGTCGAGGTCGGCATGCTCGACCGGATCGAGCTGGTCGGTGACACCGCCGTCGCCACGGTCGATCTGAAATCCGATGTGCGGCTGCCCAAGTCGACCACCGCCGAGCTGCGGCAGAGCACGATCCTCGGCGATATCCACATCGCGTTGCAGGCGCCGCCCGCGGCCGGACCGCCGTTCCTGGTGAACGGCGACGTCATCACCCGCGCGCACACCGTGCCCGCGGCCAATGTGGAAGACATCCTGCGCGCTCTGTCGAATATCGTCACCGGCGGGCGCTTCGGCGAGCTTCAGGAGCTCATCGCCAGCGTCAACGCGGCCTTCCCGACCGACCCGAAAGACCTCGACCGCATCCTGACCGCCGGGCGCAACGCGCTGCACGACCTGTCGACGCACGGCACCGAGCTGGATCGGATCCTGGCCGCCGCGGCCAGCGTGTCGACCACACTGGAGGCCAACAAGGACAACGTCGACCGCACCCTCACACTCGGGCCCGGCCGCGCCGAAGGCCTGTCCGACGTGCTGTTCGGACTGGTTCAGCTGATCATCGACGGCGGCGAATTGGCCAGGTATGTCGGCGATCTCGCGCTGCCGATCCGCGGCGACCTGCACGACATCTTCAGCATCCTCACCCCGGCCGCGCTGACCATCGCGCGCGCCGACAGCACGATCCCGATGAACGTCGACACCATGAACCGGCTGTTGCGCGAGAAGCTGATTCCGTTCTTCAGTGCGCCGCCGAACATCCGGGTGCAGCGGGTGGCACCGGAGGCCGCCGCCACCGATGCGGCGGCGCGCTCGGACCAGATGATCCAGGTGTTGCGGTCGATAGGAATGGTTCGATGAAGCTCTCCGGTCCGGTCTCGCTGGCGTTGCTCCTGGTGATGACGGTGGTGTGTGCGGCATACATGGCCATCGGGGTGCTCGACATCGACCCGCGCCGCAGCACGAATACCGTGACGGTGCTGATGGATTCGTCCGGCGGGCTGATGCCGACCTCGCAGGTCGATCTGCGCGGCATGCGCATCGGGAAGGTGCGCGCCATCACCGCCACCGGCACCGGACTCGCGGTGCGGATCGAGCTGGACGCGAAATACCGAGTCCCGCTGGGCAGTGAGCTGTACATCAGCAACCTGTCCGCGGCAGGTGAGCAGTTCATCGACTTCCGGCCGACCACCACCGCGGGTCCGTATCTCGCCGACGGCAGCGTCATCCCGGCGCACCAGGTGCGGATCGCGACCACCGTCAGCGAGGCGCTCGCCAAGCTGGATGTGCTGAATTCCCAAATAGATCCGGTGAAGATCGAGAAGCTCGCCACCATCCTGTCGCAGGGGTACGCCGGGCGGGAGCGGGAGATCGCCAACCTCACCCACACGCTGACCATGACGGCACAGTTGCTGCACGACAAGCGGGACGCGATCACCCGGTTGTACGTCAACGGGCAGCAGCTCGGCGAGAACTTCGACGGGTACGGGCCGGTGATCGGTGATTGGGCCGACGATTTCACCGACGTATTGCCCGATGTGGTGCACCTGATCGAAGGATTTCAAGGCTATTCCTATGCGGGCGAACACGTCTGGGACGAGCCGCTCGGGCCGCTGGTGCAGAAGATCGATCAGTACATCTCGCTGCTCGGCCCTGATCTCTCGCACATCGCCACCGTGCTGAAGCCCGCCACCAGCGCGTTGAAACCTGTTCGGGTGGACGCGGGTTCGATCATCGACCTGCTGTCGGCCACGTTTCCGGAGAGCGGGACCGCACGCATCACGCTCGCCGTTCCCCAGTAGAGAGTCGAGGACATCATGACCACCGAATCCGTGGCCGAGCCGGTGCCGCAGAGCGAAACCGAGACCGGCACAACGAAGGAGCCGGAAGCTAGGCGCACGGGCCTCGAATACGTGTTCGGCGGTATCGCGGTGCTGCTGACCGTGCTCGCCATCGCACTCGGCCTGTCCTGGCAGTCCAGCTCCGACGATCTCGCCGCACTGCGGCAGCAGAACGCCGACCGGGACAAGGCCGCCGAGGTGGCCAGGGACTACACGCTGCGCTCGCTGACCTACGACCACAAGAACCTGCCCGCCTTCTTCGACGGTGTGCAGCGCGACGCCTCCGACGCACTGCGCAAGCGCTACGACGAGGTGCACGACACGTTGGCGAAGATCATGACCGAGGCCCAGGTGGTCGCCACCGGCCAGGTGCTCGGCACCGCGGTGGAAGCGCAAGGCAACGACCAGTATTCGGTCACCGTGTTCGCGACCCAGAAGACGCAGAACATCCAGCAGCCGAATCCGGCGACGGTGCCCAACATCCTGGTGGTGACGGTCGCGAAGCACGGCGGCGGATGGCAGGTCGCGGACTACGGCCCGAAGGGCGAGGCGCCGGGACGGTGACGGCACGTTGGTAGGCTGACGAGCTATTTGCCTCGGTGTCGAGAAGGAGTGCCGTGCCGGACCAGCCCCGCGCGCCGCGTCGCGGCAGGCCGCCACTCGAAGGGCTGCCGGAACGGCGCAGGCAGCAGATCATCGCGTCGGCCTATGCGGTGTTCGTCGAGCGCGGTTACGAGGCGACGGCGATCGCCGATGTGGCGGCGCATGCGGGCATCGGGCAGGGCACGGTGTATCGGTATTTCGCAAGCAAGCGCGAAATCCTGGACCACGTCGTGGATTTCGGCGCCGCGAAGCTCATCACGGCACTCGAGCCGCACACGCTGATCAGCCGCCCGTCCTCAGTTGCGGAAATGCTTGCCGCGATTCGGGCGGCGATCGTCCGGTTGTACGCGATGCTCGAGCAGGAGCCGGAGTTCCTGCGTCTGGTCCATGTGGAGGCGAGCGCGATCGACCGGGAGCTGAGCGATCGCCTGGTCGGCATGGAGCTGCTCGTGAGTGCTTTTGTGGCGCACGAGCTTCGGCGCGGCAGCGAGGAGGGCTGGCTGCGCGCCGACATCGACTCCGATGTCATCGCGCACGCGGTGCTCGCGATGGTGGTGCCCGGTGTGCTGCGGGAGATCCGCGGCGAGAACTCGTCGCAGGAGCGTGAACGGACCACCACCGGTGTGCTCACGATCCTCGAAAAGGCGTTGCGGCCACGCGATCCCGCGGCCGCTGGATCAGCGCGATGAGCGCGGCCGACCGCAGTGTGAAACGTCGTGCGGAGCTGGTCTTCTCGGCCTACGAGCTGTTTGTCGACAAGGGGTACCGGTCCGTCGTCGTCGCCGACATCGTCGCCCGCGCAGGCGTCAGCCACGGCACCTTCTACAACTATTTCGACAACAAGCGCGACATTCTCGACGCCGTCATCGACCACTATTTCGCGCTGATTCGCGACCGCGTCTTCGGCCGCGTCATGGCGGGCCAGCGCCCGCAGTCCCTCGACGAATTCTGTGCGCTCGTCGGCCGGATCGTCGATCAGTGCTACGAATTGGTCGAGGACGAACCGGGTTTGGTGACGTTCCTGCTGATCGAGGCGACGTCGATCGACGCCCGTGTCACCGAGCGTTCGATCGAGAATCTGCGCGTCTACAGCGACGAGGCCACCGATCGGATCAAGAAGGGCATTGCTCTCGGGTACCTGGATCCCACCCTCGACCCGAGGCTCACCGGCGAGGTGCTGCTCTCAGTTCTGTTGTCCGCCACCCTGTCCGCGATTCGCAAGGACACCAACGGCCTCGACCAGGACCGGGTGCGCACTGCAGTGGTCGGTTTCGTCCGCGCCTCGCTCCAACCCTAACGGCGGCCGAAGCGGGCGACGGCCTCGAGGACGGCCGTGCGCATCTGCGGGCTGCCGGTATGGCCGGAATCGTCGATGACCTGGAGCTCGGCGTCGGGCCATGCCTTGGCGAGTTCCCATGCGGTGGACAGCGGGGAGCTGAGGTCGAGGCGGCCGTGGATCAGGACGCCGGGGATGCCTGCCAGCTTGTCCGCGTTGTCGAGCAGTTGGTCCTCGGCGAGCCAGGCCGCGTTGGCGAAGAAGTGCGAGCAGATGCGGACGAACGCGAGCATGGCCGCGTCGTCCTTGGCGCTGTATTGGCCTGGGTTGCCGAGGGATTCGTGCGAGATGACGGCGTCCTCCCAGGCACACCAGGCGCGCATGAGCGCCGTCCTGGTCGCCGGGTCCTGGCTGTTGATCGCCCGGCTGTAGGCGAGGACGATATCGCCGTCGCGCTGGTCCGGCGGCAGTGCGTCACGAAACGTCTCCCACTGCTCCGGCAGGAAGCGGGCGACGCCGTTGTAGAGCCAGTCGGTCTCCTCCAGCGTCGTCATCGTGACGCCGACCAGCACGATCTCGGAGACCCGCTCGGGAAATCGTTCGGCATAGGCGAGGATCAGCGTCGAACCCCAAGAACCGCCGTACAGCAGCCACTTGTCGATGCCGAGATGGGTACGCAGCCGCTCCATGTCGGCGATGAGATGCTCGGTGGTGTTGCAGGACAGGTCGACCGCTGGATCCGACGCGTGCGGCAGGCTTTCGCCGCAGCCGCGCTGATCGAACAGCACGATCCGATAGATCGCGGGATCGAAAGTCTTCCGCGCCCCGCGCTTTCCACCACTGCCCGGCCCGCCGTGCACGACAAGTGCCGGCTTGCCCTCGGGATTACCGCTGGTCTCCCAATAGATCTGGTTGCCGTCACCGACGTCGAGCAAGCCTTTCGCATAGGGCTCGATAGGCGGAAACGGTTCGGCGACAGGCGCTTCGGAACTGGTGCTGACCATCGGACATCTCCCCACATTCGGTGATCAATCGACGCCTCCAACCCTAGCTGGACGTGTCAGGCAGGCTGCGCCGCATCGACCGACACACGCGTGCGCAACGATGCCCAGAGCGCCGCCGTCGCCGCGACACACGCACCCGCACCGCCGACATGGACCACGACAAGAGCCGCGGGCACGTCGGTGAAGTACTGCACGATGCCGACCAGCGCCTGCGAACACACCAGCGCGAGTACGACGAAGAGCCGCTTGCGAATTGCGGGCGTGATACCCACCGCGTACAACCCGAAGCCGAGGCCGATCAGCAGCGCCAGGTAGCCGACCAGCAGCTGCGAATGGAGATGCACCAGCGTGACGATCTCGATCTGCAGCCGATCGACCGGCCGTTCGATGCTCTTGTCGCCCGCGTGTGGTCCGGCCGCGGTCACCAGCGTGCCCGCGATGAGCACACCGGTCAGCGCGACCGCGCTCAATGCGGTCAGCCAGCGCAGCGGCGCGGGCACCTGCGCGGTGTCGATCCCAACGTCCGGCTCGCAGATCTTCGCGTAGAGCACCGTGGCCAGCCACACCATGAGCATGGACGCCAGCAGGTGCACCGCGACGGTCCACCACAGCAGCCCAGTGCGCACGGTGATGCCGCCGATGATGCCCTGCAGCAGCGTGCCGCCCGGCATCAGCCAGGCGTAGATCAGCACGTCGCGGCGGCGCCGGGCGCGCAGCACCGCGAGCACGATCAGCGCGGCGAACAGCGAGACCACACCGGTGAGCATCCGATTGCCGAACTCGACGGCCTGGTGCAGCACCGGCACCTCGGAGACGCCGATCGGGGTGAAGCTGCCCGGGAAGCACTGCGGCCAGGTCGGGCAGCCGAGTCCGGAGGCGGTGACCCGGACGACGGCGCCGGTCACGGCGATGCCCGCCTGCGTGAGGATCACCACGATCGCGGTCAGCCGCTGCACCCGCAGCGAGGGGAGCGGCAGCTTGTCGACGAGTCGCAGGAAGGCCCGATACAGCACGGCACGATGCTAGAGCACGGTCAACTACACGCTGTCGTTGGTACCGGGTGCCCTTACTCGAAACGGAAGAAGCGCGCGGCCAGCACGCCGGACACCAGGCCCCACACCGCGAGCACGGCGATGCCGAACCAGTCGATGCTGGTGCGCATCGCCTCCTCGAGCGTCACCGCCAACGCGCCCGAAGGCACCAGCCTGGCAAGCACATTCACCGCGCCGGGCAGATCGTCGGTGGCGAACACCACGCTGGCGATGCCGAGCATGACGAACCACAGGATGTTCGCCAGCGCCAGCACGATCTCCGCCTTCAGCGTGCCGCCGAGCAGCAGGCCCATCGCCGCGAACGTCGCGGTGCCGAGCGCGATCACCAGTGCGCCGATGGCGAGTCCGGCGAGGTCGGGCCGCCAGCCGAGCGCGACACCGATGACGCCGAGCAGAATCGCTTGCAGCACAACGACGATGAGCACCGCCGCGCTCTTGCCCGCGATAATGCCCCAGCGCGGCAGTGCGGTGGCGCCGAGCCGCTTCAACGCACCGTAGCGGCGATCGAAGCCGACGGCGATGGCCTGACCGGTGAACGCGGTGGACATGACGGCGACCATCATCACCGCGGGCACGATCTTGTCCACCCGGTCGTCGCCGAGGTCGCCGAACGGCAGCAGGCTGAGCCCGACCAGCAGGGTGATCGGAATGAACATGGTGAGCAGCAGCTGTTCGCCGTTGCGCAGCAACAGAATCAGCTCGAGCCGGGTCTGCGCGATCAGCATCGCCAGGCGCGTGCTCGGGCGCGGGTCGGGGGTGAAGGTGCCAGGCGCGAAGCGGTTGGTTGCCTGGTCTGGTTGCGTCATCATCCGCGGAGGTCCCGTCCGGTGAGTTCCAGGAAGACGTCTTCGAGCCTGCGCTGGTCGATCCGAATGTCGGTGGCGAGCACGTTCACTCGCGCGCACCACGCGGTCACCGTCGCGAGCACCTGCGGGGTGATCTCGCCCTCGACCAGATAGGTGCCCGCGCTCGTCTCCCGCGGCGAGAAACCTTCCGGCAGTGCCGATTTCAGGAGGTCGAGGTCGAGTTTCGGTGGGGCCGAGAAGCGTAGCTGCCCGGCAGCGCCGTGCGCGGTCACCTCGGCGGGCGTGCCGGAGGCGACGATCCGGCCGTGATCGATGATCACCAGCTGGTCGGCGAGCTGTTCGGCCTCGTCCATCAGGTGCGTGGTGAGCACGACGGTCACCCCGTCGCGGCGCAGCGCATCGATGAGCTCCCACACGATGAGCCGCGCCTGGGCGTCCAGGCCCGCGGTCGGCTCGTCGAGGAAGACGATCTCCGGCTTGCCGACCAGCGCGCACGCCAACGCGAGCCGCTGCTGCTGGCCGCCGGAGAGCCTGCGGTACGGGGTGCGGCGATTGTCCTGCAGGCCGAGTGTGCGCAGCAGCCAGTCCGGATCCAGCGGGTCGGCCGAATAGGAGGCGACCAGATCGAGCATCTCGCCCGCCCGCGCGCCCGGGTAGGCACCGCCGCCTTGCAGCATCACGCCGATGCGCGGCCGCAGCCGTTCCGAATCGGCCACCGGATCCAACCCGAGCACCCGCACCGACCCGGCATCGGGGGACAGGAAGCCCTCGCACATCTCGACGGTCGTGGTCTTGCCCGCGCCGTTCGGACCGAGCAGCGCGAGCACCTGCGCCCGTTCCACCTCGAAGCTCACACCGTCGACCGCGCTGATGTCGTCGTAGCGTTTGACGACGCCGTCGATGCGGACAGCGAGTTCCGCGGCTGCAGTCACGCCTCCGCCTCGCTGGCGCTCGACTCCGGCGCGCCTGAGGCGTGCTGTGTCTTTGGTTCGCTCGCAAGCTCGCTCACGGAGCAATACCGTAAGCGGTTGCCCCATGTGACCGGGACGACACCCCAGCCCTGTCCCGTTGGCGGGGACTGAGCCGACACAGGCCGGCGGAAACCATCAGGCCGCTGCCCCGTGCGCAACGACCTGGCCGGTTGGCTGCACTCGCGGCGCCCGCCACGGCAGCACGTTCCTGGTGAGCACGATGAACAGCACCGTCACGATGACGGTCGCGACCGCGGCACCGACGATCTGGAACACCTCGAACTCGGCCCCGCGCGGCATCACCACGAGGCTGACGACCGCCGAGAAACTGATTGCGGGGATACGGAACACCGGTTGGGTCGCCCATGCGGCCAAAGGAACGATCGCCCAGAGCAGATACCAGGGCTGCACCACCGGGAAGAACAAGACGATCGCACCGAACGCGACGCCGAGCGCGCCGACCGGATGCAACCGTCCCATGCTGGTTGCCATCAACATCCGCAGCGTCACGAATCCCGCGGCGACCGCCGCGATCGGGCGCGTGATGAAGAGCAGCGCGGTGGTGTGATCACCGAGCCCGAGCAGCACCCCGCCGAACCCGGTGATGATGCCGATCACCGTCGGCAGCGACAACCAGCTGCGCACCGCATTGGCCGTGTTGATGGTGAAGAGCCAGCCGAAGCCGAGGCCACTCGCCGAACTGACGAAAAGTATGGTGACCAAGGCGATCCCGCCGAGCATGGCAGCGGAGATGGCGACGTTGCGCAGGGACAAGCCCCAACGCCGTGCCAACGCCATGCCGACGAAACCTAGTGCGATGATCGCGGTGGCCTTGACCAGACAGCCGAGCGTGATGACGACGGCGCCGCCGAACATCCAGGCGTAGGCGCGTCCGTCGAACGGATGGGTGTCCTCGATGGCCCGCAGGCAGAACTCCAGGCCTGCCAGCATCAGCCCGAGCATCAGCGCGTCGTTGTGCACGCCGCCGATCAGATGGAAGAGCACCAGCGGATTCGCCGCGCCGAGCCACAGCGCGGTGACCGGCGCGACGCCGCAGCGCACCGAAAGGCGCGGCAGCGCCCAGACGATCAGCGCGACGCCGGCCAGCGCGAGCAATCGGTGCACCCAGATGCCGAGAACGATGTTGTCGCCGGTGAGTTCGGCGATGCCGCGGCCGATCCAGAGGAACAGCGGACCGTACGGCGCCGGCGTCTTCTGCCAGATGGTCGGCACGTTGTTGGTCAGCACATTGTCGATGCCGAGCCCGTCGACCGGCCCCTCTTGGTACGGGTCGATCCCGCGCGCCGCGATTTCGCTTTGTGCCAGATAGGAATACACGTCGTTGCTGAACAGCGGCGGCGCGACGCTGAGCGGGATGATCCAGAGCAGCAGCGTGCGATCGAGCTGGGATCGGGTGAGCCGGTGCAGTGGCGAGCCACCGATCCGGCCGATGGTGAAGCGGCCGAGCAACAGCCAGGCCAGCACGACGATGACGGTGCCGACCATGCACATGGCGAGCGACCCGGTGTGTGCCCGCGCGAAGATGCCGAGCACCCGGACGCCGGAGGTCGGATTCTGGTGCACCGGCTGCGCGCCGATGCCGAGCGCGCTGATCGCCATCAGCACCGTCCCGGTGGCGCCCATCAGGCGAATCCAGTGGAGTTGGGCCAGCTCCTTGCGGTCGAGACCCGGCACCTCGGATTCGTCTCTGTGCAACACGGCGATCGTGTGATCGGCAGCAGGCACGTCCAAACCGAGTGCCCGGCGCCCGAATGCCAGTGTTGTGCGCCGCGCGCCTTCCAGTACCGCCACGAGACGAAGCGTAATCGGCATCGCCCGCGCGAGTCCGCCCACAGCCTGTCTACGGGCCTGCTCGTTCCGATCGGCAGCGCCATTGACGGGGGCACAATCAACACATGGTTTCGGAGTCCAGGCGACGGATCGAGGTCGCCGCGTGCGAATTGCTCGCGCGGCACGGGTATCACGGATTCGGTTTGAAGGCGCTGAGCGAGGCCGCCGGTTTGCCGTACGGGTCGATCTACCACCACTTTCCGGGCGGCAAGGAGGAGATCGCGGTCGCGGCGATCACCGGAACCGGCGTGCTGTGCGGGCGGATGATCCGGCAGGCGCCGACGGATGTGTTCGCGACGACGAACACTCTCTTCGAGTTCATGGTCGCCAAGCTCGCGCACTCGGAATGGGCCGACGGCTGCCCGATCGGCACCCCCGGTCTGGACGGCGGCAGCGATGTCGAGGCGGTCCGGGCGGCGTGCGGCTCGGCGTTCGACGCGATGGAGCAGGCGTTCGGCGGGTTGCTCGCCGAGTTGGGGTTGTCCGGGCAGGAGGCGGGGGAGTTGGCGACGACGGTGGTCGCCGCGTACGAGGGCGCGACCCTGTTGGCCAGGGTGCGGCGCTCCGAGGAGCCGCTGCGCACGGTGGCTCGGGCGATGGAGCGGCTGATCAGGGTGACGTTCGCCGCGGCGAGTCAGGCGCAGGTCCCGGTTGTCGCCGGGGAGGGCGGGCCTTCGGGCACCGGCTCGTCGGATGTCGATACGGGCATGCCGGATGTCGAATCGGCCGACGTCGAGGCGCGGGTGATCGCGGCTGCCGCGGAGGGAGCCGCCGGAAATATTCCGGATGTGGTGCTCGGCCAACGCGATCCACGCGTGAACTCTTGACTGGAAAGACCGTTCTACTGAGAATCGGATCATGCAGCGTCTGATGTTGACCGGTCCCGGCGAAATGCGCTGGGAAGAACACCCAGAACCCCAACTGACCGGGCCGAATCAGGCGCTGGTCCGCCCGATCGCCGTGGCAACCTGCGATATCGATCCTGCGGTCCTGCGCGGCCAGTTCCCGCTGCCAGGCCCGTATCCGTTCGGGCACGAGGGCGTCGCCGAAGTCGTCGCGGTCGGCGCCGACGTGCGCACCGTCGCGGTCGGTGATCGCGTCGTTGTCCCGTTCCAAATCTCTTGCGGCACTTGCCGTTCCTGCCTGCGCGGCCGCACCGGCAACTGCACGAGCCACCCTCGGCTTTCCACCTTCGGCCTCGGTCAGCTCGGTGGGCTCGACTGGGGCGGGCTCTGGGCCGATCTCGTGCTGATCCCGCACGCCGACGCCATGCTGGTGCCGCTGCCCGCCGGTGTCGACCCGGCCGTCGTCGCCAGTGCCAGCGACAACATCCCCGACGGGTATCGCGCCGTCGGTCCGCAGCTCGCCGACAACCCCGGCGCCGAGGTGCTGGTGATCGGCGGCCCGGCGGCGCCGTCGATCGGGCTGTACGCGGCAGGACTTGCCGTCGCGCTCGGCGCAGCCAGGGTGGTCTACCTCGACGACTCCGTCGAGCGGCTGGACATCGCCAGGTCCCTCGGCGCCGAAGCGATCGAGGGAGCACGGGACACTCGCGTCGGCCGCTTCCCGATCACCGTCGAATCCGCCGGTGGCGCAACGGCTTTGCGTGCCGCGATCGACGCCACCGGCTACGACGGCGTTGCCACCAGCGTCAGCGTCCAGCTCGGCGAGGTGCCGCTGCCGATCTTCGACATGTACACGCGCTGCTGCACGTTCCACACCGGTCGTGCGCACGCCCGTCCCGCGATCCCCCTCGTGCTGGATCTGGTTGCCGAGGGCCGCTTCGATCCGTCGCTGGTCACCACGCGCACAGCAACCTGGGACGAGGCCGTCGACGCGCTGCTGGAGACGCCGATCAAGCTCGTCGTCACCCGCTGAGCGCCCGGCGAAGGCCGTCGGACGACCACATGTGACGTAACGCACTCGGTGCGAAACGCACCGGACAATTTCCGCATCACCGTGCGGCACCTCGGATTTCGCGACGGGCGACCCGCGATCAGGGGTCTATGCAGGTCACGAGCGGTCTGAAGTCAGGGCGCCCTTATTAGATTTCGGGAACGAATTAAGCCACACTGATGTTGTGAAAACCGTGGGTTTGCGGAACAACGATGAGGGAGCTGGTCGCCGGACCAGTGCCGCGTCGTCCGCTGCCCAGGGCACGGTCGCCGAAGGGCACACCCGCGCGGCCATCGTCCAGCTGCTGCTGGAGGAAGGCCCGATCACCGCGACCGCTATCGGAACCACGCTCGGCCTCGCGCCCGCCGGGGTGCGGCGCCACCTCGATGCGCTCATCGATTCCGGCCAAGCCAGGGCGAGCAGGTCCGCGCCGTGGCAGCAGAAGGGTCGCGGGCGTCCGGCCAAGCAATACCAGCTCACGGCCGCGGGCCGCGGCCAACTCGGCCACGCCTACGACGACCTGGCCGGTGCGGCGATCCGCCAGCTCGGCGAGATCGGCGGCGAACAAGCCATCGCCGAGTTCGCGCGCAGACGGGCCAGGACTATCGTGGCCGGGATCGTTCCGGTCGAGGAACACACCCCGCAGCAGACCGAGGCCAAGGCCGAGGAGATCGCGGAGGCGTTCACCGAAGCCGGTTTCGCCGCCTCCACCCGCAAGGTGGGAGCAGGCGTGCAGATCTGCCAGCACCACTGCCCGGTCGCGCACGTCGCGGAGGAATTCCCGCAGTTGTGCCAGGCAGA
This sequence comes from Nocardia altamirensis NBRC 108246, assembly GCF_001612685.1. Lineage (GTDB taxonomy): Bacteria > Actinomycetota > Actinomycetes > Mycobacteriales > Mycobacteriaceae > Nocardia > Nocardia altamirensis. The sequence goes on from NZ_BDAY01000060.1 coordinate 71,168, forward strand.
ACTCGAGGCGTTCCGTGACCTGCTCGGCACCCACGTGCAGCGGCTGGCCACGATCGCCAACGGCGATTGCGCGTGCACGACGCACGTGCCGCTGCTCGTACTGCCGATTACCAAAACTTCACCACAAACCGCGGCACAGCCCGCCGCGGTACGAACGAACGACTCCGGAAGGAGTGCCGAATGACGACAACCACCGACCAGGTGCAACCGCTCACCCAGGAAGAGACCATCGCGTCCCTGGGCAAATACGGTTACGGCTGGGCCGATTCGGACGTGGCCGGAGCGAGTGCGCAACGAGGCCTGTCCGAGGCGGTTGTTCGCGATATCTCGGCCAAGAAGAGCGAACCCGACTGGATGCTCGACATCCGGCTGAAGGCGCTGCGCATCTTCGACCGCAAGCCCATGCCGAACTGGGGCTCCAACCTCGACGGCATCGACTTCGACAACATCAAGTACTTCGTGCGTTCCAGCGAGAAGCAGGCCGCCACGTGGGACGACCTGCCCGAGGACATCAAGAACACCTACGACAAGCTCGGCATCCCGGAAGCGGAGAAGCAGCGCCTGGTCTCCGGTGTCGCCGCGCAGTACGAGTCCGAGGTCGTCTACCACTCGATCCGTGAGGACCTGGAGAAGCAGGGCGTCATCTTCCTCGACACCGACACGGCGTTGAAGGAGCACCCGGAGATCTTCCAGGAGTACTTCGGCTCGGTGATCCCGGCAGGAGACAACAAGTTCTCCGCGCTGAACACCGCGGTGTGGTCGGGTGGCTCGTTCATCTACGTGCCGCCCGGCGTGCACGTCGACATCCCGCTGCAGGCCTACTTCCGGATCAACACCGAGAACATGGGCCAGTTCGAGCGGACGCTGATCATCGTCGACGAGAACGCCTACGTGCACTACGTCGAGGGCTGCACCGCGCCGATCTACAAGTCGGACTCGCTGCACTCCGCGGTCGTCGAGATCATCGTGAAGAAGGGCGGCCGCTGCCGCTACACCACGATCCAGAACTGGTCGAACAACGTCTACAACCTGGTCACCAAGCGGGCCAAGGCCGAGGCGGGCGCGACCATGGAGTGGGTCGACGGCAACATCGGCTCCAAGGTCACCATGAAGTACCCGGCGGTCTGGATGACCGGCGAGTACGCCCGCGGTGAGGTGCTCTCGGTGGCGTTCGCCGGCGAGGGCCAGCACCAGGACACCGGCGCCAAAATGCTGCACCTGGCGCCGCACACCTCGTCGAACATCATCAGCAAGTCGGTGGCGCGCGGCGGCGGCCGGGCCTCCTACCGTGGCCTCGTCCAGGTGAACAAGGGCGCGTACGGATCCAAGTCGACGGTGAAATGCGATGCGCTGCTTGTCGATACGGTCAGCCGCTCGGACACCTACCCGTACGTCGACATCCGCGAGGACGACGTGACGATGGGCCACGAGGCGACCGTCTCGAAGGTCTCCGAGGATCAGCTGTTCTACCTGATGAGCCGCGGCATGACCGAGGACGAAGCGATGGCGATGGTGGTGCGCGGCTTCGTCGAGCCCATCGCCAAGGAACTGCCGATGGAATACGCGTTGGAACTGAACCGGCTCATCGAGCTGCAGATGGAAGGAGCCGTCGGCTGATGGCGACAGGTGTCATTGGCGCGGTCGAAGGCGAGAACCCTTCGAAGCCGATTCAGAACCCGGGCGCCGGAGCCGCGATCAACAAGGGCGAGGTCTTTACTTCGTTCGATGTGAACGCCTTCGAGATTCCGTCCGGTCGCGACGAGGAGTGGCGGTTCACCCCGCTGCGCCGGTTGCGTGGGCTGCACGACGGCACGGCCGTGCGTGACGGGCAGGCGACGGTCGAGATCAGTCAGGTCGACGGTGTCCAGGTGGAGACCGTCGGTCGCGACGACGCGCGACTCGGTGCCGCGGGCACGCCCGCGGATCGGGTTGCGGCGCAGGCGTACTCGGGCTTCGAACAGGCCACCGTGGTGTCGGTCGGCAAGGAGACCGAGGTCGCCGAACCGGTCGTCGTCACCGTCACCGGCCCTGGTGAAGGCAAAACGGCCTACGGCCACTTGCAGATTCGGCTCGGCAACTTCGCCACCGCCACCGTGGTGATCGATCAGCGCGGCAGCGGAACCTACGCCGAGAACGTGGAATTCGTGCTCGGTGACAGTGCGAAGCTCACTGTCGTCGCCGTCCAGGACTGGGCCGACGACGCCGTGAACGCCACCGCGCACCACGCGCTGCTCGGCCGCGACGCCACGCTGCGGCACATTGCCGTCACGCTCGGCGGTGAGCTGGTTCGGCTCACCGGAACCGTGCGCTACGCGGGCCCCGGTGGCGACGCGGAACTGCTCGGCCTCTACTTCGCCGATGCCGGTCAGCATTTCGAGCAGCGTCTGCTCGTCGACCACTCGCAGCCGAACTGCAAGTCGAACGTGTTGTACAAGGGTGCGCTGCAAGGAGATCCGAAGTCGCCGAAGGGCGATGCACGGACGGTGTGGGTCGGCGATGTGCTGATCCGCGCGGCCGCCGAAGGCACCGACACCTTCGAGGTGAACCGCAACCTGGTGCTCACCGACGGCGCCCGCGCCGACTCGGTGCCGAACCTGGAGATCGAGACCGGCGAGATCGCCGGTGCCGGACACGCCTCGGCGACCGGACGTTTCGACGACGAGCAGCTGTTCTACCTGCGCGCTCGTGGCATTCCGGAAGAGGTGGCGCGACGCCTGGTCGTGCGCGGCTTCTTCCAGGAGATCATCCAGAAGATCGCGGTACCCGAGATCCGGGAGCGGCTCGAGTCGGCCATCGAAGCCGAACTCGCCGCTATCGGCGTCTGAACCCGAACGTACACCCCCACAAAGGAACTCGAATTCGATGACCACCCTGGAAATCAAGGACCTGCACGTCGAGGTTGCCAACCCGGACGAGTCCGGTGAGCCCATCAAGATCCTGAAGGGCGTTAACCTCACCATCAATTCCGGTGAGACGCACGCCATCATGGGTCCCAACGGCTCCGGCAAGTCGACGCTGTCGTACGCGATCGCAGGCCACCCCAAGTACACGGTGACCTCCGGCTCGATCACCCTCGACGGCGAGGACGTCCTCGCGATGTCCGTCGACGAGCGCGCGCGGGCAGGCCTGTTCCTCGCCATGCAGTACCCGGTCGAGGTGCCCGGCGTTTCCACGTCGAACTTCCTGCGTACCGCCGCCACCGCCGTGCGCGGTGAGGCGCCCAAGCTGCGGCACTGGGTCAAGGAAGTCAAGGAGTCGATGGCCGAGCTGGAGATCGACCCTGCCTTCGCCGAGCGCAACGTCAACGAAGGCTTCTCCGGTGGCGAGAAGAAGCGGCACGAGATCCTGCAGCTCGGCCTGCTGAAGCCGAAGATCGCGATCCTGGACGAGACCGACTCGGGCCTCGACGTCGACGCGCTGCGCATCGTCTCCGAGGGTGTGAACCGCTACAAGGAGCGCGAAAACGGTGGCGTGCTGCTGATTACGCACTACACCCGGATCCTGCGCTACATCCAGCCGGAATTCGTGCACGTTTTCGTCGGCGGTCGCATCGTCGCCGAGGGCGGCTCGGAGCTGGCCGACGAACTCGACGCCAACGGCTACGTCCGTTTCACTCAGACAGCTACCGCGGGAGCGTGATATGACCGCCACCGTCCACACACTCGACGTGGCCCGCGTGCGGGCCGACTTCCCGATCCTGAGCCGCACGGTTCGGGACGGGAAACCGTTGGTGTACCTGGACTCCGGCGCGACTTCGCAGCGGCCGCTCGCCGTGCTCGACGCGGAACGTCGGTTCCTGACCGAGAGCAATGCGGCGGTGCACCGAGGCGCGCATCAGCTGGCCGAGGAGGCGACCGACGCCTACGAGGCCGCCCGCGCCGACATCGGCCGGTTCGTCGGTGTCGACGCCGGGGAGATCGTGTTCACCAAGAACGCGACCGAATCGCTGAACCTGGTGACCTACTCGTTCGCCGACGACCGGTTCCCGTACCACGTCGGTCCCGGCGACGAGATCGTGATCACCGAGATCGAGCATCACGCGAATCTCGTTCCGTGGCAGGAGCTTGCGCGCCGGACCGGTGCGACGTTGACGTGGTACGGCGTCACCGACGACGGCCGCATCGACCTCGACTCGCTCGAATTGTCGCCTGCCACCAAGGTTGTCGCGTTCACCCACCAGTCCAACGTGACCGGTGCGATCACCGATGTCGCCGAATTGGTGCGTCGCGCAAAGGCTGTCGGTGCGCTGACGGTGCTCGACGCCTGCCAGTCGGTGCCGCACATGTCGGTCGACTTCCGTGCCCTCGGCGTGGACTTCGCCGCGTTCTCCGGGCACAAGATGTTCGGTCCGTCCGGTGTCGGCGTGCTGTACGGGCGCCGCGCGCTGCTCGAGGAGACCCCGCCGTTCATCACCGGCGGCTCGATGATCGAGACCGTGACCATGGAGGGCAGCACCTACGCGCCGCCGCCGCAGCGGTTCGAGGCAGGCGTGCCGATGACCTCACAGGTCGTCGGATTGGGCGCTGCCGTGCGGTATCTCGAAGCTTTGGACATGGACGTTGTTGCGGCGCACGAGCATTCGTTGGTGTCCGCGGCGCTCGCCGGACTCGGCGCCATCGACGGCGTGCGGATCGTCGGCCCGACGGAGAACATCGACCGCGGCGGTGCCGTGTCGTTCGTGGTGGACGGTATCCACGCACACGATGTCGGCCAGATCCTCGATGACGAGGGTGTCGCGGTCCGAGTCGGACATTTCTGCGCGTGGCCGCTGCTGCGTCGGCTTGGTGTCCCCGCCGCCGTGCGTGCCTCCTTCGCCGCCTACAACACGCTCGACGAGGTCGACGCACTGGTTGCCGCGGTGCGGAAGGCTCAGAGCTTCTTCGGAGTTGCATAGAACATGCGCATGGAGCAGATGTACCAGGAAGTGATCCTGGACCACTACAAGCACCCGCATCACCGCGGGCTGCGGGAGCCGTTCGGTGCCGAAGTGCACCACGTGAACCCGACCTGCGGTGACGAGGTGACCCTGCGCGTCCAGCTCGACGACAACGGTGATGTCGCCGACGTCTCCTACGACGGGCAGGGCTGCTCGATCAGCCAGGCCGCCACCTCCATCCTCACCGACCAGGTGATCGGCCTGCCCGTGCAGCAGGCGCTGAAGGTGGTCGACTCGTACAGTGAGATGGTCTCCAGCCGCGGCACCATCGAAGGCGACGAAGAGATGATCGGCGACGGCATCGCGCTCGCCGGCGTCTCGAAGTACCCTGCTCGGGTCAAATGCGCGTTGCTCGGCTGGCTCGCGTTCAAGGACGCGGTACTGCGGGTAACCGCAGCGGAGGAAGCAAAGCGTCCCATGGGAAACGGGGAGAAGCAGTCATGACTGAAACACCGGCCACCGAGACCGCCGAGCAGATCGATGCCGCGGCCTCCGTCGACGGCGCCGCGTCGGTCGAGCTGACCGAGGAGGAGATCAAGCGCCTCGAGGACCTCGAGGAGGCGATGCGTGACGTCGTCGACCCCGAACTCGGCATCAACGTGGTCGACCTCGGCCTGGTCTACGGCCTCGCCGTCCAAGACGAGGTCGCCATCCTCGACATGACCCTGACGTCCGCCGCCTGCCCCCTCACCGACGTCATCGAAGACCAGTCCCGCAACGCCCTGGTCCGCAGCGGCCTGGTAGAAGACCTCAAAATCAACTGGGTCTGGATGCCCCCCTGGGGCCCAGACAAGATCACCGAGGACGGCCGCGAACAACTCCGAGCCCTGGGCTTCACCGTATAAAGACTTCGAGGTCTCTGACTCAAAGCTCTCGAAACGGGACCACAGCCAGATGACCCGGCTGGGACAAGACGCCGCGTGACTGACTGCGGAGGTCAGCCGGGTACGGCAGGCGAAGCAACCACGCTAATCCGGTGCAAACCCCGAGATGCCGCACTCACAGGAGACCGTTGAGCTGAGGAATTCTGTTTCTCGAAAGCTCTCGAAACGGGACC
>NZ_BDAY01000061.1 GCF_001612685.1 Nocardia altamirensis NBRC 108246
CTCCGTACGGTTCACAGACGCTCTGGGCTCTGTGAACCGTACGGGAGGTCTGTGGGTCGCGGAGAGGGGGAACGGGCAGGTCGGTAAGTGGCGTTGGGGTTTTGCTTTGGGTTGTGTTGGATTGGGAGGCTTTGTGGCCCAACCAATCTGGATGATTGGGTGGGGACGGTGGAGGGCGCGATTCGCCGTGGGTGTGGGGGAGGGGGTTAGGAACTGCCGCCGCCGCAACTACTTCCGCCGCCGCCACAGCTACTGCCGCCGTCGGAACTGCTTCCGCCGTCGTTGCCCGATCCGTATTCGCCGGCCGACCACGTCTGGTCGCTGCTGCCCAGCCAGCCGCGGCGGCGTCTGCGTGGCCGTCCCGACCATTCGGTCAGCACATGGACGAACAAGAAAGGCCGCCACAGATTACGGCGACCACAATGAATACCTCGATCAGCGCCAGCACAAAAACAACGGTACTGGCGGATGGCGTCCGCGCCAGCCGGGGTTCGTTCAGTGAAACGAGTCCGCCGATTCTTGCGCGACCTCGCACCGGCTCCTGGACTTCGATTACTGACGCCCGGCGAACCGATCAGCGTCCGAGAATTGCTGAACTGGCGAAGGAGAGCCCGATGACGGCCGCGCGCGGTGTTGTCCGGCACCGTCGGCGGCCAGACTGCCATTGAGGCGCCACTGTGCAGGGATCGGTGCTGGCGGTCACAACGCTCGCGGCGTAGTCGGCACCGCGCCCGCGACACCGGTCGAAGGCTAACTGCACCCTCGCCTCTGCGAAGGTCGGGCACTCTATCGGCAAACACCGCTCTCAGCAAGAGGAGCTCGATGGGAAATCTCTGAGAATTATCCTCGTGCGGAAATCCCACAACGTCATTCGACATGCGGATTCCGCGTTCACCACTTAAAGGAGGTTGACCGCCCTCCGACCCGTCCGCACCATCGACCACGTAGCAAACCTTCAGCTAATGGACGTTTGCGACCGTGACCGCTGTCTATGACAGCCGAAGATCGACGGAGAGGGCAGATGAACATGCAGTTCAGTCGGCGCCGACTTCTTGGTGCGTCCACGCTGGTCCCGCTCGCGGCCGTAGGCGCGAGCCTGGCCGCAGCGCCGGCACAGGCCGGCCCGATACCGTTCCTTCCGGACATTCCGCTGCCGCCGCTTCCGGACATTCCGTTACCGCCCCCGCTGGCCCAGGTTGCCTCGGTGCCGGTGCTTCCACAGTTCGACCCAGCGCCGTGGATCCGGCAGGCCGCCTTGTTCACCTCGAAGACGTCCTACACCTTTACCTATGAGTTCCCGACCTTGCAGGGTGTTCCGGTCGCGTTCCTGGTTCCGCTGGATTCGTTCCCGACCATCGAGTGGCTGTTCACAGTGGTGGATTCGGTGGTCACCACCGCCATCGACATTGTCGGATCGTTGATACCGATGTTCAACGGTGAGATGACCGGCACGTTAGCCGACGGAAAACTGCAGTTGCTGGCCAAGCGGCAACAGCTCGAAGGCCTCCGCACCCGCTTCAAGGAACTGGGTAACGGCAAGTACCACCAGCTCGGCGACCGGCCGGGTGATGCCTACATCGATGCGCCGCCCGAGGACATGGCCCAGGCAACGATCATGCAGGCGGAGTTACTCGACCTCTTCCAGCAGGTGCAAACCGTCATCGGAAATCTTCGGCTGAATCTGCAGGAACTGCTTGCCGCGAACCAAGGTATCGGTGATTTCGGTACCAAGGATGGTTTGGCTCGCTACAACGCGATCTGGCAGACCGCGTCCATTCCCGACGTTGCCGACAATCTGCACGACGACGAGTTGTTCGCCTATATGCGCGTCGGCGGGTTCAACACGAACGTCATCGAGCGGGTGACGGATGCGCTCCCCGACAACTTCCCCGTCACTGCCGAGCAGTACCGGGAGGGCATCGGCGTCGCAGACGATCTGTCTCGTGCGATCGCCGAGGGGCGAGTGTTCCTTACCAATTACGCCGAACTCGGCAGGATGGCATCCGAACACGCGACATACAAAATCCTCACCGGAGACGGCTACAACTCCGCCCCGCTGGCCCTGTTCGCCCTCCCGCCCGGCGGCGGTCGGCTACAGCCCGTGGCGATCCAGTGCGGCCAGAATCCCGCTACCGCACCGATGTTCGTTCGTCCCAGGCCCGATGACCGAGACCGGTTCTGGGGCTGGCAGATGGCCAAGACCGTGGTGCAGACCGCGGACTTCAACCATCACGAAATGCTCGCCCATCTCGGCCGAGGACACCTGATCTCCGAAGCGCTCACCGTCGCGACGCATCGCACGTTGGCGCCGAACCACCCGCTCGGCATGCTGCTGATGCCGCATTTCGAAGGAGACATCTGGGTCAACCTGCTTGCGGCGACAGTGATTATCGCGCCGAACACCTTCGGGGATTTGATTCTGGCCCCGCAACTCGGCGACATTGTCAGCACCATCATCGAGGATCGCAAGACCTGGGACTTCTACGAGCGGATGCCGCATCGTGACTTCGCCAGGCGTGGCGTTGACAACGCGGCAGTGCTGAAGGACTTTCCCTACCGTGACGATTCCTTGCTGATCTGGGACGCCATCGAAGAATGGGTCGGCGACTATCTACGCGTCTACTACCAGAACGACGGCGACGTGCAAGGCGATACCGAACTCGCCGCGTGGTGCGCGGAAATCGCCACTGCGGGAAGGATCACCGGGTTCCGGCCGATCACCTCGGTCGACCAGCTCGTCGAGGTGGCGACGATGATCGTGTACACCACGAGCGCGTACCACGCGTCGGTCAATTTCCCGCAGTCCGGTCTGATGGCGTACACCCCGTTCGTCTCGGGCATGACGGCGGCACCCGCGCCGGTGCACACCACGGGGCACACCGAGGCGGATTGGATCAAGATGCTGCCGTGCATGCTCACGACGCTGGCGCAGTTCTTCTTTCTGCACCAGCTCGGTGACATCTACTATCGGCCGCTCGGTGACTACCGCACCAATACCTTTCCGTTCCCACCGGTTTTCGGCGATCCGCGCATTACCGGACCAGGCGGCCCGCTCGAACGGTTCCGCGCGAATCTGCGCAAGGCCGAGGACGAGATCAAGCGGCGAAACCCGAATCGCTTTCAGCCGTACGAGTTCCTGCTGCCGAGCAACATCCCGACCAGCACCAACGTCTGAGCCATCGAGCGCGAAAACCCTTGCCCCTTCTCATGATTAGGACCACCGCAGTGCGCATACCAAGGCTTGGCAGCATCGGCCGGATCAGCATCGCTACCGCTCTCATCGGCGCCGCGATGCTGACGGCCGCGCCTGCGGCAACGGCCACCGAATCGGGGCCGCCCGGTCAATTGTTCATTCCCGAGGTCGACAACGACACGGTCGCGGTGATGGACACCGCAACCGAAACGATCAACCACCGGTTCCCGATCAAGGCGCCGATCGGACTGTCGCACCCCGCGGTGCTTGCGAAGACTCCGGACGGCGCCAAGGTGTATACGGACAATTTCAGCTTGGTGTCCCCGCCGACGATCGGAATCATCGACCGCCGCAACGGAACCAGTCGGACCATGCCGATCGAATCGGTGGCACTCGGCATCTTCACCTCGGCCGACGGCAACGAAATCTACATTCCGGAAATGGGATTCGTCATCGAGGTGCTCGATGTCGCCACGGACACCATCGTGCGGCGGTTCCGCTTCGCGGATATCCCCGCCGGTGCGTTTCCCGGGCCGGACGGCCTGATATACGTCGGCTTCGTCAGCGGCCTGATCGGGGCCTACGACCCGCAGACCGGTGCGGTGGTCAAACCGCCGATCTGGAGTGGTGGGCTTGCGCCGTTCTGGTACAGCTTCACCAAGGACGGTGCCAAGTTGTACACCGACACCGTCAACCAGATCGGTGTCATCGACGTAAAGCGTTGGGCCCTGGACAAAGTCATCACCACCAGCGGCGACGGAAACTACAGCCCCCTGAATCCCGGTGCCTTCACCTCGGATATCTCACCTGACGGCCGCAAGCTGTACGTCACGCGGTTCGGCGGCGACGGGGTGCTCGTCTTCGACACCGCTGACGACAGGTTGCTCGGCACCATTCCGACGGAGGGCGACGTCATCGGAATGACGTTCAGCGGGGACGGTTCTCGCGGTTACATCGCCGATTCCGGGCGCACGTCGCGGAACCTCCCCGGCCCGCCCGGCGAGTCCATCACCTTCATGAACCTGATCACCATCGGCGCATTGGGGCCGGGACGCATCATCACCTTCGATCCCGCCACCGACAAAGTCGTCTCGACCGTGCCGACCGCGGCCGGTCCGGGGATCCCGGTGTGGTTGCCGAGCATCTGATGATCAGCTTTCTTCGAACGAGGATGATCGTCCCGCTGGTGATTGCGGCGATCGGCATTACCGCTGTGCCGGTGCACAGTTCGGCGAATCCGTCGATTCCCGGCAGCACCAGCGGCATCGACGGTCCGATCTGGATTCCGAACTACGGCACGGGATCGGTTTTCGCGATCGACGCGGCGACTATGGCTGTGCAGACCGAGATTCCGCACGTCGGCGATCACTCGATGGTGATCAAGGAGGTGCCGGATCACTCGCGGTTGTTCGTCGGCAATTTCGGTCCGTTCAACTGGAACGTCTCGGTGATCGACGTCGCGACGCAGACGGTGATCAAGCGAATTCCCACGATCGGCCCGGCGTACGCAGTGATCCAGATGTCGCACGACGGGCGCTATGTTTTCGTTCCGACGGGGCTGTCAGTGGTCAGCGTCATCGATACCCAGACGCTGGATGTGGTTCGGACGCTGCCGGTCCTGCTTCCGCCAGGACCGTCGCACATGGAGCTTTCTGCCGACGATTCCACGATGTACGTGTTCTCTCCCGCCACCGCGACCGCGTACGACGCCCACACCGGCGCAGTGCTCGCACCGCCAATCGTCCTCAACGGATTTATGCCAGGGTGGGGAGCCATCAGTGCCGACGGTGATCTGCTCTACGCGGTGAACTTCTGGTCCGGCATCACGATTGTCGATACCCGCAGTTGGTCGGTGGTGCGGACGATCCTCCTTCCGGTCGACGGTGGGCCCATTTCGGCGACGTTGACGCCCGACGGATCTACTTTGTGGGTCTGCGATTACATGGGCAAGGAAATGTATGTCCTGAATGCGCGAACGGGCGAGATCTTGCGGCGGATACCGACTCCCGACCGGAATCCGGTATACGTCGGCTTCTCATCGGATGGGGCGACGGCGTACGTCACCCTTGTCTCCGAGGGTGTTCCGCTGCCGTACTGGACTCCGTTGACGGGTCAATACACGACGTCCTTCGAAGCGTATTGGGCAAAACTGTTGCAGCTGGACACGTTTCTCGTTGCGTATGACACCGAGCAGGCCACGCCGGGACGGGAGATGACAGTCAAGGGTGCGTTCGTCGCCGGCGTGTATCCGGGATGAGTTGTCGCCCTTAGGGTGCCGAGCCGAGTGCGCTCCCGACCCCATCCCTGAGGGTCGGGAGCGCAGCCGCTTCAGCCGGGGAAAACACCCGCGAAGAATGCGCCCTTGACGGTCAGCTTCGGTCCCGGTTCACCACTGTCGACGTTGTAGGCGATCAGTGAGGTGTCGAGATTCAGCTGTTCGGCGATCATTTGCTGGAACGGATCCGTCAGCGGGCTCCAGAACCCGAGTTTCAATCCGTCCGAGACGACGGTGACGTAGGCGGTGCGCCCGTCCGGGGAGAAGCCGGCGTACACCGGGAAACTCGGGGTTGCTATTCGATTCAGAATGTCGCCGGTTTGTGCGTCCAGCACCAGGATTTCCTTGGTGTAGTAGTCGCACACCCACAGCCGGGATCCGTCGGGGGTCAGCGTCCCCGAAATCGGTTCGGCGTCGAACGGCAGCGAAATGGTGCGGGTCACCGACCAGCTCTTCGTGTCGATGATGGTGACACCGGAATGGGTGTTCACCGCATAAATCGTGTCGCCGGACAGACTCATCGCACCCCACCCGGGGACCAGGCCGTTGAGGAAGATGGGTGGTGCGAGCATCGCGCCCGTATTCGCGTCGTACTTCGTTGCCTGGCCGCTGGCGGTCAGCGCGTACAACACTGAGTCGTCGGGCGCGATCTCCACGTGTACGGGCAGCGGTGGCAAGACGATCGGCAGCGTGCGCGCCAGCTGCAAGGTGTGGGTGTCGAACACGTCGATCACCGACAGTGACGTCGGAACGTACAGATAGCGGCCGTCGTGGGACAGCTGGATCACCTCGTATGCCGCGCCGATCGTCGGGATCCGCGCGATGACCGAGCGCGTCGCAGTGTCGATCACCGAGACATTCCAGGTCAACGGGCCGAAGTTGCCGACGAACAGGCGTGAGTGGTCCGGCAGCTCCTTGATCACCATCGGGTGATCGCCCACGTTCGGAATCTCCGACACCAGCTGCATCGTCGCTGGGTCGATCGCTGCGACCGCACCGGTCCCGAAATTGGGCACCCAGATCGGCCCGTCCGGACCGCTGGCACTGCCAGGTATGGCAGGGTTCGCGGCACCGTTGATCGGGCTCATCATGCCGATCGCGACCAACAGGCACATGACGGCTTTCGCCGCTACAGCAAACCTGCTCGAGCTCCCTGCTTTCTGATTGTTCCCGACCTTGTATGGCATGTGGCTAACGATCAGCAATGGGAGGGGTGCCGGTCAACGGTCCGCACGCCGTGACCAGGCAAAACTCCCGCTCAGTGGTGCCTTGGGGTTATCCGCTTGCGGACTTTCGATACCCGAATGATGCGCCGGGCCTCTTGACTCGCGGTGGAGGTGTTGATCTCGTGTGTTGTCGATCCTCGCCACGCTGGTCGGCGCGATTGGTCGCCATCCGGCGGGCGCCACCATCCCCGTCGATGTCGGTCCGTGGACTACTGGGGTCGGGGGAGTGCGCGGGGTTCGTCATCCTGTACGGGACGGCAATCGGCACGGTGTCCTGTGGGTGTTCTGGTTGCTCTTTGTTGCTGCCGTCCAGCTCGCTTCGCGGGTGCGCTGACCCTGCACGGTGATGGGCGAGCACGTGGCCGGGGGTGCGCGTGCCTGCGGCATGGTCGCTGCCACCGTGGGCTGCCAACGGACTGCCAACCCGTCCTTGCTGCGGGTTCTGGCGGCTCGAGTATCGATATGGTGTTGCTATTCAACAGGTTTCAGCAAGAGGGGTGCAGACGATGGTCATTCGAGTTGTGCTGTCCGTCGCGGCGGCGATCGCCGCGTCCGCGTTCGTGTTCGCCGGGGAATCCGCTGCCGGGACGAACTGTACGTCGAACCCGGGGTGGGGTCAGTGGAGCTGCCGCGAGGCGGACGTGGCGACGGCCTACTGCATCAAGGAAGCCAAGCTGTGGACCCCGCCGGGTAAGTGCGTCGAGATCGGTGGTGGCCGCTCCGATCTGTGGCTGCAGAAGGTGCGCTGATCACGGCGGCAATGATCCGCGCGCGATCGCACGCGGATCGTTGCCACCTGTGGCGCTGTTCGTCCGATGTGCCGAGGCTCAGTGCACCACGACGGATGCCGAGGAACCCGATCGCATGACGGAGTCGATGTGGATCTGGCGTGCGATGAACTGTCCGCACTCGACCGTCGCGGGGATTCCCGTGAGGTGCAGCGAGTTTCCGTCCGGTAGCCCCGCGTAGTAGAGCCCTGGCAATGCGCCGAGCATGCCCTTGTGCTGGATCGGCGCGCCGTGCTCGTCGAGCGCCCGCTTCGGCAGGAAGTAATAGTCCGGCCCGAAGCCGGTGCACCAGATGATCGAGGTGATGTCGTGGTGCGCCAGGTCGAGCTTGTCTCCGAAGTTGGCTATGTGCTTCATGTTCACCTCGAGCGGTGGGTGCTGCTCCGGTGCCACGAACCCGCGCTGGCGAATTCCGGCATCGATCTTCTGCAGAATCGCGCGCAGCGATCGAGCCGAGTCCGCCGCGATGGCGACGACGTTGTCGTCCACCGAGAGGATGCTGCCGTCAGCTGCACGCGCGGAACCGACCAGGACTACGCCCTTTTCGGCCAGCGTGCCGAGGTTGAGGGCCGCGTTGCGGTTCGTCACGGCGGTCACCGGCAGGCCGGGCAACTTGGTCGGCGTACCGCCCTCGACCTGGGTGGTCTCCGCCGTCACAAAATCCTCGTACAGGGAGAATATGTACATCCAATCGTGCACTCCGCGGCCACGATAGCGATGCGGAAAGACGCGGTGGCGACCGACCGAAAGGAACACGCTGCGTCCGACATCCGCGAGTTCGTCCGCGATCTGTTGTCCGCTGATGCCTGCGCCCACCACCAGAACGGCACCGTCCGGCAATGATCCGGGATTGCGGTAATCGCGCGAATGCACCTGCTGGACGCTCGGATCGATAGCGGCCGCAAAGTCCGGTACCCGAGGGTTCGCATAGCCGCCCACCGCGGCGACGAGATTGCGCGACGTGAGGACGACGCCGCTCGACAGCTGTGTCCGGAACCTGACATCGTCGCCATCCGCCGCATCCGGCGGACACTCGACCGCTTGAACCTCGGTGTGCTGCAACACCCGAAGCTGTCGTTCCTCGGCGTAGCGACGCAGATGCCCGGCCAGTTCTCGCCCCGACATGGTGCCGTCGGGGTCGGTGCCGTCGTACTCCCATCCGGGAAACTGAATCGTGCGGTTGCCGCTGCCGACGAGCAAGCTGTCCCAGCGCTGATGCGCCCAGGCGTGGCCGACCTCGGCCCGCTCGACGACCACCGCCGCATGGCCGATGTCTTGCAGCGACGCGGCCACCCCGCACCCCTGCTGGCCGGCGCCGATGATGACGGTTTCGGAGTATTCGGTGTTCACCAGATATACCTTTCTGTCGCACGTGCGGTGGCAGTCATCGCCGTCCCGCGTTCTTCGTTAGGCTTGCCTTACCAAATCATTTGAAGTCGACTAGAGATCAAGACCTACGACGACAAAGAACGGCGGGGTGCGATGAGCGACACTCGAGCGGTGGCCGGTCAGCCGGGCGACTTGGTCGGAATCGGTACGGCAGCACGGCGATTCGGCGTCGCGGAATCAGCGCTGCGTTACTGGGAGCAGCGCGGCCTGCTGCGCCCGGCGCTACGCAAGTCCCGCTGGCGCCTCTACGGTCGCGACGAATTGCACCGGATCGGCCTGATCCGGATGTGGCGTGAAACCGGCCTGATGACCCTCGACGAGATCGGCACGGTCCTCGGTGCCCGCAATCACGAATGGCGGCAAGCGGTTCTCGGACGGCTGGACGAGATCGAACAAGAGCAGCAACGGCTTGCGACCGCGAAGGCGTTGCTCGAGCACTTGCTGACCTGCCCGGATGCCAACCCCGCCGAAGAGTGTCCGTACCTGCGCGCGATGACCGCCACCGCGGAGTGACTACTTGGCGTCCCCGTAGCACTCGACGATCGCGGTGGTGCACGGGAACCGGACCGGTGTCGGTCCGAAGGTGAGCGTGCCCGCGGTCGCGGCCGCCGCGGTGATCGCTTCGGCGACCGTCGCGGCCTCCTCCGCCGGACAGTGCACGATGACCTCGTCGTGCTGGAAGAAGACCAGTTCGGCGCGGAGCCCGGCCTGGGCCATCGCCTGCCGCAGGCCGGCCAGGACCAGCAGCGCCCAGTCGGCGGCACTGCCCTGCACCACGAAGTTGCGGGTGAACCGGCCGCGCGCACGTGCGGCGGAGGTGCTGCCGTAGCGGGGGGAACCCTCGTCGTCCTGATCCTCGTCGAGCGATGCGGCGCTCAGCGGCGGACAGGTGCGGCCCAGCCACGTGCGCACCAATCGGCCCTCCTCGCCGGCGCGCGCCGCGTCATCGACATACGCCACCGCGGCCGGATAACGCCGGCGAAGCTCGGCCATGTGCGTGAGCGCATCACCGGACGTCTGCCCGTAAATAGCGCCGAGCAGAGCGATTTTCGCCTGCGCACGATCGCCGCCGAAGGCGCGGGCAGCCAGATCCGCATACAGATCGTCGCCGCGCCCGGCCACCTCCATCAGGCCGGGATCGCGCGAGATCGCGGCAAGCACACGCGGTTCCATTTGATCGGCATCGGCAACCACCAGCGTCCATCCCGGGTCCGCCCGGATCGCCTGCCGAATCACCTTCGGAATCTGCAGGGCGCCACCGCCATTGGCGGTCCAGCGGCCCGAAACCGTTCCGCCGGGCAAATATTCGGGACGAAACCGCCCGTCGTGCACCCACTGCTCGAGCCACGACCAGCCGTGCGCGGTGTACAAGCGGTAGAGCGACTTGTATGCCAGCAGTGGTTCCACCGCAGGGTGATCGATCTGCTGCAACTCCCACTTCCTGGTGGAGGACAACAGAATTCCCGCACGCCCGAAAGCCTTGATGATCTCGTTCGGCAGATCCGGCCGAACCCGGACGCCATGCCCGAACGCCTGCGACACCTCATCGGCCAACTCCACCATCCGCCGCGGTTCCATGCTGCCTGCAAATCGCTCACCCAGCATCGTGTCCAGCAGCTCGCGATGAACATCCGCACGCCAAGGAATTCCGGCCCGCGACATCTCCGTCGCCACCAACATCCCCGCCGACTCGGCGGCCAGCAGCAATCGCATCCGCTCCGGATGCTCGGCTTTCTCCGTCCGCGCCAACTGCCCCGCGTAGACCTCGAGCAGCGCCGTGAACTCGTCGGTCCCCGCAGGCAACGGCACCGGCCCCGACTCGAACAGCGACGGCTGGGTCTCCGCGGCCCGCACCGGCGCATCCGGCGGAACAGGCAACTTGTGCAGCCGCGCCCAGGCTGCCGCCAACGACCGAGCCTGCCCCGACTGCCCCTCCTCGTGCCCGATCAGCAGCGCCTCCGCCGCCTGCACGTCATAACACCGCTCGACCCGCACCCCGCCAGCCAACAGCCCCCGATAAATCTCCGCGGTAGACCGCCACACCCACCGCTCGACCTCCGGCCGCGCCCGCACCGCCTCAACCAACGACGGCTCCGACACCACCGCCCCCGCCACCCGCCCGTCCCGATCAAGCGGACAAAGACGCGCACCCCCACCCTCGGTCTCCATCACCGCCCATCGCATGCCCAGAGTCTCGCACCGCCCACCGACACCAACCCCGAACTGTCCGGACGTGCGCGCCGAACGCTGATAAGCGCGAACATCCAAGGCAAGTTCCGAAGCGATATAGGGTGCCGATTCGACGGGCTCGTACTCGGGACCGCTAGTACCGCATATTCTGCATTTGAACAACTGCTCGACCTCTCGATGACCGTAGGAGGCTGCTATGCAGGCCGGATCCGTTGATGCTCCGGATGGTGGCAGCGTGCTGTCCGGTGAGCCGGTGGTGGCGCGACTTCGCGTGCAAGCTGCTACGCTGACCGGCGAGTTTCATCTGGATTCGCCGCCGTACCACCTGCTGCCGCAGTCGTTGATGGCTGCGGATTTCGTGCCGAGCGCCACCTTGAACGTCGAGCTGTTCTTCGGCTATTTGGGCAGCGGCGTCGAGCCGACGCCGGACCAGACGCAGCCGTTGGTCGATCGCGCGATTCGGCTGGTACACGACGGAATGCCACTGACGGAGGCGTTGGAGAACTACCGGATCGGCGTGAGCTTCTTCTGGTCGCGATTGCTGCCGCTGATCAGCGACGAGGATCGGCTGCGGCTGCCTGAGCTCGGCGTTCGCCTGGCCGAGTACGTCACGCTGGTGATGTCGCGGATCTCCGCCGCGCTGGTCGCGGACGCCCAGCAACCGGGGTGGGATCTGCTTGAACGGCAGCGGGAGATCTCCGACGCGCTGCTGGCAGGCCGGGACCCGCGGAGCTTGGCACACGGTCTCGAAATCGTCGTCGCCGACGCGTATTTCGTCGTGGTGATCCGCCTCGGCGAACTCGCGCCGGGCACCCTCACCACACTGCGCAGCCGCATCATCGAGCAGCCCGGCGCGCTGATCCGCCGGGACAGCGACGGCTGGGTCGCGCTGATCCCGGCGACGCAGGACGACACACCACCGGCGTCCTGGGTGTCGAGCCGTTTCGGTTTCGGTGGCGACCGCGCACATCCGCAACTCTGGATCGGAGTTGCCGCAGCCACCACGCATGCGGCCGTCCCCGCCGCCTACGAGGAGGCGCGGACGGTCGCCGAGGTGGCCCGCAGCGCGCAGCTCGACGCCGTCGTCTCTCATCGCGACGACATGGTGCTCGACTATGCGGTCGCCACCTCAGGCCCGGCTCGCAAAGTTCTCGCGGATGTGCTCATTCCCCTTGCGGCACAACCGATCCTGATGCACACACTCGATGTGTTCATCGACAACCAGTTCAACCTCAACACGGTGGCGAGCCTGCTGTACATCCACCGCAACACCGTGACCTACCGGCTCGGCCGCATCGCGGAGCTCACCGGCTTCGATCCGCAACAGCCCGCTGGCATCGCCACGTTGCTCGCCGCGCGCACCGCGCAGCGATTGGAGAGCCGGCCAGGCGACCGACTGTGATTTACACAAAAGGGGTCCGCAAAGTCGAGGTATTTGCCAGGTGATTGCGACGGCCCGCTCTGGAACCATTCGTGTGCATGAACAACGTGAGTGCGACGCATCGAGGCGTCGGACCAGTGGCACGGCGGGCCGACGAGGGGTCGGCCATGCCGCGCACCTGGCTGGTCGCGCTGCTCGCCGTCGTGCTGGCCATCGCCGTCACCGCGACCCCGTTCGCCAGGGTGGCGGCCGCCCCGATCGTCGGTCCCGCGGGCCACGCTCCGGCCGGTTTCGGTTTGCCTCCGGGCTATGTGCCGAGTCCGAGTCCGTATCAAACCGGATACGACATCGTTCAGAACGTGCGCATGAGCGACGGCGTGGACATCCATGCCTCGATTCGCTATCCCCTCGACCCCGTGACCCATCAGCCCGCACCGGGCCCGTTCCCCGTGGTGTTGTCGGTGACGCCCTACGGCGCGTACAACGGCCTGCTGGTCAGTGCCATCGGCGGCATTTTCGAGGAATACGACCTTCCGGTACCCGGAGACCTCGGTCCGGTCATCAACTCGGTGCTTCAGGAGGTGAGTGCACCCGCGGACCTGGTGAATCGCGGCTACATCAACGTCATTGCCGATGTTCGCGGCACGGGTGCGTCGAATGGTCAATGGTCGCCGATCAGCGAGCGCAGCTCCCAGGATGTCAAGGAACTCGTCGACTGGGCCGCGCGGATACCTGATTCCAGCGGCAAGGTGGGCATGTTCGGCTACTCGTTTCCCGGTGTCGAGGCCATGCATGCTGCCACGAAGATCGGTGAGAACTCGCCGCTGAAGGCGATTTTCGCGATGAACACCGACTACGACCTCCTGCAGGACGTGCTCGGCGACGGCCAATGGGCGCCGCTGATCTCGGCGTTCGTCATCGTCTGGCCAGGGCTGTGGTTGCAGTACGCGAACCTGTGGGAGGCCGCTCTGGTCGAACCGCTGCGCGCGATCGGGATCATCGTCGACCGTCTCAAAGGCCTCATCGGCGACGACGGCCAAGGCATTGTCGGCCTGGCCGCGCGCCTGCTGACGCAAGGCATCAACGCTGACGATCCCGTGGTCAGCGGACGCCTGCTGTCCAACGACATCGCCGGGATCGTCCGCAACGACGTCGCGGTCTACGCGGTCGGCGGCGATGCGGACATCTTCCAGGGCGCGACCTTCAAACTGTATTCCGCCCTGCAGAACACGGCCGCGGGACGCGACCCTTACGGACCGATGGACGCATCGATGAAGCCGGACCCGCGCTACCAAATCCTGCAGGGCCCGTGGCCGCATGTCACCACGGGGTTCGCACCGACCGGACGCATCCGCACCGAGGAACACACCGCGGCGTGGTTCGACCATTGGCTCAAGGGTGCGGACAACGGGATCGACCGAAACGGCAAGCCGCTCAACGTGATCGATGGCAACGGTAACGCGATGAGCACCAGCGCCTACCCGTTCGCGGAAACCACGCCGACGAGCTACTACCTCGACGGCAACCAACTCTCGACCGCACCACCCGCAGGCGATCAGGCACCGGACCGCTGGGACTACTCCCTGGTCAACAACCCGTGCAGTCGCGCGTTCGGCAAAGCCACCGGTGGCGTCTTCGAGTTCGTGATCAACCTGCTCTCGCTGGGCAATCTGCACGAACCGTGCAGTCAGACCGAAATCGGCCCGCAGAACGGATTGACCTACACCACAACACCATTCGATCAAGCCATGACGCTCGCGGGGCCGATCACGGCCACCCTGTTCGCCGCATCGACCGCGACCGACGCCGCCTTCGATGTTGCCGTCGAAGATGTCGCCCCCGACGGTAGCGTCCGCCAGCTCACCGAGGGATCGCTTACCGCCAAGCGGCGCGCGCTCGACGAGGAGCGGTCATGGCGAACCGCCGACGGCACCGTCTATGCCGCTGTCCACCAGAACACTTCGTCCTCGCAGCAACCGCTGGTCCCGGGCCAGGTCACCGAGGTCCAGGTCAGGGTCTTCCCGACCGCACAGAAAGTCGACGCCGGGCACCGGCTGCGAGTCAGGATCTCCAGCAGCAATTTCCCCGCCAGCATGCCGCATCCCCAGGACATCCCAGGGCTACTCGGCTCGACCACCACCATCGAGCATTCCGCCCGGTTTCCGTCCAAAATCGTACTGCCCCTTGGCTATGCCGCCGACAGCGCCTGGCGTTAGCGATGCCTGTGCGTGCCAGTTCTACGCCTGGGAGGCGGCGGCCCAGGACGCCGGGGTCTCGCCGGAAGGCTCCGGATTTCGCGGGGTCTCGTTCCATTTCATCACCGACACCAGGGCCGAGGTCGACGAGGTGATGCGGACCGCGGAGGCAGCAGGCGGCACCGTGGTCAAGCCGGCGGAACCCGTCGAATGGGGCGGTTACTTCGGCTTTTTCAGCGACCCGGACGGCTACCTTTGGAAGGTAGCCACCGACTCCTGACCCCGCCGGGCCGAAAACTCCGTGGGCTGCGGTGGCAGTCGGGGCTACCGTAGCCAACGTGGAGGGGACACTCGATTCGCGGACCGCGGAGAAGATGCTGCGCCAGGCATTGCCCGCCGCGTCACTCGTCGACGTCATTTCGCGCACCGCGGGCGAGCTAAGCACTGTCTACGAAATACGTTGTACCGGTACGGTTCCAGCGGTCATCGTCAAGATCTACCAGCCTCGATGGCGTTGGAAGCTGCGGAAAGAAGTGCACATCTATCAGCTGCTCGCGCAGCACGCGATCGGCCCGGTTCCCACGATCCTGCATGCCGACACCGACTATCTGG
This sequence comes from Nocardia altamirensis NBRC 108246, assembly GCF_001612685.1. Lineage (GTDB taxonomy): Bacteria > Actinomycetota > Actinomycetes > Mycobacteriales > Mycobacteriaceae > Nocardia > Nocardia altamirensis. Next base: position 15,250 of record NZ_BDAY01000061.1, read on the forward strand.
TGATGAGCTTGCTGCCGGGGGTGCCGCTCTGGGACTGCCGCTTCGATGACGATGGCCTGCGCTCGATCTACCGTCAACTCGGTGCGCTGCTCCGCGCGGTACACGCCATCGACCGGGACTCCTACGGATATCTGACCGACCGGATCCTCGACCCGCTGCCGAGCAATACCGCGTACATGCACCGCCAGTTCGACAAGAAGCTGGCCGAATTCGGTGATCTGGGCGGTGATCCCCAGCTGCATTCGGGTATTCAGCACTACGTTGCCGAACACGGTGAACTGTTCGCGCAGTGCGCATCAGCTGTGCTGTGCCACAACGATATTCACGAAGGCAACCTTTTGGTCGTCGATCACCCGGACGGGCCGGCGCTCACCGGTCTGATCGATGTGGAGAACGCGATCGCCGCCGACCCGCTGATGGATCTGGCCAAAGCCGACTACTACGCGATGCACGGTGACCCGGCCAAGCTGTCCGGCCTCATCGCGGGCTATGGCGAACTCCCGGACCGCTGGACCGACCGAGTCGGCGTCTACCGGCTTTTCCATGCGCTCGAACTCTGGGACTGGTTTGCTGAGATCGGCAAGACTGCGCGGCTGCCGGGCATCGCCGCCGATATCACGGCGATGCTCGACGGGTGACTATCGTTCGGTGATCGCGGCGAGCACGGCTCGGGTTTGCGCAGCAGCGCCCGCGGCATTGGGATGGAAAGGGAAGGCAAGCAATTGGGGGTTCTTGGCTGAAAACGGTACGAGGCCTTCGATATAGCGATCCTCGGGGCTTCGGCACACGTCGTGGCCGAGCGACGGACCGTACGTGTCGACCAATTCCACGTTGGCCTCTGCGGCGACCCGGGTCAGCATGGTGTTGAGTTCGGCCATCGTCGAAGCGAGATATGCGACGTCGTCATCGTGCACCGGAAGTGATGGTGGGCAGCCTTTGCCGTCGATCGGCACCGCATTCAAATAGTTGACCAGCAGCACCCGTGCTCGCGGCGAGCGCTCGTGAATCTGCGCGAGGACAGCCGTGACCTTCGGTGTCGTCGCGGCCACGAGAGCGGCGAACGCGTCGCGAGAATCCTGGCAGCCGTTGCTGTTCGACGTGGACGCGCCAGGGAGCAGGGTGCCAAGGTCGCGGCACCGGTCGATGAGTTCTTGCAGTCGCAGGTCGTTGCCGCCGATGCCGACCGTCACCAAATCCGTTGTCGGCGTGAGCCGGTCGAATTGGGGCGGATTCACGCCGAGCGGCACGGTCTGCGGACCGGCCATGTTGTCGGTTTTCGCACCACCACAACTGGCGTCGCGAAAGACAGCCACGCGCAGCGCCACCGCGACCTGATGCGGATAGTCGGTCGCGGACTGGTCGCAGTTGAACGGCACGAATTCCGTCGTCGGTGGCAAGCTCGTGAAGACATCGGCGGTATAGGAATCGCCGAGGGCGACATACTCGCGATAACCCGGTATGTCGGCTTCGGCGCCAACGACCGGTGCGCAGACGACGACGGCGGCGGTCACCGCGGCCAACAGCGTGGCAGGCAAGCGGAACACGAGCTACCTCCGTTCGACGGCTATCCGCCAGAAGATAGTTCCCCGGCTCCCATTCCTCGCCCCGATGTCACCCAACTCACAGGCCAGGCGACGAGGCGTCACCTGCGGGAGGTCGACGTTCACCATCGTCTCGGCACTGTGATCAGCAGGTGCGCACCCAGGTAGCGGGTGATCACCAACGGCGAAGCGACCGTTGACAGCCGGGCAAACCGGGCATACAGTCCCTGCTCAAGTAATTGGAAACTTTCCTAATAGTTCACCCGATCGTCGCTCGGGCGGAACTGGAAGGGCGGGCATCACGTGGCCACCACGCGATACACCCTCGCCGGGACACCAAGCCTGTTGCGCGCCATCAACGATCGCGCCGCACTGGAATTGTTGCTCGCCAACGGCCCGCTGTCGCGGACCCAGATCGGCGCCATGACCGGGCTGTCGAAGCCGACCGCCTCGCAGCTGCTCGGACGACTCGAATCGGCGGGCCTGGTCGTCCCGGTCGGCACGCTGGTTGGCAAGCCGGGGCCGAATGCGCTGCTGTACCAGGTGAATCCGGCCGCGGGATATGTGGCAGGGCTCGATGTTACCAACACCACGGTGCGGATTGCCGTCGCGGACATCGCCGGGACCGTGCTCGCTGAGCACCAGGTGCCGACCAAGGGGTGGTCGGCGGCCCGCACCATCGGCAAAGTGGCCGAAGCGGTTTCCGAGACGGTGAGCCTGGCAGGCCTGGCCGATGGCGCGCTGCACGAGGCGGTGATCGGGCTCGGCGGCGTCTTCGATCCGGCCACCGGCAAGCTGCGCTACGCCACCCACCTGGCGGGCTGGCATCCGCCGCGATTGGTCGCCGAATTGGAAACGGCGATCGGCACTTCGGTGTCGATCGGGAACGACGTCAACCTGGTGGCCATCGCAGAACAGACCCATGGTGCGGCGCAGGGCTGCGAAGATTTCGTGTTGCTCTGGACCGGCACCGGCATCGGCGCGGCCATCGTGATCGCGGGCCAGCTGCACCGCGGCTTCAACGGCGGCGCAGGAGAAGTCGGGTACATGCCGCTGCCCGGCGCGCCGATCGTGCACGACGTCCGCAGGAAGAACTCGGGTGGGTTCCAGGAATTGGCCGGGGAGCCAGCCGTTTTGGCGCTGGCCCGTAGCCACGGTCTCACTGCGCCGACCGGTGCGCTCGTCGTCACCGAGGCCTTGGACACACCGGGGGAGGGCGACGCGTTCCTGGCCGAGCTCGCGAGCAGGCTGGCCCTCGGGCTGGCCTCGATCGTCTCCGTGATCGACCCGGAGCTGTTGATCCTGGCAGGCGAAATGCCTTGTGCCGGTGGCGAACGGCTGCGTGGTCTCGTCGAGGACGCGTTGGCGGAGCTCACCGTCCTGCGACCGGAGGTGCGCAGCAGCGCTCTGACCGGTTCGCCTGTTCTGCAAGGCGCACTCCAGCGTGCGTTGGCGTCCACCCGCGACGCCGTCTTCTCAACCCACTGATCCTCGCCAGACCCACGCAGTACCCATCGGAGAACACTCATATGCGCAGATCAACGCTCCGCACGCTCGCCGCCGCCACCGCAAGCGCCATGGTCGCCCTACTCGTCGCAGGCTGTACCGGGCAGAGCACCGGGGGTGGTGACGACGGTTCGGACCAGGGCAAGGACGTCACCATCACGTTCTGGCACGGCTGGAGTCAGGACCACGAGGTCAAGGCCATCGAGAACAACGTGGCCGCCTTCGAGAAGCTGCACCCCAACATTCACGTCAAGCTGGTCGGCAACATCACCGACGACAAGACCGAGCAGGCACTGCGGGCGGGCGGCTCGGACGCGCCGGATGTGGTCGCCTCCTTCACCACCGACCAGGTCGGCAAGTTCTGCTCCGCCAACGTGTGGGCCGATTTGAATCCGCTGCTGAAGAAGGACGGCATCGACCCGGTCAAGACCTTCCCGGCCGCGATGCTGGAATACAGCCAGTTCCAAGGCAATCAGTGCTCGTTGCCGCTGCTGAGCGACGCCTACGGCCTGTACTACAACAAGACGGCCTTCGCCGCCGCCGGAATCGCCGCGCCGCCCAAGACCTTCAGCGAGTTCGAAGAGGCCGCGGTCAAGCTGACCATCGCCGAGGGCGACAGCTACAAACAGCTCGGCTTCATGCCGACTTACCACGGCTACGAGACCACTCCCATGCATTACCTCGGCCAGTACGGCGCGAAATACTTCGACGCCCAAGGCAAGTCGACTGTCGCCACCGACCCCAAGGTCGCCGCGATGTACACCTGGCAGAAGAATCTGATCGCCAAGCTCGGCGGCTTCGACAAGCTGGAGAAGTACCGCACCGGCTTCGGTGACGAGTTCAGTGCCAAGAACCCCTTCCACACCGGCCAGGTGGCGATGTCGTACGACGGCGAGTGGCGGACCGCATCGATCGCCACCGACCCGGTGAACTTCGACTGGGCCACCGCGCCGTTCCCCGTCCCGGACGATCAGGCCGCCACCTACGGCCGCGGCTACCAGACCGGCACCATCGTCGGCATCGCCAAGTCCAGCCGGAAGCAAACCGCCGCATGGCAATTCGTGAAGTATCTGGCCACCGACACCGATGCGCTGGTCAGCTTCGCCAATGCGATCCACAACGTGCCGAGCACGTTCGACGCGCTCGGCTCGCCGAAGCTGACGACGGACCCCAACTTCCGGACCTTCATCGAGATCGCCAAGAACCCGAACTCCTCGACGACGCCGTCGAGCATCAACGGCGGTGCGTACCAGCTCTCGCTGCGTAACTTCGGGTACGAATACGAGGCGGGGAAGCAGCCCGACCTGCGCGCGGGCCTGGCCGCCACCGCCAAGGAAATCGACGAGGCGATCGACCAGGCGAAGTGACCTGAAACGATGGCACTGTTGAGCACGGCCGGCCCGAAGGCGCTGCGGCACAAGCGCCGTCGGGACCGGATCCGCACCCTGGCTTTTCTCGCACCCTGGTTGATCGGGTTCGCCGTCTTCTTCGCTTACCCGCTGCTCGCCACCCTGTACTTCTCCTTCACGAAGTACGACGGATTCACCGAGCCGACCTTCACCGGGCTGAAGAACTGGTCCTACGTCCTCGACAAGTACCCGTTCTTCTGGCAGGGACTGCGGAACACCCTGTGGCTGATCGTGGTGATGGTGTCGCTGCGGGTGATCTTCGGGCTCGGCATCGGACTGCTGGTCACCAAGATCAAGACCGGGGTCGGCTTCTTCCGCACCGTGCTCTACCTGCCGTACCTGGCTCCGCCGGTTGCGGCCACCATGGCCTTCGCGTTCCTGCTGAACCCGGGGACCGGTCCGGTCAACCACCTGCTCGGCACTCTCGGTCTGCCGCAGCCGGGTTGGTTCACCGACCCCAGCTGGTCCAAGCCCGCGCTGACCATGCTCGCGGTCTGGGGCATCGGGGACCTGATGGTCATCTTCATGGCGGCGCTGCTCGACGTGCCGAGGGAACAGTACGAGGCAGCGAAGCTGGACGGCGCGGGCCCGTGGCAGCAGTTCCGGTACATCACCTTCCCGAACATCACCCCCATCGTGCTGTTCGCGGCGGTGACCGGCGTGATCCAGACGACGCAGTACTACACCCAGGCGATCGTGGCCAGCAAGGTCGCCAGCGGCAAGATCGGCAGTCCCGGTGAGCCTTTCGAGCCGGGCTACCCGCACGGATCGACCTGGACGCTGCCGCAGATGATCTACAACCTCGGTTTCCAGCGTTTCGACACCGGCTCGGCGTGCGTCGTCGCGGTGATCCTTTTCGCCATCTCGATGGCTTTCACCGCACTGCTGCTACGGCGCAAATCCGGCTTCCTGCAGGAGGACTGAGCGATGACCATGACGACGGCCCGGCCGATCTTCGACCTGGAGCAGCCTGCGGAACCGAGGGGACCGCGCCGTAAGCGGGTGCTGAATTGGGTTGCGGTGCACGCGCTGGCGATCGCCGCCGCGCTGATCTTCCTGCTGCCGTTCGTGTTCGTCTTCCTCACCTCGGTGATGACGGACCGGCAGTCGCTGACCTCGGACCTGTGGCCCCATGAATGGCGGTGGGGCAACTACCTCGAGGTCTGGCAGACACCAGGTTTCCTCACCTGGTGGCGCAACACGCTGATGTACGCCGGGGTCGGCACCGCGCTGACGTTGCTCTCCAGCATCCCGGTCGCCTACGCGCTGGCCAAGTTCCGCTTCCGCGGCCGCAACCTGGCGCTGATGGCGGTCGTCTCGATGATGATGCTGCCGCCGCAGGTCACCGTGATCCCGATGTATCTGGTGTGGGCCAAGCAGTTCCACCTCACCGGCTCGCTCTGGCCACTGATCATTCCGCTGGCCTTCGGTGACGCCTTCGCCATCTTCCTGCTGCGGCAGTTCCTGCTGACCATCCCCGACGAATATCTCGAGGCGGCGCGCATCGACGGCTGCGGGCATCTGCGGATCCTGCTGCAGGTGGTGCTGCCGATGGCCAAGCCTGCCATCGCGGCGGTGGCGTTGCTGCAGTTCTTCTATTGCTGGAACGACTATTTCGGGCCGCAGATCTATGCCAGCGAGAACCCGGCGGCCTGGACGCTCAGCTACGGGCTCGAGTCGTTCAAGGGCGCCCACCACACCAACTGGAACCTCACCATGGCCGCGACGGTGCTGGTGATGGCGCCGGTGATCATCCTCTTCTTCTTCGCCCAGAAGGCCTTCATCGAAGGCGTGACACTGACAGGGGTCAAAGGCTGATGCCCGCACTGAAATTGGCCATCGTCGGCGGTGGCTCCACCTATACGCCGGAGCTGATCGACGGCTTCGCGCGGCTGCGCGACACCCTCCCGATCGGCGAGCTCACCCTCATCGATCCGGCCGAGGACCGGCTGGCGTTGATCGCAGGCCTGGCCGAGCGGATCTTCGCCAAACAGGGCCACGGCGCACGGATCTCCACCGCCACCTCGATCGCGGCGGGTGTCGACGGCGCCGATGCCGTCCTCGTGCAGCTGCGCATCGGCGGGCAGGCCGCGCGGAACTCGGATGAGACCTGGCCGCTCGAATGCGGTTGTGTCGGACAGGAAACCACCGGAGCGGGCGGCCTGGCGAAGGCGCTGCGCACGGTCCCGGTGGTGCTCGACATCGCCGAGTCGATCCGCATGGCCAACCCGGACGCGTGGATCATCGACTTCACGAACCCGGTCGGCATCATCACCCGTGCCCTGCTGAACGCGGGCCATCGCGCCGTCGGCCTGTGCAATGTCGCGATCCATCTGCAGCGAAACTTCGCCGCGCACTTGGGCGTCGACCCGGAGCTGATCCGCCTCGACCATGTCGGCCTGAATCACCTGACCTGGGAGCGTGGGGTCACCCTGCTCGATCATCCGGCGGCGGCGACCGGGCAGGAGATACTGCCCAAGTTGCTCACCGACTTCGGTGCGGAGATCGCGGCGGATCTGCGCCTGCCCCGATCCATCCTCGAGCAGCTCGGCGTCGTGCCCTCGTACTATCTGCGCTACTTCTATCAGCACGACGTGGTGGTAGAAGAGCTGCGGACCGGGGGATCGCGGGCGGCCGAGGTCGCGGAGATCGAACGGCAGCTGCTCGCGATGTATGCCGACCCGACGCTGGACCACAAACCCGAACTGCTCGGAAAGCGCGGCGGCGCTTTCTATTCCGAGGCCGCGGTGCAACTGCTTGCCGCGTTGCTCGGTTCGAGCGAGGGCGTTCAGGTGGTCAACACCCGCAACGACGGCATCCTGCCGTTCCTGCCCGACGACGCCGTGATCGAGGTGCAGGCACAGGTGAACGCAGGCACGATACGCGCACTGCCGCAGCGCCCGATCGAACCGTTGTTCGCCGGTCTGATCGCGCATGTCACCGCCTACGAAGACCTCGCGTTGCGCGCCGCCCTCGACGGCAGCCGCGCTCGGGTGTTCGACGCGTTGCTTGCGCATCCGCTGGTCGGTCAGCTCGAGCTGGCCGACCAGTTGACCGACCGGCTGATCGCCCACAACCGGGCATATCTGAGCTGGGCGTGAACGAACAGGTTCGTGGCGTCCTCGCCATCGACGGTGGCAACAGCAAGGTCGACGTGGCGCTGGTCGCGCTCGACGGAACGGTCCTCGGCACCGCGCGTGGCGGCGGCTTCGCGCCGCAACTCGACGGGGTCGACCGCGCCATCGACGGGCTGACGCCGTTGGTGGCACAGGTGGCCGAGCAGGCCGGGCTGACCACGGGAAGGTTGCTGACCACCAGGGTGAGCGCCTGCATGGCCAATGTCGACCTGCCGGTCGAGGAGCAACGGCTGCACGCCGCCATCGTGGCCAGGCCGTGGGGAAGCACCGCCGCCGTCACCAACGACACCTTCGGCCTGCTCCGCGCGGGCACCGACGGCCCGCGCGGGGTCGCGGTGGTGTGTGGCGCCGGAATCAATTGCGTCGGACTGCTTCCCGACGGCACCACCGCCCGCTTTCCCGCACTCGGCAGGCTCACCGGCGACTGGGGCGGTGGCGGTGGCATGGCGGCCGAGGCCATGTGGCACGCGGCCCGCGCCGAGGATGGCCGTGGCGCGCCGACCGCGCTGTCGGCCGCCATCGGCACGTACTTCGGCCTGGCCGGCGCCAATGCGGTGGCCGAGGCGATCCATCTCGGTCAGTTGCCGAAACAGCGGCTGCACGAACTGGTTCGGGTCCTGTTCCGCACCGCCGAGGCCGGTGATCCGATCGCCCTGCGTCTGATCGACCGGCAAGCCGACGAGATCACCCGCCTCGCCGTCGTCGCACTGCGCCGTTTGCGCCTGCTCGACGAACCGACCCCGGTTGTCCTCGGCGGTGGTGTTCTTGCCGCCCGTCAGCCGCTGCTGATCGACAATCTGATGGACCGCCTGGCGGCGGCCGCGCCCCTCGCGGAGCCCCGAATCGTCGTCGCCCCACCGGTTCTCGGCGCCGCCCTGCTCGGGCTCGATCATCTCGACGCGAAACCCGCTGCCCAACAGCGTCTTCGCGCCGCCTACCCGACCACCATGACCCCGAACGGGGTCGGCCGGGGCTGACCCGTTCGCGGCAGCGTCGCCGCCCGGGTCACCGCATTCGGTGATCGACAGTCCCGCAGGGAATCAGGCCGACACCCGCTTGTCGAACGCCGCCTGGGCCCGCTGGGCCAGGTCGGCGCCGACTTTGTAACCCTGCGCCGCCAATTCCACATGTGCCTGCGGGTCGCTCGTCTCGGTGCCGTAGAGCAGCTGCAGTGAGGACTCCGCGATGTTGGAGTACTCGGAGATGCCTTGCATCAGTTGGGTTGTCAGTGAGTCCTTGTACCCGCGGCGCTCATAGCTGGATTGGTTGACGCCGGCCAGCGCGACGAAATGGAGCTCGGTGAGCGCACTCTGATCCCGGTTCGCGCCGTTCTCGTACGCCCACCCTCGACTGAACACCCGGTCGATCCATCCCTTCGCCAGTGCGGGCAGCGACCACCAATAGACCGGGAACAGCAGCACGATCACGTCCGCCGTGTCGAGCAACTCTTGCTCACGCTTGACGTCATCGGGCACCGGGCTGAGATGGCGGTGCACGGCGAGATCGGCCGCGCGCCACACGGGATCGAACCCCGATGCGGTCAGGTCATGGACGGTCGCTGTCGTGCTGCCATCCGCCTGGATGCCCTGCTCGACCGCCCTGGCGATGGCCCAGGTGGCCGAGTCGTACTCCGGATGGGAGACCACGAGCATTACGTTCGGCCGATTCCGTTCGTTCGTCATATCGCCAAGGTAAAGTATGACACTAACGTCAATGTCAAGGAGAAGGTCCGGTGCGCATCAGTGATCTGAGCAGACTCACCGGCGCGAGCCCGAGGATGCTGCGCCATTACGAGAACGCGGGCGTGCTGACCCCGCATCGCGATCCCAACGGCTACCGGCACTACCGCGAAGAAGACGTCAAGACCGTGTCGGACATCCGCTGCCTACTCGCCTCGGGGCTTTCCCTTTCCGAGGCCGCGGTCCTGATCCACATCGCCTGCAGTGCCCCGCAAAGCGCCACCGACGACGACCGCGCGGACGTGTTGTCCCAGCTCGACGAGCGCACCCGGCAATTGGACGCGGCCATCGAGCGTCTGCTCTTCGAAAAGGCGAACCTGCTCGAGCTGCGTGCCGACGTGGCGGCCGGTGGCTGAAAATCCACCGAGCTGACTACCCCGGTTGTCTCGTAGTCTGGTTTGGGACTGTCCACCTGCCGTGACCTCGACCCGCCCCGAATCCGGGCGCGAGAAGGGGGTGCGGCCGAGCCGAGCGCGAGGACCATGTCGGACAACGCCACAGCAGACCGTTCCGGTTTCGACGCGGTGATCGCCGCCGCGGACTACCCGGTGTTCATCGTGACCACCCGATCGGGCGGCCAACAGGCTGGTTGCCTGGTCGGCTTCACCTCGCAGGTCAGCATCGAACCGCCGCGGTTCCTGGTCGGAATCTCCAAGAGCAACTACACCTTCGGCGTCGCCTCGGGCGCCGAACACCTCGCGGTGCACCTGCTGAGCCAGACCCAGTCCTCGCTCGCCGCACTGTTCGGCGCCGAAACCGGCGACGACATCAACAAGTTCGCGCACTGCACCTGGCATCATGGCCCGGACGAGCTACCGATCCTCGACGCCGCCGCAGGCTGGTTCACCGGCCGCATTCTCGACCGCTACGACCTCGGCGATCATGTCGGCATGCTCATCGAACCGGTCGCCGCCTGTGCACCGCCGCCACACACCAACGCGCTGAGCTATCAGGCGGTCGCCGACCTGAAACCGGGCCACGTGGCCTGAGCACTCACATCTGTCCGGATGCCGCACGCGCCCAACCGAATTCGAGGGCTGTCTGGTACCCACCCGTGTCGGGATCGAACGGGCCGCTGACCAACTCCGCCGAGTCGGTGAGCACCTCAACCAGCCGCCAGCTCAAGGGATCCCGGCTGAGCTCACCGTGCCGTGCCGCCGTAACCGTGAGCTGCACGCTCATTCGTCGTCTGCTGTAAGTGAATTCGCATCCGAGCCGCGAGCCGGGCACTGCGTCGAGGATCAGCGCGGTCGCGGCTTCGCTGAGGACGAGCCGGATGTCGGGGATCACGTCGAGTGTGACATCGGCCATCATGCAGACGGTGTCGGTGATAGCACGCAACATCCCCAGTTCGCGCAGGTCAGCGCCTATGTCGACGGCTACGCGCTCGGTGATCACGGCTGTTGGTTCTGGCGGCGAAGACTCGAGAATCGTGTTGATCATGTGCACCGCCTCCCATCGATTCATCATGGCCATACCCGCGCCACCGCGGCCTAACCACGATCAGCACAGGGTGGCCGAGATCACCGACGCGAGCGCGGCCTTCAGGCGTCCGGTCGCCGTGAGTTGTCGCTGGTCCTGCTCACCTCGTAGCCGAGCAGCCGTTCCGCCTCTTCGATGCCGCCTTGCAGGTCACCGACGGCGTTCATCTTCGACAGGTCGAGGCCGATGGTCACCAGGGTGAGCGCGATCTCCGAGGAGAGACCGGTGATGATCACGCTCGCGCCCATCAAGCCGGACGCGTCGACGGTCTGCACCAGGTGGTTGGCCACCGTCGAGTCGATCTGTGGCACACCGGTGATGTCGATGACGACCACCTTGGCGCGATTTGCCCGAATCGCCCGCAGCAGTTGCTCGGTGAGCTGCCGGGCACGCTGGCCGTCGAGCACGCCGATGATGGGCAGAATCAGCAGCTGTTCACGCACCTGGAGCACCGGCGTGGACAGTTCGCGAATCGCTTCTTGCTGTTGGCGAATGATGCGTTCGCGTTCCTCGACGAAGGAGACGCCAACGGTATTGGCGATGCGGTTCGCGGCGGGCTCGTAGGCGTCGAGCACCGCGTTCAGCAGCTGGAAGTCGGATTGATACTTCTCGAACAGCGAGCGGGCCAGCACATCACGCAGCAGCAGGACGATGCCGAGCACCTCGTCAGTCTCGACGCCTCTCGGGATGATGCGTTCGGACAGATCGCGCGCGTAGGCCTGCAGTGCTTCGACCGAACCGGTCTCGAGTACTTCGATGTAGTTGTCGTACACCGAGGTGACTTCGGAGAACATCTCGTCGGGCGTCATCGCGGTGAGTAACTGCGCCTCGGTGATCCGGCGCGCCCACTCCTCCCGCAGGACGGTGCGATTCTGCCGCAGATGCTCCACCAGCTCGGACAGCAGACCTTCGCTGGCGCTCCTGGAATTGTTGTCCGCTGCGGCAAGGGCAGTAATCGACATTTCGGACAATGCCGCCTCCGGTCCATCCCCACGCGATCGCTGCTCACGTGCTCGAAGAAGCGGTGGCCGCCCGTTCGTTGGACTGTTCCACCGACCGCAGAATCGTATACCCATCCAGGGCGGTGGACCGGCCGAAGCGGCTACTCGGCCACCTGCCGCTCCGCCGCCGCGCCGTGTGCGGTTGGGCGGCTTCGGGATACCGGGATCGCCGACACGGTGTCGTCGTGCAGCAGCTCGTGCACATCGGCGTCGGTCAGTGGGTCGAAGCGCTGGTAGGACTGGTCGACCGGGCGGAGTTGTGCATGTGTCTCCAGACACACGACCTTGTCGGCGTAGTAGGTGAGCGTCCGCGCGATGCGGTGTGGTGCGACCGGGACGGCGAGGACGACGCGGACCGCGCCACGCTGGTAGGCCGCCTGACAGGCGATGCGCGCAGTGATGCCGGTCCGGACGCCGTCATCGACCACGAGTGCGGTGCGCCCGTGCAGCTCTGCCTGCGTGTCGTGCTTACGGAAGCGTTGGCACAGCCGATGGAGCCGGTCGCGTCCGTGCCGTTTGGCATCGGTCAGTTCGGTAGCGGTCAACATGGCGCTGCGCACGACGACCTCATCGATGAGCCGAATGTCGTTTTCGGCAAGTGCGCCGAAGGCAAGGTCGGGCCGGTGGGGGACGCGCAGTTTGTTGACGACGACCAGATCGAGCGGCAGCCGCAGTGACGCCGCCACCTCGTGTGCCACGGCAAGTCCGCCGCGTGGGATGCCGAGTGTCACGACGTCGGGGCCTCGGAAAGCCAGCAATCGGTGGGCGAGGCGACCGCCCGCGTCGCGCCGGTCGAGAAATAGTGGGCGCTGAGGTGTCCGGCGACCGCTGTGGTCGCGGGGTAGTGCTGGGCGATCCATCCTTCCCCCGTGCGTTGCGTGGCTCGATCCGGAGCCGCGCTTCGGGACTCGGGTGGATGTGTCCAATTGTACTCGGCGGTAATGCTTCCGGCGACTGTTTGGTGCGTCACGCATCGCGCTACGAAATGCACTGGGGCAGTGACGTAATCAGTGACGTCGGCGTTGCTGTGCCGGTCGCTCGACGAAATGCAGTGGGCCGGGTGCCCGGCCGCTGATCGCCGCGATAATTTCGACAGCCAGGTCCGCCACCCGGATGTTGCGCCGCTGGGACTGGGCGCGCAGCACCGCGAAGGCCGCGTCGCGGGTGCACCGCCGCTCGGCCATGACAATGCCGAGCGCCTGGTCGATGGTGGATCGCGAGGCGAGCGTGGCCCGCAATTGCTCGGTGAGCGCGGCGTTCCTGGCTGCGTCATCGCTGACGGCGAGCAATACCCCGATATGCTCGGCGGTCAACAGCGCGTCCTGTTGGATCTGTGCGGTGAAGGTGTGTGGCTGGGTCGAATACAGCGCGAGCGCGCCGAGCGCCGCACCGGACGCCGAAAAGGGTTGGACATGAACCGATTTCACCCCGTTGGCCAACATACGTCGCGGGTAGGCGCCCCAACGCTGCTCCCTGGCCACGTCCGGTATCGAAACCTGTTCTACCGTATCGATGGCTTGCGCGCTCGGGTCGCGCCCATCGCTCAACCGGGATTCTTCGACGAGTAGCACGTGAGCTTCAGTCGAACCGCCGACGATGGCTCCTTGCTCGCGGGCAAGCGTGACGCCGACCATCAGGGAGTCGGGCAGCATCCGAGCGACGATATCGGCTACAGCGCACAGTGATTCGGCGACATCACCGCCGGTCAACAGCAGCGTGGTCAGCTTCGACATGCCGATTGCGAGTTCGTCAGACATGGAACACCTTGACGGTCAACATAACTGGTATCCGTCCTGAAGTACGCGGTGGGCGATCTCTGTGATGGTGACGCCTTCGGCGAACGCACGGGCGCGCAGCAATGCCCGTGCGGCGTCGAGGTCGCATGAGCACTGCACGGCGACCATACCGACCGCCTGATGCAGGACGGCCAAGTAGTCGGCCTCGTCGAACAGGGTGCCGCGCGGATTGCCGTCGGGGTCGTTCCCGGATGCGGAGAGTAGCACTGTATTGGCCAGGGCATCAGCCACTTTCTCTGCAACAGTGGTGATTTCGGCGCGCAGCACGGTCCGGTTGGAGAATCCACACAGTGCGCCGAGCAGGTGCGAGGAGATCAGCGGGACCGCGACTACCGAGCGCATGCCAAGTCCGGTCAGCGCCGGTCCGTAATGTGGCCAGCGGGTGGCCAGCTCGGTGCTGTCGGCGGTGACGAACGCCTGACCGTCCAGCACGTCGTGGCCAGGCCCCTCGTCGACCGTCAACTCGATATCGTGGGCCGCGCGTGCTGTGCTGTCCGAGGCGGCGACGAGCGCCTCGTCCCCGGTGGGGTCGATCAAGGTGACCGCAGCGCTGTCCACCCCCAAATGCATTGCGACAGCGGTCATGAACAGTGGACGGAGCGCGGCGCGGTCGCCGAAGTGCCACCGTTGCAGGCGCAGAGCGTGCAGGAAGTGTAGGCGCGCGCAGGCGAGGTGTCTGGCTTCGATCTGTCGGTGCAACTCCGCCATGCGCTGACGGAACGGGCGCATCGATTGTGGCGGCCTTTCGAGGTCCGATTCGTATTTCACCGCGACTGCCGCAGCACGAGTCGCACGTGCCTGCTCTGCGCGGTATTCCCGCCACAGATGGGCAAGTTCGCGGTAGGCCTCCGAATACGACCGCACCTCAATAGCCTACGTGGCGGTGTCGACGGCGGAGTCAATTGCCGCTGACAGCACCGCTTTCCCCCGGGACTTCCTCCACCAGCAACACCACGCCCTCTCGGTTGCCGTCCAGTGGTGAGCAGGTCACCGCACAGGTGATCGAACGTCCGATGCGGTTGATAGCCGCGATCTCCAAGGGACCGTCGCGGTGCGCCGTCTTGAGACAGCGCTGGATGCTTTCGTGCAGCAGCTGTGTCGGCAGTCCGAAGTCCAGCGCGAAGAACACCTGCTGCTGCACCTCTTCCGAACGCAGTCCCCACATGTCTTCCGCGCCGCGATTCCAGCTCCGCACGCGCAGCTGACCATCGAGCACCACCACGCAGGCGGCGACGCTGGACAGTACGCCTTCCAAAAAGGTTCGGGTCTCGTCCAACTCGTCGGTCCGGATCCGCATCTCCTCGTTCATGGTCTCGAGTTCTTCGTTGCCCGACTGGAGTTCTTCGTTGGTGGCTTCGAGCTCTTCGTTGGTGGACTGGAGTTCTTCGTTGGTGGTTTCGAGTTCTTCGATGCTGGACTGGAGTTCTTCGTTGGTGGTCTCGAGCTCCTCATTGGTCGACTGGAGCTCCTCGTACGCGGTCTCCAGCTCCTCCCGCTTCACCTTGACTTCGAGTGAGAGCCGGGTCGGCATCGTCGTGTCGACGAAGTTGATCACCACACCGACGTCAGACCCGTCCCCGGCCCACAGCGGTTGGACGTGCACCTCGAAGTACTGGATCTCGTCCGGTCCGACCTTGCGTTCGGCCGAGCTGACCCTGATGTTGCGGCGTTCGGCCTTCGCTTGCTCGATCAGTGAGCGCAATTCGACCGGGCGATAGGAGATTTCCAGTTCGCTCAGTGGCCTGCCGACGTCGTGTGAGGTGAGGGCGAACTGGTTGCGCACCTGATTGTTCAGAATGCTCACCCGGCCTTCGGCGTCCAGGCACAGCACGCCGAAAGGTGCGGTGTCCAGCGCGAGCTCGCTGAGTTGGCGCCGCTTGACCAGGCCGTGTACCTCCGCACCGAGGTTGACGTCGAGCCGTGGGGCGGCTGCCTGGTGCACCGGCTTCGCATCGCCGGCTTGGCGCCGGAAGATGCGCTGGCGCATGTTCGCCACACTGAACTGCTCGCCGTCGGACAGCAACAACTCGGCCTTGCCGAGAAAGAGGAAGCCGCCGTTGCGCAGCGCGAAGCGGAACCGGTCCAGAATCTGGGACTGCGCCTCTGCATTGAAGTACATCAACGTGTTTCGGCACACCAGCAGGTCAAGCCGCGAGATCGGTGCGTCGCGGGTGATGTCGTGGCGGCCGAAGATCACCCGGCGCCGCAGGTCGGATCGAAAAATGAACCGATCACCGTTCTGCTCGAAGTAGCGATCCCGGAGTTCACTGGACAGGGGGCTGAGTGCCTTCGCGGAGTACAGGCCCGAGCGCGCTTCGCGAAGGGCTTCCTCGTCGACGTCGGTGCCGTAGAGCTTGACCCGCTTGACGCAGTCGTCGATGCCGAGCACTTCGGCGAAGGCGATCGCCAGCGAGTAGGCTTCCTCGCCGCTGGAGCAGCCCGCGCTCCAGATCCGAATCTCATCATCGGATTCCGTATTCGCGATCACCTCAGGAAGTACTTCGCGTTGCAGGTATTGCCATGCGTCCACATCGCGGAAGAAGCTGGTGACGTTGATCAGAATGGTGTTGAACAGGTCGCGGAACTCATCGGCGTTGCTTTCCAACAGGTCTCGATAGTCGAGGTAGTCGCTGACCTGTACCTCATGCATGCGCTTGCGGATCCGCCTGGTCAGTGAGGTGCGCTTGTAGCCGGTGAAGTCGAAGCCGCGCGAGTCGCGGATGAACAGCAGGAGGTCCTCCAGTGCCGGGTCGGCAGTGGGGATTTCGTCGCTTGCCTCGGTCATGATCTCCTCACTGGGTCGGTCATGAAGTGCGGTCCATCACCAGACTGCGGATGACGGAGGCGATCTCGTCCAGGGGCAGTACGAGATCCGCGTCGCCGGTCGCCATCGCTGCCGTTGGCATGCCGTTGAACTCCGCGGTCGCCGGGTCCTGCACGATCACCGTGCCGCCGCGAGACTTGACGGCGCTGACCCCCATTGCGCCGTCGCTGCCGGTTCCGGTCAGCACACAGGCGATCGCACGGGGACCGTACGCACCTGCTACCGACTCGAACAGCAGATCGGCCGACGGACGCACGAAATGGACGAGTTCACTGCTGGAGAGAGTCAGGACGCCGGGTGGTTCCACCAGCAGATGGTAGTTCGGCGGTGCGATGTAGACGTTGCCAGGTTCGATCGGCTCGCCCGCAGTCGCCAACCGCACGCGCAGTGCGGTCCGTCGTGCGAGCAATTCGGCGAGAACGGTTTTGTGTCGTGGGTCCAGGTGCTGGACGACCAAGACCGGAACCGGGAGTTCGGCGGGCAGCGCACCGAACACGGTGAACAGTGCGGTGATACCGCCTGCCGAGGAGGCGATAGCCACCACGGAATACTGATCAGCCGTGGTCATGGTCGCGCCAAACCAGTGGGGAGAAGCACGAGGATCACGGTATCGTCCCGGTCGCTCGTGTCCAGGTAGTCGGCGCGGGGCGGCGTGGTCTGGGTGGGGGGCGACATGGTGCCTCCGGATCGCTCGCGTGCCCGCAGCGCTGCGTTATGAAAGTCGGGGTGGTGAAAGTCGGGGTCGTAATGGTAACTCTACGCCCGAAGTGCCAGCTCAGAGCCGGGAGTCGAGGGATAAGCCGACGCCGTTGTCTGTGCCTTCGTGTTTGTGTCGGCGTGCATCGGTTATCCGCCAACCGTCCGGCCGAAAACAGCGGGTCGGTCGAACCCGACGAAAGGGGCTAGACGATGAGCACAGCGGACAAGGCCAAGAACAAGGCCGAAGATCTCGCAGGCCGAGCGAAGGAAAAGTTCGGCCAGGCCACCGATGACCGGGACATGGAGAACGAGGGCAAGGCCGATCAGGTCAAGTCCAACCTCAAGGATGCGGGCGAAAAGGTCAAGGACGCCTTCCGCAACTGATCGAACCGGCTTCTGCCGCCGAGCGGGTGTGCGCCTACCGGGTGCCGCCCGCTCGGCCATGCCCGGGTTCGTTGAGTGAACCGTGAGATCGCGAGTGCGCCGGGGATAGGGTGCAATGGTCCCTCGCGGGATCAACGGCTCGGGAGGAACACAGATGATCGCGGCACGGATGCTGGCTGTCGTTGCGACGGTAGTCGTCGGGGCCGGCTTGGTCGGCGGAGTAGGACCGGCGGCGGCGGGGCCCGCGTCATGCGCGGCGGGAAATCCGTTGCAGCCCACCGCGGAACTCTTCGCGACCGACAACACGGCGACGATCACCGATCCGGAGGATCAGCGGCTGCGCAACCGGCTGGAGGGATTCGAGCTCGCCGTCGACGGTATCGCGGTGCAGCACATCGGATTACCGGTCGGGTCAACGCTGGTGAGCGGCGTCTTCTGGTCGGATGAACGGCAGCAGGCGACCTACGAGCGCTCCCGCGAGTTCCATCTGGCCTGTGTGGACGAGGCCGAGCTGCGGCGAATCGCCGATCAGGTGCGCGTTCGATTCCAGCAGGAGTCGGTGCTGACCTTCCAACGGCTTGCGCCGAATTCGACTGGGGTGGACGCGTTCACGGTGCGGGTCGCCGGGGTCGATGTGCGGCGGTTCCGCGACAGTTTGGTCGCTGATCCGGTGGCCCGTGAGCACCTGGTCGGCGGCTCGATCACCGAGGCGAACACGTTGATCCTCGTGGTCGACCTCGCGGATACGGCGTTGGCCCAGCAGTTCGTCGCAGGCATTGGCGGCGCATGGGACGCGGCGAGCATCCAGTACGGCGATCGCGAGTTCGTCAGCGCCTGACGAGGTTTCGGCTACGTCTCGATCTTGCGCAGGATATCGCGCAGCGTCCGCAGGTCCTCGTCGGGCAATGCGACGACCTCCGCGGGCGCCGGGTCGGGCGTCGCCAGTGCCTGGGCGAGCACGGCCCGGCCAGGCAGGGTGATGGAAACCTGCTTGCGGCGTCGGTTGGTCGGATCGATCTCTCGGACGACCAGACCGCGCTCCTCCAGATCGTTGACCGCGACGGTGGCCGCCGGTGCGTCGATCCCGGCGGCGTGCGCCAGTTCCTTCACGGTCATCGGTCCTGGCCGCAGACGCTTGAGTACGCGAATCCGGCTGAACGGCAATCCCGTTCGCTCGCTCACCGCGCGCCGCCACGGGGCGAGGCTGTCCGTGACGAGCCGAGTGAGCAGCGCCCACACCTCGTCGGCGGCACGGGTGTCTTCAGGCATGAACGGGCACTTTCTGTTCGAGTAGCGGGGCGACGCGATCGCTGGAGCGCTTGGCCCACGGGGTGTTCGCGGCAATGCCAAGTATGGCGACACCCGCGGTGAGCACCGCGATCACCCACCACAGCCCGGCGCCGGTCAACGCGCCGCACAGGGCAACACCGATGCTCACACCCACCTGACGGCTGGTCGAGGCGACCGAGGCCGCGGCGCCCGCCCGGTCCAGCGGCATCCCACTGACGGCCGTGGTGGTGATCGGCGCGTTCACCATGCCGAAGCCGATGCCGAAGATCGCGAACATGATCACCAGCGCCCACACCGGCGTGGTCGGGTCCAGCGTGGTGAGCAGGACGGCGGCGACCGTCATCATGACACCGGCGGCGATCAGCGACGGCCGGGTGCCGTACTTGCCGACCAGGCGCCCGGACAGCGGCGAGAAGATCACCATCGCAATGGCCATCGCCAGGTACAGCAGGCCCGTGTGCACGGCCGAATAGTGCCGGACCGTTTGCAGATACAGCGAGCAGGTGAACAGGAACGCGCCGAGGGTGGCGAACGAGAAGATGGCGATCACCGTCGCCGAGGAGAACGGCACACTGCGGAAGAAGCGCAGATCGATGAACGGATCCTGCCTGCGTGCCTCGTAATACACGAACGCCGCCAACGCCAGCGCCGAGACCACGAAGATCGCCGGTTGCCGTTCGATCAGCCCGAAGACCATCGAGAACAGGAACACCACCGCGAGCACCTGCCCGATCGGATCGATGCCACGCACCGTCGCGGACTTCGATTCCGGCACAAAGACAGTCGTGAGAACCAGTGCGATGGCGCAGATCGGCAGGTTGATCCAGAACACGGCCTGCCAGCCGAGAGTATCGATCAGCACGCCGCCAACGGTCGGCCCGAGCGCCATCGCGATGCCGACCACCGCGCCCCAAACCCCGATCGCGCGAGCACGTTCCACCCGTTCGGTGAAGACGGTGGTGATGATCGACATCGCCACCGGGTTGAGCATCGACCCGCCGATCGCCTGCAGGAACCGCGCGCCGATCAGGACCTCGATCGTCGGCGCCAAGCTGCACAGCAGCGAACCGATCGCAAAGGTAGCCAACCCGATCCGGAACACCCGCTTGCGCCCGAACCGATCCGCCGCCGCGCCGGCCAGCATCAGCAGGCTGGCCAATGTCAGCGTGTAGACGTCGACGATCCACTGCAATCGGGACAGCGGGGCGTGCAGATCGACCTGAATGGTCGGTATCGCGACATTCACGATGGTCGCGTCCATCGACACGATCAGCAGACTCATGCAACAGGTAGCGAGCACGAGCGTCTTCCGTCGCGCTGACAGCCCTTCAACAGTTGTAACCACACAACTATTGTGTAACTACAACCTTTCCAAGCGCAAGGGCTGTGACTGATTTCGCAGCTCAGGGGCGGACTCCTCCTCGGCCGAGGGGCTACTGGCCTACCCTGACTACGGTTCGTTGGTCCGTTTTAGGGAGTCTCGGTGGGTGCGCTGGTCAAGGGACAGAACAGGGCGCTTGCCGCGGCGCGGGTCGTCGTATCGGTGCGGACCGAGGCGGCCGTCGATGTGTCGGCGCTGTTGGTGACCGAGGCGGGCGTAGTGCGCTCGGACGATGATTTCGTGTTCTTCAATCAGCCCAGTGCGCCCGGAGTCGTGTTGCAGGCGGGAGCCCCCGGGGCATTGGCGGTTTCGTTCGACGAGGTGCCTGCCGAGATAGTGCAGTTGCGCGCGGTCATCACGTTGGCCGATCCGACGGAGGCCTTCGGGCGGTACGGCGCTCCAGTGGCGACCGTGGCCGACGCGAGCGGAAATGTGTTGTACGAGTACCGGATCGAAGGCCTCGACAGCGAGTCTGTGGTCATCGCGTTGGAGCTCTATCGCCGCGGGGCGGAGTGGAAGGTCCGGGCGGTAGGGCAGGGGTATGCGGGCGGCTTCGCGGCACTCGTCACCGATCACGGTGTGCGAGTGGACGATGCGGACGAGTCCGCAGAAATGCACCGTGCGCCCGGGCAGGTCTCGCCTGCCGAACCTCAGATCCGCACCGTCCCAGGCGAAGCCGCGCTCTCCTTCGAGAAGCGTGAAAAACTCGACCTGCGCAAGCGTGCCGTCGCCAAGGTGCTCCTCGACAAGAATGCCTTCGGCGTCCGGGCGCGGGTGGTGCTGGTGATCGACAAGACCGGCAGCATGCTCAAGCAATACCGCACCCAGGTCGTGCATCGCGTGGTGCAGCGGATGGTCCCGGTGGCCATCCAGCTCGACGACAACGGCGCACTGGAGGCGTATCTCTACGCGCTGTCGTTCGCCAAGTTGCCCGACATCACCGTCGAGCACAGCGACGCATGGGCGGAGACCTTCCTGCATCTCGGCGGCACCCACGGCGGCATCGACTACGACCGGATCGGTGGCCGCAACGACGAATTGCCGATCATGCGCGACATCATGGACTCGCTACGCCCTGGCGACGGGCCGACCTTGATCCTCTTCTTCACCGACGGCGGCTTCGCGAAGAAGCGTGAGATCGCCGCGCTCATGCGCGAGGCCTCGCACCTGCCTGCCTTCTGGCAGTTCATCGGCCTCGGCAAGGCCAACTACGGTGTCCTCCGGTCGCTCGACGAGATGACGGATCGAATCGTCGACAACGCAGGCTTTTTCGCACTCGACGACATCGACCGGGTGGATGACGCCGAGCTGTATGCGCGCCTGCTCGGCGAGTTTCCCGACTGGATCAAGGCCGCCACGTCGGCGGGCGTGTTGCGCTGACCCTCCGCGTGGCGTTGTGAAATATGGTCAGTGCCTTGGCATCTGCTCTATCGCCCAGCGTGCCCACTCCTCGTTCATCGCGCAGTACCGTTCGCCCCACTCGAGCGCGATCCGGCCGTATCGGGAGTACTCGTCGTCCGGCCAGTCGATGGATTCGCGCAGTTCGCTGAGTTCGGCCGCCTCGGCGGCGGCGAGCATCGCGAGTTCGTTGAGGTAGGACTCGGCCTGCTTTCGGGACAGCACACCGAGGAAGAAGACGCGGAGCAATTTCTCGTTGCGCGCCAGCGGTTTCGGCTTGGTTTCGGTGAGCCAGCGGCGCAGCTCGGTCAGGCCGGCGTCGGAGATCGTGTATTCCTTGCGGCCGCGCGGTCCCGCGTCCGACACGGCTATCAAGCCGGCCTCGGCCAGCGCGCTGAGTTCGGTATAGATCTGGCTCTGCGTTCCCGACCATGCGTAGGCCAGCGAGGACTTGAACTGCTGGATCAGGTCGTAACCGCTGGCCGGGCACTCGGCCAGCATGCCGAGGATTGCATACCGGAGACTCATGCGGGTCACCCTACATTCCACTCTTGACAGGTCGAATCAGGTGATTCTACTTTTGACATGTCAGAATAGGAATACGCGAGCGACCGTCGCGTCGCCCACCTTCGGACCGAGCCGCTTGCGGGCGCTCGATCAGATCGGTTGTCTCCCATGACTACTGCGCTTCCCCATCTCACCGGCAACTACGCGCCCGTCACCGACGAATTGACCGTCGTCGACCTTCCCGTCACCGGGCAGATCCCGCCCGAGCTCACCGGCTGGTACCTGCGCAACGGCCCGAATCCGCATGCCGCAGCGTCGCGCCACTGGTTCGCCGGCGACGGCATGGTGCACGGCGTGCGGATCGAGAACGGTCGGGCGGTCTCGTACCGCAACCGTTGGGTCCGCACGACCACCTTCACCGACGGTGCCCGCGGCTACGACGAAGCAGGCAACCGGGATTTTTCGGCCGGGGTCGCCAACACCCACGTCGTCCGGCATGCCGGACGCACGCTTGCGTTGGTCGAGTCGTCGTATCCGTACGAGTTGACCTGTGAGCTGGACACCGTCGGCTCCTACGATTTCGACGGGAAACTGCGCACGGCGATGACCGCGCATCCGAAGACCTGTCCGGTCACCGGCGAGTTGCACTTCTTCGGCTACGAGGTGGTCAGAGAGCCGTTCCTGACCTATCACCGGGCAGACGCGGACGGGAATCTGCTGATCAGCCGCCCCATCGACGTGCCTGCCGCAACCATGCACCACGATTTCAACCTCACGGCGGAGCACGTCGTATTCATGGATCTGCCAGTCCTGTTCGATCGGGAGACCGCGGCGTCCGGCGGGGGCATGCCGTTCCGCTGGAGTGACGACCACCAGGCAAGGCTCGGGGTGCTGCGGCGCGACGACCCGTTCGGTGAGGTGCGCTGGTTCTCGATCGACCCCTGCTATGTCTTCCACCCGCTCAACGCGCACGACGAGCCGGGGAAGATCGTGCTGTTCGTGATGCGCTATCCGGAGTTGTGGCGGACCGATTCGCATGTCTTCGAGAAGGCGACGCTCTGGCGCTGGACCATCGATCTCGCCGCGGGCACCGTCGCCGAGGAACAGGTCGACGATCGGGCCGCCGAGTTCCCCCGGGTGGACGATCGCCTGATCGGCCTGGACGCGCGCTTCGGACACGTCGCGGTGGCCGTGGATTCCGGTGCACTGTTGCGCGGCGGGGATTCCGGTGCGCTGCTCCGCTACGACCTGCACACCGGCAGCAGCACGACCCACGAATTCGGGCCAGGCCGCACGCCGGGCGAGGCGGTCTTCGCCCCGGCAGACGAGAACCCCGGCGGCAACGGCTACTTGATGACCTACGTCTACGACGCCGAATCCGATCGCAGCGAGCTGGTCATCCTGGACGCCACCGACCTGACCGCAGCACCGGTCGCCACGATCCAGCTACCGCGCCGAGTCCCGTTCGGCTTCCACGGAAGCTGGCTCGCCGACTGACTTTCGGCCGCTACCAGCGCATTCGTACCTCCTAGCCGCTCGGGCGGCAGGGGGTGCGGGTCTCGGCTAGCCGATGACGGCGTTCATGATGGTGCCCGCGCTGGTGGCGACGACGCCACCGATCATCGCGCCTGCCACCATCTTCGGGGAGTCCAGGCCGCCGCCGGTCCATTTCTCCCAGGCGAACTTGCCGCCCGCGTAGACGATGGCGGTGATGCCGGCGAGCAGGACGAACCAGGTGAAGTACCGGACCAGTTGGAGGAACTTGTCGGAAACGGGCGGCGCCTCGGGCTGCGGGTTTCCGATCTGCGCAAGCAGGGTGTCGTGCACGGCAAGCAAGATCATCGTGGTCAGCTCACTCTGGATTCGGGACGGGACATAGTCGCTGACAGTGATGGTATCGGTTTGTTCGCTGCTACGCAGTCACGTCTGCACAGCAAAGGTGGTCGAAGTCGGCGCATGGCCCGCGGCCGGCGGCGTCGAGGGGTGGGTCGGCACAGGAAAGTTCGGTGTCGCGGGGGCCTTGCCGGGGTTGCGGTAGGTCGGGATGATGGAAGGGGCGGGGTGCTCGAAGACCCGGGCCGCCGCCCACTGCCGGATCCGCCGGCGGGTTGCTACTACCGCTTGGGGGCCGATTCCGCAGGTGATCGCGGCGGGTGCTGTGTTGTTCTGCGCAGAGCGCCCATGGCGCGTCGGCGGACCCGTATCCTCGACCATGATCGAATGCGTCGGTGGTTTAACAACTTTCGCGCGTGGTAGCTCGATGGTTGTAGCGGAGTGTAGGGAGTAGACGGTGAGCATCATTCTGGCGTCGGTCGGAGATACCTTCACGACTCTGGCGCAGATCAGCAACCCCACCCCGGAGGCGCCACCCCTGTCGGACAAGCTGTTACAGATGGTTCGGTACCTGACCTGGTTCGCGATCCTGTCGGGCATCCTCGCCATCGTCTTCGCAGGCGGCAAGTTCGCCTGGGAGAAATGGCAGGGCGGTGCACTCCAATCGCCCAAGATGGTCGCGGGAGCGATGATCGGCGGCGTGGTCGCCACCAGCGCGGGCACCATCATGAACGCGTTGGTCGGCTAGCACGCTCGGCGGGCGGTGCGTCCACAGAGGCTTGGCACTATTCACAGAGGTGACAACCTCTGTGAATAGTCGACAGGGTTTGTGAGAGGCGCTGGCGGCCCGGCGCGGTCAGTCGCCTGCCCATGTCCAGTGGGGTACTTCGCGGATCGGGTGCAACTGTGCGTCGGTCTTTGCGTGTGAGTTCTGCTGGGCCACTTGGGCTCCGAACGAGACGTGCTCGTAGACGGCCTGGCGGAAGTCGGGGTTGTCGAAAAGTCCTGCCTCTTCGAAGGATTCCATGTACACCTCGATGAACCGCTCTCGCTGCGCGTCGGTGATGGCCAGGCTGCGGTGCACCGCGATGAGATAGTCGAAGCCAAGCGCGCGGCTGAATCGGTCAGGCCCGCCGAAGGATTCGGCGGTGAACCAGGTGAGATGGTCGACATGATCCGGTAGTCGCTCGGTGAACAGGGTTTTCAGCACCGGATCGGCGAGTGCCTTGTCGTAGAACGCCGTTTCGACGCGATGCAACACCGCGTCGCCGCCGACGTGTTCGAACAGACTGGGCATGAGGACCTCCGAACAGGAGAGGCAAATCGAACTTCCTCATTAGAGGCCGCACATCCTTCGGTGTCTCCGGATTGCCGCGTATTGGACCCCGCCGCCTGCCCGTCGTGAGCTGCGATCGCCCAGGATTAGGAATCGCACTGTCCTAAGTCGTTCGTACCTTGGATCTCATGACGAACTCGATGAATATGGTCACGCCCCAGACGCTTTCGGCCGAGGCGATACAGCGCTATCGCAGTGAGGGGTTCCTGCACATCCCTCGGGTGCTCGATCCCGCGGAGGTGCGGGAGTTTCTCGACGACGCACGTGCGCAACTCGACCGGGAGCAGAAGGCGTCCTGGGACGACGGGCACGGCAACGTGATGGATTGGGTGGTCGAACCGGAGGCCAAGAGCGCGGCGATGCGCCGACTAGCGCTGCATCCCGGCATCACCGGGATCGCGGAGAAGCTCGCCGGTCGTCCGCTGCGCATGTTCAAGAGTGAGTTGCTCCGCAAACGGACCGTCGGTGCCGCCCCGACGCCGCTGCACATCGACGCTCCTGCGTTCCCCATCGCGGGGACCGACGTGACGTTGACCGTGTGGGTCGCGCTCGTCGACGTGCCGGTCGAGCGCGGTTGCATGACATTCATCCCCGGCTCGCATCATGGGCAGGCCGATGCCGGAATGTCTTTCGAGCCGCGTCCGCAACTGCGCTGGTGGCCGCGGGTCACGGTGCCGCTGCGCGCAGGCGACTGCACCGTCCATAGTGCGCGTCTCGCGCATGCGGCCGGGACCAATGAAACCGACGTCGCCCGAATCAGTTTGGCGACGGTGTACATGGATGCCGAAGCCACCTATGACCCAGCCCCTGCGGGGGCCGAGTCGAACTACCAGGACGAGGTGGTGGATATCGCGCCTGGGCAGCCGATGGATACCGCCCGCTATCCGCGGGTCGGGTCGAGCGCATAGCACGCTGACGCCGTCGAACGCCGTCCGTGGGTCCAGGCGGCGTTCGCCGTATTGGTGGAAGGATCAAGTAAACGGGTTTTACTAAACACTGTTCACAAGGTCGCGATCTGTGGTTGCATCTCAATTGGAACGCGTTCCACACAATGTCGTGAGGTCTGCAGCCCAGACCGGTAGGAGATAACCGTGACCGTGACCACGCCCTCGATCCCCGCAGGATTCGACTTCACCGACCCAGACATGCTCGCCAAGCGACTGCCCGTTCAGGAGTTCGCCGAGCTGCGCCGCACCGCCCCCGTGTGGTGGTGCGCGCAGTCCGGCCGGTCCAGCGGGTTCGACGACGGCGGCTACTGGGTCGTCTCCAAACTCGACCACATCAAGGAGATCTCGAAGCATCCGGAGCTGTACTCGTCGCACGAGAACGGTTCCATCATCCGGTTCAACGAAGAAGTCAGCCCCGAGCAGATCGACATGCTCAGCGACATGCTGCTGATCAACCTCGATCCGCCCAAGCACACCAAGGTCCGCCGGATCATCTCGAAGGGCTTCACGCCGCGCGCGATCGAGAGCCTGCGCGCCGCGCTCACCGAGCGCGCCGAGCGAATCGTGCACGAGGCCAAGAAGTCCGGCACCGGCGACTTCGTCGAACAGGTCGCCTGCGAACTGCCGCTGCAGGCGATCGCCGAACTCATCGGCATCCCGCAGGACGACCGCAAGAAGATCTTCGACTGGTCCAACCAGATGATCTCCTACGACGACCCCGAATTCGAAGGCGATCACCAGGCCGCCACCGCCGAGGTGATGGGCTACGCGTGGAACATGGCCGAGGAGCGCCGCAAGTGTCCGGCCGACGACATCGTCACCCAGCTGGTCAACGCCGATATCGACGGCGAAGGCCTGGCGTCGGACGAGTTCGCCTTCTTCGTCATTCTGCTCTCGGTGGCGGGCAACGAGACCACCCGCAACTCGATCACGCACGGCATGAAGGCCTTCGTGGACAACCCGGCGCAATGGGAGCTGTACAAGGAGCAGCGTCCGCGCACCGCGCCCGACGAGATCGTCCGCTGGGCGACCCCGGTGAATGCCTTCCAGCGCACCGCGACCCAGGATCTGGAGCTCGGCGGCCAGCTGATCAAGAAGGGTCAGCGGATCGGATTGTTCTACGGCTCGGCCAATTTCGACGAGGACGCGTTCAACGACCCGTTCAGCTTCGATGTGCTGCGCAACCCCAACCCGCACGTCGGGTTCGGCGGCACCGGCACCCACTACTGCGTCGGCGCCAATCTCGCTCGCCTGCAGATCGATCTGATGTTCAACGCGATCGCCGACGCGATGCCGAACCTGAGCCAGGTCGCCGATCCGGTCCGGCTTCGCTCGGGGTGGCTGAACGGCATCAAACGGTGGGACGTCAAATACGCTTGAGCGATCAAGCGTGAAGGAGGCGGTGTGAGTAACCCCAAACCGAGGGGCCGCTCGCCGGTCGTGACCGACGCGGAGATCCGGCGGGTGGCCCGGACGCTGCTGGTCGAGCACGGCCCTGACGCGGTGAGCCTGCGTGCGATCGCGCGCGCGCTCGGCATCACCGCGCCCGCGCTGTACCGGTACTACGGCTCGCTGGACGACCTGCTCGAAACGCTGCGTCTCGAGTTCTGCGCCGACCTCGCCGCCGAACTGTCGGCCGAGATCGCGACGCTGCCGGACGACGGCGTCGTCCAGTTCTTCGCCATCTGCCAGGGATTTCGACGCTGGGCGCTGGCGCACACCAGGGAGTTCACCCTGGTGTTCGCCTCGCCGGGCAGCGGAGAGGCCAGGGCGCTGCGCCGCTTCGACGAGCCGTTCGGCCGGATCTTCCTCGCCGCCGCGGGCAGGCTGCTCGCCAACTACGACATCGTGACGCCGCGCACCGACGTCATTCCGCCGGAGTTGCGCGAGGACCTCGTGCATTTCCAGACCGAGCTGCTCGCCTCGCTGTCGGAGTCCGGGCAGAAGTTTCCCGCGGAGAAGCTCGACCTCGGCGTCACCTATCTGATGATCCAGATGTGGGCCCGCCTCTACGGCCACGTGACGCTGGAGGTTTTCGGCAATTACCCCATCCCGCTGTCGAATCCGGAGGTCCTGTTCGACGCGACGCTCGCCGAGCTCGGTCGCACCATAGGCCTGCTCGACGAGCGCGAGTAGCCGAGATCCGCACTCCTTCGGTGGATCGGCACCGGTTGCGGGCGCCCGGAACCGGTGCGGATCCCCGGAGCGGGTGCGGATTTGCAGAAGGGGCACTCAGATGCGTGCGCCCTTGGCGCGATTGCAGGCGCGGCACAGGATTTGGAGGTTGGTCGCGCTGGTGGCGCCGCCGCGGCTGAGCGGGATGATGTGGTCGAATTCGAGGTAGTGGCTGTCGCCGCATTCGACGCATTTGCCGCCGTCCCGTTGCCACACTTCGGCTTTCACCTCCTGCGGGATGCTGCGGGTGTCCCGCTGGGCTGGGGTGAGGATGAGGCGTTTGGCGACCCGTAGCGCACCCTCCAGCGCGGCGGCGACGTAATCGGGGTCGGTGACGGTGAAGGTGGCGCCGCCACGGGCCGAGGTCGCGGCCAGCACCACGGCATCCAGCTCGGCGTGCACGGAAACGACCCGGTTCCACGGCAATTCGGTGCCGGTTCCGTCGCCGACGAAACGGAGCTTCTTGTTGCTGACGATGAGCCGGCCGTCGGTCAGCCGTGGACCGCGCGCCAGCTGGCGCACGTGGACGGCGGGCAGGTCGAGGTGCACCTTCTCCTCGGGGTCGAGGTGCAGGCCTGGCGTCCGCATCACCGGCAGATCGCCGGCCCGCAGCCGGGACAGGGTGCGGCCGCGATGCATTCGCCTGCGCAGGTCCTCGATCAGCGGGCCTGCCAAGGCCAGCTCGGCAACGGCATGTTCGAACGCCGCCAGCTCGTCCTGTTCGACCTCGCCGTCGGCGAAGGTGAAGGTGACCAACCGCTCCGCGTAGCTGAGCCCGACATCGCGCAATGCCTCGCGGCCCGCGGACTCCTCGATCCGCTGATACCGCAACGACGCCCAGAGGGCCGCCCACTCCGGGCCGCGCGGTCCATAGGTGGTGAGGACGCGCCATGCCTGGGTGTGCCAGTGCGTCAGGAACTCCTCGATCTCGCCCGCGCAGGACTGGCACGGCGCGAGACCACCGAACAGTTTGCGGCGACGTTGGTTTCCGCAGCGCGCGCAATGCCGGTCGCTCGGCGGCACGCCCCGTTGGGTGGCCGTGGTCCACTCCGTCCCGTCCCACCAGCGCAGCCGTGCCGGATTTTCCGGGTCCGGATGCCAGTCGGCTAGTTCGGGATTCGTCGGCGGCGCGGGCGGCGGCGCAGGTTCCTGACGCCGCGCGAGCTCGACTGTCCGGTGCCACCGGCTTTCCGGCGCCGACGGTTCGTCGAGCGGGTCGGTCCACGAGCCTGTCGAGAACTCCTCGACCGTTGTGCGCCGACTCGGATCGCTCAGGTCCGCCTCAACCTGGTTGCGTTCCAGTTCCTCCCGCGATCGACGACCACCGAACGGGTCGGCCGAGTGCGCGGTCCTGGCCCGCTCGGCTGGATCGTCGACGCTGACCCCGAATTCGGTGACCAGCCCGGTCAATCCGGTGTCCCAGCCCTGGCCGATGGCGCGGAATCGCCACTGGCCGTCCCTGCGGTAGAACTCGCCGAACATCAGCGCGGTGACGGCGTCGGCGTTCTCGATGTCGAATCCGGCCATCGGGCCGTTGGCGTCGTGGATGGTGAGGGTGAGCCCGGTGATGTCGCCGAAGGTCGCCTCGTCGACCGAGCCGCTGATCACGATCCGAGCCACGTCCGCCTCGGTGCGGGGCAGCGAGACGCTCAGCCGCGCGGTCTGCGGCGCGGGCTGCTGATCGAGCGTGACCGCCTGCGAGACGTGGCGCGGCGCGTTGTAGAACACCAGATCCCGATCGGTGCGCACCGTGCCGTCCTGGCCGAGCAGCAGGGCATGCGCGTCTACCGCATGCGCCGACCGCCACGAAACAACCACGGCAAGAAGGGATGTCGGTACCCCTGCATTAGCGCCTCTGCTGAGTTTCATCGTGCTCGAACTATGCCACGACCCTACGACACGCCGACTCCGTCGGTCCCTTCACTCGGCGGGGCGCACCGCCGTCGGCGGGGATTTCCCACGCTCACAGCGGGTTCGCGGGTGTCAGTGGCTGGCGCGGTCGCGTGCCGCACGCAGCGTGGCCGCGGCCTTGAGCACCATCTCGTGAAACTCGTCCTCGGCATCGGAATCGAGCACGATGGCCCCGCCCGCGCCGATCCGCCAGCGACCGTCGTAGCGCACGGCGGTCCGGATGACGATGTTGAGGTCGGCGGTGCCGCCGAGCCCGAGGAAGCCGATGGTGCCCGAATAGACCCCGCGCGCTTCGGTTTCCAGCTCGTCGATGATCTCCATGGTGCGCAGCTTCGGCGCTCCGGTCATCGAACCGCCGGGGAAACACGCACGCAGGCAGTCGATCACGCCCACCTCGGGGCGCAGCGTGCCGCGCACGGTGGACACCAGTTGATGCATGGTCATGTACGACTCGATGGCCATCAACTTGGGGACGTGCACGCTGCCGATCTCGCACACCCGGCCGAGGTCGTTGCGCAGCAGGTCGACGATCATCAGGTTCTCGGCCCTGGTCTTCGGGCTGTCGGCCAGTGCGCGAGCCAGCTCGGTGTCCTCGGCCGCGGTGGCGCCGCGCGCGGCGGTGCCCTTGATCGGCTTGCTCTCCACCGTGCGCCTGCGATCGACCTTCAGGAAGCGTTCCGGTGAGGAGCAGGCGATTTCGAGGTCGTCGAACCGCAGGTACGCCGCGTAGGGCGCCGGGTTGCAGCGGCGAAGGGTGCGATAGAAGTCGAGGCCGTCGTCCTCCGCGGCGGGCACGGTCGCGCTGTCGGTGAGGCAGATCTCGTAGGACTCGCCCGCGTGCAGTCGTTCCTGGCAGACCGCGATGTCGGCGAGGTACCGCTCGCGGCCGCGGGTCAGCAGTGGCTCGACG
Source organism: Nocardia altamirensis NBRC 108246 (assembly GCF_001612685.1). GTDB lineage: Bacteria > Actinomycetota > Actinomycetes > Mycobacteriales > Mycobacteriaceae > Nocardia > Nocardia altamirensis. The sequence goes on from NZ_BDAY01000061.1 coordinate 46,456, forward strand.
AGATCGCTGTCCGAAGGCACCTCCAGCGTCGGCGGATTCCGCCAGGTGGGCAGGGCTTCGAGGGTTTCCCTGGTGTCGCGCAGCCAGTCGGCGCCCGCGACTTTGGTGTCCGGTGTCGAATCCGTCAGCGACAGCAGGTGTGTGCGGCCGCCGACATGATCGACGACCACGATCCGGTCGGCGAAGAGCCATTGCGCGTCCGGCGTCGGCGCGCGATGCGCGACCTGCCCGCCGCAGTCGGCCTTCACCTCGTAGCCGAGGTATCCGACGTACCCGCCCGCGAAATCGAAAGGCAGGTCGGGGAGTTCGAGGTGCCGCAGCCGTAATTCGGCGGCCAGATAGTCGAGCACCCCGCCCGCGACGACGCGCCGATTCCCGTCCGACGATTCGACGGTCACCTCGCCGGTGCCGACCCGATACCGCACCACCTCGGCCAGTGGCCCGCTGGCATCGCCGAGGAACGAGAACCGATCGAGTCCAGGCTCGACATGCTCGCTGTCGAGCCAGAAAGCAGTGGGGGAGTTGCTGTACAGCCGGACGAACGCGCTTTCGGTATCGATCGGCCGCTCGATCACGGTGTGCTGTAACTGCCAGCGCCGCGGGCGCCCGCCGTAGCGGTCCAGGATTTCGGTGCGCGGCGGACGTGCGTTGAATTGCGTGGCGACGGAGGGGAATTGCTCGGATGCCGACACGGAGACGGTCGACCGTGATCCCGCGTCGGGGCGGTCGAGGGTGACGGGCCGCAGCCGCATCGTCACCGGCTCGGAGCGCCGGACAAGCGTTTCCCGGTCGGTAGGCGATACCCGGTGTGCCGCAGTCAGTTTCGCGAAGTTGCGCAGGATCGTCGCGCCGAATTCGCTGGCGATCGACTCGGGATGGAACTGCACACCCCACTGCGGTCGATCGCGATGCCGCACGCCCATGATCACTCCGTCGGCGGCCGTCGCGGTGATCTCCAGGCAGTCCGGCAGCGGTCGCTGCGCGCAGAGCGAGTGGTAGCGGACGGCGGTGAACCCTTGCGGCAGTCCGGCGAACAGGTCGCGGTCGTCGTGTTCGATCCGATCGAGGTAGCCGTGCCGCGCCGCCGGCGCGACGGCGACGGTACCGCCCGCCGCGACCACGATGCCCTGATGCCCGAGGCACACGCCGAGCAGTGGCAGCCGTGCCTCGCGGATCACCGTCGCCGAGATCCCGATATCGCGGGCCACGTCCGGCCTGCCCGGTCCCGGGGAGATCACCACGTTGTCGAAGCGCGCCAATTCGAGCTCGCCGACCTCGTCGTTCCTCACGACAGTCGGCTCGATGCCGTTCACCTGGCTGATCAGCTGATACAGGTTGTAGGTGAAGGAGTCGTAATTGTCGATCAGCAACGTGCGCATGGTGCCCGAAACCCTACGCCGCACGCGTTTCGCCTAACTGTTGTCGTGTGCCGTCAGTTTAGGTCGGCGGGTGGTGCACAATGTTGGACATGTCTGTTGCGCAACCCGTCGGTGTGGATCGCGAACTCGTCGACTTCGCCATGGTCGGCAAGTGGATGGATGAGCAGGGCCTGCCCGCAGGCGAATTCGAGGAGGTGGCCGCGCTCGGTGGTGGCACCCAGAACGTCATGCTCCGATTCACCCGCGGCGGTTGCGACTACGTGCTGCGGCGCGGCCCGAAGCACCTGCGCGCCAAGAGCAACGACGTGATCCGCCGGGAGGCGCGACTGCTCGGCGCGATCAACGGCACCGATGTGCGCGCGCCTCGAGTCATCGCGGCGTGCCCGGACGACTCGGTGATCGGCGCGGTGTTCTATCTGATGGAGCCGATCAACGGCTTCAATCCGGCCAACGAGCTGCCGGACTTGCATGCGGGCGATCCGGAGATCCGCAAGCAGATGGGCCTGTCCGCGGTCGAGGCGATCGCCAGGCTCGGCGCGCTCGACTACCAGGCGCTCGGCCTCGCCGACTACGGCAAGCCCGAGGGCTTCCTGGAACGGCAGGTGCCGCGCTGGCTCGGTGAGCTCGAATCGTATTCGGCCAACGAGGGCTACCCGGGCCCGGAGATCCCTGGCGTCGAGCGGACCGGGGAGTGGCTGGATCGCCATCGGCCCGCGCAGTGGACGCCGGGCATCCTGCACGGTGACTGCCATCTGGCGAACATGATGTTCTCCTACGACGGCCCGGAAGTTGCGGCCATGGTCGACTGGGAGATGTCGACCATCGGTGACCCGCTGCTCGATCTCGGCTGGCAGATCGCCACCCGGCCGGTGCCTGGCACCACCGGCGCTGCGCTGGTCGGCAAGTTGGGTGGAGCAGGCGGGCTGCCGACGCCGGAGGAGATGGTCGCCCACTACGGCCGGTTCTCCGAGCGCGATCTCAGCGCCGTGTCCTGGTACACCGTGCTCGCCTGCTTCAAGCTCGGCATCGTGCTGGAGGGCACGCACGCCCGCGCGTTCGCGGGCAAGGCGCCCAAGCAGGTCGGCGACTTCCTGCACGCCATCACGCTCGAGTTGTTCGAGCGTGCTCATCAGCTGATGGAATGATTGTCGGGATGTTGCGGCTGTTTGTCTGAATATTTGTCGCCGAATATATTGAGCCACGCTACCTTTGGCGCATGCCGATCGTTCCTGATGTGAAGAACTGGACCTGGGTGGTCGAACGCCCTTGTCCCGATTGCGGTTTCGACCCCAACGCGACCGCCTACGAAGCGGTGCCCGGGTTGACGCGCGACAGCGCCGCCCGGTTCGCCGAGGTCCTCGACCGTCCCGGTGTCCGGGTGCGGCCGGACGACTCGACCTGGTCTGCGCTCGAATACGGCGCGCACGTCCGCGACGTGTGCCGCCTGTTCGATGTCCGTCTCGCTCTGATGCTGGCTGGCACGGCCGACGGCTCGATCCCGCGGTTCGCGAACTGGGACCAGGACGAGACCGCCGTGACCGATCGCTACGACATTCAGGACCCCGCCCGGGTTGCGACCGAACTGGCTCAGGCGGCCGACGCCGTAGCTCGCGCCTTCGAGTCCGTTCCGCTCGCGCAGCGCGACCGGCGCGGCGAACGCAGCGACGGCGCGGTGTTCACGGTCGACTCGTTCGCTCGCTATTTCATTCACGATCTGGTGCACCACGTGCACGACGTCCGCGGCTGAGATCCGGCCCGGTACTAGAACGTGTTCGGATGGTCCGATCACCTGTACCGCTGAATTTTCGAGCCGGTACTAGAACGCGTTCCACTTTTCTCGTAGTGTGGGTGCAGTCACATATAAGCACGTGCATGCGAGAGGGTCGACAGGAATGAAGACGAAGGGCGCGATCCTGTGGGGGATCGACCAACCATGGTCGGTAGAAGAGATCGAGGTCGGCGATCCGGTCTCCGGCGAGGTGCAGATCCGGCTCGAGACGGCGGGCATGTGCCATTCGGACCATCACATCGTGACCGGCGCGACGCCGATGCCCGCCTACCCGGTGATGGGCGGGCACGAGGGTGCAGGCGTGATCACCAAGCTCGGGCCGAACACGCCCGCCGATCTCGCCGTCGGCGATCACGTGATCCTGTCGTTCATCCCCGCCTGCGGCCGCTGTCCGGCCTGCGTGAGCGGCAACATGGCGCTGTGCGATCTCGGTGCGGGCCTGCTGATGGGCCAGGCGATCAGCGACGGCACCTACCGCATCCAGGCACGCGGCGAGAACGTCATCCCGATGTGCCTGCTCGGCACGTTCGCGCCGTACATGACTGTGCACCACACCTCGGTGGTGAAGATCGACCCGACCATTCCGTTCGAGGTGGCCTGCCTCGTCGGCTGCGGTGTGCCCACCGGCTTCGGCTCGGCGACGCACGTGGCACAGGTGACGCCGGGTGACACCGTGGTGATCGCAGGCATCGGCGGTGTCGGCATGAGCGCGCTGCAAGGGGCGGTGCTCTCCGGTGCGTCGAAAGTCGTTGCCATCGACCCGAATCCGTGGAAGCGCGAGCAGGCGCAGAAGTTCGGCGCCACGCACACCTACGAGAGCATGGCCGCCGCGATCATGCCGCTGATGGACGCCACCGAGGGGCGGATGGCCGAGAAGGTCATTCTCACCATGGGCGAAATGCACGGCGACTACATCGAGGAAGGCCTCATCCTCACCGCGAAGGCGGGCACCCTGGTGGTCACCTCGATGGGCCGGATGGAACACGGCGACGTCAAGATGAACAGCTTCCTGCTGTCCATGCTGCAGAAGACGGTGAAGGGCTGCATCTTCGGCGGCGGCAACGCCCGCCAAGACGCGCCGAACCTGCTGCGCCTGTACAAGTCCGGTCAACTCAACCTGGACGACATGGTGACCCGGAGCTACTCGCTGGAGGAAATCAACCAGGGCTACCAGGACATGCTCGACGGCAAGAACATCCGCGGCATCATCAAGTACACCGAGGCCGACTGGTAACCGGCGCGCGTTCGTGACCGGCCGAGCCGCAACTCGGCCACGTCACGGCGGTGGGTGTCAGACGCTTTCGAGGGTCGCCCGTGGTTTCCGGCTGGCGAGTTTGGTTGCTACGGTGGCGATCAGCTCGTAGGGGATCGGCTTTGCGAGTGGAAACTTCAACGTTCCCTTGCCCGCTCGGTACGGTTCGATCGCGCGCTCGAAGCTGCGGTCGCCCTCGGGGATCGGGTACACGCTGATGTGCTTCTTCCATCCCGCGAAGTGCACGACGTTGTGACCGTTGACCTTGAAGGTGGGGATGTCGTAACTGATGGCTTCCGTCGCGTCCGGCAGGGCGCGCTGGATGGTGTCGCGGATTTCGTCCAGGATGCCGCGTACCTCCTCGGGGAAGGAGGCGATATAGGTGTCGACTGTGGTTGGCTGCTCTGCCACGGGATCCCTCCGATCTGTGATCGGCTACCGATGTGCATCGTTGAGAAGGTGGAGCACCACTCAGTGTAGGCAGCGCGTCGCCTTTCTACAGCTCCTTGCGATACCAGCATTCCGCATACATCTGGTCGTTGTGCGGTGACGATTCCGCATAACCGAGCCGCGCATACAACCCCCGCGCCTCAACCAGATCACGTCGGGTATCAAGCACGATCCGGTGCGCCCCGAGCGCCCTGGCCGCGGATTCCGCCGCATCGACGAGCGCAGTGGCGCCGCCGAACCCGCCCTCGGTTCGAAACCTTTGTAGCGGAATGGTATTCGGCTGGTTAGCGAGTAATGTTTTCGGTCACGTCAGCCGACGTCGCGGCGGAGCCAGGTGACCTCGGCGCCGGATTCGGTGCCGTAGCGGTAGATCTCGAGGTCCTCGTCCCATGGGGTGCCGAGGGCGCGGTCGATCTCGGCGGCCAGATCGTAGGTGGTGTATTTGCCGAGTTCGCCTGCGGCGCGCAGCATTGCGCGCAGCCGCATCTCGCCGAGCGTGACGTCACCGTTGGCGCTGGTTGAGCCGTGCCAGAGGCCGAGGCCGGGTACGAAACAGTAGCGCTCACCGTCGACGCCGTCGCTGGGGTCCTCGGTGATCTCGAACCGCAGCACCGGCCACGAGCGCAGCGACTGCGCGATCCGCGCGGCGGTGCCGACCGGGCCGAGCCATTCACTGGTCGCACGCAATTGGCCGTCCGCGGGCTGTGCGGTCCAGCGCAGCTTGGCGGGTGAGCTCAGAGCCGAGGTGAGCGCCCATTCGACGTGCGGGCACAGCGCGGCAGGCGACGAGTGGATGTACACCACACCCGCCGTCACGTCCGCGAACTGACTCGATGCGCGCACCACTAACACCTCCAGCGTCGACGGGGGACGTCTTCCCCAACGGCCCGTCTGCTGGTGTTGCCAAAGTGTACTGGAGTGCCCGATGTTACATGTGTTACTTCACCGCCGTGTTGCGTGCGAGGATGTCGCCTCCGCAATAACGGCATCACTGAGGGGCGGCCAGGCCGCTCTCGCCCAGTCGCCGAAATTCTGATCGGTCAATGCGAGACACGCCAAAGACGACGCGGGGTCGACCCACAAAAATGTCCCGGACTGTCCGAAATGGCCGAACGTGCGCGGCGAATTCGTGCTGCCGGTCCAGTGCGGCGACTTTCCGTCGCGGATCTCGAAACCCAATCCCCAGTCGTTCGGGCGCTGCGAACCGTAGCCGGGAAGCACGCCGTTGAGGCCTGGAAATTGGACCGAGGTCGCGTCGGCGTGCGTCTGCGCAGAAATCAATCGAGGATCGAGCAATTCCGCCGCGAAACGAGACAGGTCCGCCGCAGTAGAGCGGCCCGCGTGGCCCGCCGAGCCGGCCAGCGCCGAGTCTTTCATTCCGAGCGGCTCGAATACCGCGTCGCGCAGGTATTCCTCGAACGCGATTCCGGTCTCCGCGGTGACGAACTCGGCAAGCACCTCGAATCCGATGCTGGAATAGATGCGGCGAGTGCCGGGTGCCGCCTGGATATCGGTGGTGTCGAACGCGAGCCCCGAGGTGTGTGCGAGCAGGTGCCGCACCGTCGACCCCGGTGGGCCCGCGGGCTGATCGAATTCGATCGCGCCCTCCTCCACCGCGACAAGCACCGCGTAGGCCACCAACGGCTTGGTCACCGACGCGAGCGGGAACACCCGATCGACGTCGCCCTCGCTCGTCGTTTCGCCGTCGGCGGTGACGACTGCAGCCGCCGCGTGCCGGACCGGCCACTCCCTGATCTGTTCGAGTGAACGCACTCAGCGAGCCTACGAGAAGAACGCCGCTACCATCGAATGACCATGAACGCGCTCCCCACGATCCACGGCGACGTCGAACCCGGCTTCGGGCCCGTCGCCGACGCTTTCCGCCGCAACTTCGCCCAGCACGGCGAAATCGGCGCCGCCGTCGCGGTGTACGCAGGAGATCGGCCGGTGGTGGATCTGTGGGCAGGCCATCGCGACCGTCGCCGGACGCTGCCGTGGGAGCGCGACACGATCGTCCCGGTGTTCTCGTCGACGAAGGGGTTGGCCGCGTTCACCCTCGCGTCCGCGGTGTCGAAGGGCCTGCTCGACTACGAAGAGCCGGTGGCGACGTACTGGCCGGAGTTCGCCGCGCAGGGCAAGGGCGCGATCACAGTGCGGCAGCTGATCGACCATCAGGCCGGGCTGTCCAGCCTGGATCCGGTGGTGCGGCTGCACCAGATCGCGGACCTCGACGGCCTCGCGCCGATCCTCGCCGCACAGAAGCCGGCCTGGCGGCCTGGCACCCGGCACGGGTATCACGCGATCACACTCGGGTTGTATCAGGGCGAAGTGCTGCGCCGAGTCGACAAGCAGCGCCGCACGCTCGGGCGAATCTTCGCCGAGGACATCGCGAAACCGCTCGGTGTCGACTTCCACATCGGCTGGCCCGCCGACCAAGGGCTGGAACGCATCGCCACCATGGCCGCGACTCGAGGGTTCGATGCGCTGCGCTACGAGCGCGACGTTCCGCTGCGGATCGGCGCCGAGATCTTCGCCAAACGTGGTCTGGCGTACGAGGCTTTGACGAATCCGCGCTGCGGCAGTCCGGCGCGGGCGACGCGACGGGAATTCCTCGAGGTCGAGCTCCCCGGCTCCAATGGCGTCGGCAACGCTCGCGCGCTGGCCCAGGTCTACGGCGCCGCCGCGGGCCGCACCGGTGCACTGCCGATCGACAACACCGTGCTCGACCAGCTGGCCGCCGCCGATTTCGCCACCGACGTCCCGGCCGGTGATCTGGTGCTGCACGTCAAGACTCGCTACCACCTCGGCTTCCGTAAGTCCGGCGGCGACTTCCGCTTCGGTTCCGACAAACGCGCCTACGGCACTACCGGCCTCGGCGGTTCCTTCGGATTCGCCGATCCGGCAACAGGTCTCGGCTTCGGCTACGCGATGAACCGACTAGGCCTAGCCGTCCTCGACGACGTCCGCAGCCGCAACCTACGCGAGGCCATGCTCCGCTGCGTCTGAGCCACACCGTCTTTCGCGACTCCGCCGAGAGCACCGAAATCGGCATTCCTTGCGTCTGTGCCCCGGATCCCACAAAGCTTCCACACTGTTCACAAGGCCTAGACGGCTTAGACGGCTTGTGAACCGTATGCAGGGTCTGCGGGATCGACAGAGGGGGTGCGGGACTCCCCGCGGATGGAGACCTCAGCGGCGCCAGCGCTCCCGGCATGGGGGTGGGAGGGTCGGTTTCGCGCAGAGTGGGAACTGGTGGCGGGGGCTTCTCGGGCGATGCCGCCACCAGTTCCCAGTACTCAACCGACCAACTCCCAGAACGGGTGCGGAGGCGCGGGAGGGTGAGGGGGTGGGGGTCGAGTAGCCGATCGACCACCGGATCTACCGATCAGAATCTGCTTTCAAATGATCAGATTTGATGTACGTTTGAAAGTATGAGTGTTGCGGAGGATAGGCATGCGGAGATTGTTCGGGCACTGAAGACGTCGGAGTCGGTGACTGTTGCCGAGCTGGCGCGGGCGCTGCAGACCTCGGAAGTCACGGTGCGGCGGGATCTGGCGGAGCTCGAGCAGACGGGGGTGCTGCGGCGGGTGCGCGGTGGTGCGGTGAGCACGATGCTGCGTGGCGAGGAGATGCCGTTCGCGATGCGCGAGATGGAGAAGGCGGCGGCGAAGGCGCGGATCGCGGCCGCGGCCGTGGGATTGATCGCCGAGGGTGAGTCGGTCGTACTCGACAGTGGGACAACAGGTTTAGCGGCCGCGCACGAATTGTGTACGCGGCGGGTCACGGTGGTGCCGTTGGCGGTCAACTCGATGGTGGTGCTCGCGTCGGCGCCTAGCGTGACGTTGTTGCTGCCGGGCGGGACCGTGCGCAAGGGCGAGTCGTCGCTGGTCGGCCCGATGGCGGAGCAGAACATTGCGATGCTGCGGCTGGACACGATGCTGATGACGTGTTGCGGGTTGAGTCCGCGCGGCGGGATCACAGCCCACGATCTACAGGATGCGGCGGTGAAGCGCGCCGCGGCGGCCGCGTCGGCGCGGACGATCGCGATGATCGACTCGAGCAAGTTCGCGCGGACCGCGCTGGCAGTGGTGTGCGCAACGGCCGAGATCGACGTGGTCGTCACCGATGTCGACGCGCCGGAGGAGGCCGTCGCCACGCTGCGCGCCGACGGCATCGAGGTCCACTGTGTCTGACCTGCTCGACCGTTCTTCTCTTGCCCGCATCCAGGTTTCGATCGCCGCGACGTTCTTGGCCGAGGCGTTGCTGTTCGCCTCGTGGACCGCGCACATCCCGCATATCAAGGCGGAACTCGCATTGAGCGATGGTGCGCTGGGGACCGCGCTGCTCGGCGCGCCGATCGGCTCGGTGACGGCAATGCTGTTGTCGACGCGACTGTTACCGCGCTTGGGTAGCCGTCGCATGATCCAGTTGACGATCGTTGGCTACGCCCTTGGCGGTATCGCTGTCGGCTCGGCGGGTTCGCCGGTGCAGCTGTTCGGCGCGCTCGCTTTCTGGGGCCTGTTCCAGGGTTCGCTCGACGTCGCGATGAATACCCAGGCGGTGACCGTCGAGCGGGCGGTCGGCAAGCCGATCATGGCACGGCTGCACGGTATTTGGAGTATCGGCGGGTTCCTCGGCGCGCTGGTCGGCGCCGCTGCCGTTCTGGTCGGCATCGACCTGAGCGTTCAGTTCGCGGTGCTCGGCATCGCCGCGGTGGTGGCGATAGAAGTGTTGTCGCGTGCGCTCATTCCCGACAGTGCCGGTCCGCGCGTGCGAAAGGCTCAGTCGGGCACGAAGTCTCGTCGGCTACGTCCCGCGCCGATCGTTATCACGTTGGGCGGGATCGCTTTTGCCTCGATGCTCGGCGAAGGTGCGGCGGCCGACTGGTCGGCGACCTACCTGCGCGACGAACTCGGCGCGGGCGCGGCACTCGCAGGCCTCGGCTACGCCGGGTACGCGTTGGCGATGGTGACGGTGCGCCTGAGCGGAACCATGCTGCAGAGCAGGTTCCGCAACGCCTCGCTGCTTCCGGCGCTGGCACTGGTTTTCGCCGCAGGCATGAGCGTCGCGCTGCTCGCGCGCCAGCCGATAGTCGGGTTGCTCGGCTTTGCGGCCATGGGTATCGGCCTGGCATTGATCGTGCCGAGCGCGTTCAGTGCGGCAGGTGCCGCGAGCCAAGACAATTCGCCCACTAACGCGGGTTCGGCGATCGCCACGGTCGCGGCGCTCGGCTGGCTTGGTTATGTTTCCGGCCCACCGCTGATCGGTCACCTGGCCGACGTGGTCGGCCTGGACACGGCCCTGTGGGTCCTCCCGCTGCTCGCGCTGGCCATCGCAGCGACCGCCCGCTACAGCGGAGCCTTCGCTACCCGATCGAAGAGCGAGCAACCTCCCGTGGAAACCGCCGACAGCCTGCTCCGATAGTCCGAAACCCGCAACAACTGCCGTTCCGAGATTGCGCTGACAGATCCAGAACAGGAGAACCCCGCATGACCGCACTCGAAGACACCGCCCTGCATGGCGCAGCGACCGTTGCGCTCCCGTTGGACAAGGCATTCGCGTTCTTCACCGAATCGTTCGGCACCTGGTGGCCTGCGGTCTACCACATCGGACGAACCGGAATGGCCGACGCCATCATGGAACCCCGCGCAGGCGGCCGCTGGCATGAGCGCGGCACCGACGGCAGCGAATGCGACTGGGGTCGGGTCGTCGCCTGGGAGCCGCCGAACCGACTGGTGGTGACCTGGCAGATCAACGGCTACTGGCAGTACGACCCCGACCTCGAGCGTGCCGGTGAGATCGAGGTGCGCTTCACCGAGACAGGTCCCGGACAGACCAGCGTCACCCTCGAACACCGCCACCTCGACCGACTCGTCGCGGGTGAAGCTCTCCGTGACGCCATTGTCGAGCAGGGTGGCGGTTGGTCCGCTGTGCTGGTGCGGTTCGCGAAAACCGCTGAAGCGCAAGCCTGATCGTTCGTCAGGCGTTCGCCTTCATGTAGGCCTCGGCGACCTCGACCGAGATCCGGCCACGCGTGGACACCTCGATGCCCTTCTTGCGTGCCCATTCGCGCATGGCGGCGGTCTGTTCGCGACCGGCTGCCGGGCGCGGTGCGGTGCCCTTCGTCCGAGGTGCCCGTCCGACCTTGCGGGCGTTGGGCGTCCACTGCTCGAAGATGCCGCGCAGCTGGCTGGCGTTGAGCGCCGACAGATCCAGCTCGTATGCGACTCCGTCCAAGGCAAAGTGCACTGTCTCTTCGGCCTGAGACTTGCCGTCGTAGTCATCGACGAGTGTTACGACGACCTTGCGTGCCATGGAGATTCCCCTTTTGTTGTAATCGAATGAGTGGCCCATCCTAGCCATCGGATGGCAGGATGTTTCCACTTGACCACAGGCACGTGTTTCAGGTGGCGGGCGAACGGCCCCAAAGTCGCTTGCCGAGGGACACCGATGTCCGTTTCCCCTCGGACTCCGCGTCACCGGCACGTCGGCGCGGCTGGACGTTGGCGAGGGTGATGTCGCCGTCGTAGTGGGCAAGCACCCTCGGGTCCATCACCGAGCGCCACAGCGGCGGGATGGCGGCGAGCACGATCATCGTCGCGTAGCCCGCGGGCAACTGCGGCGCCTGCATGGAGCTGCGCAGGGTCTGATACCGGCGTCCCGGGTTGGCGTGGTGGTCACTGTGGCGCTGCAGGTGGAACAGGAAGATGTTGGTGACCAGTCGGTCGCTGTTCCAGCTGTCGCGCGGTGAGCAGCGGGCATACCGTCCGTTGGGGCGCTTGGCGCGGAGCAGGCCGTAGTGCTCGACGTAGTTCACCGTCTCCAGCAGCCCCACCGCGATCACCGCCTGGATCAGCAGCCATGGCAGCACCGCGATGCCGAACACCGCGGTCAACGCGCCGAACAGCAGCACGCTCATCGACCACGCCTGCAGGATGTGGTTGTCGATGCTCAACCACCGCTGTTTTTTCCGCTTCAACCTGCGTCGTTCCAGCTCGACCGCGGAACGGAAGCCGCCGATCACGCTGCGTGGCAGGAACTCCCACAGCGGCTCACCCAGCCGCGCGCTCGCAGGGTCTTCCGGTGTGGCCACTCTGGCGTGATGTCCGCGGTTGTGCTCGATGAAGAAATGCCCGTACGCCGACTGTGCCAGTGCGATCTTGGCCAGCCATCGCTCCAGATGTTCGACCCGGTGCCCGAGTTCGTGCGCGGCGTTGATGCCGATGCCGCTGACGAAACCCAAGGTGACGGCCAATCCCAGCTTGTCGACCACCGCGAGCTCGTCGCCCGTCCACAGGTAGGCGGCAATGCCCAACCCGGTCAATTGGATCGGCAGGAACAGGTAGGTGCACCAGCGGTAATACCGGTCGTTGGACAGTGATTCGTAGTCCTCGTCGCGCGGATTGGTGCCGTCCTCGCCAACGACCCAGTCCAGCACCGGGATCACGATCAGCACGATGACCGGGCCGATCCACCAGAAGACCGGTGCGCCGGTCCACAGCACCAACTGCGACGGAAGCAAGGCACACGCCGGCGCGAGCAGGCCGAGCATCCAGAGATGTCGCTTCGGGTCGATGCGGCTGGAACCCCCGCCGGTGAGCTTCATAATCTCCTCCAAATGGAAAGGCGGCAGGAGGCTTGCGGTTGGCGCGGTGCCCAGAGTTCACTAGGTGAGTGCTTCACAGTGTGACTTGTTGCCGTCCGTGAGAAGTCGTCGCAGCAGACGACTCCGTTACTCGGCGGCAAGTGCGCTCGGAGCTGCGGTTGCCGAGGGCTCGCGAGATGCCGTGCGCCGCGGCGAGCACCGCGGGGATCGTCGTGCGCGCGGACTCGTTCTTGGGCACCAGCACCGACAATGCGGCGACGACGTGGCCGCGCGAGGCGTACAGCGGAGCCGCTACCGCAGTCGATACCTCATCGATATAACCCTCGCAGAAGGCATATCCGGTGCGCCTGACCTCACTCAGCTTTGCCCGCAGCACCTTTGGATCGGTGACGGTGTGCGGCGTGAACGCGGGCAGTGGACCGGTCAAGATCGTCTCTTGGAGTTCGGCGGAGCTGTGCGCCAGCAACACCAAGCCCGGCGAGGAGGCGTGCAACGGTAGCCGCCCGGCGAGCCGGTTCACGATCCGCACGGAACCGGGTGCGGACAGCCGCTCGACGTACAGCACCTCGTGCTGTTGGCGCACACTGAGTTGCACGTGCTGGCCAACGGCCGCGTGCAGGTCCTCCATGAACGGCATCGCGGCATCGCGCAATCCGAGCGTCGGTGAGGCGCGCGCGGCGAGCTCCCACATCCTGACGCCGATCTGCACGCGCCTGCTGCTGTCGCGGTGCAGCCACTCGTGTTCGACGAGGGCACTCACCAGCCGCGACGCCGTCGCCAACGGCAAATCGGCGCGGCGCGCGAGTTCGGAAACGGTGACAGAGGTGGCGTCCGGATCGAACGCCTCGTACAGGCGCACGATCCGAGACAGCACCGATTCACCACTGGTTGATCTAGCCACGAGCATTTACTCCCATTGAATGGAATCAATGTAGTGGTCCGGGCGGCGTCCCGCGAATCTCGGTGGCGGCGACCCACAGTGACGGACAACCCCTCGGCGCTGCCTCCTGCCGACCCTCGCTGTCGGTCGCCTTCTACCCCGCGCAATCGAGTTCGAGGAAGCCCCATGACCGTGTCTCGTGAGCTGTTCATCAACGGCAAAGAGGTGGCTGCAAGCGCGGGCCACACCGCCGAGGTGATCAGTCCGTACACCAGTGTCCCGTACGCCACCGTCGCGGCGGCGGGCACCGAGGATGTGACCGCCGCGGTCGATGCGGCGCAGGCCGCGTTCGGGGAGTGGTCGGTGTTGAGCCCGTTCGCCAAGCGGACGATCTTCACCAAGGCCGCGGCATTGCTCGACGAGCGTGCTGAGCAGGCGGCCGAGCTGATGGCGGGTGAGATCGGCGCAACCCGCGGCTGGGCCCAGTTCAATGTGTCGTTGGGTGCCAACATCTTTCGGGAAGCGGCGGCGGCGATGACGGCGCCGCGCGGTGACGTGCTCGCCGCGGAGCAAGAGGGTGTACTCGGGCTTTCGCTGCGCGAGCCGATGGGTGTGGTCGCGGCGTTCGCGCCGTGGAACGCGCCGATCATCCTCGGCGCCCGTGCGGTCGCCGCACCGTTGGCGGCCGGAAATACCGTGGTGCTCAAGCCGAGTGAGTCCGCGCCGCTGTCGTGCGGGTTGTTCATCGCCGATGTGCTGCGCGATGCCGGGCTGCCCGCAGGCGTGCTGAACGTCGTCACCAACGATCCGGCCTACGCGGCGCCGATCGCCGAGACGTTGATCGCGGACCCGCGGGTGCGCGCCGTGAACTTCACCGGATCCACCGACGTCGGCCGGATCATCGGCACGCTGGCCGCCAAGCACCTGAAGCCCGCTGTGCTCGAATTGGGCGGCAAGAACTCGGTGATTGTGCTGGACGACGCCGATATCGACTACGCCGTGTCGGCAGCGGTCTTCGGGGCGTTCGCCAACTCCGGTCAGATCTGCATGTCCGCCGATCGCATCCTGGTGCACGAATCGGTGGCCGACGAATTCACCCGCAAGTTCGCCGACGCCGTTGCCGGTCTGCCGACGGGCAGCCCGGACGAGCCGCACACCGTGATCGGTCCGTTGGTCAATCACGCTGCCGTGCAGAAGATTTCCTGGCTGATCATGGACGCCGTCGACCGGGGCGCCACGGTGGCCGCCGGAGGTGGTGTGCCGCAAGGCAACGTGCATCCCGCCACCGTGCTCACCGGTGTGCCCAAGGACGCCGTCCTCTACTACAGCGAAGCCTTCGGCCCGGTCTGCACGGTCGACACCTTCACCACCGACGAGCAAGCGGCCGCAATGGCCAACGACACCGAAAACGGGCTCACCGCAGGCATTCTCACCGAGAACACCGCCCGCGCACTCCGCCTGATGCGCCAACTGCGCACCGGCATCGTCCACATCAACGACCAAACCGTCGCCGACGAACCGAACGCCCCCTTCGGCGGCTTCCGCAACTCCGGCTACGGCCGCTTCGGCGGGCGGTGGGGGATCGAGGCATTCACCAACACCCGCTGGGTAACGATGGCGACCGTCCACACGGTGTTCCCCGGCTGAGACGGAGACTGCGGGCGCGGTCCGCATCGGCGCGGGGCGTTGCGTACGGCGGTGTCTGCGGAAATCGGTGGCATCGGGTGCGCTGCCTGCGTGACGATGGGGAGCATGAGACCCGCCGTCGGTGCTGTGTTGGTTCCGTGCGTTGAGTGCGGCGGCTATGAGTACGGCGGTGGGCCCGACTGTGGACGGTGTCGCGGTCTTGTCGACGAGATCGTCAACGATGAGTGGCGGCAGTTTCTCGTCGACTGGCCGGGGGAATCCGAACTCGAGGTCGCTCGTCTTGTGGTGGATGAGCCCGATCGGCACGATTGGCGCGTTGTCGACGCCGCCCTCGACCGGATCACCTGCGACGAGTGTGGTGGTCTGCTCAGCCGCGGGCCGATGAGCTGCGCCGCGTGCAACCTCGCCCATGGATTCCGCTATGCGGCGATCGAGACGGATCGGTCGGGTGTTCCGCCGGGCAACGAGCATGGGATCCGCGTCAATGTTTCGGTCGTCCGCCGCCCGCAGATGACCTCCGCGCAGGAATTGCTGGCCCGCCGCCTGCTATTGCCCGCCCTTCTCGTCGGTTTTCTGCCGACCACGGCCGAGGCGCAGCGCGCCAGTGCACTGATCAAAGCCGATCCCGGACCTGACCGCATCGCGGAGTTGGCGTCCACCTGGTTCCGTGCGGATAGCGACACTGTGTAACATTCAGCTATCTTGTAGCTATTAATCGAGAGATATCCGACTCCAGGAAACCTGCATTGTCGATCTCATCGAGGAGAGCTCATGAACAGCATTGGCAAGAAGCTATCCGGGATGGCGGCCGCCGCGGCGGTGGCACCGTTCGTGCTGGTCGCGGCGGCTAACGCCGACACCCCCAACACCGTGTATTTCAATTACGGCCCCGAGGTCAACTGTGCAATCACCGGCGATGGCACCGTCGGATGCGACGTGGCCCCGAGCCGGATCGTGGCAATTCCCGTCGGCAACGCCGCGGTACCTGTGCCATTCCCGGTCGACCAAGTAGTCATCGACCAACCCGCGCTGCCCGCTCACCCAGGCTTCGCTCGCGGCGCCTTCACCCGGCCGGGCGGCAACCCGAACATGTCCGACGTCAAGACCGGCGAGGGCTACGCGAGCATCTCGGTCTCGCATGCCGGCGCAACCTGCGTAGCAACAGGCGGCCACTACTCCGGTCCTGGTCTGTCCTGTACCTCCAAGGGACACGCCTTCTCGCTCTACTCGACCGGTGGCGGTGTGCGGTCGGGCATCATCATGAGCTGATCCGGCACCCCGAAGTTCGTCAACGCCGCGCACGTCCTTGTTCGCGGCGTTGACCTGTTCCGTCCGGCGATGGCGATCAGACTGCGCGGACCGTGATCGCTGGGAATATTCGTGCGGGCGGCCGGGCAGCCGAGCGCTAGTGTCGAGATCACGAAATCCGCACTAGAGATCGAAAACCTACTATGACAACGCATGCCGCGGTTGGCGCCGAGCCGCCTGTCGACGACCGGTACCCCGAGTTTCTGGACGGAGTGCAGCGCCGGTTCCTGGCGACCGCGACCAAGAGCGACGCACTGTTCACCGTCGGGCGCGAGGACTTGTTCGAGGTCTTCCTCGGCGCGCTCACACCGGAACTCGCGGCCGAGAACAACTGCGGCACTTGCCGATTGTTCGTGCATCGCTATGGCGGGCTGGTGGTCGTCGGTCAGGACGGGAAGGCCAGGTCGGCGCTGTGGTCGGCCGACAGCGCGCCGCCGCAGTACGCGAAAGCGGCCGTCGCGTTGGCCGAGCAGGTCGAGAGCAGGCCGATCACCTCGCTCTTCTGCGCGAGCGCGACACAGTGGGGACATCCCGAGCGCGGCTCGTGGACCCACCTTTCGCTCACTCCGCCTGAACAATTGGTGCATACTCCCTCGGCGCTCGCGACGACTTCGCAGTATGTTGCCGCGAAGAATGCCGACCGGGAGATGCTCGAGCGCGCCCTCACGGAATTTCCGCACGACGTCGTGAAAAAGGCAGTGGCCCTGCTGCGTACCGAGCAGCTCTACCGCTCGGACGCGATTCTCGGCGCAGGGAAATGGCTGTTGGAACTGCACAAGAAGCTCAATGCGATACGCGGACAGGGCGATTCCGCGCAGCGACAGCGCGACAACCTCATCTGGGTGGCCGCCGCCACCGCTCCGGCTGGCTTCTGTCACGTCAGAAGCGGCATGATCGGCACGCTACTCACCGATCTCGCCGGCGGCCTTCCCTTCGACAGCGTCAAGCGCCGCTTCGCGGAAAAGATGGACCCGCTCCAGTACCGTCGGCCCACCGCCGCACCCACTGCGGCGATGATCGCGCGCGCGGAAAAGGTCATGGCCGAGCTGGGCGCCGCCGGGTCACTGGAGCGTCGCTTCGCGAAACTGTCCGACGTGCAGCCGATCTGGTCGCCGACGGACGCACCGCCGCGTTCCGATGGCGTCTTCGCCCACCTGATCCCCGCCGAGAAGCGTAGGGGAGCAACAGATCTCGACGCCACGCCGGTGGTGATGACCTGGGAGAAGTTCGCTCGCACTGTCCTTCCGACTGCGGACCGCATCGAATTCGAGGTCCCGTCCACCTCCACCAGCTACGGCGCGATGGTCACCGCCGCGAACCCCGAGGCGCCCCCGATCATCCAGTGGGACAAGCTCGAAACCCGGAACCCGGTGACCTGGTACGTCTACGTGAACGGCTCTCCAGCCACCCAATGGGGTCTACGCCCCGGCGAACACCGTCAGGTGACCGCCGTCATCCCGCACCCCGCGACCTGGCACGTCGAATTCGACCGCACCGCCCGCGAACAATCGGTCCTCTTCGCCCTCGCAGGCGCGAAAGACACGACCTACACGACCGGCGCAGGTTTCTTCCCCGAATTCCTCACCAGCGACCTCCACGAAATCCGCAAGACGCTGGAGGCCTACGCCAACGACGCCGTCGTCGCAGGCAAGGACGAAGCAGAAGTCTGCGGCCTCCTGCTCTCCAAGGGCGGCACACTCGGCCACACGTTCCGGGTCACCGCAGGCGGGATCCGAGTCCGCTACACCCTCGACCGCTGGGACTGAGCACGGTATCCATTTTCGTGCAATAACTTCAGACGCCGCGCAAATCTCCTGCCGTTACCCTCGGGACGTTCCCGGCGACAGCCGTCGCGCTCGACCAGACGAAGAAGAGGTGTCAGATGTCAGGAAGTGTGCTGTTGCCGACGACCGAGCGTGCGTTGGCGCATCGGCTTGCGGTGGAGCAGGCGACCTACCGGGTGCCTTCGCTGGTCGCCGGGGTGGTTCGGGACGGCAAGTTGGCCTGGTGGGATTCGCGCGGCCGAGCGGACGGATGGGCTGCGGCGGGGCGGCCGACCGCCGACACGCAGTATCGGATCGGGTCGATCACCAAGTCGATAATCGGCGTGGTGGTGATGCGGCTGCGCGACGAGGGCAAGCTGGACTTGTCCGACCCGCTGGAGCGGCATGTGCCAGGGGCGCCGATGGGGAATCGGACTGTCGCTCAACTGCTTTCGCACACCGCCGGGGTTCGTGCCGAGTCGCCCGGCGAGTGGTGGGAGCGCACCAAGGGCGGCGATTGGGCCGAGCTGGCAGCCGACATGGACGGCGAGGCGACGGTGGACCGGGCGGGCCGCCGACACCACTACAGCAATGTGGGTTACGCCGCGCTCGGTGAGCTGGTCGCCCGACTGCGTGGGCAGAGCTGGTTCGATGCGGTGCGTGCCGAGGTGCTTGCGCCGCTCGGCATGGACCGGACCACTCCGGCGCCGGTGGCTCCGCACGCGACCGGGTGGGCGGTGCACCCGTGGGCCGACGTCGTGCTGCCCGAGCCCGCGCACGACCACGGCGCGATGGCCGCGGCCGGTCAGTTGTGGTCTACCGCGGACGATTTGGCGCGCTGGGCGATCTTCCTGTGCGGCGATACCGGTGCGGTGCTGGCCAAGGACACCTGGGAGGAGATGCGCGAGCCTGCCGCCGTCATCGACCAGGACGCGTGGACCGAGGGCTATGGGCTCGGCGTCCAACTGTGCAGGCACAACGGCCGCAGGCTGCTCGGGCACGGCGGCGCGATGCCAGGATTCATCGCGACGGTCTGGGCCGATCCGGCCGAACGCACCGGCGTGCTGTTCCTGTCCAACACCACCTACGGCGGCATCCGCGGCAAGCTCGACCTGGCCATGCTGGACATCCTGGCCGAACACGAGCCGGCCATGCCCGAAGAATGGCTGCCCGCACCGTCTTTCGACCCGACATTGCTCGCGCTCACCGGTCCTTGGTACTGGGGCTCGGCGTCCATCGCGCTGCACTTGCGCGCAGACGGCTGGCTGGAATTGCGGGCCCTCGCGCACGGCGGACGCACCTCGCGCTTCCGCCCCGACGGCGACGACGCGTGGATCGGCCTCGACGGGTACTACGCGGGCGAGCGGCTGCGGGCGGTGCGCGACCCGGACGGCACCGTCGACCACCTCGAACTGGTCAGCTACATCTTCACCCGCGAGCCTTACCCGCAGACCGCCCCTATCCCCGGCGGCGTCGACCCGGCCGGCTGGCGTGGTCAGTGACCAGCCCTCTGGTCGGGTCACTCGACAGGGCGCCGGAGATGGCGCGGTCGAAGGCACGTAGGTCGTCCTCCAGCTTGCGGAACAACCAGTAGTTGCCGATGAAGCCGAGAACGCCTGCGATGCACAGCCATCGGATCGGATCGATGACCAGCGGGACCTCCTGCGGGGTCAAGAACATCAGGCCGGTGACGACGCCGACCAGCGGAACCGACGCCGCCACAGCGAGATAGCGGTGGCAGCGCCTGCCGAGAGCGAGCAGGTCGGCATGGTCGTTCGTCGTCGCTCCCTGGTCGAGCAGGCTCGGGTAGACGCAACGGACGACGAAGAGCGTGACGAGGAAGAAGGGGTAAGCGACCGCGATCGTCGCGCACACGACGAGAGAGGCGATGAAGTGCACGAGCTGGCCTGCACTGAGGTCGGTGAAGACCAGGAAACCGGCCACGAACGCGATGGCGGACACGATCCACCCGCAGAAGGCGACCATCGCGACGCGGTCGCCGTCTAGCAACGTGTCTGTTCTAGTGAGCGCGAGAGTCTCTGCGTCGTAATGTTTACCGCGCCGGAGCCCACGCCATACCAGGAAGACCCGGCGGCACAAATAGCTGGTCACGATGGCGACGGTTAGGGGGACGGGCAGCTCCAGCAGCGCGCTGACTCCGCGCATTTGTTCGCGTTGGTCTGCCGTGAGCCACAATTGCATCAACGGGCCGTTGTGCAGGTTGCTGTACACCACGCCGAGGCCGCCGCCGATCGTGCTTGCCAGCGTGACGATCGCCAGCAGCGACCATGGGGTGAGTTTCGACCGGAGGCTGCCGATCGGCGGATCGACGAGATCCCGTGCCCGGCGATCCAGGCACAGTGCGAACTGCTGGGCCAGTTCGGCGCCGGTGGACCAGCGGTCTTCTCGCTGCGGTGCAAGGCATTTCAGCAGGATGCGGCGCAGCGTCGGCGGGCAGTCCTGCGGCAGTTCGGACAGATACCGCGCGTCGATCTCGTGCTTGCGCAATTCCAGCATCCGCTCGAGCGCGGTGTCGGATTCGCCCATGCCGACTTCGTCGTCGAAAGGACGGTGGCCGGTCAGCAATTCCCACAGCATCACGCCGAGGGCATAGATGTCGCTGCGCTCGTCCAAATCCGCTGCGTTGACAGGCAACTCGGGATGGCAGGCGGCGAGTTGTTCGGGCGACATATAAGCCAGCGAGCCGCCGAAATACGCCAGGGGACTGGTACCTGCGACGTGGTGGCTGAAACTGATATTGAAGTCGGCGAGCTTCGGGATTCCTTCGGCCGTCAACAGCACGTTGGCGGGCTTGATGTCACGATGCAGGACTCCGTGCCGACCGGCATGGTCGAGTGCGGTGGCCAGTCGACTGCCAAGCCACGCAACGGTTTCCGGCCAGGTGTAGGTCGCGATCTCGGCCCGGACATTGGACTCGCTCGGTTCGATGCCGCCCGTGCTCAGCACCGCCCCGTCGACGGCGTCCAACAGCAGCTTGCCGTCGCGGCGGTCCGGTTGCCGCGCGCGCACCAAGCCGAGCACGCCGAGCAAGGTGCCACCCGGAACGTATTCCATGTACATCAATTTGAGCTCGTCGTCTTCGATCAACCGCTGATCGAAGACCCGCACGATGTAGTTGTGGTCGAGTTGTGCCAGCGTCTCCGGTTCGCTGCCGCGGTTGTGGGAGATCTTCACCGCGACCAGCCGCTGCATCGAGCGTTGCCGAGCCAGGAACACCCTGGCGAACGAGCCTGCGCCCAATCCGACGAGCAGATCGAAATCGTCCACCCGGTCGCCGGTGTTGATCCCTTCCAGTGCCTCCTGTGCCCAAGGGCTGGCGATCAGGGTGCTGCGATAGCCGACCTCGGTCGCTTGCTCGGTAGGTGCGGCGACCGTTTCCGGCCCGGTCGGACCCGGGTCCCGCCCGGATCGGCGCAATGCGTGCAACTCTTCGTAGATCAGATCGGGTGGCACCGGCATATCTCGCAGCTCGGCGAACTCGCCGCGATAGTCAGCGAGCCGTTTCGGATAGTCGAAGCGCAGCCAGCGGTATTCCAGATCGACCTTGATCAATTCCACCAGGCACAGCCGCCGGAAATCCGGTGTGTCAGGCAAGAACTCGACGAGCTCCGGCGGGGCACCGGCGGCATCCCATGCTGCCGCGAACCGTGCCACCAACGACCCGAGCAGTGAGCGAGTTCGTTCCACATCGTCGGAAACCACTGTCGGTTCCACACTCATGACCAGCCGTCCATACCTACCTGCAGCCACGGACATCCCACCGCGCGTCGGCAGGCTCCTCCCGCGATCGTTGGTAGTCCAGTATGCCCCGCGAGCACGGTGATCTCCATCACTGCGATAGCAGGAGCATCTGGTAACAGTTACTCTTCGGCTACCAGAATTGGTTGTTCGAACAACCACGATCGACCCAGGGATGTATTGCCGAAATAAGGCGGTATCTCGATGACCAACAGCCGAGCGATGTTTCGGACCTGGTGGAAAGACCGGGTCGGTTACGCCTGGCTGATCGAGACGCTCGAAGCCAATTCCGGGCTCGTGTGGATGCGGGGCACGGTCGCCGCCGCGGGCACGGTGATGCTGTTGATCACGGTGGTGTCCATGTTCTCGCCTGCAGGTCAGGCAGGGGCGCTCGGATCGACGCAGGCGGTTCTCACCGCCACTCTTGCCGGGGCGTGGACGTTGCGCTGGTGGTTGCTGCCGTGGCCGCGGGAAACCGAGTCGATCGTGTGGGTCGCACTGGCCGACATCGCGATCACCGCCAACAACGCGATGGTCCAAGACCGTCTGCTCGGCGCGCTCGGCGTCGGTCTGCTCGTGGTGACCGGGTCCTATGTGACGATCTTCCACGGTCCACGAATCCTGGCCGCGCACGTCGCGTGGTCACTGCTGTCGAGCGTCTTGTTGGCGATCCTGCTGTTCCTCGGCAAGCCGGGACACACCGAGCACGGCCGAGGCGACCTCGCGCTGAGCGTCGCGGTCGTGCTGATCATGCTTCTCGTGACCGCGTTCGTCCTCCCCACCGTGCAGTTCTTCCACTGGCTGCTTCACCTGAACGCACTGTCGGATCCGCTGACCGGCTTGCTGAACCGGCGTGGGTTGGATTGTCATCTGGAGAAATTCTTCGACGACGGTGGTCGCGGCGGGATCTATGCCGTGACACTCGATCTCGATCGGTTCAAAACCGTCAACGACACCTTCGGGCACTCCGTCGGCGATGAGGTGCTGGTGCGGACGGCAGGCTGCCTGCGTGCCGCGGCGCCACCCGAGGCGAGAGTCGCGCGCACCGGCGGTGAAGAATTCGTCGTCGTCGGATGGCTGGACGGAGCGACCATCTATGCGGTGGCGGAGCGTCTGCGCGGCGCGGTCGAGACCATGTCGGATCTGCCGACCACGGTCACCGCGAGCGTGGGGGCCGTGGTATTCACTCCTTCGTGGAACAAGAAGTGGCAGGCGCGATCGACGCACCAGAATTTGCTGCTCCGTTCGGATTCCGCCATGTATCGGGCAAAACAATTGGGTGGCAACGCCGTCGTCATCGACGTGGTCGACGGGAACACACATACCCAGGTACGCGCCAACCTCGCCTCCGCCGCACCACTACCGCAGCGGCAGATCAACGGCGAGTCGTCCTGCGCCACCGACCAATCCACGCAGCATCGCCTCATCCTCGCTCAACAACGCATTCGCGAACTCTCCGAGGAAAACCAGCAACTGCACCACCAACTCGCACACCTGTCCCGCTGATCGAACAGCCTGTCCCGGCTGTGCATTCATCGCAGACGGAACTCCGGCTCCCGGAATCGTCGCTTGGTCGACCGAGAGGCGGTGATGTACGACCGCTGACGGTCTCGGCACGCCGGGATCGATAAGGTTGGCCGATGACCGTCACCCGCGCTGTCTCCATTCGACAGACCGACGACCGCGACATCCCTGCGCTGGCACGACTACGCCGACAGTGGTCGGAAGAGCAAGCAGGCCGGCCATTGGAGGACAACGGATTCGATGACCAATTCGCCCAGTGGTACACAACCGAGTCGTCCCGGCGGACGACGTTCCTGGCCGAGATCGACAGCATCGCAGTCGGAATGGTCAACCTCGCCGTCTTCGAACGAATGCCCCGCCCCGGCCACCCCGCCTCACGATGGGGCTATCTCGGCAACGCATTCGTCCTCGCCGAACACAGAGGTCAAGGCATCGGCACAGCTCTCCTCAACGCCTTGACCGCCTATGCCCAGGACCTCGGCTGCGCCCGAATAGTCCTCTCACCAACCGACCTGTCAGTGCCCTTCTACGAGAGAGCAGACTTCGGCCCCGCCACAATGCTTCTCGCCCGAGTCCTCACCAGTAAATGAAGCTAGGCGTTCACCAATTTATGCCTGCGGATTTCTTGGCCCATCGGTAGAAGTCTTCTTTGGAATCAAACGTACGGTTGCGATCTTTGAGGAGCCCGTTATTGTCGGTGACTTCGGCATTGGTCATCCGGCCGTTGGATACTGATCCCGTCGCCTGGTAGTGGCTCTTGGGCTCGATCCAAGTTTCGTTCGGCATGGCTCGGTTCCTTCTGTGGTTTCTCAAAATTGCTTAGAGTGATTAATGGTTAATCTTCTATTGTGATCGTTGTTTTCGTCGACCACGCCGTCACTGTAGCCAAGGTGAAGGAAGGGTCGTGAGGTTATAGGGAGTTTGTCGGTTGAACGGAGTACAGATCCGACAGCGGCAGGCAGGCCCGTTGGCAACACGTGGATCTTCGACCCGTATTCCTCCGTCGCGACGCTTGTCTCGGGATCGGCGGCACCCTACGCCGGACTGCCCCGACTGCCTCCTCATGAGTTGACTGGTGCCAAGTTGTGGCCAGGATTGTTCGGACGCAACACAATTCGGGTGGAGATCAATATGCTGGTACCTGTGTTTCGTCACTGGCGTAGTCGGGCTGCCATCCTCCTCACGGCGATGGTGCTGGTCATCGGGGCCGGAGATCATCTGGCGATAGCGTCCTCGGACGCTCCGCCTGGGGGAGTGCCGGGCGTGGCGGTGCCGGAGTTGGCATGGGCCGACTGCGGGGATCCCGGGTATCAATGTGCGACGGCGGACGTGCCGCTCGACTATCGCAATCCGGGGGCTGGGACGATTTCCCTGGCTGTTCGGCGGCATGTGGCCGGTGATCCGGCGCGGCGGATCGGGTCCCTGTTCGTGAATCCCGGCGGGCCAGGGGGTTCCGGGGTCGGGTTCGTTTCCAGCGTGATCAACACGATGCCGGAAGAGATTGCGGCGCGGTTCGATGTGGTGGGGTTCGACCCGCGTGGGGTTGGCAAAAGTCGCGCAGTCGAGTGCTGGACGGCTGAGGAGATGCAGCGTGAATGGGCCGCGGTCCCTGCGCACTGGCGGCCGGGAGCCTTCGAACGCGGGCAGGACTCGGCCGCACGGTTCAATGCGGCCTGCCAGGCGCGCAGTGGCGACATATTGCCTTATATCGGAACCGAATTCGTGGCCAGGGACATGGACCTGCTGCGGGCCGCCGTCGGCGACAACGAAATCAATTATCTCGGAGTGTCTTTCGGCACCATGATCGGGGCCGTCTACGCCAACCTGTTCCCGCAACGGATTCGGGCTTCGGTACTCGACGGGGCCTACAACCCCGAGACCTATGCCAACGACCCGTACGCCTATGACTACGGCCAGTACGTCGAATTGGAAGCCGCGCTCAACCGATTCCTCGACTGGTGTGCGACCGATCGAGCGGCGTGCCAATTCGGCGATCCGGCGCGCGGCGGACCGGGTGCGGCCCTTGATGCCCTCATCGCCGATCTCGCCGACAACCCGGTGCGCGATGAAAGCGGTCAAGTCGTCGCCAACGGAGCATCCCTCGCGTACGGACTTACGTTGCAGGTCAACGGCGGCCGCGCGGCATGGCCCGCCATCGCCGACTCGCTTCGGCAAGCTGCCGACCATCGAGACGGACCTGCCCTGCGCAAGATCGGCCGTCTCGCCGAATTCTTCGCCGCCAACGTGGCAGTCGAATGCGCCGACCGCGTCTACCCGCCGCTGACGCTGGAACTCCAAGCGCGCCTTGCCCTCGACGTAGCCGCCGCCCCACGCATGGGCCCGGTCGCCGCCTGGGGCCCACCCGGCTACGACCACTCCCACGCCAACGCCTGCCAACGCTGGTCCGCCCCTCGGGCCAGCCGCTACGCGGGCCCATGGTCGGCCGCCGGATCCGCACCCATCCTCGTCGTCGGCACTACCGGCGACCCTGACACGCCCTACCAGGACGCAGTTGCCCTGACCCGCATGCTGCAGAACGGCCGTCTGCTCACCGTCGACGGCGAAGGCCACTCCGGCTTCGGCCACAGCCAATGCGCCCGGGACACCGAAACCGCCTACCTCATCGATCTGGCAGCCCCACGATCCGGCACCACCTGCGCCGGAGGTACCGACTAGGCATTCGTTCCGACTCGGCAACGACTTCAACGATTCGTTGCGCGCCGGGGTCGGCGATACAGCTATCGCGTCCACGGGCTGCGAGCGGATGTGAGGGCGGGTCAGTCCGGGTTGCTGACCATGTGCGTGTGCAACTCCTCGACGATGCTTTGCAGGCTGCGCCGACGCGCCGGACTCAAGGAGTCGAGCGCCGCGCGGGCGCCGTGCATTTGCTCGCGCACCTGCTTGGCGACTGCGGCGCCCTCGGCGGTGGCGACTACCTTCTTCACGCGGCGATCGGCTTGGTCGACGTGCCGCTCGACAAGACCACGGTGCTCGAGTCGATCGATCAGCAAGGTGATATTCGACGCGTCACAGGACAAGGCGTCGGCCAGTTCGCGCATCGCTCGCGGTTCGACCAGTAGGCAGACGAGCTTGGCTTGGTTGTAGGTCAGGTCCAAGCGTTGAGCGGCAGCGAGGAAATCCCGGACATAGACGCGGCAGAACTCGGTGAGGGTCTCCATGACATCGAGCGAGGTCGGCGCGGTCGCCGATGCGGGTGGCACAGTGCAAAGGTATGCCAAATACTTGATGAACTCAAGCTTTGCGGCAGGGTATCGCGCCCATTCCGCTGGGCGGAATGCTTGACAGACTCAAGTACTTGCGGCTGTACTGTCAGTCAGTTGCTTGAGTTGCTCAACTATTCGAAGCCTTGAGCGCCCCGTTCGTAACCTGCTTTCCCCATACCGCAGCCGACCATGATGCTGTCATCACCTCGGCGCGCCGACCCTGGAGACGATATGACTTCGGCAGTAGACACCACGCGCATCCGCCGGTTGCTGGATCGGCCGCTCACGGTCGGCGATCTGACCGTGTCGAACCGGATCGCGATGGCGCCGATGACTCGGAACATGTCGCCGGGCGGCGTTCCTGGGCCCGACGTCGCCGAGTACTACGCCCGCCGCGCGGCCAACAATGTGGGTCTCATCATCACCGAGGGCACCTACATCAACCGCGAAGCGGCCAGCGCCTACGACAACGTTCCGCTCTTCTACGGTGAGCAGGCGCTCGCAGGCTGGGCACACGTCGCCGAGCAGGTGCACCTCGCCGGCGGCCGGATCATCCCGCAGCTGTGGCACACCGGCGTGGCACGCACCGCGACCGAGCCGCCCGCCGAAAGCCCTTCCGGCGTAGGGCTGTCCGGAGACCCGACCGGAAAAGCCATGACGCAGCGCGACATCGACGACACGGTCGCCGCGTTCGCCGACGCTGCTGCGGCGGCGGAGCGTCTCGGATTCGACGGTGCCGAATTGCACGGCGCACACGGCTATCTCATCGACAGCTTCCTGTGGAGCGGCACCAACCAGCGCACCGACCGCTACGGCGGTGACCACGCGTCACGGGCCCGGTTCGCGGTGGAGATCGTCGAGGCCGTGCGTGCTGCGGTCTCGCCCGGCTTCCCGCTCTTTCTCCGTCTCTCCCAATGGAAGTCAGGAAACTACCAGGCCAAGATCGCCGAGACCGCCGGCGAGCTGGAGCAGATCCTGACACCGCTGGTCGACGCAGGCGTCGACGCCTTCCACGCCTCCACCCGCCGATACTGGCTGCCCGAATTCGACGGCAGCGACCTCAATCTCGCCGGCTGGGTCAAGAAGCTCACCGGCAAAACCACGGTGACCGTCGGCTCGGTCGGGCTGGACCAAGAGTTCGTCGGAGCAGGCGGATGGCAGAAGCAGGCGGCCGTGGCGGGCATCGATCAGCTGCTCGATCGCCTCGAACGCGACGAATTCGACCTCGTCGCCGTCGGCCGAGCACTGCTGGCCAATCCGGACTGGGCCAACAAGGCTTTACATGGCAACCTCGACGAGACCATCGCCTTCGACCGCTCGGTCCTGAAGTCGCTCAACTGACACCAGTGGCTGTGCGGCACTCGTCACCGGCATGATCGACGTGTGAAGGTACTTGTGATCGGGGCCAGCGGGACGCTCGGCGGTGCGGTTGCCGAGGCGCTGGCGGACTCCCACGAGGTGGTGCGGGCAGCGCGGAGCGGGCCGGTACGGGTCGACCTCGCTGACATGGACTCGTTGGACGCGCTCTTCGCCGAAGTGACCGGCTTGGACGCGGTGGTGTGCTGTGCGGCGAGCGGGCCGCTGGTGGACCTGCAGCAGGTCTCCGATGTCGAGTTCGCGGCAGGTCTGCATGACAAGCTGCTCGGCCAGGTTGCCTTGGCGCGGCGTGCGATTCACAGTTTGCGCGACGGTGGTTCCATCACGCTGACCGCGGGTACTTTTGCGTCACCGCTGGCCGGTGGCTCCTTGGGCGCACTGGTGAACTCTGGACTGGAGGGTTTCGTCAGAAACGCCGCTGCCGAGCTGCCGCGTGGGCTGCGTATCAATGCGGTCAGCCCGGGCTGGATCAGCGAGACGCTCGTGAAACTCGGTATGGACGAGTCGGGCGGCACCTCCGCTGCCGACGTCGCCAAGACGTATGTGGCTGCGGTAGAAGGCGTTTCGCAGGGGCAAGTGTTCCGGCCGTGAATGTGTCGGGCTAGCTGGTTATTCCGATTCGACCAGGGCGAGGACCTGCGCGGTGCGGGCCGCCGTGGTGACGGCGCGGAGGTTGTCCGCCAGATCGACCAGTTCGAGGTCGGTGGCGAACACCAGGAACCCGTCCGCGACAGCGATCGGCCAGTCGGTCGATTGGAGGCGGCGACATGCTTGGTTCAGCAGCGCCTGCAGCTGGTCGGCGGGCAACGGTGTCTGGTCGAGGTAACCCGCGAGTTCGTAGAGGTCCGCGGCATTCTCGGGCGGAAGGCCGACCTCGTGGTAGTCGGTCTCGGCGAGGAGGGCGGCGATGCCTTCGTCGCCCGTCGACGACGGGAACATCAGCAGCGGGGGCAGGTGAGCTTGGTCAGCGGGTCGGCCAGCCGAACTCCTTCAATCGCAGTGCCGCGTCCTCGGATTGGCGCAGACCGGCGTCGTAGGCGGCGGGCTGGCGGGTGAGGTCGAAGCTGTCGGTGCCGCATGCGGTGATCGCGGCGTCGTCGGGCACGAGTGTCAGGGCGGTGGCGCGGCCGAGGTCCTGATCGGTGGGCAGCCGCGAGAATTCGTCGGTCATGGCTTGGATGATGAGGATCAGGTCGGCGTCGGTGGCCAGGTGGGCGTTGATCGAGGAACCGATGCCGCCGTCGATATAGCAGTGGCCGTCGATGGGAATCGGGGGGAGCACGCCGGGTACCGCGGTGCTGGATGCCATGGCTTCGGGTAGTGATGCCGCTCCTTCGCGCGTCCACTCGTGCAGCGCGCCGGTGGTGATGTCGACAGCAGTGATCACGAGCTCCCGTTGGGGCCATGTCGCGGTTCTGGTCAGTGCGTGCATGCGGGCGATGTGTTCTCGTGGATTGCTACTCGCGGCCGCTGCGGCTATCTCACCTGCCTTGCGCCGTGCCTGCGCCAGGTCGAGGCCCGGTTGACCGAGTAGCGTCAGCGCGTCGGCGGTGACCTGCGGATCGGTTGGCGGGGCTGGCGAAGCGTCGGGACCCAACAACCGCATCAGATCGCCTTGCGTGGTCAGCATGGCCGACACGAGTGCACCTCCGGAGGTGCCCACAATCCGGTCCGCTTTGCCGAGCTGTGCTCCGAGGTTGGTCAGTCCGGTCACCAGCCCGACCACCCATCCCATCCGTGCCGGGCCGCTGCCACCCAAGACGAGCGCGGTCCGGCCAGGCGCAGGTGACGAGGTCTCTGTCATGGTCAGAATCTTTGTCGCAGTTACGATCTGCCCCAAGTTGCGACACGCGGGGCGCGCTGAATGGCTCCGACGACATCTCACCCCAAACTCGGCGTACCACCGAAAGGGCGGATCTGGTGTTCGGTCGGGATCGCGTGGGGCCCTGCGGTACTGGCTGGATCTCCTCGGCGTCGGCGCGGATCCGATGAACTGGCGGAGCCGACTGACCAGAGCGTCTCCGGCCCGAGAACCGCCCGCTCACACGATCGGCGGGAGATCACCCTCCCGTGTTCGGCATCGTTGACGGTGCACGGAGGGTGGATCCCCGGGTGAGGTGCCCGGGGAT
>NZ_BDAY01000062.1 GCF_001612685.1 Nocardia altamirensis NBRC 108246
GGCGCTACGGGTCTCCTGACGAGTACGGCATCTCGGGGTTTGCACCCGATTAGCGTGGTTGCTTCGCCTGCCGTACCCGACTGACCTCCGCAGTCGATCACGCGGCGTCTCGTCCCAGCCGGGTCACTTGGCTGTGCTCCCGTCTCGAGAGCTTCAAGATCAAAAAATCGAGTCCCGCTAGCTCCACCGGGTATACGGGACTCGCACCCATTCTCGGGGCCGCGCCCGAGGATCCACAGAACTCCCATACGGTTCACAGGGGTTCTAGCCTCTGTGAACCGTATGGAGCCTGTGTGGGATCCACGGAAACGGTGTGGGTTTCGGCGGTCACCATCAAAGACGCCAATCCGCACTTGCTCTGGGGATCCGCACTCGTTCTGGGCTTGCCACGAGGTCGTTCTGGCTTGCCACAAGGGGTGCGGGTCCACGGTAAGGGTGCGGATTCGCGGAAAGGTTGCGTGGCTGCGAGGTCAGTGCCGGTGTAGGTATCTGCACCGTTGCGGGACACCTCGGCCACGCAGGCGGAGATTACGAACTACGTTGTGGCCGTTCAGGTTCTGCGCGAGATGACCATGATGTATTCGCAGGGAGCGTCTGTTCGGTTGGCGAAGCCGTGGTCGGCGTCGGCTTGGAAGAACAGGGAGTCGCCGGTGTTCAGGGTCTCGGTGATCCCGCCGATCGCGACGGTGAGGGTGCCGGCGAGCACCACGAGTTGTTTCTCCGTACCCGGCGGATAGGCGGGCAGCAGCCCGGTCGAGACCTGTGCGGGGAGGTAGTGGGCGACCATCTCGGCTCCGCCCGCGCCGGGGGCCGCTGACACGATGTGCCGTTCGAAACCGGTTTCCGGGTCGCGGAAGACGGGGCGAGCGTGCTTACGCATGACAACGGCTACACCAGATGCGGTAGCGGCTGCCCCACCGATCAGGTCGGACAGCGATGCGTCGAGCGCGTGCGCAATCTTGGACGCGACGCCGATCGTCGGGCTCTTCTCACCGCGTTCGACCTTGGACAGCATCGCCCGACTGACCGACGACTGCGTGGACAGCTGCTCCAGCGTCAGGCCCGCCTCCTCGCGGCGTCGCCGCACATTGGCGCCGAACGCGCCGGCCAGATCGTCACGGTGCTGTGGTTCGACCGCGTTTCCGTCTTGCTCGACCACCATGCTCCTCGATCGATGGACACCTCAACTGCCCACAGTGTAGGTTTCTCCTAAAGAAGATACGGTCTCCTATCAGAGACACGCCATCTGCACCCGGCACGACGGAGGTTTCCATGCATCAGATCTCGAGTGGCCAGCTCCATGCCACGTTCGAATTCGGCGATCTGCAGGTGATCTCGTTGCGCGACGGGTACATCGACATGCCGCAGACACGGCTCCGCAGCGAGGACGGGCGCACGCTCGATGAACTGCCTGCCGCCGTGCCGCTGGTCGGCGACAACTTGCGGCTGTCGGTCAACGCCTTCTTCGTCACCGACGGCACGCGGTCGGTGCTCATCGACACCGGCGCGTCCGACGTCTGGCACGACCCGACCATGGGATTGATCTATGGCGCACTCGACGAAGCGGGAATCGACCGCGCACAAATCACCGACGTGGCCATCACCCACAACCATGAAGACCACGTGAGCGGCCTGATCACGCCGGACGGTGCAGAGGCGTTCACCAAGCTCGAGCGCGTCTGGATCGGCGCAGGTGACACCTCGGTGTTCACGGGGCGGCTCGCGCCGATCCGCGACCGGGTAGTACCCGTATCGGAGAAGGTCGCGATCAATGACTGGGTCACCGCGGTCCCGACACCGGGCCACACCCCCGGTCACACCGTCTACGACGTCAGGAGCGGCACCGGCCACCTTCTCGTCTGGGGCGACACCGTCCACGTTCCGACGCTCCAATTCGAGCAGCCGAACGTGTGCTGGGAGTACGACGGCAACCGGTCCCAGGCCCGCGCCGAACGAGCGGCCCTGCTCGAACAGCTAACTCGACCAGACCATTTCGTAGCCGGCGCACACCTCGACTCACCCGGCATCGCCCGCGTAACCCCCTCCGGTGCAGGTTACGCACTGGAATACCTTGCGCGGCAGATAGGCTGACCGACCCGGTCGGCTCGCCTGCCTGCGATCCCACCACCGGATCAGGAGGCCGGGTCCGCTGCTGCAGCTGCCGGAATTGCTCGTAGGCCTCGCGGGGAAAGGCGATCCCGCTGCCGCGCACGACCAGCGCCATCGCGGTGCCGATCGTCACGCGGGCCGTGAACGCGTTGTCCGCGAAGAACTCCGCGCCGCCCTCCAGCCCCGAGCCCACGATTGCGGCCAAGGAGGCAATCGCGTCGGGCCCGACTGCTCACCCGCGAACCCATGCAGGATCAAATGACCGCCCATCGTGTATCCGCCGGTCTGGACCGACGGGGTCGACGGGCGGGCGGATTCGCACCGAGGGGGCACTGGTGCAGGTGGCTTCTCGGGCGATGCCTGCACCAGTGCCCCATGATCAATCGACCAACTCCAGAAGGGGCACTGGCAGCCCCACCGCGACTCGGTGCCGATCCCCATGGAGCGGTGGCGTATGCCGGAGTTGAGGGTGGGGTGAAGGCCGCAACGGACACGGTCCCCGCCGCCGTCGGGCAGCGGATCCACTCGGTTTCAGTGTGGCGGAACAGGATTCGCGACGCACCGCCAGCGAACGACCGAGCCTGGCCAACTCGTGAGATCGCCGGCAGTGGGGACGGCGGCGTTGCCACCGGTTGAGCTGCAACGGGCAAGTTGCACCGCCTCCGATGGACGTGGCCCAGCCGACCTCGGACGACGCGACCCGGTAGTTCGTTGCTACCCAACGCGACTCGGCAGCGCACCACCGAGTGCAGTCAACCCATGGGGGCGGGGGCGGCGTCGTAGCCGAAGGGTGGGGTGAAGCGGCCCCAGCGGATGTAGCTCAACGGGCGAGCGGCAACGCCTCCCATCGATGCGGCCCAGTCGCTCTCG
Organism: Nocardia altamirensis NBRC 108246; assembly: GCF_001612685.1. GTDB lineage: Bacteria > Actinomycetota > Actinomycetes > Mycobacteriales > Mycobacteriaceae > Nocardia > Nocardia altamirensis. The sequence continues at coordinate 2,980 of NZ_BDAY01000062.1, forward strand.
GACGACGCGGCCTGGTAGTTCGTTGCTACCCAGCACGACTCGGCAGCGCACCACCGACTGCAATCAACCCGTGAGGGTGGGGCGACGTCGTAGCCGAAGGGTGGGGTGGAGCGGCCGCAGCGGATGCAGCTCAACAGGCAAGCGGCAACGCCTCCCATAGACGTGGCCCAGCCGACCTCAGACGACGCGGACCGGTAGTTCGTTGCTACCCAACAGGACTCGGCTGCGGACCGTCGAGTGCGATCAACCCATGGGGTCGTCGGGGGTGGGGGCTACGTCGTAGCCGAAGGGTGGGGTGAAACGGCCCCAGCGAATGCAGTCCCAGCCGCCGTCGGGCAGGGGGACCAGCTCGATGGTTTCGGTGTTGTCGAGGTGGTTGTTCGTAGTGAAGGGCGGGAGCACGTCGGCTAGGTAGCGGGAGACCAGGCGCATTGCGGCGCCGTGGTTGACCAGCAGCACATCGCCGGTCGACTCCGGTGTCAGGTAGGTCTTGCGTAGATCCGCGATGATCGGCAGGAAACGGGCGAGCACCTCGTGGCCCGACTCTCCGCCGGGTGGCCGCTCGTCCAGGTCGCCGTTGTGCCAGGCGCGGTAGATCCGCTGGAAGTAGGCGTGGGCCTCCTGGCTGTGCTCGCCCTCCATGTCGCCGACCTGGACCTCGTGCACGTTGTCCAGCACGGTGGCAGCGACGCCGGTCGCGGCCTCGATGTATCCGGCGGTCTGGCGGGCGCGTAGCGCCGCCGAGCAGAAGAGCACTCGCGGCGGGGCGAGCAACGTCTCACCGAACGTCTTCGCCTGTGCCGCACCGCGTTCGGTGAGCGGCAGGCCAGGAACCCTGGTGTCGAGGAGCTTCGCGACGTTGCCCTCGGTCTCCCCGTGCCGGACCAGCACCAACTTGCCCGTACTCACAGATCCGCCACCCCCTTTCGTAGCTGGGTCAGCCACTGCGCGGCCGCTTCGTCCGAGGGCGGCGGCGTGCCGGTGGCCGACGTCGCAGGCCAGGATCCGAGGAACCGGATCCGCGCGGTGCGATGCAACGCCTTCAATGCCTCGGCGACCGCGGTGTCGTCGATGTGCCCGACGCAGTCGAGATAGAACCGGTAGGTGCCCATGCCGGTCCGGGTCGGCCGGGATTCGATCCTGGTCAGATCGATTCCGCGAGTAGCGAATTCGGCGAACGCGCGCATCAGCGAACCCGGCTCGTTCGGCAGCTCGAGCACGATCGATGTGCGGTCGGCGCCGGTCGCGGGCGGCGCCACCCGCGGCAGGGTGACGAGCACGAAGCGGGTGATGGCCTGCTCGTGATCGGCCACCCCGGAAGCCAGCGCCACCAGCCCGAGCCGCTCGCCGGCCAATGCGGTCGAGACCGCGGCGTCGGCCTTGCCCGCCGTGACGTCCTCGGCCGCCGCCGCATTCGACGCCGAGACGTAGGCCTGCGCCAGCGGCAGCTGCCGCGCCACCCACTCGCGGACCTGGGCGGCGGCCACCGGATAGGCGGCCAGCGTGCGCACCTCGGCCAGACTCATGCCGGGCTTGGCCAGGATCGTGAAGGTCACCTCCAGCTCGGTCTCCGCGACGATCTGCAGTCGCGGACCGATGGCCAGCGAATCGAGCGTCGCCGAGATCGAGCCCTCGACCGAACTCTCGATCGGCACCACTGCGCCGTCGACGGCGCCGGACCGGATCAGTTCGAGCGCCGCCCCCTGACTGGGCGCGGCGATACGCTCGACAGCCCCATCAAAGGCTCCCGAGGATTCGAGGTCGGCAAGGGCCATCTCGGTGAAAGTTCCGGAGGGCCCGAAGTACGCGATACGCGGCACGGTTACGACCATACTTGCGTGCGCGACCAAGGCTCCGCGGATTTGTCGCCGCCCCTGTCAGACCATGGGTTTTATCGATCGCCGGAGGTGCACCAGGGCGAACTCACTCCGCGAAATCCCGCCACCGGTTCCCGGCAACCGTGAGTCGGGGGGTTGCGGCAGCGCCGGAGGTGCACCCATGCGACCCACTCCGCGAAATGCCACCACCGGTTCCCGGCAACCATGAGTCGGGGCTCGCGGCAGCGC
>NZ_BDAY01000063.1 GCF_001612685.1 Nocardia altamirensis NBRC 108246
AGGAGGTGCACCCGCGCGGACCCCCACTCCGCAAAATGCGACCACCGGTTCCCGGCAACCATGAGTCGGGGCTCGCGGCAGCGCCGGAAGTGCACCCACGCGGACCCCACTCCGCAAAATGCCACCACCGGTTCCCGGCAACCATGAGCTGCGGGTCGCGACAGCGTCGGACGCGGCGTCAGGCGAGTGGGCGCAGAGCTCGGGTGACCTCGTCGACGGCGTCGGTTTCGATGGCGAGCAGGACGGAGCGGAGTGCCTCGACCGCAGGAGGTTTGAGCGCGGTCAGGAAGGCGAGGTCGGGGGTGGTGAGGGCGGCGCGGATATCTTCGCCGCAGAGTGCGGCGGCGGTCGCGGCGACGATGGCGATGGCACGTTCGCCGGAGGCGGTCCGGGCGATGTAGCCGGTCTCGGCGTGGGCAATGCCTGCCAGGAAGTCGGCGATGTCGGCGTCGGGGGCGTCCGCGTCGAGGACCGGAGTCGCCTCGATCGCGCTGGTCGACGGCGCGCGTACCAGGCCTTCGACCAGGCTGCGCCTGGCAAGCGCCGTCAATGCCACGAGCACCGGTTCCCGCGCTGCTTCTGCTCCATCCGCCACCGATCCACCGTAACAACCGGCGGCGGTGTCGACTTCGCTACCGAGCGAGTACCGACGCGGTGCTGCTGCGCTGCCCACTCCGCCCCTGCCCCTCGCCGCCATCCGATTTGCGGCCGGGCGAGCTCGTCGCGTTACGTGATTCGGTTCGCGTGGCGCCTGCGAGATCGCGCTCCGCTACCTCCTACGCCGCTGATCGCTTCGCCGCGATCCGACACGGCCGAGCACGTTCCTGCGCGATGACGCTGCACTGGCTTACTCCGGCTCTGATCACTCAGCCGCCAAACGCGTTCAGCTGCACTGAACGTCGGGAGAATTCTCAGGATCAGGGTGGGGCGAACGCTTGCGGATGGTCGTCGCGTCACTTAGCTTAGGGTAACCTAATTGAGCGCCGAGCGAGGCGAGCAGAGCCCTGACCACGGAGGTTTGTATGCCGCGTCCGACACCCACTGTCGCACCGTCCACCGCTGAGCGGGTGCGCAGTGCGTGCGCGCACGCGGAGCAAGCAGTGCTTGCCATGCCCGGCATCGATCCGACGCCGATCTCCGTGCACCACCTGCGCCAGTGCGGCGATGCGGTGATCGCGGTGCCGACCACCTCGGTCGCCGCCGTCCTGGCGGGCAACTCCCCGGACGCGGGCGCACCCGCGGTGCTGGAACTCACCGACCATGCCCCGCTGCCGCTGCGGGAACCCGTTCGAGCGCTGGTGTGGCTGCGCGGCTGGGTGCGCGCGGTGCCGACCCAGGCGCAGCGCGCGCTGGCCACCGAGGTCGCCAAGGAGCACCCGGATCCCGGCCTGCTCGATGTCGGCTACACTGCGACGCTGCTGCGCGTCGTCATCAACTCCGCGGTGGTCGCCGATTCGACCGGAGCCGAATCGGTCACCATCGACGAGCTGCGCCAGGCCGAGCCGGATCCCTTCTGCACCTTGGAATCCGCGTGGCTGCAGCACATGGACGCCGACCACGCGGACGTCGTCGCGCAGCTGGCCCGCCACCTGCCACCGCGCCTGCAGCACGGCATCGTGCACCCGCTCGCCATCGACCGCTACGGCCTGACCCTGCGCGTCGAAGGCCGCGACGGCGACCACGATTTCCGCCTGCCCTTCACCTCCCCCGCCGACGACATCGAGTCGCTCAGCCGCGCCGTCCGCACCCTGGCGGGCTGCCCCTTCCTCAACGGCCTGCGCCGGATCTGACCAGCGCAGCCTGCGGTCTCCCGGGCTGCCTTCGCGCACATCGGCCCAGTCTGCTGGCTGCCGATGAGGTAGCCACCTTGCCGGTGGCCACCTCATTGTCCTTGTCGCACAAGGCGATCAGCCGCTGACCGACTCACCGCTGGCGAGGGCCGCCAAGAGCTCGGCGAAATCCTCCACGGCCTCGGCGTTGTCCTCGCTGGCGCGCTGGAACATGGCGAGTTCGTACTCGGTGAGGGCGACCTCGACGTCGCCCGGATGCGCGGCAAGAGCTTTGCCGAGTTCGAGGCCGTCCACCATGGCAAGGTTGGCGCCTTCGCCGTTCGGCGGCGCGAGATGGGCGGCGTCGCCGATCACCGTCACCCCTGGCACCCGATCCCACTGGTGTCCGGCAGGCAGTGCGTAGAAGGGCCGGTGGATCGGTGCGGTGTCACTGTCGGTGATCAACGCGGTGAGTTCCGGTGCCCAGCCCTCGAATTCGTGCGCGATCCGCGCGGTGGACGCGGCGACGTCGGCGAAATCGATGGCGGCGAACCAGTCCAACGGCCGCTCCAGGATCACGTAGGCGTGCAAGATCTCGCCCTTCTCCCGATGCGCGTGGATTTGCCCGCCGGGCCCGCTCGTGACCAGCATCCCGCCGCCGACCGCTTGCGCCGCGGCGGCGTGGCGGTTGTCGGCGTCGAACAAGTAGGTCTCCACGGCCGATTCGCCGACGTATTCGGGTGTGGCGGTGGTGAGCAACGGCCGGACCCGTGACCAGGCGCCGTCGGCGCCGACCAGCAGACTCGCCGTGACGGTGGCGCCGTTGGCGAAGGTCACTTCGTGGCGGCCCGCGTCGAGAGTGCGAGCGCCGCTGGCCCGGTGGCCCCACCGGACGGTCCCTTCGGGGAGTGCGTCGAGCAGCAGCTGACGCAGCTCCGCGCGCTGCACCTCGGGGCGACCGCCGGTGCCGTCGTCGGCCCGCTCGAACAGGACAGTCCCGTCCGAGCCGAGCGCACGAAGCGCCTGACGGCCCGGCACGACGATGCCGCGGAACTCGTCCATCAGGCCGGCCGCTTCGATGGCACGAAGCCCGTTGTAGTCGTGGATGTCGAGCATCCCGCCCTGGGCGCGCGCCGTCGGTGCGGATTCCGCCTCGTAGACCGTGGCCGGGATGCCGTGCACGTGCAAGACCCGGGCCAGCATGGGTCCGCCGAGTCCGGCGCCGATGATCGTGACCGGAGTTGTCATCGCAATTCCTATGCTGTGTCGTGTTTTTCGATCAGGCTTACGACGATGGCGAGCCGGAGTTGCACGGTCCTTGCGTTCGGTGCGCCGCCCTTGCACCCCGCTTGCGTCGCCGGATCGGTGTCAGCGGCCAGGATCGACGAACGCGCTCTCCACTCGGGCTGACCGACCTGCTCGGCGCGGACACCATCAGCTGCGCAACGGTGCTGCCGCATCGCTATCGGCCGGCACAGCGGCGCGCGGTGTCCGCGGACACAGTGATCGACGCGATCTGGGTCGAGCAGCCGAACAGTGCCAACGCGTGGCAATCCGCGGTGTCGCGGGTGGGCGATCGGCGCCGACCTGGTCGGTGGTGCGCGTCGTCCCTGGTGCGGCGTTGGCAATAGATTCGAGGCATGCGTGCTGAGGGCGAGTCGGAGCGGGTCGAGCTGACCGAACGGGAGCGGCTCGGGATCAAGCTCGAGATCGCGGTCGTGCTGGTGGTGACGTTCGGGCTCAGTGGGCTCAATGCGGGGCTGTCGCTGTTGGAGAGTGCGCTGGCGCCGGGCGGCATCGGTGGGCGCACGGTGGCGCTGAATCCGTCGCGGTCGACGCAGTCGACCATCGATCTGCTGTTCCAGCTGCTGAGCGTGGCCCGGCTGCTCGGCTGGGCGGCGCTCGGCCTGTATCTGTTGTGGCGCAGTGGCATCGGGCCACGGTTGGTCGGGCTTGCGGCGCGACTTCGGTGGCGCGCGGACGTACTGCCAGGACTGGTGCTTGCCGCGATCATCGGACTGCCCGGCCTCGGCCTCTATCTGGTCGCGCACGCCATGGGGGTGAGCGTGACGATCGTGCCCGCGTCGCTCGGCGATCACTGGTGGCGGCTGCCCGCGCTGATCCTGTCCGCCTGCGCGAACTCGCTGGCCGAGGAGATCATCGTGGTCGCCTTCCTGATCACCCGCCTGCGCACACTCGGCTGGTCGGAGAACTCGTCGCTGCTGGCCTCGGCCCTGCTCCGGGGCAGCTACCACCTGTACCAGGGCCTCGGCGGCGGCATCGGAAACCTGGTGATGGGCCTGATCTTCGGCCGCTACTGGCAGCGAACGAACAAACTCTGGCCGTTGGTCCTCGCCCACGCCACGATCGACGCCGTCGCCTACCTCGGTTACACCGCACTGCGCGGCCACGTTTCGTGGCTGCCCTGACCGATACTGGTTGGGCAAGGACGGTTTACGTGGTGTAGGCGCGGTATCCACTCGAACACAATTCGGCGCGCTGACCGATCTGCGATCGGCCATTCGGGCCCCGGTGAATGAGTGTGATCACGACCGCCGAGCTGGTCCCGCGGTGTCGACAAACACATTTCGATCGTGAGCACGGCCTCTCACCTGGGCAAATACGCACCGTGACGGAACTGTTCTCCGCAGTGCGATAACGGTGCCGTAGCGCACGCGAATTCATAGAAGAGTGCTCGGAACGGGGAGTGCTCCGGCCGGTGTGCGCGATATTCGACACGCTCGGGTTGGAGCAAGATCGGTCCGTCGCATGCCCAGCCTGAACGACGAGCGATAAGTAGAGTCTCAGTGATGAATGGCGACGACCCCCAGTACCGCGCGCCGTTGCGCCGGGTGCCGCCGCCCGGCCGGCCACCGATGCAGCGACCGGGTCCGCACCGCGCGGGACCGCCGCCCGGTGATCCACACGCGCCACGCATCGAGCCGACCCAGGTGCTGCGCCGGGACGGCAGGAACGGGCCGCCGCCACTCGCGTATTCGCAGGTCCCGCCGCCACCTGCCGGGTCGCGCACACCACCGCCGCTCGACAAGACTCGGCGCGCGCCGACGCACGCGCCGACACAACAGCCGGTCCCCTACCGCGAGTCCGCGCCCCCGCAGCGGCCGTATCGGCAGGATCCACCGCCACCGCCCGGTCCGCCACGGGGCCAGCGCCCGCCCAAGGCGCAGCGCCCGCGCCGTAAGCGTCACTATTTCCGCTGGCTCCTGGTCCTGCTGCTGGTCCTCGTGCTTGCCGCGATCGGCGGTGTGATCAAGCTCGACGGCTCGCTGACCCGCATCCCAGCGCTGGCCAACTACGCGCAGCGCATCGGCGACACGCCTGGCACCAACTGGCTGCTCGTCGGTTCGGACGGCCGCGCAGGCCTGACGCCCGAGCAGGAACAGGAGCTGGCCACCGGCGGCGAGGTCGGTCCGGAGCGCACCGACACCATCCTGCTGGTCCACATCCCGAAGTCGGGCAAGGCAACGCTCGTCAGCCTGCCGCGCGACTCGTACGTCAGCATTCCCGGCAACGGCAAGGACAAGCTCAACGCCGCGTTCGCGTTCGGCGGCCCGCAGCTGCTGGTGCAGACCGTCGAGATCGCCACCGGCCTGCACATCGACCACTACGCGCAGATCGGCTTCAGCGGTTTCGCCGGCGTCGTCGATTCGCTCGGCGGCATCGACGTCTGTCTGCCGAAGCCCATCGACGATCCGCTGGCAGGCATCAACCTGCCTGCGGGCTGCCAGAAGCTGAGCGGCCCAGAGGCTCTCGGCTTCGTGCGCAGCCGCGCGACGGCGCTCGCCGACCTGGACCGGATGAACAACCAGCGCCTCTTCATGGCCGCGCTGCTGAAGAAGGCGACGAGCACGTCGACCCTGACCAACCCGTTCAAGCTGTGGCCGCTGATGACCGACACCGCCAAATCGCTGAAAGTTGATGACGGCGACCACATCTGGGATCTGGCGCAGCTCGGCTGGGCGATGCGCGGCGACACGGTGGCCACGACGGTGCCGATCGGCGGTTTCGACGACACCGACAGCGGGAACGTGCTGCTCTGGGACAAGCAGAAGGCGGGCCAGTTCTTCGACGCACTCGCCAATGACCGATCGATTCCGGAGGATCTGCTGACGCGGTAACGTCGAAGACATGACGGACAACGATGCCGAGAAGCCGTTCCCTCCGCTGTTGCGCACGCAGATCCGTCGCGGGTTCACCGCAGGCCAGCAGTACCTGGCGGCCGCCGTCTATCTCGACGCGCATCGATTGCCCCAGTTGGCGAAGCACTGCTACGGCAAAGCGGCCGAGCAGCACGGGCATGCGCTGCGGATGGTCCAGTACCTGCTCGACCGCGATCTCGACGTCCAGGTCACCGGTTTGGACGAGATTCGTTCCACTTTCGAATCTCCCCGTGCCGCAATAGATTTCCTGCTGGCGACGGCGCAGGGCCGGAGCACGCAGATCTCGGAGCTCGCCCGCGCGGCCAGAGAGTCGGGCGACTACCTCGGCGAGCGCTTCGTGCAGTGGTTCCTCAAGGAACAGGTGGAGGAGGTCGCCAAGATGACCACCCTGCTGACGGTGCTCGACCGCGCCGAGGGCAATCTGTTCGACGTCGAAGAGTTCATCGCACGCGAGCTGCGGACCCCGCACCGAGTCGACAACACCACCCCGAGAATGGCTGGGGCAGCGAAGAATTAATTAGGCAATACTAGCCTCAATAAGGTTGCACTTGGATGACACGCGGCCTGACCAGCGCTAATGTCGCCTCTATGTCCAGCCATCCGGAGTCCCCGCGCAGCAAATTCCACAGCCTGCTTCACGACCAGATCAGGCACGAATTCAATGCCGAGCATCAATACATCGCTATCGCGGTGTGGTTCGACAATGCGGACCTGCCGCAGTTGGCCAAGCGTTTCTACGCCCAGGGCGTAGAAGAACGCAACCACGCGATGATGATCGTGCAGTACTTCCTCGACCGGGATATCAGTGTCGACATTTCTGGCATCGACGCTGCCAAATCCAAGTTCGAGAATGTGCGTGAGCCGATCGCCCTCGCGCTCGCCCAGGAGAAGACGGTCACCGACCAGATCATCCAGCTGGCGAGCACCGCCCGCGAAGAGGGCGACTACCTGGGCGAGCAGTTCATGCAGTGGTTCCTGAAGGAGCAGGTCGAGGAGGTCGCGAATATGACCACGCTGCTCACCATTGCCGATCGCGCCGGGTCCAACCTGTTCGATCTGGAAGAGTTCATCGCCAGGGAAATGGGTGGACCGAGTGATGCTTCCGGTGCCCCTTCCGCCGCAGGCGGATCAATCTGACCCGCAATTCCACGACGGCCAACAGGCCCAGCCCGCCGCGACGGGCTGGGCCTGTTGCTGTTCCATGGTGCTCTTCTAGCTGGCACTCAAAGAGCTGAGGGCCTTGATCAACGCGAGAATGATGTCCATGGTGTTCCTACTTTCCTCATCAGTTCAGTGAGACTGCCCTCACCTGCACCAACTTTCGGTGTAGCTGAGAATCTAGCCTCAGACGAGATTAGAAACATGTGTTTTTCACTAAATTCTTTCCATTAATTTCAGCGCGTCAGCGCAAGGTGACTTGACGCGACCGAAGGCCGTCCCGCGAACGCCGCTCGTCGGCGGCCAGCGGGGCATCCGTGGCCAGCGCCTCGGCCAGCCGAGCGCCGAATTCCTGTGCGGGCTTGGTCCATTCCTCGGCATGCCGCTCCGGGTCCAAGTCGAAGACCGGGACGAGCACACCGTGCGTGCGGAACGAACCCGCGAACCGGGAACCCTCGCCGAGCTGCAGGCCACCGGCGGCGTGCACGCGCGCCAGCGCCAGCATCAGGTCGTCCTCGTCCTCCGGACGGACCCAGCGGATGTGCGCCTTCTCGCCGGCATCCACCCACCACGCCGCGCCAACCGCGTCCGCGCCCAACGCAATCCGCGCCGACGGCATGATCGCCTGCTTGGCCTGCTCGATGGTCGCGGCGACCTGCGCGTCGGGCTGCACGCCCTCGGGCACCCACCAGTCGAAGTCCTGGTGCACCGTGAGATCCAGGTCCGCACCGGCATCGATCACGTCGGCCAGCCGAGGGCCGCCCGCCACGCTCTCCACCGAGGCCAGCGAGTCGCCCGGCTCCGCGGACTGCGTCCACAGGATGGCGGCGGCCAGATCGCTCCCGGGATCGGTGCCCTGGAACTGCATTTGCGCGCCGACGTAGCCGCTCGGCTCGTCGCCGGCCCGCACCAGCGCGGCGACCGCACCGGGCAGCACAGTGGCAAGGACCACCGGACGCTCCGCCGCGACACTCGACGCTAGCTTCAGCTCGGCGGTCGCCGACGGCACGAATTCGCGCAGCGCGACCAGATCGCACTCCGCGGCCAGTCCCTCGAAGGGACGCGTCACGGACTCGGCCGCCTGCTCCAGCGCTGCCTTCCGCTCGGCGAGACGCTGCGCCCGGTTCCCTCCGGGCTTAGGACTATTGCGCTTGCTCTTTCCCACGGGGGGTCAACCTACATGGTGCGCAGCGCTGGTACACCGCGCGCCACGACACCGGATGGCACCAAACTCTGGACGCGTGGCGCGCATCGGCCCGTCGCGACCGATCGGTGGCGGTGCCGAGGCGGGTTCACGTGACCAAATGCCTTGGCCGGAGGCACCTTCGGCCGTGCGACCGATCACGCAGCGTCCAGGACCGCCTTCGTCCGCCCCGGATGGTTGGTGGCGACCCAGCTGACGCCGAGATCGGCGCACAGGCGCACGTCGTCGGGTTCGTCGACGGTCCAGCAGTAGGTGGCGCGGCCTGCGGCGGCAGCCTTGTCGACCAGTTCGGGATGGTCGCGCAGCGTCTTCACCGACGGTCCGACAGCAGTAGCGCCGACCGTGGTCGCGGCACTACCGCCGAGGTAGCGCGACGACTCACCGAGCAGCACGGTCGGCAGCAGCGGCGCGGCGCGGCGGATCCGCCAGACCGCGGTAGCCGCGAAAGACATGACTACGGCGCGGGAATGGTCGGCCGAGGCCGGGGTGGCGATGCCGAACCGCTGCAGCTCGGCGAGCAGCTTGTTCTCCACCAGCGCGCCGTAGCGCACCGGATGCTTGGTCTCGATGAACAGCTTGGTCGGCCTGCTCCGCCAGTCCAGCACCAGGCTGATCAGCTCGGCCAGGGTGAGCACCTCGGCGGGCGCGCCGTCGACGCCGAAGTCGAGTTCCTTGAGTTCGTCCAGCGTCATCTCGCTGACCAGGCCGGTGCCGGACGAGGTCCGGTCGACGGTGCGGTCGTGCACGCAGACGAGGTGACCGTCCCTGGTCAGCCGGACATCGCACTCGACACCGTCCGCGCCCTCCTGCAGCGCCAATTCATATGCGGCGAGTGTGTGTTCGGGACGCGCCGCCGACGCACCGCGATGCGCGACGACGAACGGCGCCCGACTGTCCTGGCTCACTTGGCCATAACCTCCTCGTGCTCACGGTCCAGTGCACCGTTGTGGTCATCCTGGGTTTCCTGGTCTTCGCCTGCCCGCTCGCCCGGGGCCTGCCCCGCGGGGTGCACCGGCTCGATCACCGGAACGGCCGGGTCGACGGCGACCACCCAGCGCCGGGCGGACCTGCTCCGGCCGCGCAGGTCTTGCTGCTCGACCGTCCTGATCATGGCGAGGGTCAGCACGGCGACCGCGGCGGCGACCAGGTCGGTGCCCGCGGTGAACAGCACCCCGTCGGCCTTCACCTGCAATGAGTCCGCAGTCCGCCACAGCAGCGCGGCCGCGGCGACCAGACCGCCGAACACCCAGGCGGCCCACCAGATCCGGACCGCATGCAGCGCGCGCGGATCGTCACGCTGCGCGACCATCTCGGTCAGGAAAACCCCGGGCCACAGCAGGTTGACGACGGGAATCAGGCTGCCGAGCACCAGCATTCGCACCGAGCGCGGATCGTCGCGGCCTGCCGCCGCAAAGGTGGCGCGGCGCGTCCGGATCAGCCAGCCGAGCACCCCGAGCGCGGCAAGCAGCGCGAGCACAACGGCGAGCAGCGCCGCGCCGATCACCAGCGCGTCCGAGCAGAACAGCAGCGCAGGGTGGATCAGCCGGGTGCGGTTGCGCAGCAACAAAACATAGCGAAGCACCTCGGCGAAGGCGGCCACACCGAAGACCGCCGCGGTGGCGATCAACAGGGTGGAGACCCGAGCGGTCAAGCGGGCGAACGGACTCGACACGGCGTCGGTCGCGGCAGGCGCGGGCTGGTCGATCAGGCCCCAGCGCGGAATCTGGGTGTAGCGCGGGGTTTCCCGCGAGGCGGGCCGTCCGGCGGCCGGGCGGCGCACCCGATGGTCGGGCCGTCGCGCCACCCAGCGGTAGTTGCGTCGTTCGGCGGGCGCGTCGATGGGCGCGGGCGAGAGCAGCACGCCGCGGCAGCGCGGACACCAGTGCATCGGGGCCGACTGCACGGCCCAGCGCGCGCCACACCGCGCACACGGTTGGACGACCGTACTCACTGTGCCTCCTCGGCGGCATTCACTAGCCCTACATGGTTACGCAAGCTGCCGCTTCCAGGCCTGACGTTCATGCCGCATGCCTCCTGGGCCCGCTAATAGATCTTCGCCTGCCGGTCGCCGTCGGCCACCAGTGGGCGGCCCGACTGCTGCCACGCCACCATCCCACCGCGGACCTGGATCGCCTCGAAGCCGATGTGCGTGAGGTATTCGACCACCTGGAGGGAACGCCCGCCTTGCCTGCAGATGACGTAGAGATCGACGTCGAAGTCCAGCTCGTCCACCCGGGCAGGCACATCGACCATCGGAATGTGGATCGCCCCCGGCGCATGCCCGAGCTGCCATTCGTCGTCCTCGCGCACATCGAGCAGGATCGCTCGGGCGGCGTCGGCCGTGGCAGGGGCGCTGCTGTCGAATTCGCTCGGCACCGCGTCCACCGGTACCGAAGGAACGTGGGGACTCGTCACGGTTTCGATCCTGCCATGGTCGTCGAGGTGCCGTGGAGTTCCGGTGAGCGGCCGGCAGCTCGAGCGGCTCGACAGCACGCCGGTACTTCAGGTATGTTCTGCGTCCCGGAACCGTGAGCGATGCCCGGTTCGCGTGGCGCTTGTGCATATCTCCGACAGAGTTATCCACATAATCCACAACCTCATCCACAGGCTGGCGCTATCAGACTGCGCCTCCGTTCCAGTGTTCGGCTATCAAAGCAACTGGTCGGCTACTTCATTTCGGATGCCCGACGCGGGTGTCCCGCGCCGATCAAGGGTGCTCAGCAGACCTGCCGCTGCGTCGGGCGACGCGGACGACCGATCCGAGACTCCCCTCCACCCACCAATCCCGGAGCGGTCATCCGCCCGCCGACCTCGGAACTCGCGGTGCGACGAGTCCCGATAACTACTTGGACGGCCGCGAGTCCGATTCGGTTCCATAAAAAACGAGAACACTAACGAAAAACTTAAATACTGGGCTCCACCGGTAGCTATCGGTAGCCTGTGGCCATGAACGTGAGCAGGGGGCTACTCGACGGCATGGACACAGCCGGCCTCAACGTCGCACTCTCCGAGGCCACGTGCCTCGGCTTGGAGGTCGACGCACCGGCTGGACAACTACGACTCGGCCTAGAAGTGCTGACCCTTCCGGCGGAGCAAGGCACCCCGACCGAAGACTCCCGCGTTAAGTTGACCTTCACTGGGGTCAGCCGGGTTGCCGCCTCGTTGCGGACGCAAAACTGGGATGACGTCGACGCCCAGGTGCTCCCCCTGCAACTGGATGGTCTGGACGAGGCGATCCGCAGCTTCGGCGGCGGCCGCCTGCACGGCTGGGAATTCATCGACCTCGACGACAGCGGCTGGGCCCTGTGGGGCGAGCTGCTGAGCTTCGACACCACCATCGACGACCACGAGTCGGCGCACGTGATGGAGTTCTCCCAGGAGGAAGGCATCGACCCGCGCGAGCTCGACGTCAGGGTGTGGTTCGACAACGTACTCATCCACGACTCGAACGGCAGGGAGATCTCGCTGGCCGAGTTCATCGCGGGCGGCAAGCGCTGGTGGGCGGCGCACGACGCTGGCGATCCGCGCGCCACCAGGCCCGGTATCGCACCGCCACTCTGAACGCCGAGACCGCACAGCCGGACTACCGGAGGTGCGGTCCTTTTCTGCCCGAAGACAGTAGGTTCACCCGCGGTCCAGTTCCTCAGGCGCCCAAGCCGACCGGGCAGCTGACCCCGGTCGCGTGCACCGGGCAGTAGCCGCCGGGGTTCTTGGCCAGATACTGCTGGTGATAGCCCTCCGCGTAGTAGAACGCCGAAAGATCGGGCAGCTCGGTGATTTCCGTGGTGATCGCGCCGTACCCGGCCGCGGCGAGCCGCTCGCCGAAGGCCGCGGCGGTGCCGCGCGCGGTCTCGGCCTGCTCGGCGTCCCTGGTGAAGATCGCCGAACGATACTGGGTGCCGCGATCGTTGCCTTGGCGCATGCCCTGGGTCGGATCGTGGTTCTCCCAGAAGTGCCGAAGCACACTCGGGTAGTCGAGCACCGCGGGATCGAACACGATCAGTACGGCCTCGGTATGCCCGGTCTGGCCGCTGCACACCTCTTCATAGGTCGGGTTCGGCGTATAGCCGCCGACGTATCCGACGGCCGTCGTATATACCCCGTCGAGCTGCCAGAACTCCTGCTCGGCGCCCCAGAAACAGCCCATAGCCAGCACCGCGACCTGCAGGCCCGCTGGAAACGGCGGGCGGATGGGGTGACCGTTGACGAAGTGGGTACCCGGCACCAGGATCGGTTCTGCCCGGCCGGGCAGTGCTCGATCCTCGGCGACCATGACGGGCCCAGTAAGGCGCAGCCGCCCCACTAGTTCGTCGTACCACGACATGGTTCGATGCTACGCGTGAGGTTCGACGGTGCCGATGCCGGTGACGTGACGATGCACAGCCCGCATTAGTCGCGAACCAGTACCGCAACGTCGCGGTGCGGCACCGGAATGCGGGGGCATCAGGCCCGGTTGGAACCGAGCGGGTGTACGAATGATGGTTGGGTGTGCTCGAGAAGGGCGCACACAGCCCGACATAGGAAGGGACATCGTGGCTGAGTACACGCTGCCAGATCTGGATTACGACTACAGCGCCCTGGAGCCCCACATCTCCGGGCAGATCAACGAGCTGCATCATTCCAAGCACCACGCCGCGTACGTCGCGGGCGCGAACACCGCGCTCGAGAAGCTGGAAGCCGCGCGCGAAAGCGGCGATCACGGCGCCATTTTCCTGTACGAGAAGAACCTGGCCTTCCACCTCGGCGGCCACGTCAACCACTCCATCTGGTGGAAGAACCTGTCCCCCAACGGTGGCGACAAGCCGGTCGGCGACCTCGCCGCGGCGATCGATGACCAGTTCGGCTCGTTCGACAAGTTCCGCGGCCAGTTCACCGCCGCGGCCAACGGCCTGCAGGGCTCCGGCTGGGCGGTGCTCGGCTACGACACCCTCGGCCAGAAGCTGCTGACCTTCCAGCTCTACGACCAGCAGGCCAACGTCCCGCTGGGCATCATCCCGCTGCTGCAGGTCGACATGTGGGAGCACGCCTTCTACCTGCAGTACAAGAACGTCAAGGCGGACTACGTCACCGCGTTCTGGAACGTCGTCAACTGGGAAGACGTGCAGGAGCGCTTCGCGCGCGCCGTCAGCCAGGGCAAGGGACTGATCTTCGGCTAGTAGCCGGGAACCCCTAACGGGCCCGCGCCCCTTCCGTCGTTTCGGCGGTTCGGGGCGCGGGCCCGTTCGCGTCCGGCGCACGCCCGAGCGGCAAACCGGTATCGGATAGACCTTCCATTCGCAACGACTGATTTCGCTCGGACATGGGTAACTCGCCGGGTACGCCCAGAGCTCAGCCGAACGCCTGACCGCCGGTCCGGTTAGGAACTATCGAGGCACTTACGACCGGCAAGAAACGCGGAGAGGCGGACTAGCACTCTTTGGTACTTGTGTGCCAGGTGATTCGTAGTTCATTCTCTGAATCCATAGTTGGAGGACGGGCAAGGCCGCCCCCGGTTCCACGACGGGAGGCACGATGCGTACGAATGGACCGATCGGCATCACGCCGTTCCATGCCCGCGGCTCGCTGCGGGGCTTCGTCATTTCCGGCCGCTGGCCGGACACCACCAAGGAGTGGGCGCAGGTGCTCGTGCTCGCCGTCCGGGTGGCGACGCTGCCCGGTCTGCTGTCCACCTCGACGGTGTTCGGGGTGCGCGAGGAGCTGCCCGACGATCCGGCGCCGGACATGGTTGGCCTCGTGATGGCCGAGGGCACGGTGCTCGGCGCGGAGGCTCTCGCACCCGGCCGGTTTGCCGATCATGTGCCCGCCGCCCTGCTGATGCTGCATCCCCCCTCGGAAACCCGCCCGTCGCTGCCGGAGTGCGCGGGCGCGGCCTCGGGGTGCGTGCTGCTGCCCGGCGTGCCGCATCTCGGCCTGGAGCATCGCGCCGCGTGGGCCGAGGCGGAGTCGGACGGCACGGTCACCTCCCTGGTCAGCCGCGTCGGACTTGACCCGATCAGCGATCCCGACACCGCGGTTCTGGCTATGCTGCTCGCCGCGTAAGGGCACCCGAAACCTCGGACGCGGATCCCCAAACTTATTGCGCGCATTGCGATTTCGATTACAGCAAGTTGGCATGCCGCCATGCGCGCGGGTACAGTCGGTGACAGCGAAGGGGAGTAGCCCCCAATTGCGCAGTCGACATACTGATCCACGGCCTCACCAAGGCTCGGGTCCGGCTGCGTGAACCGGGATCATCCGGTGGGCGAGACCTTCGGCCTAGACAACATTTCGTTGTCGGCCGGAGGCGTACCCAGACTCCGGTCGGCAGGCCGGAGACCCGGGAGCCGCACATATCATGATCGCCACCGTTTTGCTGAGTATCGGCATCGTCTTCCTCGCCGAGCTGGGCGACAAATCCCAGCTGATGGCGTTGACGTTCGCGCTGCGCTACCGCTGGTGGGTGGTGCTCGGCGGCATCGCGACCGCCTCCGCCGCAGTGCACCTGATCTCGGTCGGCGTCGGATACTTCCTCGGATCGGCACTGCCGACCACGGCCATTGCCCTGGTCGCAGCCCTCACCTTCCTCGCCGTCGGCCTCTGGACGTTGCGTGAGCACTTCGGCGCGGACGAAGAGAACCCCACCCCGAAGTCACTGCGGGCCAGCGCCGCACCGTTCTTCGTTGTCCTGTCCGCCTTCCTGCTCGCCGAGCTCGGCGACCGCACCATGTTCGCGACCGCCGCGCTGGCCACCGACTACGACTGGGTCGGCGTGTGGGTCGGCTCGACCGTCGGCATGGTCGCCGCGGACGCGCTGGCCATCGGCATCGGCATCCTGGTCGGTAAGCACCTGCCGGAACGAGCCATCGGCATCGGCTCCGGCCTGCTGTTCCTCTACTTCGGCACGGTGACCTTGCTCAGCACGGTCGCGCCCGCGCTCAGCGGTGCGGCGGTGGCCACCCTTGCCGCGCTCGTCCCCGCACTCGCGGGTGGTGTCCTGTTGATCGCGGCACGGAAGCGGGCACGTCGGCAGTCGCCCATCGAGGCGACCCTCCCCCAGCCTGCGCCCGAAGCGCCTCGGTAGCCCGTGAAATAGCGCCTGACTGAGGCGGTTACCGGCACGCCCGCTGTGGTGCGCGCTCAGTTCGACTGCACCGCGAAGCCGTACAGTTCCCCGCCCCGGCGGACCAGTTCGAGCAGCGGCTTCCGCAGCGCGAGCAGGCCTGCCATGTCGTCGGCGGCAATGCGCCCGGTGACCATCGCGCCGATCGCCGCCGCCAGGGTTTGGCACGCGAAGCGTTGTTCGGCCGTTCTGGCGTCGAGCGTGTCCGCGATCAGGCCGACGAAAAGTTCCTGCAGCTTCATCCGACGGGAAATCGCCGCCGGGCCCACCGCGTACACCTCGACGAGGAACAGGCGAGCACTGGCCGGATCGTCGACCATGTGCTGGAGATAGGCGTCGAAGATCCGGTCCATCCTGGCGATGCTGTCCTGCTCGAGGTCGGCGGCGACGGCCGCATCCGCGTCGCCTGCCACCTCCTGCATCCGGCCGAGCAGGTTCTGCACCGCCCGCTCGAAGGCCGCCTCGAAACAGGCCTCCTTGGAACGGAACTGCTCGTAGAACGTCTCTCTCGACACCCCTGCGCGTTTCAGGATCGCCGCGACCGACGTCCCGACATAGCCGTTCTCGGTCATCGCCTCGGCCATCGCGATCAGGATCCGCTCGCGCTGCGAGGCAACCACCTGCTCCCGTGGCAGGCCGTGCCTGCCACGCGGGAGTTGGCGTGCGCTGGTTGCCGATTCGGTCATACGGTAACTCCGGGTTGTCGGTCGGGCGCGGCGGCGGTGGCCGCCCGGCTCGGCGCGGGATGGGACGGACTCGTGTCCGGCTGCGCAATTATGCTGGCCGCTCCATGGGGTTGGGTCTATCAGGTTGATCTGTCGTAAAGGGTGCCTCTTCAGTGCGCGCGATCTCCAAGGCGCGCCGGACGCCGCGGCGGAACGAGAACCCGATCAGTCGCTGGGCAATGGGCCGGAAGGCGAGCGCGAACCCGACCCACCACGGCGAAACAACCCGGCGGCGCCGCTGCGCGATGGCCTTTTCGACGGCGTCGATGGCGGGGGCGAGCGGCGCGACGCCGGACACGGCGGACCGGCCGAGCGCGGCACGGGCCGCGTCCGTGCCGAACCCGCGCGAGGTCATGTCGGTGTCGAGTTCGGCGAAGTACGCGATCCCCACCTTGGCTCCGGTGTGCGCCACCTCGATGCGCAACGTGTTGCCGAGCACCGCCACCGCCGCCTTCGACGCGCTGTACGCACCGACCAGTGGCAGGTTCACCGCGGCGGCCAACGAAGAAACAAGCAGCGCATAGCCGTTCGAGTGACTGATGTGCGGCCCCGCCGCGCGCACGGTGTAGTAGACGCCGAGCACGTTGACCGCGAGCGTCTGCTCCATCACCGCGGGGTCGCCCCCGATCAACGGCAACTGCCGCGCGACACCGGCATTGGCGACCACCACGTCCAGCCCACCGAGCTCATCGACCAGGGTCTGCACCACCCGGTCCACCTGTTCGGCGTCGCCGACATCGCAATACCGCCACGGCGCGTCACCGCATTCGCTCGCCACCTCGGCCAACAGTTCGGCCTCCAACCCGAGCAGCGCGACCTCGGCACCGTGCGCATGCAACTGCCGAGCCAGCGCAGCCCCGATCCCCCGCGCTGCCCCGGTGATCAAAACCTTGCGCCCGGCAACGGACGCCCCGGAAAACAGCTTCATGCTGCGACGGTACCACCCAAGAACACATTCGTTCGCAAATAGTCGCGGCCAACGAACGCTGCGCCGAGCTGCCCGATTCGATCCGCTGCCGCGGTGCCGAAGTGACTCTCCAGTAACCGAGCCGTGAACTTCCTTCGGAATGACAGGGAGGCCTGATGGGCTGCGCGGCGGGCACCGGTTAGGGTGCTGTTGACGAAGGGCCAACTGGCTGTCACGAACGAGAGGACCATCGTGGAGATTTCGGGTTCCGCCGCCATTGTCACCGGGGGCGCATCGGGCCTCGGCGCCGCCACCGCCAAGCGTTTCGCTGAGCTGGGGGCCACGGTCTTCGGCCTGGACGTGCCGCAGTCGATCGAGCGGGCAGGCGACAGCGTGCCTGCCGGTGTCACCCTGATTCCGGCCGACGTGACCAGCAACGACGAGGTCAGCGCCGCCGTCGCGCAGGTCGTCGACTCCGGCGCGCCACTGCGCATCGTGGTCAACTGCGCCGGTGTCGGCTGGGCCGGACGCATCCTGTCCAAGAACGGCCCGCACGACCTGGAGCTGTTCCGCACCGTCATCACCGTGAACCTGCTCGGCACCTTCAACGTGATGCGCCTGGCCGCCGACGCCATCTCGAAGACCGACGCGGTCGACGAGTACGGCCAGCGCGGCGTCATCATCAACACCGCATCGGTGGCCGCGTTCGAGGGCCAGATCGGCCAGATCGCGTACTCGGCCTCCAAGGGTGGCGTGCACGGCATGACCGTGCCCGCCGCGCGTGACCTCGCCCAGTTCGGCATTCGCGTGAACACCATCGCGCCGGGCATCATCGACACCCCGATGCTCGCTGGCGTCACCGAGGAGTACCGCAAGGGTCTGGAGGCCGGCGTGCCGTTCCCGTCGCGGCTCGGCCGCCCGGACGAGTACGCGCAGCTCTCGCAGTACATCGTCGAGCACGACTACCTCAACGGCGAGACCATCCGCATGGACGGCGCACTGCGCATGGCGCCGCGCTAGCAACCACCGCGCAGGCCGCCATCGACCAGATCTCGGTCGGTGGCGGCCTTTTCGCTGTCAGGACGGTTTGTGGCCGATGCCGAGGAACGCAGTGGTCGACAGCGGATGGTGCGGGCGGTAGTGCTCGGCGAGATAGTCCCGCATCACGGCGGCCCGCTCGGCCCACACCTGCTCACCGAGCTTGCGGCGGCACAACACCAGCGGCGCACTGCTGCGCGCCATGGTGTCCCACAACTGCCCGGCGTCGGCGAAGGCGAGCGAGGTCGAATGCCGTTGGATGGACACACCTTCGAAGCCTGCGCTGCGCATCTCGCTCTGGAAGACCTCCGGGTTCTCCAGGCTCAGATAGTTGGGCTGCGGCTCCTCGACGCTCGGGTCGGCGGCGCGAAAAGCGCTGAACATCAACCGCATCAGCGGCGCCTCCTGCACCGGCGCCCAGCTGGACACCACCGCCGTCGCACCGGGGCGGAGCACCCGGAACAGTTCGGCAAAACCCTTGGCGCGCTCCGGGAAGAACATCAGCCCGAACATGGAGAACCCGGCATCGAATTGCTCGTCGTCGAACGGCAGCGCCTGCCCGTCGCCGACCCTGGTCTGGATATTCGTCAGTCCCGCGGCCTGTGCGGCGGCATCGAGCCGCGCGAGCATCGAGCCGGAGAAGTCGATGGCGTGTACCTGCGCCACCTGTGGCGCGGCGAGCAGGCTCAGCAGCCCAGTGCCCGCCGCGACATCGATCACCTGGGAAGACGGCGTCAGCGCTGCGAATTCGATGGCACAGTCGGAGAACGGCTGCATGATCGCCGGCGCGAATTCGGCGTAGCCGTCGGCGACCAGGTCCCACGGTTCGGCGACGGCGAGGGGGTTTCCGGACATAAGCTGACGATCCTTTCGATCGTCCAAATTTAACCGCGTCCGGGCCCGTCAACCCATCAACTCGTGCGAATATCACTGTGCGCGAATGAAATCAGAAACGACCGAGGGCCACCTCGCTGCGGAGATGACCCTCGGCCGTGTTCGACTGCTCGATCTCAGAGCGTGCGAGTGAGCCGATCGGTGAGGATGTGCGCGAACCGCGCCGGATCCTTCAGCTCGCCACCCTCGGCCAACACCGCTGTGCCGTAGAGCAACTCGGCGGTCTCGGTGAGCTCGGGCACCTTGCCCGCGTCGGCGTCCTCCTTGCGCGTGTCGTACGCGTCGCGCAGACCCGTGACCAGCGGGTGGGTCGGGTTCAGCTCGAGGATCCGCTTGGTTTCCGGCATCAGCTGCCCGGACGCCCGGTACATCCGCTCCAGCATCGGCGTGAAGTCGAAGACGTCGCCGACCAGGCAGGCGGGCGAGGTGGTGAGCCGACTGGTCAGCCGCACCTCTTTGACGCTGTCCGCCAGGGACTTACCGAGCCAGGACAGCACCTCGGCGAAGTCCTTGTCCTGCTGTTCGCGCAGCGCCTCGGAGGCCTTCTTCTCCTCCTCCGACTCCAGGTCGACCTCGCCCTTGGCGATCGAGGTGAACGGCTTGCCGTCGAACTCGGGCACCGAGCCGACCCACATCTCGTCCACCGGATCGGTCAGGATCAGCACCTCGCGGCCCTTGGCCTGGAAAGCCTCGATGTGCGGGGAGCTTTCGATCTGCTGCCTGGTCTCGCCGGTCATGTAGTAGATCGCGTCCTGGCCCTCGGGCATGCGCGCCACATACTGCGCCAACGTGGTCAGTTCGGTCTCGGAATTCGTCGAGGCGAACGAGGACACCTGCAGGATCGTCTCGCGGTTGTCGACATCGCCGAGCAGGCCCTCCTTGAGGACGCGGCCGAATTCCTTCCAGAAGGTCTGATACTTCTGCGGATCCTCGGCGCCCTGCAGGTCCTTGACCGTGGACAGCACCTTCTTGACCAGCCGCTTGCGGATCATCTGGATCTGGCGGTCCTGCTGCAGGATCTCGCGAGACACGTTGAGCGACAGGTCCTGCGCGTCCACCACGCCCTTGACGAAGCGCAGGTACTCCGGCATCAGCTCTTCGCAGTTGTCCATGATGAACACCCGCTTGACGTAGAGCTGCACGCCGCGCTTGTGCTCGCGGGTGAACAGGTCGAACGGCGCCTGCGACGGAAGGAACAGCAGCGCCTGGTATTCAAAGGTGCCTTCGGCCTTCAGCGGGATGATCTCCAGCGGATCGTCCCACGCGTGGCTGACGTGCTTGTAGAACTCCTTGTACTCCTCGTCGCTGACCTCGCTCTTCGGGCGGGTCCACAGCGCCTTCATGGAGTTGAGGGTCTGGTCCTCGACGACCGTCTTCTCGGTCTTCTCCTCACCCTCACCCTCGGTGACGGTGCGCTCGACCTGCATGCGGATCGGCCAGGAGATGAAGTCGGAGTACTTCTTGACGATCTCCCTGAGCTTCCACTCCAGGGTGTAGTCGAAGAGGTGGTCTTCCTCGTCGGCGGGCTTCAGGTGCAGCGACACCGCGGTGCCCTGCGGGGCCTCGTCGAGGGTTTCGATGGTGTAGGTCGAGCTGCCCGCGGCCGATTCCCAGCGGGTGCCTTCGGTCTCGCCCGCGCGCCGGGTGGTCAGCGTGACCTTGTCGGCGACCATGAAGGTCGAGTAGAAGCCGATGCCGAATTGGCCGATCAGTTCCGCCGTGTCGACGGTGCCTGCGCTCTTGGCCTCGTTCAGCTTCTTGCGCAGCTCGGCGGTGCCGGACTTGGCGAGGGTTCCGATCAGGTCAACCACCTCGGCACGGGACATGCCGATGCCGTTGTCGCGCACGGTCAGAATCCGATTGTCCTTGTCGACCGCCAGCTCGATGTGGAGGTCGGACGTGTCGACATGCAGATCCTTGTCCCGGTACGACTCCAGGCGCAGCTTGTCCAGCGCGTCGGAGGAATTCGAGATCAGCTCCCGCAGGAAGGTGTCCTTGTTGGAGTAGACCGAATGGATCATCAGCTCGAGCAGCTGATGCGTCTCTGCCTGAAACTCGAGTTGTTCGACGTGCTCTGTCACGCCGCGATGGTACCGCTGCGGCCGAACGGTCAGTGCCGGAGGAGGTAGCGCAGCGTCACCACGCAGGCACCCGGTCGGCCGCGATCAGGCACAGCCGAAGGGCCTGGCCGGCGGCAGCGGACGCGAGGGCTCAGACCTCCAGCCGGAAATCCGTCAGACCGGGCACCTCGAGATCGGCACGATCGGTCATCCATTGGCGCAACACCTGGGTGGCGCGCACATCGTCCTCGTTGTATTCCAGCAATCGGGTGCGCTGGCTCATATCCGGCTCACCCTCGTAGCCGACGGCCAGCCGGTACCAGCTCATCGACGCCTCGCCGCCTGCCTCGGCGTCGCGCCAGGCGAAGCCGGCGACCGGGGCGATCTTCTTGAGTCCCTTGCCGTTCGGGCAGATGAACTGATCGGAGACGGCGAGGAACATGTCCACCCACTGCGGCCCGTCGACGAACTGCCGCACCTGGTCGACCGTCGGCACCCCGGGCCGACCGGCGAACCTGCGCGCCGACTCGTACAACCACTTGTCCTCGGCGGTACGCGAATAGCAGTAGGCGGCAAAGGTTTTCCCGGCAGCGGCGGCGTCGGCGCGCACCGACATCAGCCAGGTCCAGAACTCGCCGAACGAGCGGCCTTCGTCCTCGGTGGGCAGCGGATCCCAGGTGACGAACGGGCGATACACCCCGTCGAGCAGCGTGCCCCACAGGTAGGCGCCGTATTCCTGGAAGCTCTCCAGGTCGACGTCCACCTCGACATCGGCGCGCTGCACCTGAATCGGCTGCACACGGCGCACCAGCGGCGCGCCCGCGATCCAGGCTCGCGCGGTGACCACGGCCTCGATGAACGGCCCGTGCTGCCAGTCGTCCGGGTCGTCGCCGACCCAGCTCGCCAGGTCGTCGATGGTCTGCACGCCGTGCCTGCGCAGCACCTCGGCCCGCGAGCCCGGCGCGACCAGGCTGACGTCGCGGTGTTCGACGAGCCAGCCTTCACAGCTCGGGCCGTCGACGCTGCGGGTCCACCACGGGCACTGCCTGCATTCGGGCACCTTCGACGGCACCGTCGGCAGCTCGCCGCGCACCACGGCGACCCGGTCGGCGTAGCGCTGGTCGTAGTCGGCGAGCACCGGGCCGAGGTCGTGCACGAGGATGCGGTCGAAGTGGTAGCCGATTACGCCGCCGACCAGCGCCGGGCTGGCCAGACCGTGCCGCTGCAGCATCCGGTACAGGTGCGCGAGCCGCTGCTGGTCGCGCGGCTGCTGGCGCAGCTTGCGATGCGGATCCGGTTGCGGATTCCAGTGATACGGGTCCGAGGTGGTCGGGTGGAAGTCGGCGGGTTCGGGATTGCGCGGGTCGGTCACCTTGTGGTTCACCACGATCACCGGGATGTAGCCGCCGCGATCGAGGTCGCGCAGCAGGATCTCCGAGCCGCCGCGCCTGCCGGTCTCCGGCTCCTGCGGCAGCAGCCCGCCCCAAATGTGCTGCACGCCTGCGGCACACGCGCGCATGGTGGCCTCGGCCCGCTCCGCCGCGCGCAGGCTCGGGTCGATGATCACCCAGCCCTCGGGATCCGCGGCGATCAACGCGTCACGCACCCGCAGCCGATGCAGGGTCGCCGCCTCCCTGCGCTGCCGCACGCCGGGATCCTCGCCGACCCCGGCCAATGCGCCGGGATGCACCGCGTCCAGATGCAGCCGATGACGGCAACCGATCAGTGCGCGCGCATCGATGAAAGGGGTCGACACATCGGCGACACCGGCTGGCCGTTCGACGGTCATGCCGTTGTGCGTGCGACCTTCCCGGTCATCGATGCCCGAATCCACGTAATGCAGTATGGTCCTTCCCTCCGACATTCCCACGAACCCCATGCACACGCGGTGCGAGCGTCAGGCCCGAAGGAGGTGGCTTGCGTGCAGGGCCGGGGAGCGCCGCCCATTCGACACAGCAGGTTCCCTCCGTGGTGTCAGCATCCACCCGTTAGGGTAAGGACAAACCGTGTGACATGGGCGGACGGGCTTTCCCCGGCGTCGTACTGCCATGGCAAACCAGCATGACGGAGGGCCTTCGATGGGGTTGTTCACGAAGCGCAAGCGGCGCCCGAGCCGCAGGGCCGAGGCGAAAGCTCTCAAGCACAAGGCAGGCCTCGAGGCCAAGCTGGTCGCAAGGAACGACCGCAAATCCCGTCGCGCCGAGGCTCGTACCCAGCGCAAGGTCGCCAAGGCCCAGATCTCGGCGTTGCAGGCGGAGGAGAAGGCCGCGCAGAAGGTGGCCGCGAAGGCCGAGCGGGAATTGTTCAGCGCGAGCCAGGTGAAGAAGTACCTCGGGGTGGCACGGGTGCTCATCCCGGTGCTTGCGCCGCTGGCCTACCGTGCGGCGACGTTCGTGCGCGCGCAGCTCGACACCCGCAAGGCTCAGCAGCTCGGCATCGGTATCGACCAGCTCGGCGAGTTCGGCGGCCACGGCGCCAAACTGCAGGCCAGGATCGTCAATGCCGAAGCGGCGCTTGGCAAAGTGAGCGCGCAGGACGGCAAGGACAAGGGCGAGACGCAGAAGTTCGTCACCGCGACCAAGTCCCGGCTGGAGAGCCTCGCCACCGCGGTGCACACCGCCGAGCAGATGCCTGCCCCGCGCCGCCGCGCCGTGCACGCGTCGATTTCCGACGAGCTGTCCACCGTCGAGGCCGACGTGCTGGCGCGCCTCGGCGTGCGCTGACCCCGGCGCGATGCCACGCCCACCCGCCACCGGCCACCTGCGCGGTGGCCTGGTGGGTGTGCTGGTCGGGTCGCTCGCCGTCGCCGCGCACGGCAGCGCAGGCGGCGGCTTCGCCGGGTCGGCCGAGCTGACGGTCGTGTTGCTGCTCGCAGGGGCCGCCGGGTGTGCCGCGAATGTGCTTGCCGCCGGACGTGGTTCGACGCTGCTGTGGCTCGGGCTCGGCCAGCTGGCCTGCCATCTCGCGTTGACCGGCCTGCTTGGTCACGACCATCCGGCGCCGGAAACCGCGCTGCTGCCGACCGGCTGGATGCTGATCGCGCATGCCGTAGCCATACTCGGTGCCGCGCTGCTGATCTCGGTCGCCGAGCGGCTCTACGCCGTGGCGTCCAGCGCGGTGCGCGCGGTACTCACCGAGGTGCGGCCTGCCCGCGTGCTCGAACCGGCAGGCTGGGCCAATCCCGGTCTCCCGCACTACTTCTTCGCTCCGAACGGTGCCATCGGCCCGCGTGCGCCGCCGCGGCAGGCCTGACCAGCCACCGCACACCCCTTCGGACAGAAAGCCTTTCGATGTACCGTTCGATTTCGCGCGCCACCGGCACCGCCGCGTCCGCCGCCGCCCTTGTGCTGCTTGCCTGCGGCACCGCCGCCGCCCATGTCAGCGTCGACGCCCCTGGCGCACAGCAGGGCAAGTACTCGGTCGCCACCTTCCGGGTGCCCACCGAATCGGAGACCGCGAGCACCACCGCGCTCACCGTCACCATCCCCAACCTGAAAAGCGCACGCACCGAGCCCATTCCCGGCTGGTCGAGCAAGGTCGAGAAGAACGACAAGGGCGAGGTCACCGCGATCACCTGGACCGCGGAACCCGGCAACCCCGGCGTCGGCCCCGGCCAGTTCCAGCGCTTCGCGCTCTCGCTCGGCCCGCTGCCCAAGCAGGACGCGGTCAGCTTCCCGGCCAAGCAGACCTACAGCGACGGCAAGGTCGTCGAGTGGAATCAGCCCGAGGGCAAAGACGGTGCGGAGCCGGACCATCCGGCGCCGTCGCTCACCCTGGCCAAGGGCAGCACCAGCGATGATCACAGTGCCGACACCGCAACCACCACCGCCGCCGACGACACCGACGACACCGCCCGCTGGCTCGGCGGCATCGGCCTCGCACTCGGCGTGCTCGGCGTCGCACTCGGCCTCGGCAACGTGATCCGGGCCAGGCAGTCATGACCCGGCGGTTACTCACCGCTCTGGTGGCCGGGTTGTTCCTGCTCGGATTCGGTGTCGCCGCAACGGGAACCGCCGCCGCGCACTCCGCCCCGACCGGCAGCGTGCCGGACGACGGCGCGAACATCGACAGCGGGCCCGCGCGGGTCAGCATCACCTTCAACGAGGAGCTGCAGCCGAACTTCCCGTCGCTCACCGTGGTCGGCCCGGACGGCAACCTGTGGTCCAAGTCGACGCCGACGGTCGACGGCAAGACGGTCAGCGTCGAGGTCGGCGAGCTCGGACCGGCCGGCGAGTACACGGTCGCCTACCGGGTGACCTCCGCCGATGGGCATCCGGTCACCGGCAAGCGGCATTTCACGCTCCGCAAGGCGGGCACCGGAACCCCCGGCCCCAAGCCGACGGCCAAGGGAGCCGACGGCGACAAGGACAGCTCCGGCGGAATTCCGTTGTGGGTCTTCATCGTCGGCGCCGTCGTCCTGTTCGGTGGCGGGCTGGCGTTCGCCCTGTTCGGCGGCAGGAGCCGGAAACCGAAGTCGTGACGGGACGGACGATCGGCGGCCGAGGCGGTGCGCGGCCGAGTACCGTGCGCGCACCGTGGTCGGTGCTGCTGATCGTCCCGGCCGGGCTGCTCGGCGTGCTGCTCGCCTGGGTGCTCACGCTGCCTGCGCCGTTCGCCGCCGAGTCGGTGGCCAGGGTGCTCGCCGACGGCGCGGGCGCGACGGTGCTCGGGCTCGCCGCACTGCCGCGGCTGCAGCCGCGGCTCGAACCGCCGTGGCGGTTGCTCGCCGTGCTCGCCGGATTCTGGTGCGGCACCGAGTTCGCGGTGCTGGTGTTCGAGGCCGCTCAGGTGGTCGGCGTGCCGGTGGGCGGGTTGCGGGCGAACCAATTCGGCAACTACCTGATCGATCTCAGCGGCGGACAGGTCGGCATCGCCATCCTGTTCGGGGTCGGCGCGGTCGCCTGTTATGCGGCGGTGGCGTTCCGGCGGGCCGACATCGCGTCCACCGACCTGGTCCTCGTGTTCGCCGCGGTCGCGCTGGCGCTGCGGCCGATCACCGGGCACATGTCGCAGCAGACCTTCGGCTCGGTGCTCGCAGCCGTGCACGCGCTGGCGGCGGGCGCCTGGTTCGGGTTGCTCGTCGCGCTCGCGTTGGTGGTGCGCACCCGCGGCGAATGGGCGACAGTGCTGCCGCGCTATTCGGCGGTGGCGCTACCGCTGGTCGCGACGGTGGCGGTGACCGGGCTGCTCAACGGGCTGGTCAGGGTCGGCGGGATCACACCGTTCGTCGAGACCGGCTACGGGCGCATCCTGCTCGCGAAAACCCTTGTGCTGCTTGGCCTGCTCGCGTTGGGCTGGTGGTGGCGGCGCAGTTGGGTGCGCCTGGCAGCGGACCATCGGGTGACCGCAGCAGCGTCGCTGCGCAGGGCCGTCGTCGAAGTGGTGGTGATGGCGCTGGCATTCGGGCTGGCCGCCACCCTCGCGGTCACCGCGTAGCGCGGCGCTGACCAGGCAGCCGAGATCGACACCGGTTACTGTTTTCGCATGACCGAAGTGAAGATCGTCGAGGACTGTGCCGCGTCGGCGGAGTCCGCGTTCGCCTACGTGAACGACTATCAGAACCTGCCGCGCTTCCTGTACGGAATCCAGTCCTTCACGCCGGTCGGCACCCAGACGGTCGGCGTCGGCGCGACCTTCGACGGTCACATCAAGCTCGGTCCCGCCTCGCTGAAGTCGCGCATCGAGGTGGTCCGCTGGGAAGAGCACGCGGCCATCGCGGTGAAGTCGATCAAGGGCTTCGACGTCGAATCGACCTTCCTGTTCCGCCCCAAGAGCGATGCGCTGTGCACCGTCGACGCGATCGTCGACTTCAAGGTCGGCAGCGGACTGGCCGGACGCGCGC
The DNA here is from genome assembly GCF_001612685.1 of Nocardia altamirensis NBRC 108246. Classification (GTDB taxonomy): domain Bacteria; phylum Actinomycetota; class Actinomycetes; order Mycobacteriales; family Mycobacteriaceae; genus Nocardia; species Nocardia altamirensis. The sequence continues at coordinate 26,878 of NZ_BDAY01000063.1, forward strand.
TCGGCAAGACCATCGAACCGTTCGTGAAGATCGCGGTGCAGCACACCACGCACCACCTGATCACCCAGATCGTCGCCTTCCACGCGTCCCGCGAATCCGGGCAATCCGTGCACTGATCCGGTTGCACTGGCGGCCGTCGGCCCTGGATGCTGGTCCGATGAGCGCGACACCGTCCTTCGTCCAGCGCCTCGGCTACATCGGTGGCCGCACCCTGCCCGCATCGATGGCGGACTGGGTGCGCGAGGACCTGGTCGGACGCGGCGCGACCCGGCGCTATCTGCTGCGCATCCTGCTGCCGATCATCCCCGTGCTGATGGTGTTCCTGCTGCTGCCCGGCCCGCTGTGGATGGGGCTGGCGATGATGGCGCTGCTGTATCTGCCGCTGATCTATTTCACGGTGGCGTTGATGTATGTCTACCGGCGGCATCGGCTGATCAAGCACGGCCTCGATCCGGCGCTGGCCGATGCAGCGGCCCGGCGCAAAGCCGAGCCGGAACGCCTCGCCTACGAGCGCAGGCACGGCCGAGGTTGACGGCTCAGCAACCTAGCGGTGACCAATGCCACAGGCATAGCCTTGACGTATGAACACCCCCACCATCAGGCAGCGGATCGCCTACGATCTGGGCCGCGAGCTCCCCGAGGGGCTACACGAGTGGGTCATCCGCGACCTCGTCGGACACGGGGCCATGGAACGCTATCTCGTCCGGTTCCTCGGGCCGGTCATTCCGTTCTTCGCCCTGGTACTGCTCTTTCCGGGCCCGATGCCGCTGAAGATCGGCTTGATCGTGATGATGATCGTCCCGTTGATCATCTTCACCGTGGCGCTCAGCTATGTGTGGCGCCGCTTCCGTCTGGTCCAGCACGGATTGAATCCCGCGCTGGTCGACCGCGCCAAGTTCTCCGAACACGATCGCGAGATGTACGAACTGCACTACGGACACCGCTAGCTACCGTCCAGGCGATCGACCTCACAACGGGAGTGGCCCTCCCGGATGTGTCGCTGGGCCATCCCTAAGCTGAGCCCGTGACCGAATCCAAGGATTTTGTAGCCACTGCCGACCTAGCCGACGAGATCGGCCCCGAGATCCGCAGCTGCGACACGCAGTTCATCCAGTTCGGTGGGCGCGCGGCGTTCGCGGGCCGCATCACCACCATCCGCTGCTTCCAGGACAACCTGCTGGTCAAGCAAACCCTCGGCGAGCCTGGCCAGGGCAAGGTGCTCGTCGTCGACGGCGGCGCGAGCGTGCACACCGCGCTGGTCGGCGACATCATCGCAGGCCGCGGCGTTGACAACGGGTGGGCCGGGGTCATCGTCAACGGCGCGGTCCGTGACTCGGCGATCCTGCGCACCCTCGACATCGGCGTCAAGGCGCTCGGCACGAACCCGCGCAAGAGCACGCAGACCGGCGCGGGCGACCGCGACGTACCCGTCGAGTTCGGCGGTGTCACCTTCGTTCCCGGCGACATGCTCTACAGCGACCACGACGGCGTCGTGGTGCGCGCCGAGAACTGAAAGTAGGGGTCAGACAGCCACTCTGGCCTTGTGACCGGCGAGGGCGACGACGTCCCCGATCTGTAACTGGCGCCCGCGGCGTAGTTCCACCTCGTCGTTCACCCGCACCAGGCCGGAGGCGATCACTGTCTTGGCCTCGGAGCCGGATTCGATCAGGTTGGCCAGTTTCAGGAACTGACCGAGCCGAATGACGTCGTCATCGATCGGTACATCGACTGGTTCTGACATGAGATACATCCTTACCGGGCAGCCGTAAACGGTAAACATCGGGTCGCGGACGCGCAGACGATCCGCGCGTAACCGACATGCCCGGGTGGTCTTCGAGCACCCGGACGGCGGCACCGTACACACTGGTTCAGTGACCACCACGCAAGCCCGGCAACACCTGATCGAACCGCCAGCGGACAGACCGACCCCACCAGTCCCGCATCGAGGGCACGGACGACTCGCCGAAGTCCCGCATATCGCGGGTCTGGTACTCGGGGTGTTCGCGGTGGCGTGTTTTCTGTGGAGCCTTTCGCCGGGGCTGCGTTTCCTGACCCAGGTGCCGCGCCGCTACGTCGACAACTACTACTTCGACGCGCCGGACACCAATCTGATGTGGGCGCTCATCATCGGCCTGCTCGCCGGCGCGCTCGCCAGCCGCAAGCGCATCGCCTGGTGGTTGTTACTCGGCTACGTGTCGCTGTACGCGTTCGCCAACGGATGGGAGTTCGCCGACACCGGCAATATCCACGCCCTGGTGGCGATGATCCTGCATCTCGTGGTGATCGGGGTGCTGCTCTCGTCCTGGCGCGAGTTCTACACGAGGGTGCGCCACGGCGCGGGCTGGAAGGCGCTCGGCGTGCTGGTCGGCGGCCTGGCGGTCGGCTGCCTGCTCGGCTGGGGCCTGGTCGAGTTGTTCCCCGGCACGTTGCCGAGCGGCGTGCAGCGGCCCGGCTGGGCGGTGTACCGGGTGACGGCCGCGGTGCTGGTGGACAACGAACACTTCGACGGCCATCCGCGCCCGTTCGTCAATCTGCTGCTCGGCCTGTTCGGCGCCATCGCGCTGCTGGCCGCGGTGATCATCCTGCTTCGCTCGCAGCGCGCGGCGAACGCGATGACGGGCACCGACGAGTCCGCGATCCGCGGTCTGCTGGAGCGCTCCGACGTCGAGGATTCGCTCGGCTACTTCGCGACCCGGCGCGACAAGGCAGTGGTGTTCGCGCCGAGCGGCAAGGCGGCGGTCACCTATCGCGTCGAGCTCGGCGTCTGCCTGGCCAGCGGCGACCCGGTCGGCATTCGCGAGGCCTGGCCGCAGGCGATCGATGCCTGGTTGCGGATGGCCGACGAATTCGGGTGGGCGCCAGCGGTCATGGGCGCGAGCGAGATCGGCGCGACGGCCTACCGACGGGCCGGGCTTTCCGTCATCCGGCTCGGCGACGAAGCCATCCTGGACACCAGGACCTTCTCGCTCGCAGGACCGGAGATGAAGCCGGTCCGGCAAGCCGCCAACCGGTTGCGCAAGCACGGCATCACCGTCCGGATCCGCAGGCACAGCGACATTCCGGCCGAGGAGTTCCCCAGCGTGATCGCGCGCGCGGATGCCTGGCGCGACACCGAGACCGAACGCGGCTTCTCGATGGCGCTCGGCAGGCTCGGCGATCCGCTGGACGGGGACTGCCTGCTGGTCGAGGCAGTGAACGCACAGGACCGGGTGCTCGGCATGCTGTCGCTGGTGCCGTGGGGCCGCACCGGCGTCTCGCTCGAGCTGATGCGCCGCGACCCGCACGGGCCGAATGGCGTGATGGAGCTGATGATTTCGCAGCTCGCGCTCAACTCCGAGCAGCACGGCATCACGAAGGTGTCGCTGAACTTCGCGGTGTTCCGCTCGGTGTTCGAGGAGGGCGGCCAGATCGGCGCTGGCCCGGTGCTGCGGCTGTGGCGCGGTGTGCTGCTGTTCTTTTCGCGCTGGTGGCAGCTGGAGGCGCTGTACCGCTCCAACGTGAAATACCAACCGCATTGGGAGCCGAGGTTTTTCCTGTTCGAGGAGCGCAGGCACCTGCCGCGGGTCGCGGTCGCTGGCGCACTCGCCGAGGGCTTCCTGCCACGCTTCGGCAAGGAACCGGAGACGATCGTGCACACCGGCGCGCACAGCGCCGTGCCCGCGACGATGGTCGGCCTGCACGCCGACGGCAGCCCGCCCGACCTCGAGCACATCGAAGGTCAGGAGCAGCGGCCGCGGCGACCCGAGCAGGTGCGGGTGCGGATGGACAAGCTGGATCGGCTCGCCGCATCCGGCGTCGAGGCCTATCCCGTCGCCTACCCGCCGACCCATTCCGTCGCAGGCGCACGACAATCGCCGCGCGGCACCACCGTCCGGGTCTGCGGCAGGCTGCTGCGCATCCGCGACTACGGCGGCGTGATCTTCGCCGTGGTGCGCGACTGGACCGACGACATCCAGCTGGTCATCGACCGCGACCGGGTCGGCGTCGAACGCAGCGCCGAGTTCACCGAATTCTTCGACCTCGGCGACCTGATCGAGGTGAGCGGGCAGATCGGCAGCAGCAGGCGCGGCGAACTCTCGCTGCTCGCGGCGGACTGGCGGATGCTCGGCAAATGCCTGCATCCGTTGCCGGACAAGTGGAAAGGCCTGTCCGACCCCGAGGCTCGGGTGCGCCAGCGCTACGTCGACATGGCGATCAACGCCGAGACCAGGGAGGTGCTCGCCAAGCGCAGCGCGGTCGTCCGTTCGCTGCGTGACTCGTTGCACGCCAAGGGTTATCTGGAGGTGGAGACGCCGATCCTGCAGCAGGTGCACGGCGGCGCCAACGCCACCCCGTTCCGCACCCACATCAACGCCTACGACCTCGACCTGTATCTGCGGATCGCGCCCGAGCTGTATCTCAAGCGGCTGTGCGTCGGCGGCATGGAGAAGGTGTTCGAGATCGGCAGGACCTTCCGCAACGAGGGCGTCGACTTCAGCCACAATCCGGAGTTCACCATCCTCGAGGCGTACGAGGCGCACAGCGACTACGAGCGGATGATGCACGTGTGCCGCCAGCTCATCCAGCAGGCGGCAGTCGCGGCCAACGGGGCGATGGTGGCGTTGCGGCCCAAGGGCGACGGCACTTTCGAGGAGGTGGACATCTCCGGCGATTGGACGGTGAAGACCGTGCACGGCGCGGTGTCCGAGGCGATCGGCGCCGAGATCACCCCGCAGACCGAGCTCGACCAGCTGCGCGAGCTGTGCGACAAGGCCGAGGTGCCCTACCAGCACGGCTGGGACGCCGGGCAGGTAGTGCTGGAAATGTACGAGCACCTGGTCGAAGCCAACACCGAGGCGCCGACGTTCTACATCGACTTCCCCACCTCGGTGTCACCGCTGACGCGCGCGCACCGCTCGATCGATGGCGTCACCGAACGCTGGGACCTGGTCGCCTGGGGCGTCGAACTCGGCACCGCCTACAGCGAACTCACCGATCCGGTCGAGCAGCGCCGCAGGCTCACCGAGCAGTCGATGCTCGCGGCCAACGGCGACCCGGAGGCGATGGAGCTCGACGAGGACTTCCTGCAGGCGCTCGAGCACGCAATGCCGCCGACCGGCGGGCTCGGCATGGGTGTCGACCGGGTGGTCATGCTGATCACCGGGCGCAGCATCCGCGAAACGCTGCCCTTCCCTCTGGTGAAACCGCGCTGATCGGGTCATTGCGCTGAAGGGTTCACAGGTGACGAATCGGACAGCTACCCTAAGAAATTCGGGCCGGGGCGGAGCGAGAAAGTTCGGTCCGGAGGATCGCCCGATACCTGAAATGGGGTTGAAAATGTACCTTGACCTGCTGGCCAGCGCATCCTTGGTGGATCACAGCGTCTGGACCGACCCGAACGTGTTGGCCTCGACGCTCGAGTACTCGGCAAAGAAGAAGAAAAGCAGCAGCGGACTGATCATCGGCGGCATCTGCTGCCTCCTGGTCGTCGTCGCGATCGTCGGCGGCATCTACCTGATCACCAAGCGCAAGAAGAACCAGTAGCTTCCAGCCCACCGAACGGCCCGGCTCGCCCCGCGAACCGGGCCGATTCGCGTGCCCATGGCAGCGTGGATATCTACGCAAGATCAGCACCGCCAACTGCCGTGTCCCGCGCTGATGGGGCAGAGTGGGCGTGTGCAGTTGATTCTTGTTCGTCATGCTCAGCCGGTTCGGATCATGAATGTGGAAGGGCCCGCCGACCCTGAGCTAGCGCCCGTCGGGCTCGAGCAGGCCGAGCGGGTGCCTGGGGCGTTGGATCACCATCGGATCAGCCGGGTGGTGAGCAGTTCGCAGCGGCGGGCGCTGGATACGGCGGGGCCGACCGCGGCGAAGGTGGGGCTCGGCGTCGACGTCATCGCCGATCTGGCCGAATACGATCGGGACCTGCCTGCCTACATCCCGATCGAGGACGCCAAGGTCGAGTTCAAAGAGGTGTACGAGCAGATCAAGGCGGGGTATTTTCCGCCGCAGATCGACGGCAAGGCGTTCAAGTCGCGGGTGCTCGACGCGGTCGCCGAGATCGCGGCGACCACCGATCCGGCCGACACCGTTGTCGCCTTCACGCACGGCGGCGTGATCAACGTGCTTCTGCAGGAAGTGCTCGACTTGGAACTGCCGCTGACCTTTCCGATCGACTACTGCTCGATCACCCGAGTCCTGTTCTCCCGCACCGGACGTCGCACCGCGGCGACGGTGAACGAGAACGGACACGTCTGGGATCTGCTGCCGCGCAACATCAAGTCCTGAGCCGTTCACAGACGACTGCCAGGGACGTCGCACCGCCGTCCCAGCGACGGAGCCTTCGATGGGATCGGTGAGCCGCCACACCCGCGGTTCACCGTTCGAGAGAAAGGAACTCCGTGTCGCTCTCCAGGAAGCCGACGCAGTGGCGTCGTCGCCTCACCAGGGTTGCCGTGGCAGGCGCGTTGATCGCGCTGCCGCTCGGCGCCCTCGCGGCCACCGCTTCGGCGGACACCCAAGACCCGACCACCGCCGCGGTGGCACCCGTCGATCAGGACGGCAGCGATATCAGCGGGCATCCGCACGGACCCGATTGGCAGTCGGGGCAGCATCGCGATGGCCCGCGCGGCCAACACCACCACCGCAACGGGCCGTGGCACGGCAACGGTGACCGGCCGCAGCCCGGTGACGCGCCGCAGTTCCAGCAGTTCCAGCAACTGCTGCCGCCGACCGGTTCCGGTTAGTCCGCACGAAAAGCGAAGGCCCACCTCCCGATCGGGAGGTGGGCCTTGCTAGATCGAGACCTGGATCAGGCCATGCCTGCGATCCAGTTGTGCATCCAGGAGATGGCGGTCTGGCCGCCACCGACCGGGTAGCTGCCGTACAGGGTGTGCGCCTGCGACTTGTAGAAGCGCTCCAGATCCTTGGCCCGCTGCTCGTTCGCCGACTCGGTCAGCTGCGACTGCAGGGTGGGCACACCGCCGCTGGCGAACAGATCGTTCATGATGTTGCCTGCTTCGATCTGGTACCGCCACATGTTGGCCGGGTTCGCGTCCGACGCCTGCGCCAGGAAGCCGGCGAACCGGGTGACGAAGTCGTCGGGCGCGGTCGCGCAGTACAGGTCGTCGAGCGCGCAGATGCTGCGGGTGCGGTCGCTGATCCAGCCGAAGCCGCCGACCCTGGCGCCGCCTGCGCCTGCGCCGGGCGCAGGCACGCCGACCTGAGTGTCGGTCGGGGAACGGCGCGGATCGGAGATCAGTCCGACGCCCGCGATCCGGTCCGGCGCCACGACGCTCTGCCCGCTGCCGATCTCGGCGGCGAGGTCGCCTGCGGCGTCAGCGCCCTGGCTGTAGCCGACGAGCGCGATCTTCGTTGCGCCGCATTCCTGTGCCATGTCGGAGATCAGGCCGCGCGCGTTGTCGACGGCTTCCTTCTTCGACTTGCCGTATACCTCGCCCTCCCACGGGAAGGCGGTCGCGGCGTAGGTCACGTAGTCGACCTCGGTCGACCTCGGCAGATTCCTGGTGACGCCAGCCAGCATGCCCGGCTGCGGCTTCTTGTCCTTGCCGGTCTCCCACGTCCCCGGGATGGCCACCACGTACAGGCTCGGGCACCCGGGCGCGGCGCTCACGGAGCCGGTGCCGAATACCAAGCCGGACAACACCGTCGCGGATGCACCCAGAGCCGCGACTACCTTTTTCAACTGCATTCCGCTCCAGTCCAAAAACATGCCTCTCGCGAGAGCACCCTCGACAAGTTGCGCACCAATGCTGAACCCGACGAATGACGTTTCAGTGCACGCTGGGTTAACACGAGCCACCCACCGTTGTGCCGCCTGCAACCCCAACCCTCATCCCAAGATCAGCAGCACGACGGCATCACAATAAAGGTAGGAAGCCGCGTGCGCCATCCGAACCCCCGCCGATGTCCAATTTCCGACAGCGCCCCAAACATGCAGTTACCCACCACATCCCGACCCCACACGCCGACCCCGCAATCAATCCGCCTAGCAGCGAATTCATAGCTACCGCGACACGCCGAAGGCATCCCGGACTACTCCGCTGACGCCACCGCACCCGAAAACACATCCGCCGGACATGAACTCCGCGCGGAATCCAATCCAGAATCCGAAGCGGCATGTTCATCACCCCGCCCCGCGCACGCCACAAAACACCCGGTTTCGCGCGCGCCCGAACAACACGAATCCGTCATAGCAAACAGCCATGGACCACACCGACTCGACCGGAAAGACACCGGCGAAGAAATGTGAACCATCTGGAATTCGCTAATGAACAAAGGCGCCTGAGGACATCGCTGTCCACAGGCGCCTTATTCCGCTCCGGTAAGAGAGGGTTCAGTTCATCGCTGGGCGACCATGGTCGGGGTGATCGGGGCCGGGAGCGCCGTCTCACCCTCCAGGAAGCGGTCCACCGCGGCGGCCGCGGCGCGACCTTCGGCGATGGCCCAGACGATGAGAGATTGACCGCGGCCCATGTCGCCCGCGACGAAGATGCCGGGGATGTTGGTCGCCCAGTTCTTGTCGCGCTGGACATTGCCGCGCTGGTCGTAGCCGACGCCGAGATCCTCGAGCAGGCCCGGCTTCTCGGGACCGGTGAAGCCCATGGCGAGCAGCACCAGGTCCGCCTCCAGCGTGAAGTCGGTGCCTTCGACCTTCTCGAAACGGCCGTTGACCATCTTCACCTCGTGCGCCTGCAGGCCGGTGACCTTGCCGTCCGCACCGACGAAACGCTCGGTGTTGACGGAGAACACCCGCTCGCCGCCCTCCTCGTGCGCCGAGGACACCCGGTACATGAGCGGGTAGGTCGGCCACGGGGTCGAGGTGGCGCGCTCCTCCGGCGGCCGCGGCATGATCTCGAACTGGTGGATGCTCTCCGCGCCCTGCCGGTGCGAGGTGCCGAGGCAGTCGGCGCCCGTGTCGCCACCGCCGATGATGACGACCTTCTTGCCCTTCGCGTGGATGGGCGGCAGGCCGTCGGCGTCGGTGACGTCGTCGCCGAGCTGCACCCGGTTGGCCCACGGCAGGAACTCCATGGCCTGGTGGATGCCGTCGAGTTCGCGACCGGGGATCGGCAGGTCACGCGCCAGGGTGGCGCCGCCGGACAGCACGACCGCGTCGAACTGCTCGCGCAGCTGCTCGGCGGTGATGTCGACGCCGACGTTCACCCCGGTCTTGAAGATGGTGCCCTCGGCCTCCATCTGCGCCATCCTGCGGTCGATGAACCGCTTCTCCATCTTGAATTCCGGGATGCCGTAGCGCAGCAGGCCGCCGATGCGGTCGGCGCGCTCGTACACGGTCACGGTGTGGCCAGCCCTGGTGAGCTGCTGTGCCGCGGCCAGACCGGCCGGGCCGGAGCCGACGACGGCGATCTTCTTGCCGGTCAACCGAGTCGGGTAGACCGGGGTCACCCAGCCCTCGTCGAAGGCGTTCTCGATGAGCTCGACCTCGACCTGCTTGATGGTCACCGGATCCTGGTTGATGCCGAGGACACAGGACGCCTCGCACGGCGCGGGGCACAGCCGCCCGGTGAACTCCGGAAAGTTGTTGGTCGCGTGCAGCCGATCGATGCCCTCACGCCACTGGCCCTTGTAGACAAGGTCATTCCACTCGGGGATCAGGTTGCCGAGCGGACAGCCGTTGTGGCAGAACGGGATACCGCAGTCCATGCACCGGCTGGCCTGACGCTGCAGGGTGTCGTGCGCGAAACCCTCCTCGTAGACCTCTTTCCAGTCCATCAACCGCAGCGGCACCGGCCGACGGGTCGGCAGTTCCCGAGAGGTGTGCTTCAAAAATCCTTGCGCGTCAGCCACGAGCGGCCTCCGTAATCTTGCCGGTGAACATCGGACTCAGCTTCTGAATGCGTCGCGTGCTAGCCACGGGCCGCCTCCATGATCGCTTCGTCGACGTCCTTGCCTGCCTTCTCCGCTTCCGAGATGGCGAGCAGAACCTTCTTGTATTCGCGCGGCATGACCTTCACGAAGTGGTTCACCTGCTGCGACCAGTCGCCCAGAATGCGTTCCGCGACAGCCGAACCCGTCTGGTCGCGGTGCTGGGTGATGATGTCGCGCAGCCAGGTGAAGTCGTCACCGGAGAGCTGCTCGACCGCGTCGGCCTGCTCGATGTTGAGCTTGTCCTCGAAGGTGCCGTTCGGGTTGTAGATGAATGCGACACCGCCGGACATGCCAGCGCCGAAGTTGCGTCCCGTCTCCCCGAGGATGACGACGCGGCCACCGGTCATGTACTCGCAGCCGTGATCGCCGACGCCCTCGACGACCGCGGTGGCGCCGGAGTTGCGCACCGCGAACCGCTCGCCGACGACACCGTTGATGAACGCCTGGCCGTTGGTGGCGCCGAACAGGATCACGTTGCCCGCGATGATGTTCTCTTCCGCCTTGAACTCGGCAGGTGCGTTCAGCGACGGGCGCACAACCAGGTGGCCGCCCGAAAGCCCCTTGCCGACATAGTCGTTCGCGTCACCCTGGACCCGAAGCGTGATGCCCGCGGGCACGAAGGCGCCGAAGCTGTTGCCCGCCGAGCCGGTGAAGGTGATGTCGATGGTGTCGTCGGGCAGGCCCGCGCCACCGTAGAGCTTGGTCACCTCGTGGCCGAGCATGGTGCCGACGGTGCGGTTCACGTTCGTGATCTTGGTTTCGAACTTCACCGCCTGGCCGCGCTCGAGCGCATCGCGGCTCTGCGAGATCAGCTGCTGGTCCAGCGCCTTGTCCAGGCCGTGGTCCTGCGTCTTGGTGCAGCGCCGGTCCTGGTACATGAACGCGGTCTCGACGTCGTCGAGGATCGGCGACAGGTCGAGCTTGCTGGCCTTCCAGTGCTGCTTGGCCTTGGCGGTGTCGAGCAGGTCGACCCGGCCGATGGCCTCGTCCAACGTGCGGAAGCCCAAGAGCGCCAAGTGTTCCCTGACCTCTTCGGCGATGAACAGCATGAAGTTCTCGACGAATTCCGGCTTGCCGGTGAAGCGTTCGCGCAGCACCGGGTTCTGCGTCGCGACACCGACGGGACAGGTGTCGAGGTGACAGACCCGCATCATGATGCAGCCGGACACCACCAAAGGCGCAGTGGCGAAACCGTATTCCTCGGCGCCGAGCAGCGCCGCGATCATCACGTCGCGGCCGGTCTTCATCTGACCGTCCACCTGCACGACGATCCGATCGCGAAGTCCGTTGAGCAGCAACGTCTGCTGGGTCTCGGCCAGGCCGAGCTCCCACGGGCCACCCGCGTGCTTGAGCGAGGTGAGCGGCGAGGCGCCGGTGCCACCGTCGTGTCCGGAGATCAGCACCACGTCCGCGTGCGCCTTGGACACACCGGCCGCGACCGTGCCGACGCCGGGCTCCGCAACAAGTTTCACGTGAATCCGCGCCTGCGGGTTCGCGTTCTTCAGGTCGTGGATCAGCTGCGCCAGGTCCTCGATCGAGTAGATGTCGTGGTGCGGCGGCGGCGAGATCAGGCCGACGCCCGGCGTCGAGTGCCGCACCTCGGCGACCCACGGGTACACCTTGTGCGCGGGCAGCTGGCCGCCCTCGCCGGGCTTGGCGCCCTGCGCCATCTTGATCTGGATGTCGGTGCAGTTGGTCAGGTAATGCGCGGTCACGCCGAAGCGGCCGGAGGCAACCTGCTTGATCGCGCTGCGCCGCCAGTCGCCGTTCTCCTCCGGCTCGAAGCGCGCGGGCGATTCGCCGCCCTCACCCGAGTTCGACCGTCCGCCGAGGCGGTTCATCGCGATCGCGAGGGTCTCGTGCGCCTCCGCCGAGATGGAGCCGTAGCTCATCGCGCCGGTGGAGAACCGCTTCACGATCTCCGAGGCGGGCTCGACCTCGTCGATGGAGATCGACGCGCGTTCCTTCTTGAACTTGAACAGGCCGCGCAGCGAGGCAAGCCGCTCGGACTGGTCGTCGACCAGCTTGGTGTACTCCTTGAAGATCGAGTACTGACCCGAGCGGGTCGCGTGCTGCAGCTTGAACACGGTGTCCGGGTTGAACAGGTGGTACTCACCCTCGCGCCGCCACTGGTATTCGCCGCCGACCTCGAGCTCGCGATGCGCGCGCTCGTTGCGGTTCTCCAGGAACGCGATCCGGTGCCGCTCGGCCACGTCGGCCGCGATGTCCTCGAGGCCGATGCCGTCCAGGTGCGAGCGCAGACCGGTGAAGTACTCGTCGGCCAGCTCCTGCGACAGGCCGATCACCTGGAACAGCTGCGCGCCGGTGTAGGACGCCAGCGTGGAGATGCCCATCTTGGACATCACCTTCAGCACGCCCTTGCTCGCGGCCTTGTTGTAGTTGGCGACCGCCTTGCTGAAATCGGCCACGTGATCGCCGGTGCTGCCCGGCATGTCGAGCAGGCCGCGCTCCATCATGTCCTCGATGGTCTCGAAGGCCATGTACGGGTTGATCGCGGCCGCGCCGAAGCCGACCAGCATCGCCATGTGGTGCACCTCGCGGGCGTCACCGGCCTCGACGACCAGGCCGACCATGGTGCGGGTGCGCTCGCGCACCAGGTGGTGGTGCACCGAGGAGGTCAGCAGCAGCGACGGGATCGGCGCCAGCTTCTCGTTCGACTCACGGTCGGACAGCACGACGATCCGCGCTCCGCCGTCGATGGCGGCCGACACCTGGGTGTTGATCGCCTTGAGCGCCTTGCGAAGTCCCTTGCCGCCCTTGGCGACCGGGTAAAGACCACGCACGATCACCGAACGCAGCTCGGGCTGGGAGCCGTCGTCGTTGATGTGCACCAGCTTGGCCAGCTGGTCGTTGTCGATGATCGGCGATTCGATGGCGATCTGCTTGCACGACTCCGGACCTGGGTGCATCAGGTCGGCCTCCGGGCCGATGGCCCGGCGCAGGCTGGTCACCACCTCTTCCCGGATCGCGTCCAGCGGCGGGTTGGTGACCTGCGCGAACAGCTGGGAGAAGTAGTCGAACAGCAGCCGAGGCCGCGACGAGAGCACCGCGATCGGGGTATCGGTGCCCATCGAGCCGAGCGCCTCGCCGCCGGTCTTGGCCATCGGCGAGATGAGCAGGTTCAGTTCTTCGTTGGTGTATCCGAAGATCTGCTGCCGGATCAGCACCCGGTCGTGCGACATGTGCACGTGCGGGCGGTCTGGCAGGTCCTCGAGCTTGGTCACACCCGCGTCCAGCCATTCCTGGTACGGGTGCTCGGCCGCAAGCTGGGTCTTCAGCTCGTCATCGCCGACGATGCGGCCCTGCGAGGTGTCGACCAGGAACATGCGGCCGGGTTGTAGTCGGACCTTGCGGACCACCTTCGACGGGTCGATGTCGAGCACGCCGACCTCGGAGGCCATCACGACCAGGCCGTCCTCGGTGATCCAGATGCGGCTCGGGCGCAGGCCGTTGCGGTCGAGCACAGCGCCGACAACGGTGCCGTCGGAGAAGCACACCGAGGCGGGGCCGTCCCACGGCTCCATCAGCATCGAGTGGTATTCGTAGAACGCGCGCCGGCGCTGATCCATCGTCTCGTTGCGTTCCCACGCCTCGGGGATCATCATCAGCACGGCATGGGGCAAGCTGCGGCCGCCGAGGTGCAGCAGTTCGAGCACCTCGTCGAAGCGCGCGGTATCGCTCGCCCCCGGGGTACAGACGGGGAAGATCTTCTCCAGCCGGTTGTTGCCCGCGGAGTCGATGCCGAAGATGTCTGAACGCAGCAGCGCCTCGCGCGCCCGCATCCAGTTCTCGTTGCCGGTGACGGTGTTGATCTCGCCGTTGTGCGCGACCCGGCGGAACGGGTGGGCCAGCGGCCAGGACGGGAAGGTGTTGGTGGAGAAGCGCGAGTGCACGATGCCGAGCGCCGACTCCACCCGGCTGTCCTGCAGGTCCAGGTAGAACGCGCGCAGCTGCGGCGTGGTGAACATGCCCTTGTAGACGAAGGTCTGGCCGGACAGGCTCGGGAAGTACACCGACTCCTTGCCGACGGCGCCCTCGCCGGAGCCTGCCTTGCCGAGCTCGTGCTCGACCCGCTTGCGGATCACGTAGGCCCGGCGCTCCAGATCCATCCCGGAGAGTTCTTCGGCCGCACCCCTCGGAGAGCCGATGAAGATCTGCCGGAAGGTCGGCATGGCGTCGCGCGACAGCGCGCCGAGCGACGACTCGTCGATCGGCACCTCACGCCAACCGAAGACCTCGAGGCCTTCTTCCTTGACGATTTTCTCCACGCCGTACGCGGCACGCGCGGCTTCCCTGCGGGCCTGCGGCAAGAAGGCGATGCCGGAGGCGTAGGAGCCCTCCTTCGGCAATTCGAAGTCAACGACGGCCCGGAAGAAACGGTCGGGAAGCTGGATCAGGATGCCTGCGCCGTCACCACTGTTGGGTTCAGCGCCTGCGGCACCACGGTGCTCCAGGTTCAACAGAGCCGTAATAGCCTTGTCGACGATGTCGCGGCTGCGGCGGCCGTGCATGTCGACGACGAACGCGACACCGCAGGCGTCGTGTTCGTTCGCCGGGTCGTAGAGCCCGACGGGTCCAGGTGACCGGTGGCCAGGAAGTTGCATCATGCCTCTGCCTTCAAGAAGGGCGTTCGACGAAATAGAAAGGCCCAATTTCGCCTGAATGCCTCCGTACAAGACTGCGCCCGTACGTTCCGAAACCAGCCGCGCTGATGGTCTCAGTGTTCGATTGGCGGTGCTCTCGGGCTCTGCGTGGTTACGCAAGCTTCCGCCTCCGAGCCTGACGTTCGCACCGCGCTGTGCAGTCACGTCTCCAGTTGTTTCACCCGCTTCAGGGACGTAGTGGGTGCTCGTCGGTAACGGATCCCTTACAAGATCCTTACCTCCGCGCGGGTTCCCGCCCGTTACGCTGAGCACCGGTTAGGAGCTGCCCGAGCGGGCGAGTCTGCCGACCATTCTGTGTTCGGCGTAAGAGCAAACGATAAGTCAGGTCCGGGGCCCAACCAACTTAGGTTGTACTAATAACGGGGTCTAGCTGGGCTTCTTCAATTCGGTCCTCCACGTGTGCGCGTTGTCCAGTGTAAAGCAGCGGGCACCCCATGATCGATCCCGCGACGCCGGGCTTCGGTCGACGACAGCCGGCACATGACAGCCGTCCCAAACCTCGCGAATCGGGCACGAAACCGCTCTCACCTGCATCGAAGATGATTTCCCTTGCTCAGCACCCGGCAAACCATCCAGCGGTGGCTAACTCGAAACCGGGCTGGATGAGATAAATCCGACAGGGGTCGTGACGAGCCAGGAGCAGGATCCGACCGTCCGGGTTCTTTTGGCAGCTGTGGGTTTCAGCACATAATCAGCAAACCGTCGAGAGTGGTGTTCGCCACATTTTTGGCGACGAAACACAACTGCCTTCACGGCGTAACTTCGCGATTTTATTGCGGGCCGAATGCCCTTTCGCCGAAGAATCGTCCGTGAATGCGGCTCGCGCCCTTAAAGACTGACGATTCCAGCGATTAGGTGCACTTAACGACTCGGTGCGAGAACTCCTAAGGAGAAGTTAAGTAATCGACTTCGCCGCGAGATTCAGCGCTTCACGGGCACAGTGTTGCGGCGGCGCGCACCAGCGCCGCCTGGTGCAGTGCATCCGCCTGCCCGGTCGCGAAGACACCGAAGACGCTGCGCGCCACCCGTTCCGCGCAGTCCGGCGCGCTCAACTGCACCCGCCGCGCGGCCATCTGGTCCACGATCTCTCCATTCACCCGGTCGATGATCGGCCGCACCGACGCCAGGTCCGCCGGCGCACCCGGCACCGCCGCCGGATCGAACCGCCACCGCATCATCAACCCGCGCTGCACGGTCTTGTTGGCCTCGATCTGACCCGAAAACACCTGCCTGATCCAGGTTTCCGGCAACTCGCGTTCCGCACCGAGCCGCGCCATCGCGTCGTAGACCTGGGCCTCGCGCGCCGGATCGTCGATGGCCGGCTCGGTGCCGGACGCTGCCCCGGCCTTCCACTTCACCGCCGCCACCGTGTCGCCCGTGTCGAGCCGTTCGAGCACCAGCGCGACCAAGCGATCCAGCGACTCGTCGCCGGGAGCCGCGCCCGCGCTAACCGGCGACATGAGCAGCGCCGCCGACACCACCATCAACAACACAAGCCGCATGTCCTGACCTCCTGAGATCACTCGAACGGCACCGGGTCATCGACTCAGACTAGGCACGTCGGTCAAGCCGAATCAGCAACGTGTCCGTCGATATGTGAACTCGGCCACATACACCCGCTCGTACTCGGTGTGTCGGGTTCGGTCCTGTCACGCTGTGACAACGAAACCGTGACGGTTTCGCAGGCTTTTTCGCGCGACGTGCCCGTGCCCACGAAATCGACTGGGACCAAGAGGATGTGAGTTCCCATGACCGTCACCGGCTTGTTCACGTGGCTCGGCGGTGGTCAGCACGGCGAAGTCGCTTACCGCCACGAGCGCACCGGATATGCCGTCACCGGAGCGGTGGTGCTGCTGTTCGCGACCGTGTCCGGCGTGATCACGGCCCTTGCCTTGGCCTCGACCGGTACCTGGGCGCTGCTCGCGATACTTGCGGTGACACTGGTGGTCGCGGCGCTCACCGGCGCGATCGCACGGGCCGTCGTCACCGCCCGCCCGCAGGGTGGACCGGATCGGCTCGGCCTGCTCGCCCGCATCGCCGTCGCGGTGCTCACGGGTGGGCTGATCGCGGAACTGGCCGCCATCGTGGTCTTCGGCGGCAGCGTCGACCGGACCCTCGACGAGCGGGCCCAGCGCTCGGTCGCCGCCGCACCACAGGTAGTCACCGCCCGCGCCGACCTGGACCGGGCACGCGCCGACCGGACCGCGCTCGATCAGTCGATTGCCAAGGCGCAGGCCGATATCGACCGCGCGCTGGTGATCGCCCGCTGCGAGTTCAACCCGAGCCCGGAATGCCCGCAGACCCGGATCACGAATGTGCCCGGCCGCGGCCCGGAAGCGCAGACCGCCAACGACATGCTCGACGACGCCCGCAAGCAGCTCGCCGCGACGCAGGGCCGGGTCGATGTCCTCGACCAGCGGATCGCAGGCGAGGAAAAGGCCGTGGCGACAGCCGAATCGGCGGCCTTCGCCGGCGCCGACCGTGGTCTCGGCGCGCGCTGGCAGGCCATGAACGACTACACCACGCACCACGCGGGCGCGCTGCCGCTGCGCATCCTCACCATCGTCGCGCTGATCGCACTGGCACTGCTGCCGCTGGTGCTGCGGTGGTGGCGCGGACAGACCTCGTTCGACCGGCGCAACGCCGCCCGCGACGTGCTGGATCGCGCCGAGCAGGAGGCCGAAACGGCCATCGCCGTCAAGCGGGCCGAGGTGCGCGCGGAGGCCGAGGCACTGCGCGCCGACCAACAACTCACCGCCGCCCGCCTTGCCGTCGAGGCCGACACGGCCATCGACCGGGAACGGCAGCGC
Organism: Nocardia altamirensis NBRC 108246; assembly: GCF_001612685.1. GTDB lineage: Bacteria > Actinomycetota > Actinomycetes > Mycobacteriales > Mycobacteriaceae > Nocardia > Nocardia altamirensis. The sequence continues at coordinate 44,264 of NZ_BDAY01000063.1, forward strand.
ACCAGGATCATCGCGGCGATCGGCGGCGTGGAGATCGGCATCTCCGAGCCGCCGCGCCAACTCCCAGCCGCACCGGCTGACCACCGAAAGGACAGCTCCGTGTCTGAAGGATTCGCGACGCCGAACCTGCCCGCCCCCGTCGCCTCCGGCGCACTCGCCCCGAACACCGGAGCGGGTGCACTGCGCCCGGCGCCCAAGACCGGTGGCGGCCTGGAACTTCCGCTGATCGGCACCGTTCCGTTCACCGACACCGCCGCCCGTTTCATCCGCCCGCTGGTGCCCTCGTTCGTGGCCAACGCTTTCGACACCGCGACGCACCCGCTGCGCACCGCGCGCCAGGCGTTCGAAGAGGTCGAGGAGATCACCTTCACGCTGCGCCGCACCCGCAAGGTCACCGTCGACACGCAGGACTCGCACGCACCGACCGGTTCCGGCCATCAGCTCACCCCCGGCGCCGACCCCTGGCATGCGCAGCGCATCGCCGCAACGGTCGTCGACGCGGACTACACGCAGCAGGATCCGCACTATTCGGCACTGACGCAGTCCACCGGGGCCAGGCCACACGATCTTTCGGCCGCCGAGCACCGAGACGAGCTCACCGGGCGCGGCACCCCCGAATTGCCGGGCCGCGGCCGACGCGAACTGCCGCGCGGGCACTGAGCACCCGCCGTGCGGACCGCTCGACGCGCTCGATCGGACCGGGACCGCACGGCCCCGCGCACCCGCACGCGCACCCTCCCGTGCGGGCGTAGCCTGCATCGCCTGCGCCGAGCATCGACAAGTTCGGCGGCCCGCCCGCGGCCGCTGCTCGATGCGCTCGGGCAGACGTGGACCTCCGGTCCGGCTCTGCGGGTGGGATCCGGCCTAGGCTTACGTCCCATGGCCCGCAGAGATCGTTCCTCCGCAGCGTTCGGGTCGCGGCTGCTCGGACCGATCGACGAGTCGTCCGGGATGCGGCGCATCCGGGTCCAGTTGCTGCTGACGATTCCGCTGCTGATCGCGAACTTCATCGGTGTCGCGGTGACGATCGCGCTGATCTGCTTCGTGCTGCCCGGCCCACCGGTCTTCACGCAGGACCTCGTGCTGCTGAATTTCGTCGCCGCCCCGCTGTACGGGGTGTTCGCGTTCGTGGTCGGTGCGTACTGGGGCACGATGAAGGGCCTGCGGAGCCTGCGGTGGGCCACCGAACCTGAGCAGGTCCCGACCGAATCGGAGCAGATCGCCGCGGCCGCGATGCCACGTCACCTGGTGCTGCAGCAGGCCGCCCTGTGGTTACTCGGCGCCGTGGTGCTGATGCCGTTCTATGCCATCACCGAGCCCGCGCTGATCCCCAAGTTCGTGCTCGGCATCGGCTTCAGTGCGATCGTGGTCTGCGCCAACAGCTATCTGATCGCGGAGTTCGCGATGCGCGTCGTCACCGCGCGGGTGCTCGACGCGGCGCCGTCGCGACGCAGGCGTGGCATCGGTGTCCGCGGGCGCTCGCTGCTGGCCTGGATGCTCGGCGCCGGCGTGCCGGTGACGCTGTCGATGATCGTGGCGCTGTGGGCACTGGTCGACTCCTCGGTGAGCACCGCCCGGCTCGCGGTCTGTGTGCTGTCGCTCGGCGGGGCCACGCTGGTGTTCGGGCTGCTGCTGATGATGCAGACCGTGTCGGCGACCATCGCGCCGATCCGCGGGGTGCGGCGAGCGCTGCGCGAGGTCGAGGACGGTGATCTGAGCGTCGCCATCACCGTCTACGACGGCACCGAATTGGGCGAGCTGCAGAGCGGTTTCAACCACATGGTGGAGGGACTGCGCGAACGCGAACAGATCAGGGACCTGTTCGGCAAGCACGTCGGCCGAGAAGTCGCCGACGCAGCGCTGGCGGGCAATCCGACGCTCGGCGGGGTGGAAACCGATGCGGCGGCGTTGTTCATCGACATCGTCGGGTCGACGACGATGGCCGCGACGCTGCCCGCCGCCGAGATGGTCGCCATCCTCAACCGCTTCTTCGACATCGTGGTCGACGAGGTCGAACGGTACGGCGGGCTGCTCAACAAGTTCGAGGGTGATGCCGCCCTCGCGGTATTCGGCACGCCGGCAAAGCTTCCCGACGCGCCCGGCGCGGCGCTCGCCTGTGCCCGCGCGATCCGCAAGCGGCTCGACGACACTACCCACGACTTCATCGCCGCAATCGGTGTGGCCGCCGGACGGGTGGTGGCGGGCAATGTGGGTGCCCGCCAACGCTATGAGTTCACGGTGATCGGTGATGCGGTCAACGAGGCGGCGCGCCTCTGTGAAATGGCCAAGCAGGACGACCTGCTGCTGGTCTCCGCCAACACCGTCGAGGCCGCGGCGGCGACCGAGGCCGCGCACTGGAAGCTCGGCGAATCCGTCACCCTCCGTGGCCGCATCGCGACCACCCGGCTCGCCCGCCCCAGCGGCACCTGACCCTGTCGGTGCGTACCCGCCCCAGTTCCGGAGCGGGTGCGCACCAACGGGTTACGCGCGGGCGGCGCGGAACGCAAGCACGGCGGCGATCAGCAGGATCGACGCGGTGCCGAGCGCCGCGAAGTGCATGCCGGAGACGAACGCCTCGTGCACCGAGGTGAGGAAGGCGTTCGAGACCGACTGCGGCAGTTCGCGCGCGAAACCGGTGGCGGCGCCGAGAGATTCCGATGCCGCACCGATCCGGTCGTCGGGCACGTTGCTCAGGTCGAGGCCGTTGCGGAAGATGGCCATGACCACGCTGCCGAGGATGGCGACACCGAGCGCGATGCCGGTCTCGTAGGCGGTCTCCGACACGGCGGCGGCCGCACCGGCCCGCTCGGCAGGCGCCGAGCCGACCACCAGGTCCGCCGAAACCGTCAGCGCGACACCGACACCGGCGCCGATGAGCAGGAACCCGAGGATGAACGGCGTTGTGCTGGTCGCGACATCCGGGCTCAACCAGAGGAACAGCGCCGAGCCGACCGCGGCGACGGTCAGCCCGCCGCCGAGCGCCACACCCGGCCGCACCCGCTGGACCAGCCAGGCCGCCGCGAGCGACGCGACGACGCTGGCCGCCAGGCCGGGCAGCAGCAACAGACCGGCCTGCATCGGCGACTGACCGAGCACGAGCTGCAGGTACTGCGAGCCGAAGAACAGCACGCCCGCGAGCGCGAACACCGAGAGCAGGTTGGTCAGCACCGCGGTGCGGAACCTGGGCAGCGCGAACAACTTCAGGTCGAGCATCGGGTTCGCCAGCGTGCGCTGCCTGCGCACGAACAGCACGCCTGCGAGCACACCGACCGCCGCGATCAGCGCCATCGTCAGGCTGAGCCCGTGCGCCGCCGTCTCCTTCACCGCGTACACGACCGGCACCAGCGCGAGCATCGAGAGCGCCGCGCTCGGCAGATCGAATCGGCCGGGGTTCGGGTCACGGGATTCCGGAATCAGGAACGGGCCGAGTGCGATCAGCACCAGCATCACCGGCAGGTTCACCAGGAACACCGAGCCCCACCAGAAGTGCTCGAGCAGCCAGCCGCCGAGCAGCGGTCCCGCCGCGGCGCCGCCGCCTGCCATCGCGCTCCACACCGCGATGGCAACGGTCCGCTGCCGCGGGTCGAGGAACATCGAACGGATCAGGCCGAGCGTCGCAGGCATCAGCGTCGCACCGGCGACACCCTGCAGCACACGCGCGCCGATCAGCATTTCGGGCGACACCGCCCAGGCCGCGAGCAGTGAGGCGACGCCGAAGCCCGCCGCGCCGATGAGCAGCAGCCTGCGGCGGCCGATCCGGTCGCCGAGGTTGCCCATCATCACGAGCAGGCCTGCCAGCACGAACGAGTAGACGTCGATGATCCACAGCAGCTGCGGGGTGGTCGGCGCCAGGTCGGCGCTGATCGCGGGCACGGCCAGGTCGAGCACCGTCGCGTCGACCGCGAGCAGCAGCAGGGCGAGCGCGAGCACGGCCAGGCCCGCCCAGTCGCGCGCGGTGGCGCGGGGCGGGGTCTTCGTTGTCGGGGGGTGATTCGAGGTCTGGGTGTGGGTGGTCATTGCCTTCTCGACTTTCGTCGCGATCTTCCTACCGTCCAGACGGTACAGTACCAGACCTTACCGTCCAGCCGGTATAGTTGCGCAGGTGACGGCAACCACCCGCGACCGCATCCTGGACGCGCTCGAATCCCTGCTGCTGGACAAAGGACTGTCGCAAGTGACGTTGGAGAACGTCGCCGCAGCGGCAGGCGTCTCCAAAGGCGGGCTGCTCTATCACTTCAAGAGCAAGGACGCACTGCTCGCCGGACTGGTCAGACGGCTCACCGAACGCGCGAGCCAGCAGTTGGCCGACTCCATCGACCACGGCCACTCGGTCGCCGAGTGGTACCTGCAGACACCCAACCCGGACAACGCCGTTGAGGCGGTCGAGCTCGAGCTCTACCGGTCCATGCTGGCCACCATGCGCACCATCGACGCGGCGAAGGACGCACAGACCGACGAGGTGCAGCAGGCGCTCGTCGAGATGATGAGCTCGTGGTCCGACGGCCTGGACAAGGAGATCGACGACCCGGTGCAGGCCGACCTCGTCCGGCTCGTCGGCGACGGCGTCTACCTGCGTGCCCTGCTCGGCCTCCCGCCGATCGACCCCGCGCGCTATCGCGCAGTGGTCGGGCGTCTCCTGGATCGTTGAGCGACGGCTGACGTGCCACGCGGCGCGGCAGTCGCGTCCACAAGGCGGCTGCCACATAACTGAAGAAGGGCTTCCGTCCGCCGCGCCGGTTACACTCGGCCCGTGCTACCAGCCGCCGACCCGGCAGGTGCCGTCGGGGCGGGAGACGATCCGGTACCAGGGTCCCCTGGAACGACGGTGCCCGTCCGTCCGATGACCTTTCGCGAACTGCTCGACGTGCCGTTCGCGCTGGTCCAGGCGAACCTGCCAGCGCTGGCCGTGCTGAGTGCGGCGACCTTCGTGCTCGCCGAGCTGCTGGTTGTCGCGGTCACCGTTGGCGTCTCGTCCATGACCGACGGCTCGGACGCGGCCACCGCGTGGGCGGCGGTCCTGTCGACGGCCTGCTGTGCGTGGCTGATGCGGTTGGTGCTGCGCGGAACGACAGTGGCGATCGGGCTGGCGAGCATCGCGGGCGCACCGATCGGCTGGCGCGCCGCGCTCGGCAGGCTCGGCGCGCGGATCGGACCACTGCTGATCTTTCAGCTGCTCTACACCACCGTCGGCCTCGGCATCCTCGCCCTGTCCGTGCCGCTGATCATCACGTTTCCGTTCGGCGTTGTCTGGTTGGCCTGGCTGCGGGCCAAACGCTTCGTCGTGGTTCCGGTGGTGTTCGCCGAGCGCGCATCGCACCGGACCGCGGCCGCCCGCTCGAAACTGCTTGCCGCAGGGGCGGAATGGTCGGTGGTGGGGCTGTGGTTCGTGCAGCGCTTCCTGCTCGGCCTGCTGTGCGTTCCGCTGCTGGGGATTCCGTGGTACCTCTCCGACTTCTCCGGCACCCATCGGTGGCAGGTGATCGTGTTGCTCACCGGCGGTGCGCTGTTGATCGTCGCGTTCGGCGAGGTCGTCGAGGCGGCGACCAGGGTGGTGTCCTACGTCGACCGGCGGTGTCGCCGGGAAGGTGCGGACATCCGTATCCCCGGGCAGGAGCGGCGATGACCGGGCACGACGATCAGCAGACACCGGGACCGCCTCGCCTCGGCGCGGCCGCCGAGCACCGCGCGGCCGCCGAAAATGCCGCGCAGCAACAGGATTTCGACAGCGCGCTGCGCGAACGGTTCCGCGCGGTGCTGCGCGGGATGGAGCAGCGCGGCGTGCTCGAGGTGCGCCGGTCGCGCACCGCGCGGGAGACCGCCAATGATGCGAGCAGCGCGGTGCAGCCCGAGGTCGCCGCCGAATTGCGGCCCGCCGCTAACAGTTTCGACGAGGTCGTCTACGGCGGGCGCCGCGCCACCGAAGACGAGTATCGCAGGCTCGAACACGCCGACCAGTTCTCCGCCGCCGCGCCGCCGCCCGCAGCAGAACCGACGGACGTGACCGCGCCCGAGAAACCGCCTCGGGCCCGCAAGAAGCTGCCGGGCCTACCCGATCTGCTGCGCAACCCGAAGTTCTGGGCCACCCTCGCCGCCGTCGCCGCGTTCCTGCTCCTGTTCTATGCCGTGCTGCAGTCCTGCGGTGCGCCAACCGCGCCGACACCGATGCAACCACCCGACCTGCCGAACCAGCCGCCCGACATCGGTGAGCCCGACTTCGGGGCAGGCAGCGATGCGATCTGGGATCGGCTGCCCGCGCCGGTCTTCTTCGGCCTTGTGCAATTCCTGATCGCGGGCGCCGTGGTGGTGTGGTGGCGGGCGCGCCGCCGAGGCGCGCTGGTGCGCGAACCACGCCCGGTCGAGGTCGCCGCGAACGAGTTGCTCGCCGGGCAGGCGGGGCTGTATCGGCGGTCGAAGGACCATGAACATGTCGCAGGCAAGCTGCGCGCGGCCACGCTGCGCCGCATCCGCCCCGCCCTTGGGATGACCGCGGACACCCCGGCGGACCGGCTGGTCGCCGCGCTCGCCGCGCGCACCGGCGCCGACCCGAACCAGATCGGGATGGCGCTGTTCGGACCGGTTCCCGACGCCGAGACGCTGGAACTCGTTGCGGCACAGCTCGACTGGATCGACGCACACGACACGACGGCGCACCGCGCCGCGGTCTCGGATGCCGCCGTGCCCCGGATCCACCAGACACAGGCCCCCCGTCAGACACAGGAGACCCGATGACCAGCACCGCCGACGTCAACCACACGCCGACCGCCGCGGAGGCGAGCGCGGCGTTCGCGGCGTTGCGCACCGAGATCGGCAAGGCGGTGATCGGCAACGACAACGCGATCATGTACCTGGTGCTCGCGTTGCTGTGCCGCGGGCACGTGCTGCTCGAAGGTGTGCCCGGCGTGGCGAAGACGCTGTTGGTGCGCGCGTTGGCGACGGCACTGGATCTGGACCACACCAGGGTGCAGTTCACCCCCGACCTGATGCCGGGCGATGTCACCGGCTCGCAGATCTACGACCCGCACTCGGCGGAGTTCACCTTCCGGCACGGCCCGGTGTTCACCAATCTGCTGCTTGCCGACGAAATCAACCGCACCCCACCGAAAACCCAGTCGGCGCTGCTGGAATCGATGGAGGAGCGCCAGGTCTCGGTCGACGGCAAGCCGCGGCCGCTGCCCGATCCGTTCGTCGTGATCGCCACCCAGAACCCGATCGAGCAGGAGGGCACCTATCCGCTGCCGGAGGCGCAGCTGGATCGGTTCCTCTTCAAAGTCGACGTCGAATTGCCCGGCCGCGACGACGAATTCCGCATTCTGCAGCGGCACGCCGCAGGCTTCGACCCGCGCGACCTGGCCGCGGCCGGGCTGCGTCCAGTGGCAGGCCGGGCGCATATCGCGGCGGGGCGGGCCGCGATCGGCACGGTGACGATCAGCCCCGAGGTGCTCGCGTACACCGTCGACCTGTGCCGGGCCACCCGGATGTCCCCTGCGGTACAGCACGGCGCGTCCACCCGAGGCGCCACCGCGCTGATGGCGGCCGCGCGCGCCTACGCGTGGTTGACCGGGCGCGGCTTCGTCACCCCGGACGACGTCAAATCCGTTGCGGTCGTGGCGCTTCGGCATCGCCTGCAGTTGCGGCCCGAGGCGGAGCTGGACGGCGTGACCACCGAGGGCGTCATGTCGTCGCTGCTGCTTTCGGTCCCGGTTCCGGTCTAGTCCGTGGTCGTCACCGGTCGGCTTGCCGCGGCGGCGGGGTTGCTCGCGCTGCTCGTCACCTTTGTCATGCCGTCGTTGCTCGGGGTGCTGATCGCGACGGCGGTCCTCGCGGTAGGCCTGCTCTTCGACATCGGCTCGGTCGCCAGGGCACGTGATCTCACCCTGACCAGGGTGCCGCTGACGACGGTCCGGCTCGGCCGCGCCACCGAGGTGGAACTCGTCGCAACGAACACCGGATCCCGCACCATGCGCGGCGTCGTGTGGGACGACTGGCCGGGCAGCGCCAATGCCGAAAACCGCACGCACGACTTGGCTTTGGCGCCCGCCACGCTGGTCCGCTTCCGCACGACGCTGACGCCGACCTATCGCGGTGACCGCGTGGCAGGTCAGGTGACCGTCCGGCTGATCGGCCCGCTCGGCTTGGCCGGGACCCAGACCCGCCGTGCCGTCCCTGCCCGGGTCCGTGCGCTGCCCCCGTTCCGCAGCGAGCCCCTGATGCGCTCGAAAGTCAAACGCCTGCAACACCTCGAGGGCCGCAACGTGGCCAATCTGCGCGGCCAGGGCGCCGAGTTCGACTCGTTCCGCGAATACGTGGCAGGCGACGACGTGCGCGCCATCGACTGGCGGGCCACCGCCCGCGCCACCGACGTGCTCGTGCGCACCTGGCGCCCGGAACGCCACCGGCACATGCTGATGCTGCTCGACACCGGCCGGATCAGCGCGGGCCGCGTCGGTGACGGCACCCGCCTCGACGCCAGCATCGAGGCCGCGCTGCTGCTCGGCGGGCTCGCCGCGGCTGCGGGCGACTCGGTGGACCTGCTCGCCTACGACCGGGCGCCGCGCGCCGAGGTACGCGGCATCGGCGGAAAGAGCTTGCAGCTGAAGCTGATGCACGCGCTGGCTGGCATCACGCCCGCCCTGGTCGACACCGACAGCGCAGGCCTGGTGCGCGCCGCCATCCAGCGCACCCGCCGCCGCAGCCTGGTCGTCTGGTTCACCAGCCTGGACGGCGCCGCGGTGGCGGAGAACCTTCTCCCGGTGCTGCCGGTCCTGGCCCAGCGCCACCGCGTCCTCATCGTCTCGGTCACCGATCCCGACGTCGCCGCGGCCGCCGCGCGCCGTACCACCCGCGCCGACCTCTACCCCGCGGCGGCCGCCGAAACCGTCCTCGCCGAGCGCGCCCTTGTCCAGGAATCCTTGCGCCGCAAGGGCATCGCCGTGGTCGCCGCCTCCCCCGGCCACCTCCCTGAGGCCCTCGCCGACGAATACCTGGAACTCAAGCAGTCCGGCACCATGTAGGTCCGGACCGGAGACCACCGGCGGAACGCCCGCGGCGACGCCGACCGGAGCGCATGATGGAAGCCATGGCTGATCTCGCCTCGTTCGTCCGCGGCCTGCCCAAGGCCGAGTTGCACCTGCATCTGGAGGGGACGCTGGAGCCGGAGTTGAAGTTCCGGCTGGCCGAACGCAACGGGATCGCGCTGGCCGAGAAGTCGGTAGACGCGGTCAAGCAGACGTATCAGTTCCACGATCTGACCTCGTTTCTCCAGGTCTACTACCCGGCCATGCGGGTGCTCCAGGAGTCTGCGGACTTCCACGACCTGGCCTTCGACTATCTGACCAAGGCGCATGCGCAGGGCATCCGCCATGTCGAGATGTTCTTCGACCCGCAGGCGCACACCGGCCGCGGCGTCCCGTTCGCGACGGTGATCACCGGATATCGGTCGGCGATCGTGCAGGCCCGCCGCGAGTTCGGCATCTCGGCCGAGCTGATCCTCTGCTTCCTGCGCGACTATTCGGCGGAGTACGCGATGGCGACGTTGCTCGAGGCGCTGCCCTACCGCGACTGGATCATCGGTGTCGGGCTCGACTCGGACGAACGCGGGAACCCGCCGAGCAAGTTCGCGGCCGTCTTCGCCAGGGCCAGGCGCGAGGGTTTCCTGCTGACGATGCACTGCGATATCGACCAGCAAGACTCGATCGAACACATCAGGCAGGCGCTGGAGGACATCGTCGTCGACCGGCTCGACCACGGCACCAACATCGTCGAGGACGACCGGCTCGTCGATCTGGCCAAGTCCAAGGGCATCGCGCTCACCTGCTGCCCGGTCTCGAACTCGTTCGTCACCACCCAGATGAAGTCCGACGAGATCGTCGCCCTGCTGCACCGCGGCCTCACGGTGACCGTCAACAGCGACGACCCCGCGTACTTCGGCGCCTACGCGGCGGACAACTACCTGGCCCTTGCCGAGCACGCGGGCCTCGACATCGATCAGCTGGTGACGCTGGCGAAGAACTCGTTCCGCGCCTCGTGGATCACCCCGGCACGGCTCGACCTTTTCCTGCGCGAGATCGACGACTACGTCGCCGCCAACCGCTGAGAACAGTTGGCCCCGACCGCTACCAACCCGCCTGTGGCTGCAACGGCGCCATCGGCGCGACCGGAAAGACCGGGAACATCGGCGGCGGCAGCACCCGGCGTTGCCGCTCGGCGATGATCGCGCCGAGGATCTGCAACGGCGGATACTCCTGCGGCGGCGGCACCTGCAGCCGCGTGCACACCGCGACCACCAGCGCACTGCCGAGCTCGTGCTGTGCCGCCGGGGTGAGCGTGCGGAACCGGCTCAGGTACTGACGCACCGCGAGGGCAAGATCCTCGGGCAGCCCGGCCAGCTCCAACTGCGCCGACCACCCGGTGAGCCACGGCGGCGCGGTCGCGAGCAGCGGCGCAGGCAGCGCCCGCTGCGCGTGCACCACCACCGTGCCTGCCAGCACATCGCCGACGCGACGCGCGTTCGGCGAGCACAGCGAGGTGACCACCGCGACGGCGCCGAACGCGCCGAGCATCCAGAAGTCGACGATCGCACCGGCCAGCCCGCGGGTGAGCGCATGCCGGAAGTCGACGGGGCCGCCGTCGGCGCGCACCACCCGCAGCCCGAGCATCAGCTTGCCCAATGTCCGGCCACGCCACACGGTTTCGCACGTCACCGGATAACCGACGAGCACGCCGACGACGGTGATCAGCACGACCGCCTGCAACCACGCCGAATCCGCGCCTGCGGGCAGCATCATCGCGACGAACAAGAACAGCAGCATGAAGGCAAGCGTGCCCTGCACCAACACGTCGATCAGGAACGCGGTGGCTCTGGTGGGGATCCGCGCGATCGGCAGCTCGAGAGCGACCGCTTCGCCGGTGGTGAATTCAGCCATGTGGATAGCATTCTTCCGACCGGCGGTAGTGGGAGGCAAGCCAATGGATGTTGACGCGTACAGCTATGCACACCGGAGGGCCTGGGATCGACTCGATTACCTGGCCTCCCGGCGCAAACTCAGCGGCGAGGAGGCCGATGAGCTCGTCATGCTGTATCGGCGCACGTCCCAGCAGCTGGCCAGGTTGCAGTCGCACAGCCCTGACCCGGAACTCATCGCCGGCTTGAGCGCGCTGCTGGCGCGGGCGCGTGGCCGGGTGCTCGGCAGCAAGTCCGATGCCTGGCAGGAGATCGGCAGGTTCTGGACGCATGCCTTCCCTGCCGCGCTGTATCGGTCGTGGCCGTGGTGGGTCAGCGTGGCGGCGGTGTTCCTGCTGGTGTCCGCCGGGCTTGCGTTCTGGGTGGCGGAGTTCGATTCGGCGCGGAGGGTGCTCGGCATTCCGGCGGACACCAGCGACATCACCGGGCGTGGCGGCGCGTTCGAGTCCTATTACTCCGAGCATCCGCAGGGCGCGTTCGCCGCGCAGGTGTGGACGAACAACGCATGGGTGACCGCGATCGCGCTGTTCACCGGCGTGCTGATCCTGCCTGCGGTGTATCTGCTGTTCATGAATGCGCTGAATCTCGGCGTCTCCGCCGGGCTGATGGCCGAGGCGGGACGGCTGGATTCGTTCTTCGGTTTCATCCTGCCGCACGGCACGCTGGAGCTGACCGCGGTGTTCGTCGCGGGCGGCGCCGGGCTGAAACTTGGTTGGACGCTGATAGATCCGGGTCGGTTGAGCCGGGTGGAGGCGGTGGCCCGGCAGGGCAGGGCGACCGCGACGATCGCGCTCGGGTTGGTCGGGGTGCTGCTGGTGTGCGGCTGCATCGAGGGTTTCGTGACCCCGAGCGCCTTGCCCGCCCCGGTGCGGATCGCGATCGGGTTCACCGCGGAGGCGTTGTTCCTGGTCTATGTGTTCGGGGTGGGTCGCCGAGTGGTGTCGGAGCAAGCCGAACGGGCGCGGGGTGTGACGGGTGAGGTGGCACCGGAGGGTCCGCAGACAACCTTGGGCATCCGCTGAGCAGAGTGCGTTCGGACAATCGACAGCAACGCCGAGTCACGGTTTGGTTTCGACTTCCCCATTTGAGTTCCGCTGGCCGCAGCGAGTCGTGCTCAGCTGCGGCCAGCGTTGCCGTTGACTCTACACAATCGTTATGCCGATGCAACCCTCGTCGCTCGTGTCAAGCGTATAAAGCAGCGCTTCAGCAAACCCATGTGGGTGCATCATTTTTCACTCTCCCAGCTAACTTGTGGCTGCCGCCGCGGCGACCGATTCGATCACTCCACGAGTCGGCGATCGAGGGAATCCGCAGGTCCACCCATATCCACTCGGGGATGTAACAAACATTCTCAAAGCGATTTGCTGCCATGCCAACGTAGATCTCTCCATGGCACGGCTACGTAGGCCTCTACCTGCGCGTTCACCTCTACAAAACGGGATAGCTGGATGATGGATGTTTCAAAAGCAACCTGAGGTTTGTTTACGACGCAATTAACACGATGCAGACCTGTTAGGACTGCCCGAAGACATGCATGTGTCGTGTGAGAATCGGAAATAACCAGACACACAAAGGTCGCCCGCGCTGAGGTTTGCCAGGCGCCGTTCAGCACCTCGACCGCAACCTCGCGCAGGGGTGTGATCTTCGCCTCACTTGGCCTCGGGATGCGGCGAAAGCCGCGAAATCGACAGGGCGGCAACCTGTCCCCAAACTAGACACGCCGTTGCAACACGCCGAGGCGTTGCGCGCACGCTCCGAAACCGCAGGCGCAGCGGTTATCACGGAGCCTGCCGCGCCGACGCCACATAGCCATCCGGGCCACCGGTGTTAACGTCCTCGACGCCCGTCCACAGGCTGGGAGTCACCGGTAGTCCACCGCTGTGCACAGCATCAGCACACCCTGTTGGCGCCGCGGATGCCCGCGCTCGGTGGGATCGATGTCCACACCTGGGTACGGCGGCATCATCCACAAAGGCGACGGTGCATCAACAGGTTTCGCGCACAGCCTCGCCTACCGCCACAACGCGCATCCACAGCCGTAAGCCAGGCCCTTCGGAGTCGTCTGTGCCGCAATGCTCGAGGTCGGACCGGCAACGCACAGGTGAACGGCACTCGGCCATCCCGAAACAACACACAGCACCATCCACAGGTGAAATGCGCTGCTGCGCAGCCAAGCGCGCCGCACTATCGCGCCCACACGGCGGCGAATCAGCGGTGGCAGCGGCGCATCGCTCCTCGAGCAGCGCACAGATTTATCCACAGGCGCTCGCCTGTGTACAAACCGTGAACTCGATTGAGCGGCACGGACATCCACCCGCCGTGCCGCGAGATACCGACAACCGCACCCGGACTGGGAACTCCCACCGGTCTCAGCCGATGCGCAGGATTCCGGTGATCGTGCCCTGCAGCACGTGACCACCATGGGTGATCAAGGGCGAGGTCTGCAGCGGGTCGGCGACGATGGTGCCCGGCAGCGGGTGGCTCGCGCTGACCGCACCGGTCACCGGATCGACCACGGTGAACGCATAACCATCCGCCGGAGTGGTATTCGCGGGCCCGAGTCTGGTCACGGTGTAGACCGCACCATCGGCGGTGGACAGATGCGGAACCGCCGCGCTGCGCACCGTGTTCTCCCACACCGGACGACAACCGGCGTCATCCACATCCACCCGGGTCATGCCGCCGAGGAACGGCGCGGTCGGCGGCACGGCAGGCCCCGCGCCCTCCGGCACGGCCGGATACGGATACCCGTAGGTGCTCGCGACGACGATCGACCGGCCGACGCCGATCGGCGAATTCTCGCTCCCGGCACCGCCCTTCGCCAGCACCGGCTGCGTGCACACCAATTGCCCGTTTCCCGAACGGAACACGAGCGCGTTGACCTGGCCGTCCGCGTTGTCGACGATGGTCAGATAGTCGGCGCCGGTGCGCGGCCCGAAGTAGGTCGGTGTCGAGCCGGTGCCCCAGCTGAGCTGACCCGGCTTCCGCGCCGAGCCACGCGCGTAGGCCGCCCGCCAGAGCACCTCGGGCCGACTCGACGCATCGGCGTGTAACTCGTAGAGCGCGTGTGTGGTGGCGACCGCGATCCGCCCGCTCGGCGCCGCCGAAATACTGTTCGCCACTTGCTCTCCGGCGGGCAAGGCCAGGGTGGCCGCCTGCCCGGACGGTCCGACCAGTCCGACAACGCCATTGCCGGTCGCGAACCAGACGTTTCCCGACCAATCCGGCACCAGCCCGGTCACGTTGTCGCCCACCGGAATCACCGCGGACAGCTCGGCGACCGCCGTACTCACCAATCGCCACGCGCCCGCAGCGTCCCGCTCGTGCCCGATGCGGAGCAGCCGGTTGTTGCCGTCCACGACGACGAGCCGATCCTGATTGTCCAGGTAGGCGTACACGCCACCGAGCAAGCTGCCCTTTGCCAGCGGCAGTGTGGCCAGTGGATGCCCGATCGGTGCCGAGTCTGCGGGATCGATCAGGTACACGATCGGCGCCTGGCCAACGATCGCCGTGCACAGTGCGACCGCCAGATTGTCCGAGCCCTCCAGCAGGGTCGGGCATGCCGCGGCCAGCGGATACCCGGTGACCGACACGGCGCGCGTATCCGGCCCGGCGAGCGGCGTGGCATCCGACGATCCGGCGTCCCCGTGCATCGTCGCGGTGCCGATCGGCCCGAGATGTGGGTTGGGCGGCGCCAGCGGCCCCCAATCCCCTGTCGCTCCGGCAGGCCCGGCGGTGCACAGCGCCGTCACACAGGCGGCCAGCAGAATCAAAGGTGTACGCACAGCATTCTTTCGGGTCGGCAACACAGCATCCGATCGAACCGAAACGAACGCTCGCGGCACAGTATTCGAAACGTTGATGATCCAAATTCCGGCGGCTCGGTGGCTACGATGGCGCCATGAACGGTGTGCGCGCTCGCATGTTCTCCACGCTGGCCGGTCAACTCGGCAATCCACACGGCGTGCTCGGCAAGGGGGTGGCCTTCGTCCTCAACCGCGGCAACAAGCGCGCCATCGAGGCTGCCGTGACGGCCACCGCGCTCACCACCGGCGCGAGTGCCGCCGACATCGGATTCGGTGGGGGCGCGGGGCTTTCGCTGCTGCTCGCGCAGGTCGGCGACACCGGCGTCGTGCACGGCATCGAGATCTCGCCGGACATGCTGGCCCGGGCCCGTACCAAGCACGCCGAGGAGATCGCGAACGATCGCCTGCGCCTGACCGAGGGCTCGCTCACCGCCCTGCCGTTGCGCGACAACAGCCTCGACGCCGCGATCACCGTCAACACCGTGTATTTCGTGCCCGACCTCGACGCCGCCTGCGCCGAACTCGCCAGGGTGGTGCGGCCGGGCGGGCGCCTGGTGATCGGCATCGGCGACCCGGACACGATGGCGACATTGCCGTTCACCGCCTACGGTTTCACGCTCCGCCCGGTCGCGGACGTCATTGCCGCGCTGGAGAAGGCCGGCTGCACGGTCGACCACCAGCAACTGCCACAGCCACCGATCCCGCATCATCTGCTGGTTGCTACGCCCGGGTGACCACGCCGGTCACATCAGTGCGCCGCCGTCGATCCGGATCTCCGTCCCGGTCATGTAGCGCCCGTCCTCCGAGGCGACCATCGCGACCACGCCTGCGATGTCCTCCGGACTGCCGAGCGCACCACCGTTGAGCCACCCGGTCATCCGGGAGAACAGCTTCGGGTCGAAGCCTTCCGGCTGTTGCAGAATCGATTTCGTGGTGATGCCGCTGGTGATGCCCGCGGGCACGATGTTCACCGCGCGCAACCCCTGCTTGGCGTATTCCAGCGCGATCGCGTGCGTGAAGGCGTTCACGCCGCCCTTGGACGCCGCGTAGGCCGCGAGATAGGGCGCGGCGCTGAAGGCCGCGGTCGACGAAAGGTTCACCACCACCCCGTGTCCGGTGTCGACCAGCGCGGGCAGCGCGGCCTGGGTCACCAGGAAGGTGCCGGTGAGGTTGACCCCGATCACCTGATTCCACGCCTCGAGCGGCATCTCGTGGGTACGCGCCGGGCGCAGGATGCCTGCCGCGTTCACCAGCACGTCGAGTCCGCCGAGGAAGTCGAGCGCCGTATCGAGCGCCGTGCGGACCGAGGCCTGGTCCGCGACGTTCACCGCGACCGTCCGCAGTCGGTCGGCGGCGTCACCCGCCTTTTCCGCGGTGGTCGCCAGGCCGGGCTCGTCGATGTCCGCGGCGACCAGCTGGGCGCCTTCGTCGAGCAGCCGGAGGGCGATGCCTTGCCCGATGCCGGAGCCTGCTCCCGTCACCACCACGCGGCGGCCGTCATATCTGCGCATGCCAAGAATTAGAACAGGTTCTTATTGTGTGCGCAGCCGGTTCCAGTACCTCATTCTCCGAACATCAAACTGCAACACGTTCTAGTCTGAGGAGATGCCGAACGATGCGTTTCAACCGGCCACGCTCGGGCCGATTCGGCTGCGCAACCGAATCATCAAGGCCGCCACGTTCGAGGGACGCACCCCGGACGCGTTGGTCACCGACGCACTCATCGACTTCCACCGCAAGGTCGCCGAGGGCGGCGCAGCACTGACCACGGTCGCCTACTGCGCGGTCGCGCCCGAAGGCAGGACCGATCGGCACCAGATCTGGATGCGTCCCGAGGCCGTCCCCGGACTGCGCAGGCTCGCCGACGCGGTGCACGAGGCGGGCGGTGCGGTCTCCGCTCAGCTCGGCCACGCCGGCCCGGTCGCGAACGCGGCCTCCAATCGCGCGACCGCGCTCGCACCGAACAGGCAGTTCAGTCCACTCAGCCTGCGGATCACCCGGTCGGCAACCCGCGCCGACCTCCGACGGATCGTCACCGCGCACGCGGATGCGGCCCGGATCGCGGTCGAGGCCGGATTCGACGCCGTTGAACTGCATTTCGGGCACAACTATCTGATCAGCTCGTTCCTCAGCCCGGCATTGAACAAACGCACGGACGAATACGGCGGCACACTGGCGAACCGGGCCCGGCTGGCCAGGCAGACCGCGGATGCGGTGCGCACGGCGGTCGGCGACCGCATCGCGGTGCTCGCGAAGTTCAACATGGACGACGGGGTGCGCGGCGGCTTCCGCGTCGATGAAAGCCTGTCCGTCGCACAGTGGCTCGCGCAGGACGGCGCGCTGGACGCGCTGGAACTCACCGTCGGCAGCTCGCTGCTGAACCCGATGTACCTGTTCCGCGGCGAGGTGCCGTTGCACGAGTTCGCCGCGCAGTTCCCGCCGCCGCAGCGCTGGGGCATTCGTTTGTTCGGTCGCCGATTCCTGCGCAGCTATCCGTATCACGAGGCCTATCTGCTCGATACCGCGCTGCGCTTCCGCGCCGAGCTCGCGCTGCCGCTGGTGCTGCTAGGCGGGATCGCCTCGCGTGCCGCGGTGGACACCGCGATGGCCAACGGGTTCGAGTACGTCGCCATGGCCCGCGCGCTGTTGCACGAGCCGGGACTGGTCAACCGAATGCGCGCGGACGCGGCCGCCGAAACTCGGTGCACCCATTGCAATCGCTGCATGCCGACGATCTATCAGGGCACGCGGTGTGTATTGACCACGCCGGTATCCGATTCGGCGGCAACGACATAGCACCGCGAACAGCGAGAAGGCCCGATCCTGGTGGACCGGGCCTTCTCTCGGATTACGTCGGCATCACGCCGAACGGCCGTATTGCCTGTCGATCAGAAACCGCGCTTGGCCTTGACCTCGGCGGTCAGCTTCGGGCCAGCGATATCGAGCCACTGCTGCATCTCGGGCGAACCTTCGTCGGAGATTGCGCCGACAGCCGCCGTATTACAGCCACCCGCCGGAACTCCGTTGAACCGGTCCTGCAGCCAATTGAATGTCCCCGGCACCGAGAAGAAGGCCTGGGTGTAGGACTCACCGACGGTGATGTGGCGATAGGTGATCTTCGCGTCGGGGTCCTGGCAATAGCCGTTCACCAATCGGTCGGTCGCATAGGCGGGCACGATCCAGTCACCGGCCGACTGGAAAATGTACACCGGCATGTCCGGAGTCGAATGCCCCAAACGCACCTTGTCGAAAATCTGCGACGGCAGCGGCTCACGCGTGAAGTCCGGCGTGTCGAACAGCCCCTTGATGTTCAGCGCGGGGAACAGCGATACCGACCAGCCCTGGCAGACGTTGCTGTGCACGGACCGCAGCCCCTGGCCGAGCGGGTTCATATGCTGATCCAGGTACTGCTGCAGTTCGGGATATTCGCGACTCACGCCGACGACGCCGGTGAAAACCGTACCGGCCACCGCACCATTGTTCTGATAGTTGACCATCTCACGCAGATCTGACAGCGTCGAGCCGGAAACAACGCCGGCGACTTTCAGGTCGGGCGCGTAGGACGCGCGCTGTTCGGCGGCGTGCATGGTCGGAATGGAACCGCCCGAGTCACCCCAGAAGGCGATCTTCGTGTCGCGACCGGGCAGGTTCATCGGCTTGAAATCTTGTGTCGCACGGGCGGCATCGAGGGTGATCCGACCCGACAGCGGGCCCGCGGCGAACGCGGACAGCAAACCCTCGTGGTCCGGAATCGACACTGCCCAGCCCTTGGTGACTGCGTAAAGGGCAATGGGGAGCATGAAGTTCGGGCCGATCGTGCCCGCGTAGTTCGGCGGGAGCGCCAGCACCTGAGTGGTGTAGGACGGCGCGCAGTGCGCCGCGACGGCGTCCTCCGGCACCTGGAAGGAGAACAGGTTGGTCGGGCTGCCACCGCGCGGCTTCATCACCGTCGTCACCGCGGCGATCGGCTCGTCCTTGCTGTTCGTGGAACGGAACGACAGCTGCCATGCATCAACGTCCGGCTGAATAAGCGACTCGAACGCAGGGCGAACTTCGCGGGCGGCAATGATCTCACCCGGCTGCTTGTTGATAAACGCGTCCAGCGGCGGATTCAGAAAACGCTGATCCTCCGCAGGCATTGCCGGCGGGGTCAGTGCGGGCTGAATTGGCACATAGGCCGAGTTGCCACCATCGCAAGGGCACGCTGCGGCAAAGCCTGCGGCTGCCACCTGAATAACCGCCGCGACGCTTGCGGCGAACATCGTTGTTCGTCCATATCGACGATGCCGTGTTTGGGACATCTTCATACGCGATCCTTCGCAGTCGGAGATGCATGACATTCCTGAAACTCCACGAACAGCGCCTCATTACACAGACCGCGGCCGCGGCCGAAGTGGCGCGCAAGCGTTTGAGAAACGCTGGATTCGGGGATAAGTAGCGCGGCGAGCATAGCGCTAGACGAGACCGACATTGCGCAACGAACCGGCAATTCCTGAGTTTTCGCTGAAAATCAGGCAAAAATCCCGAACGAATCACGGCATGTCTCGCCGCAGGAGCGTCCGGTATCTCGCTGTCCACCAGCGCAAGCGAGGTCTCCGGCAGCCAAGTATCAAGCCGCGCAAGGAGGATCCGATCGCACACGCCTGGACCGTCCAACGCGAGTCTCTGCGTAAGAGCAACAAGCGGGCACTTGGATCATCCGCAGCCATCGCCTTTTTCGCGGAGAGCCACCACCAATTCCTGCATCCGGGGCGGAGTTTCCGCCGGAGATATGACGGAGTATCGCGTGCGACACCAGTCGTGCAGGTCTGAGAACCGCACCGGTTCACCCGGTTTCGAACGGCCGAGGACGATGCAGTTGCGCACCGGTCCGTTTCGCGACGTCCGTCCGATTCGCGCTACCCCACCATCGACAGCACAACGTCACGAAGGCGACAGCTTATGCAATGTGCACAACCTCTTGACGAAAAGTTTATGTTCCTGCAGGTGGATAGTAAGTGTCCTCGTGCTGTTTGCTTAGGTACTTAAGCCGGGCCTCTATGAAACATCGGGTTTCCGGTCAGCAAAGGAAGAGCACGAGTACATGAGCATCAGCGCAATACGGAAGCATCGCTCACCGGTGGTGGCGGCCCTGGTTCTCACGGGCATCCTGACAGTCATTCAATCCGGGGCAGTCGCCACCGCCGCACCGCCGGAGCTTCCCGCACCACCCGTCCCTGTCCAACCCGTACTGCCGTTCCCGATTCCACCGGCTCCGCCGGAACTCGATCCGGCGTTCTACGCACCACCGGCCGATATCGTCGCCGCCAAGAAGCCGGGCGAGATCATCGCCGCACGCGAGGTGCATTTGGCGTTCTACTCGGTCCTCCCGTTCAACATCGACGCCTGGCAGCTGTCCTATCGCTCCACCAACACCCGCGACCAGCCGATCGCGGCAGTGACAACCGTGATGAAGCCGCGCGGCGACAACAAGGGCGAGCCGAGAAACCTGCTCTCCTATCAGTTCCCGGAGGATTCCAACGCGAATTACTGCGCGGCGTCCTACGCGCTGCAGCAGGCCTCCGTGCCAGGCACCATTTCCGGACAATTCGACATCCCCTTCGAATTCGTCGCGCCGCTGACCGGTTTGGGCGCGGGCTGGGCCGTCGCGATGCCCGACCACGAGGGTCCGAATTCCGCGTTCGCCGCGGGACCACTCGGGGCGAGGATCACCCTCGACGGCATCAGGGCGGTGGAGAACTTCGCACCGATGGGCTTGAACCGCGACACCAAAGTCGGCGTGGCAGGCTATTCCGGCGGTGCCATCACCACCGGCCACGTCGCCGAGATGAAGGCCTCCTACGCACCAGAACTGAACGTCGTCGGCGTCGCCGAGGGCGGTAACCAACCCGATCTGCGCACCACGGTCAACACCGCAAGCAACAACCTCGGCTCAGCGCTGATCCTCAACGGTCTGTTCGGCGTCGCCAAGGAGTACCCCGAGCTCGCGGACTACATCCAGCAGCACATGAACCCGCTCGGCAAAGCACTGATCCCCGTTGGCAACTCGCTGTGCCTCTATTCGGCAGGCATCTTTCCCTTCATGAACCTGCCCGGCCTCTTCGACGAGCCCGATCCGTTGCACCAACCGATCCCCAGCCAGGTCTTCGACAAGATCCGGCTCGGCCACGCGGTACCGGACATGCCGATGTTCATCTACCAGTCCAACCCGGACGAGTTCGCGCCGGTCGGCCCGGTGAACCAACTGGTCGACCAGTACTGCACCGACCCGAAGGCGCGGGTGCAGTACGTTCGCGACAACTTCAGCGAACACATCACCCTGGAAATCATCTCCATGCCACGCGTCCTGGTCTGGTTACAGGACCGATTCAACGGCGTCCCAGTCGAATCCGGCTGCTCGATCCGCGATGAAGGCTCCATGGCCTTGGACCCGGCCACCTGGCCGGTCTGGCTGCGCGGGGTGAGCAACCTCCTCGGCGGCATCCTCCAACAACCCATCGGCAGCCGCTGACGCCACGCCCCACCCCGGAAGCCCGGTCCACCTGGACCGGGCTTCCGGCATCTCAGCTGCGGAATGATCGAAAAATTAGGTAGGTGGACTAACGGACCACCCACAGCGGTCGATGAGCCCAACGGTCCGAACAAGCGGACCGTTGGTATGTAAGGCCGTGATGACAGCACAACCAGCCACCTCCGGCGGCCAGCCGCGACCACAGCGGCGCAGGGGACGATCGAATGCCGTTGCCGCCGACTACGACTGGATCCTCGGCGACAGCCTGTTCCAGGCGTACTGCTTGACCCTCGTCGAGGACTGCGAAGACACCGGCGCCACCAAGACAGCCGCCTTCGCCCTTGCCGAACGACTCACCGGAGTCCTGGTTTCCGACACCGTGCTCTACGACGACGCGGAATTCCTGTGCGGCACAGTACGCATCCCCGATTGACACCCACAGCGGCGGACGGCTGCGCGCCTGCCAACACCCGACGGGGTCTGATCACAACCCGCCAGGCCACTTCTAGAGGAGCGTCATGTCCTACCCCGAACTCCCCGAGCCGGATCCTGGTGAAGTGCTGTTGGTCTGTACGTCCTATCACGACGGCATGGCACGGTGGGGCGGCCTGCTCGACGAGATCGCTGGCCGCCGCGAAGGCGATGTGCTCGTCGTCGGCGACAGCGGGGTGCGGCTGCGCCCGATCGAGGACCACCGATGGAACAAGCTGCACGGCGGAAACTTCCCTGCGCTCGTCCCCGACAACAGCCCGGTACCACCGGTTCTCGTCTTATCCGACATTCCGGCGATATACGGCGGCGACGGACCATTGCTGGTTGACCTGGCGGTGATACCCGGCCGCGGCGTCCGGGTCTCCTCGACCCGGCTCGGCGAGATCCTTGCCGACCTGCTCGGCGGCGTCCTCACCTTCGACCATCTGGTCCGCGACATGGACGTGGACGGCATGTACCAAGGCGACCGCGGCAGACCGGCCTTCCCCGCCCTGCCGACGGCACCACCCCGCCGCCCGTTCCCTCCGCTCCCCGAAACCGACGGAGTACTGCTTGTCCGTACCTTCTTCGGCACCGACGCAGGCTGGCGCGCCCTACTCGACAAGCTGGGCGGACTCGACGAGAACGGCTGGATCGGCGCAAACCCCGACCTGGACAAGATCGACATGGAGCACTACCCGCTGACCGCCCTCACCGTCGACCACCGAGCCTTCAAAGGCCTACTACCAGGCCACGTCCCAGCACTCGTCCCCCCAACATCCCGCTCCCCCATGGTCGTACTCGCCGACGCCAGAACCTTCGCCATCCCCGGCCGCCCCCTAACCGTCGTAGACCTCTACGACACCCCAGGCCACCACACCGTCCTCCCCTACCGCGAGGTCGGCTCCATGGCCTGCAACCTAGAAATCAGAAACACAGATTTCCGCGACTACATCCCCATCGAACCCACAAAGCCACCCCGAAAGGCCTACCACTAGAACGGGCCCCCACCCGGCACCCACGCGAAGGCCGCTAACAGCCGGCTCTCACCATCCCCGGACCGAAATCACGGGGCCAGAGACCTGACACCGCAGGTATCACACTCGATACCCCAGCGCTATCGAACAATTGCCCGACACGGCTGACCATGCGCGCCGCCCAGAATCAAAGAACCAACTATCCCTCGAAGACTGCCCACAGGTGCCCGCACCCGTAACGGCAACGCGCTATTACCTTCTGGAGCTCATGATGAACAATCAGTTGCTGATTGTCTTCTGCCTCGGCATCCTGGCCTACTGGATCGTCGGCACCTTCGTCGCCAACCGAAACTTCGAGAAGCGACACGGCCTCCGCCTACGGATGTTCATGGATGCCAACCCTTTCGACATCGCGATCTCCATCATGCCGCGAGCAGCAATATGGCCGCTGCTCCTGCTCATCCCGAAGCTGGCCAACCCCCAGATGTGCCAGCACCCTCGCCACATCGAAGGCCGAAAACGCGGACTCCGCTACGTCGACGACATCTAACTCGGCAGACAACCATGACATCTGACTCGGCAGACAACCAAGACACCTGAGTTGCCAGACAACCAAACTGGGGGGTTCGGGGGGCGAAGCCCCGCCGAGCGGGGCGTGGGGGCTGCGCCCCCACAAAACACTACGAAATGAGACATGGCCCCCGCCCTCTGGGGGC
Source organism: Nocardia altamirensis NBRC 108246 (assembly GCF_001612685.1). Taxonomy (GTDB): domain Bacteria; phylum Actinomycetota; class Actinomycetes; order Mycobacteriales; family Mycobacteriaceae; genus Nocardia; species Nocardia altamirensis. Next base: position 67,705 of record NZ_BDAY01000063.1, read on the forward strand.
AGGGACCATGCATCGAATGAAGTGGGCGAAGGGGGACTTGAACCCCCACGTCCCGAAGGACACTGGCACCTGAAGCCAGCGCGTCTGCCATTCCGCCACTCGCCCGAGCGACTCGGAGACAGTATCACGCACTTCCTGCTGACACGAAATCGCCTTGTGGGGCCGCGACGCGGGGGCTGGACAGGCCGGGGAACCTGGGGTTCTGTCCAAGAGTTACAGGTGTGGACGATCGTGGATATCATGCAATGAACGTGCTCGATACGCGACACGCCATATTCGCGCGTCGTTGTTACGGATCCGAAGAAGAGACGCTCACCGAAGGGAGGCCGACATGGGCATCGTTTCTCGGTTCGAGCGTCGCCTTCAGGGCGCCGTCGGTGACGTGTTCGCCAGGGTGTTCGGCGGCAACGTCGTGCCGCAGGAGGTGGAGGCGGCGCTGCAGCAGGAGGCCGCCGATCATGTCCAGGAGCTCGGCAGCGGACATCTGTTGGCGCCCAACAGTTATGTGATCACCATCAATTCTTCCGATCACCAGCAGTTGGACGCAGATCATGACCTCACCACCCGCGCGTTCGCCAAACACCTCCAGGATTACATCCGTGAGCAAGGCTGGCAGACCTACGGCGAAGTACACGTGGCGTTCGAGGCATCACCTACGCTGCACACCGGACAGTTCAGGGCAAGCGGCCGGGTCGACCCGGACATCGGTCGCCGGGCGAAAGCAGCCCAAAGCCCCGAACCCCCGCCACAACGACCTGAAAACCCGCAACCAGGAGCTGGCCCCATGACGCAGAACTCAGGCTACGACCCGAGCCGTGAGCCCGCGGAGTCCGATCCACGCAACCGCGGGTACGCCCCACCGCCTGCCGGTCGTCCGCAGAACGGCGCGTACCGCGAGGACTACGGTCGTGGCGCTGCACCGTACGGTGCGGACTATCAGGCCCCGGACGCGCAGCAGCAGGGGTATGGCGACTACCAGAACGGCTACGACTACCAGCAGGGTGGTCAGGCCTACGGTCAGCCCGGCTACCAGGAGCCGGGGTACGGGCAGCAGCAGGGCTATGCCGCCGATCGCGGCTACGGCCAGCCCGGCTACCAGGAGCCCGGGTACGGGCAGCAGGGCTATCAGGAACCTGCCCCTGGTTACGGCCAGCCCGGTTATCAGGAACCCGGCTACGGGCAACAGCAGGGCTACGGCCAGCAAGGCTACGGCGAACAGGCGTACGCCGATCCTGCCTACGGTCAGCAAGGCCAGGGCTACGGCCAGGCGGGCTACGGCCAGCAAGGCTACGCCGAACCTGCCTACGGCGACCCGGCTTACGCGGATCCGGCCGGCTACGCCCCCGATCAGCAGGGCGAATACGGCCAGGCCTACTCGCAGCAGCCCGGCTACGGCGCGCAGCCCGGTTACGGCGCCGCACCTGCGTACGGCGCTGCCCCGCAAGCGGGTTCGGGCTATTCGGCGACCCTTCAGCTCGATGACGGCAGCGGGCGCACCTACCAGTTGCGCGAAGGCAGCAACATCATCGGCCGCGGCCAGGACGCGCATTTCCGGCTGCCGGATACCGGTGTCTCGCGCAGGCACATCGAGGTCCGCTGGGACGGGCAGACCGCGATGCTTTCCGACCTGGGATCCACCAACGGGACGCTCGTCAACGGCTCACCTGTGCAAGACTGGCAGCTCGCCGACGGGGATGTGATCCGCGCCGGGCACTCCGAGATCCTGATCCGTATCGTCTGATCCCGTAAGCTCGCGATGCAGGTCACGACATGGCCATCAGGGATTCGTCGGTCGTATCGTGATCGAAATCGACCGACGGCCCTATGATGCTGCCAACACACGCACGGCACCGGATACCGGGGTCGGCAAGACCAGCATGCTGGTGGGGGTGGTCGAACCGCACCTACGGCACCGACATACACGGTCGAACAGGAGGTGGAGCGCCGTGCAGGGACTGATCCTGCAACTGACCCGTGCGGGGTTCCTACTGCTGTTGTGGTTGTTCGTGTGGGCGGTGCTGCGCACCTTGCGCAGCGACATCTACGCGGCATCCGGCATTCGGATACAGCCCAGGGCCGCACGCGGTTCCGCGGTGCTGCCCTCCTTCAGCCGGGGCCAGAAGGGCGCCAAATTTCTTGTGGTGACTCAAGGTTCACTCGCCGGCACCCGCATCACGCTCGGCACCCAACCGGTGCTGATCGGACGTGCGGACGACTCCACGCTGGTGCTCACCGATGACTACGCCTCGACCAGACATGCGCGACTGTCTCCCCGTGGCGATGATTGGTACGTCGAAGACCTCGGCTCGACGAACGGCACCTACCTCGATCGCGCGAAAGTCACCACTGCCGTGCGGGTTCCGCTCGGCACTCCTGTCCGTGTCGGCAAAACAGTGATCGAGCTGCGATCGTGACACTCGTTCTCCGCTACGCAGCACGTAGCGACCGCGGTCTTGTCCGTGGCAACAACGAAGACTCCGTCTATGCCGGCGCGCGACTGCTCGCGCTGGCCGACGGGATGGGCGGCCATGCCGCGGGCGAGGTGGCGTCGCAGCTGATGATCGCCGCGCTCGCGCATCTGGACGATGACGAGCCGGGCGACGATCTGCTCGGCAAGCTCGATGCGGCGACCCGCGAGGGCAATGCCGCGATCGCCGACCAGGTCGAGGAGGAGCCCGAGCTGGACGGCATGGGCACCACGCTCACCGCGGTCCTGTTCGCAGGCAAGAAACTCGGCCTCGTGCACATCGGTGATTCCCGCGCCTACATGCTGCGCGGCGGCGAGCTCGCCCAGATCACCAGGGACGACACCTTCGTCCAATCCTTGGTGGATGAGGGCAGGATCACACCGGAGCAGGCGCACACCCACCCGCAGCGCTCGCTGATCATGCGCGCGCTCACCGGCAACGAGATCGAGCCGACGCTGATCATGCGCGAGGCGCGGGCCGGGGATCGTTATCTGCTGTGCTCGGACGGCCTCTCGGATGTGGTGAGCGACGAGACCATCGCGAACACCATGCGCGAGGGCAGCACCGACGAGTGCGCCGACCGGCTCATCGAGCTCGCGTTACGCAGCGGCGGACCGGACAATGTCACGGTCGTCGTCGCCGACGTCATCGATCTCGACTACGGCCAGAGTCATCCGATCGTCGCGGGCGCCGCGTCCGGCGTCGACGAGGACACTCCGCCGCCGAACACCGCGGCAGGCCGCGCCGCCG